>NZ_JAPIVK010000029.1 GCF_026183675.1 Microbulbifer halophilus
GGCCAGATAGCCCCTTGAGGGATGTAGGGACAGATGGTATCTACAATAATCTCGGGGAGCCGGAGACTGAAGTGACAAAAATATTACTGGTGCGCCACGGCGAGGCAGCAAAGTCGCCGCGGGATGCCGACCCGGGACTGACGGAACTGGGCCAGCGGCAGGCGCGGGAGCTGGCCGAGCGCTACGCGCGAAGCGAACGTTTTTCCCTGGTCAGCAGCCCCAAGGCCCGCGCCCAGCAGACCGCCCAACCGCTGGCGGATCGCTGGCAGGCACCGGTCTCCATCGAGGAGGCGGTGATCGAGATTCCCTCTCCCCCGGATGTGCCATTGCACAGGCGCGGCGACTGGCTGCGCGGCTTACTGGAAAGCGAATGGGACAAAAAAGATGCGCTGCAGTCCGGCTGGCGCCGCAATACCATCGATTACCTCGCGCAACTGCAACAGGACACCGCGGTCTTCTGCCACTTTATGGTGCTCAATTCGGTGGTGGCGCATATTCGCGGCGACAGGCGGGTTCGCCAGTTCAGGCCGGATTACACTTCGGTGACCGAACTGTCCCTGGACGGCGGAAAACTGGAGATTCGCCGGCTGGGCGCCGAGCGCCGCAGCCGCATTGTGTAGGGGCGAATCTTTGTGTTCGCCCGGCGGGCCTGCGGCCCGCATGCCGAGCTGGAGCTCGGCGCACCCAGACTACGCCAGGCTCTTGCTGACCACCTCGTACAGATCCCGCGAAATCTTGCCGGAATCCATCACAGACTGCAGCGCGGCCCGCATTTTCTCACCCAGCTCTTCGGTGTACTTTTTCCAGCGGGTCAGCGGTGTCACCAGCCGCGCGGCCACCTGCGGGTTGAGCTTGTCCAGCGCGACCACCTGTTCCGCCAGGAACGCAAAGCCGCTGCCGTCGGTGCGATGGAACTGGGCGAAGTTGCGATTGGCGAAAACGCCGATGACCGACCGCACCTTGTTCGGGTTTTTCAATTCAAACGCCGGGTGCTGCATCAGCTCGCGTACGGCATCCAAAGTGCCACGCCTGGCGCTGCCGCTCTGCACGCCAAACCAGAGTTCCACCACCTGGGTATCCCCTTCCCAGCGCCGGTAGAAATTCTCCAGCGCCGAGGTGGCAATATCGTCCGGGGCGTGGTTGGTGAGTGCCGCCAGCGCGGCGGCGCTGTCGGTCATGTTGGCCGCCTCGGAGAATTGCTCTTCGGCCAGTGTCAGCAGCTCCGGCTCTTCCGTCACGGACAGGTAGGCGAGGCAGGTATTTTTCAGGCTGCGCTCGGCGATATCCGCGGCGTTGGGGTCGTAGGGTTTATCGCTCTGCAGCCGGCGATAGCAGTCCCGCAACTCGTCTTTCAGGGCCAGCGCCAGCTCGCGCCGGGCAAAATCCCGCGCGGCGACAATGGCCTCGGCGTCGATCTTCTGCGCGTGTTCCGCCAGTGTCTGGGCGCTGGGCAGCGCCAGCATTTCCGCCACTAGCGCCTGATCCAGTTCGCGGTTTGCCAACACACTGCGATAGGCATCCACCAGCTCCGGCTGCAGTTCGAGTGTGCGCCCCGCGCGGAAATCCTGCTGCAACTGCTCCAGCGCGGCGAAGGCCAGGCGCTGGCCGGCGTCCCAGCGGTTGAACTCGTCGCTGTCGCTGCGCATCAGGAACAGCAACTGTTCGGTGCTGTAGTCGTAGTGAACCTTGACCGGCGCGGAGAAACCGCGCAGCAGGGAAGGCAGCGGTTTCTCTTTCAGGCCTTCGAAGCGGAAAGTCTGCTCGGCTTCGGTCACTTCGAGCACTTTCTGCGTGTTGTCGTCGTCGTCCAGTGGCAGGTCATTGCCGTCGCTGTCGAGCAGGCCCATGGCAACGGGAATATGCAGCGGCAGCTTTTCCTCCTGGCCCGGGGTGGGCGGGCAGGACTGCCTGATCGTCAGCGAATAGGTGCCGCTGCGCGCGTCGAACTCGTCACTCACATCCAGCACCGGCGTGCCCGCCTGGCTGTACCAGCGGCGGAAGCGGGTCAGGTCGACGCCGTTGGCGTCCTCCATGGCCCTGACGAAATCCTCACAGGTCACCGCCTGGCCGTCGTGGCGCTCGAAATAGAGGTCGCTGCCTTTGCGGAAGCCTTCGGCACCGAGCAGGGTGTGAATCATGCGCACCACTTCCGCGCCCTTTTCGTAGATGGTCAGGGTGTAGAAGTTGGAGATTTCCATATAGGAGTCCGGCCGCACCGGGTGGGCCATGGGGCCGGCGTCCTCGGCAAACTGCGCGGTGCGCAGCATGGAGACGTCCTCGATGCGCTTCACCGCGCGGGAGTTCATATCGGCGGAGAACTCGGCGTCGCGGAAAACGGTAAAGCCCTCTTTCAGGCTCAACTGGAACCAGTCGCGGCAGGTGACCCGGTTGCCGGACCAGTTGTGGAAATACTCGTGGCCGACGATGGATTCGATGGTCTGGAAACTGCGGTCGGTGGCGGTCTTGGGGCTCGCCAGCACGCAGGCGGAGTTGAAGATATTCAGGCCCTTGTTTTCCATCGCGCCCATATTGAAGTGATCGACGGCCACGACCATGAAGATATCCAGGTCGTACTCGCGGCCGTAGACTTCCTCGTCCCAGCGCATGGCTTTCTTCAGCGAGCGCATGGCGTGGTCGCACTTGCCGATATTTTTCGCCTCGGTGAAGATCTGCAGCTTCACTTCACGGCCGCTGGCGGTGGTGAAGCTATCCTCGATATGCTGCAATTCACCCGCCACCAGCGCAAACAGGTAGGCCGGCTTGGCGAAGGGATCCTCCCATGTGACTACCTGGCGCCCGTCCTCGGTGTGGCTCCTCTCTATCTCGTTGCCGTTGGCCAGCAACACCGGGTACTGCCGCGGCGCGACGATGGTGGTGGTGAACTTCGACATCACATCCGGGCGGTCCGGGTAGTAGGTGATCTTGCGGAAGCCCTCGGCCTCGCACTGGGTGCAGTACATGCCGTTGGACAGGTAGAGCCCTTCGAGCGAGGTGTTGTCCTCCGGGCTGATGCGGTTGTGGATCTCCAGCAGGAACTCGGGTTTCTCCACATCGATCGACAGCCCCTCGGGCAGCTCGCGGTAGCGGCTGGCGGGCACCAGCGCGCCGTCGATGGAAACCGACAGCAGTTCCAGCTCGATACCGTCCAGCACCAGCGGCGGCAGCCCCCCGCCGGCATCCGGGTTACGCCGGATCTGCAAACAGGACTTGACCAGGGTGGATTTCGGCTGCAGCTCGAAATGCAGGCGGGTGCTGTCCACCAGGTATTCCGGGGCGTGGTAGTCTTTACGATAAACGGTGCGGGGCTGGGCGTCTTTCATGGGTCTACTGGGCATTCCTTTGGTTACAACCGCCCCGCCGGATTCCCGGCGGGGGAAAAGGCCCACTATATAGATTTCAGTGTCACTGCCAAGGTCGAGAAAACGCCCGGGCTCGTTCAACGGAGTCTCGATGTAAATGCGAAGGCGCTGCTGCCGGGGCACCCTTGCGAGACTGTCTGCGAGAGGGACCTCGCAGACAAGCCTCCAGGGATGGATTTACGGCGTGTCTCGCAAGGGTGCCCCGGCAGCAGCGCCGTCCCGGTGCCAACTAAGGCCCCCCTATGCCAGGGTCGCGGCATTACTCACCATACCCAATCAATACCCCGCCGCGTGACCATCCTTGCGGCTCTCGGAAGCGCCGTGGTAGACCCCCTGGTCATCCCGCATGATGCCCTGGTAGCCGCCGTAGGGCCCGCTCACGAAACGGAGTTCGTGCCCCATCTGCACCAGCCTGCGGCGGGTCTCCATCGGGAAGCCGTCCTCCAGGCTGATATAGCCGCCGTCGCGCATCATCTCGTCGGTGGGCTGGCTGGAGCCGCTGTGCAGAATCCGCGGCGCATCTCCCGCCTCCTGCACGTTCAGGCCGAAGTCCAGCATATTGATCAGGATCTGCGCGTGCATCTGCGGCTGGGTGGCGCCGCCCATGACGCCGAAGCTCATCCAGGGCTCGCCGTCTTTGGTGACAAACGCCGGGATGATGGTATGGAAGGGGCGCTTGCCCGGCTGGTACTGGTTGAAGTGGCCTTCCTTGAGGCTGAACATCTCGCCGCGATCCTGCAGGATGAAACCGAGTTCGCCCGGCGTCATGCCGGAACCCATGCCGCGGTAGTTGCTCTGGATCAGGGACACCATATTGCCGTCCCTGTCCGCCACCGTCAGGTAGATGGTGTCGCCGTGTCGCAGCGCCACATTGCCCGCGTCATAGCGACTGGCCGCCTTGTCCGGGTCGATCAGTTGGCGGCGTTCGGCGGCGTACTCCTTCGAGATCAGTTCCTGCACCGGCAGTTCGTTGAAGGCCGGATCGGCGTAGTATTTGGCGCGGTCCTCGAAGGCCAGCTTCTTCGCCTCGACAAAGTGGTGAATATACTCCGGGCTGGTGCGGCCCATTTTCGCCAGGTCATAGCCTTCCAGGATATTCAGAATCTGCAGCGCGGCGATCCCCTGCCCGTTCGGCGGCAGCTCCCAGACATCGTAGCCGCGATAATTGGTGGACACCGGTTCCACCCATTCGGATTCGTGGGACGCCAGGTCTTCATAGGACAGGAAGCCGCCGTTCTCTTCCATATAGGCCGCAATTTCCCGGGCGATATCCCCCTTGTAGAAGGCGTCGCGACCGCCCTCGGCAATTTTGGTGAGGGTCTTCGCCAGCCGTGGGTTGCGGAAAATATCGCCCTCCTTCGGCGCCTCGCCGCCGGGCATATAGGTCTCGCGGAAACCCGGATACTTCTCCAGCAGCGGCACCGAGCGATTCCAGTAATAGGCAACCAGTTGTGTCACCGGGAAGCCGCTTTGCGCGTAGTCGATCGCCGGCTCCAGCACCTCTTCCATCGGCAGCCGGCCGAACCTGTCGTGCAACTCGAACCAGCCGTCCACCGCACCGGGCACCGATACCGGCAGCGGGCCGTGGGAAGGAATCCTATCCAGGTTATTGTCGGCAAAGTATTCAAACGGCAGGGACTTGGGCGAGCGACCGCTAGCGTTCAGGCCGTAAAGCTCTTCCTCGCCGGCGCTCCAGACGATGGCGAACAGGTCGCCACCGATACCGTTGCCGGTGGGCTCCATCAACCCCTGCGCGGCGTTGGCGGCGATGGCGGCGTCCACCGCGCTGCCGCCGCGCTTGAGAATATCCAGCGCAACCTGGGTTGCCAACGGCTGGCTGGTGGCCGCCATGCCCCGGGTGGCCAGCACCTGGGAGCGGCTGGCAAACCCCTCGCCGTTGACACGATCGTAGGCATCGGCGGACACCGCAGTCAGCAGTGTCGACAGGAATGCCGCCAGTGAGCTTTTACAAAACAGGCGTTTCACGGATTTTGCCTCTCGGTATTTATTTTCTGTTACAGGTTTGTATTATTCCGGTTACAGAGAGCCAGTCTCCATATTTCACCGCCCGGCGCAAGCTTGCCCCCGGGGCCACCCTCCTTTACAGAATCGGACAACCTTCCCGCAGTAATTTTCTACCGCCCGATACCGCCCCCTCCGTATAGTGTGTTCACGGATACAACAGGGTTGCGACCAATCTTCGACACTAGTGGGCCGTGGGCAAAGTTCTGCAACAGTTCGCTGCGCCAGAACGCCCGGCTCTGCGTTGAGAAAGCTCGAAATAGAACCACTATTCCAGCGCTTTCTCGCCTTGATCTGGACGTTTTGGCTGTGCTCCTTTGTCACACAACTTTACGCACGACCCACTAACTGTTGACCTCAAGTTAACTTGAGGAACTAGAATCCTCCGAGCCTGTGCAGTCCCCATCGGGGAAACACTGGCAGTCCCCAAGGTTTTCGATAACCTTTTTCCAGTAAGCGCCCCGGAGACCTGGCTGGTACACGGGGCATTGGCGGTATGGCTCCCATCCGGGAGCCACAGAGAAAGTGACAGCGGGAGTAACGCGCATGGACAGTCTGAATAAATTCAACACACGCTCGGCAGGCCGGTTGCGAAACCTCGCCTTCGCAATGATGGCGACGATAGTGGCAGTTGGCTGCGATTCGCAGGGCGGCGGCGCACAGGAACAGCAGACACCACCGCCGGCCGTCAACGTGGCGCAGGTGGTGGCGGAGCCGGTCACCCTGTGGGAATCCTTTACCGGCCGGGTGGTGGCGCCGGAAACAGTAGATCTGCGCCCGCGCGTCAGTGGCTATATCGACAAAGTCGCCTTTGAAGAGGGGGAGCTGGTGGAAGCCGGCGACCTGCTGTTCCAGATAGACCCGCGCCCCTACCGGGCGCGGGTCCGCGCCGCCCGGGCGGACCTGGCCCGCGCCCAGAGCCAGCTGGCACTGGCAAAAACCGAAGCCGGCCGCGCCAAACCGCTGCTGGACAAACGGGCCATCTCCCGCGAGGAGTACGACCGGCGCGAGGCGACACTGGCGGGCGCCAGGGCCGACGTCAGCGCCGCCGAGGCCGCGCTGGAGTCGGCGGAACTGGAGCTGCGCTACACCCGCGTGACAGCCCCGGTGAGTGGCCGCACCGGCCGCGCACTGGTGACACAGGGAAACCTGGCCAGCGCCGACCAGACACTATTGACCACCGTGGTTTCCGTCAGCCCGATGCACGTCTACTTCGACGCAGACGAAGATTCTGCGCTCGACAGCCGGCAACTGCTCGCCGCCGGGACTCCCACTCCGGTGCGTATCGGACTGGCCGGCGATTCCGGCTTTCCCTATCGCGGCAATCTCGACTTTATCGACAACCGCCTGGATCCGGGCACCGGCACACTGCAGTTCCGCGCGGAACTGGCAAACCCGGAAGGCGCCTTCAGGCCGGGCCAGTTCGTGCGCGTACAGCTGCCGGTGGCAAAAATGGAACACGCCCTGCTGGTCAATCGCAAGGCGGTGCTGACCGACCAGGACCGCCGCTATGTATTCGTGGTGGACGCCAACAACACTGCGGCGCGCCGCCAGATTACCCCGGGACGCACCCAGGGCGAACTGCTGGTTATTCGCGACGGCCTGAAAAACGGCGACCGGGTTGTGGTCAGCGGCGTGCAGAAAATCTTTGCCGACGGTATGCCGGTTGAGCCGCAGCAGGTTGCCATGCGGGATGGTGGAACCGTTGCGAAAACGGCGCTGGCGTCAGTGCAACCCTGACACAAAGTACCCCGAGGACGGTGCGCACGGCGCACCCTACGTAAGTTCGGAAAAAAACACCGGAGTCAGACGCGAAGGCCCTGATGCCGGTGGCTGTTTGCGGGACTGTCGGCGAGAGGGGCCGAAGGCGCCGTGAATACCTGGAGCGGCCGGGACACCTCGCCGATAAGCCTACAGGGATGTATACACGGCGGGGGCGCCTAGCCGTGTCCCGCAAACAGCCACCGGTAGCAGGGCCACCACTCTCTCTTACTGACAATAGAGAGGTGGCAATTAGTTACCTTTCAGGACTAGCAAATGAATTTCTCCCGATTTTTCGTCGACAGGCCCATCTTCGCGGCGGTGCTGTCGATCATTATTTTCGCCGTAGGGCTGATCTCGATCCCGAATCTGCCCGTCAGCGAATACCCGGAGGTGGTACCACCATCGGTGGTGGTGCGCACCGTCTACCCGGGTGCCAACCCCAAGGTCATCGCCGAAACCGTGGCCACGCCACTGGAGGAGGCCATCAACGGTGTCGAGGGCATGATGTACCTCAAGTCCGTAGCCGGCTCCGACGGCGTACTGCAGATGACGGTGACATTTCGGCCGGATATCGACGCCGAGGAGGCCACGGTACGGGTGCAGAACCGTGTCAGTCAGGCGCTGGCGCGGCTGCCGGAGGATGTGCGCCGCCAGGGCGTCACCACCCAGAAGCAGTCCCCCACCTTCCTGATGGTGGTGCACCTGACCTCGCCGGACGGCCGCTACGACACCCTCTACCTGCGCAACTTCGCCCGCCTGCACGTACGCGATGCACTGGCGCGCATCCGCGGGGTCGGCGACGCACAGATATTCGGTGGCGGCGACTACGCCATGCGCGCCTGGCTGAACCCGGACAAGATCGCCGCCCGCGGCCTCACCGCCAGCGACGTGGTGGGCGCCATGCGCGAACAGAATATCCAGGTGTCCGCCGGGCAGCTGGGCGCAGAGCCCATCGCCGACAGTGATTTCCTCACCCTGATCAACGCCCAGGGGCGCCTGCGCACGGTGGAGGAATTCGGCAACATCGTGCTGGAGAGCGGTACCGACGGCGAACTGGTGCGGCTGTCCGACGTGGCGCGGTTGGAACTGGGCGCCGGCGATTACACCCTGCGGGCCCAGCTCGACAGCAAGGACGCCGTGGCCATCGGCATCTTCCAGGCACCCGGCGCCAACGCGCTTGAAATCCGCGAGAACGTCGTCGCCACCATGGACGAGATCGCCACCCGCTTCCCCGAGGGGGTGGAATACGAAACCGTCTACGACACCACCATCTTCGTCAGCGACTCCATCAAGGCGGTGATCAAGACGCTGCTGGAAGCCGTGCTGCTGGTGGTACTGGTAGTGACCCTGTTCCTGCAGACCTGGCGCGCGTCCATCATCCCGCTGCTGGCGGTACCGGTGTCGGTGATCGGCACTTTTGCGGCGCTTCACCTGCTCGGCTATTCGATCAATACCCTGACCCTGTTCGGGCTGGTTCTGGCCATCGGTATCGTGGTGGACGACGCCATCGTGGTGGTGGAAAACGTGGAACGGAATATCGAGGAGGGGCTGGCACCACTGGCGGCCGCACACCAGGCGATGAAGGAAGTCTCCGGGCCCATTATCGCCATCGGCCTGGTGCTCTGTGCGGTGTTCGTGCCCATGGCCTTCCTGTCCGGTGTCACCGGCCAGTTCTACCAGCAGTTTGCGGTGACCATCGCCATTTCCACGGTGATTTCCACCGTCAACTCGCTGACCCTGTCGCCGGCACTGGCAGCCATGCTGCTCAAGCCCCACGACGCCCCCAAGGACAGGTTGACGCGGATCATCGACAGGCTGTTCGGCTGGATATTCCGCCCCTTCAACCGCTTCTTCGGCGCCAGCTCGAAAAAGTACCGCGGCGGCGTCTCCCACTCGCTGCGCCGGCGCGGCGCCGTGTTTGCAGTCTATGCCGTGCTGCTGACCTGCACCGGACTGCTGTTCAAGGCGGTACCGCCGGGCTTTATTCCGGTACAGGACAAGATGTACCTGATCGCCGGTGTAAAACTGCCCGAGGGCGCCTCACTGGAGCGCACCGACCGTCTGCTGCAGAAAGTCATCGATATCGCCATGGACACCGAAGGCGTAGCCCACTCGGTGGCCTTCCCGGGCCTGAACGCGCTGCAGTTCACCAATACCTCCAATACCGGTGTGGTGTTCCTGCCGCTGGATCCCTTCGACGAGCGCGAACGCAGCGCCAGCGAGATCAATGCGGAGATCAACAGCAAGATCGCGGGCCTCAAGGAGGGCTTTACCTTCTCCTTCATGCCGCCGCCGATCCAGGGCCTGGGTAACGGTTCCGGCTACCAGATGTTTATCGAGGACCGCGCCGACCTGGGCTACGGCGAACTGCAAAACGCGGTCAACGCCTTTCAGGGCGCCGTGGCACAGACGCCGGGGATGAGCTTCCCGATCACCAGCTACCAGGCCAATGTGCCGCAGTTGAATGCGGAGGTGGACCGCCTCAAGGCCAAGGCCCAGGGGGTGCCCCTCACCGGGTTGTTCGACACGCTGCAGACCTACTTGGGTTCCAGTTACGTCAACGACTTCAACCGCTTCGGTCGCACCTGGCAGGTGATCGCCCAGGCGGACGCCCCCTTCCGCGAGGACGTCGACGATATCAACCGGCTGCGCACCCGCAATATGAACGGCGAGATGGTACCCATCGGTTCCGTGGTGGATATCACGCGGGACTACGGCCCGGACCCGGTGCTGCGCTACAACGGCTACCCGGCCGCGGACCTGGCCGGCGAGGCGGACCCGCGGGTGCTGTCCTCCGCCCAGGCGATGGAGGCTCTCAACCGTATCGCCGATGAAGTACTGCCCAACGGCATGACCATCGAGTGGACCGACCTGAGCTACCAGCAGGCCACCCAGGGCGACGCGGCACTGCTGGTGTTCCCGCTGGCCATCCTGCTGGTGTTCCTGGTGCTCGCAGCACTCTACGAGAGCTGGACCCTGCCCCTGGCGGTGATCCTGATCGTGCCCATGTGCATGCTGTCGGCGCTGCTGGGCGTCTGGTTTACCGGTGGCGACAACAATATCTTCGTCCAGGTGGGGCTGGTGGTGTTGATTGCACTGGCCTGTAAAAACGCCATCCTGATCGTGGAATTCGCCCGCGAATTGGAGGAACACGAAGGCATGACACCGGTTGAAGCGGCGCTGGAAGCCTGCCGCCTGCGGCTGCGCCCGATCGTGATGACCTCCATCACCTTTACCGCCGCGGTAGTGCCGCTGGTACTGGGCAGTGGCGCCGGCGCCGAAGTCCGCCAGGCACTGGGGATCGCCCTCGTCTTCGGCATGGTGGGTGTGACCCTGTTCGGGCTTTTCCTGACGCCGGTGTTCTATGTGGCGCTGCGTAAGCTGGCCGGGAAAACCAGGCAGGCCCGCCGGGCGGAAGCAGCACTGGCCGAGGCATAAACCGGGGACTGCTCCCGGGGCTCCAGGTAGCTCCGGGGCGGCCCTGATACCGGGTATCCCCTTGCGGGACACGGGCTAGGCGCCCCCCCCTAAATACATCCCTGTAGGCTTGTCTGCGAGGTGGCCCGGCCGCTCCAAGTATTCACGGCGCCTTCGGCCCCTCTCGCAGACAGTCCCGCAAGGGGATACCCGGCATCAGGGCCTTCACTTCGACATCGCGATTTTTACCCAACACCTCCCCCGTCCCGACGCTCCGGGAAATCCTCCCGGGCACTTTTCTCCTCCCCCTCTCATAATTGCGCGTAGATGGTTACACTGAAACCGCTCAACGCCCGCAAGCGAGAGGAACCCGGTGCGCAGATCCCGACTCAGAATACTGATTGCCGTCGTATTGATCCCGGTGGTGGCCGGCTGGTGGGCGTGGCAGAATCGGGATCGTATTGCACCGAACCTGGTCAATCCGCTGCTGGAGGGAAGCCGGGTGGAATCCATCCGGGGGCTCGAAGTCGGGCTGAGCTCCATGAGCCTGGAGCAGATCACCCTGACCCTGGAAAGCGGCTCCAAGATCGCCCTGCGCGATATACAACTGCAGCAGCCCCTCGACCTGCTGTTCGGCGCCGGGGAAAACCACAGCCGGCTCGCCATCGCCGAACTCGGCTATCTTCCCGCCCCACAGATCGACGCCCCGGTCCCGCCGGCGGCACCGGCAACCGCGGAAACCACCGCCGGCGATCCCCCGCAGCCAGCGGAAGAGACGCAGGCACCGCGCGAACCGGATAGCGGCGAACTGCGTCTCAGCGAACTGCTGCAATTGCTGCAGCGATACCTGCCCGAGCGCATCGAAATCAGCGACCTGCGCTGGCTGGGCGGCCCCATCGAACGGGGCCGGCTGACATCGACCCGCGATCATCGCAAAGACCGTATCGACCTGCGCCTGACCAGCGAACAACAGCAGCTCCGTTTCCGGCTGCACACCCCGGATCGGCAACTCGATATTCGGGCGGAGCTGCAGGCAGGGAAAGAACAGGCCGCAATTCTTTCCGGCAGGGCAAACCGACTCGATACCACAGGCTGGGACACACAACTGCAACTTCAGCTGAACCTGGAACAATTGCGCAAACTGCCACTGCCGCAGCAGGTGCGGGAAACAGTGGCCGCGGCGACGGGAGCCGTCAATGCAGAACTGAATACACGGTTGCCGGATCGGTTGCTGCGCCCGGGCGAGTACCGGAATACCGCTCTCGACCTGTCTGCAGACGCCGCCACAGTCACCCTGCCCGAAGCCCTGCTGGGCGCACCAGTGCGCGTTGCGTTCGACACCCCCGAAGCCACCACCATCGCCTTTGCCTCGCTACTCCCCTTCCGACCGCGGGATATTGCCGGTAGCGGCCGATTGGTCGTCACCCCCGTTGCCGGCGACGCGCCGCTGTTGAGCGCGGATATCGATACCGAGGTTTCCGGGGGCCAGCCGGTTATTTCCCTGACCGGTGAAATTGAGTTCGAGGCCCTGACACCCCTGCTGGAAGCCGGGCGCTGGCAGTCGCGGGCGGTGGAACTGTCGTCGCCGGAGGGCCGCGGCAGTTTCCGCGGCACCGCAAAGCTGGAGCCCCTGCAGCAGTTTACCGTGGGCAGTGCACCCACGGTAAAAGATATCGAATTCATCCTGCTGCCGCAGACCCGGCTCGGTATCGAGGTATCGGGGAGAGACGCCGGGGCAACGATCCCGGATCAACTCGGTTGGCAAAAAGCCACAGCCGCGCTGGAACTGGCCGAAGCGCTGACAGTCACGGCCGCGCAGTGGCCCGGCGCCATTGCACTGGCGGCACCGGCGCTGGAGCTGACGGCACAGCCCGGCAACGGCGACGCGCCGGTTTCCGCCCGCGTCTCGAACATGACATGTCGGATCGACAGTGACCGCACCTGCGCACTGGAACTGGACAGCGAGACCGACAAACTGGCGCTGCCCGCACAAGAGCTGACCGGCGAAAAGGTCTCCCTCCATTCCCGGCTGGAAATCGACGCCCGGAAGCAGCAACTCGGGGCGATACTCCTGGATACGGAAATCGCCGCCGCTACCCTGCAGCGGCAGGATTGGAAACTGCAGGACCTGCACCTGCGATCCCCGAAATTGCAGTGTTTGCTGGCGGCGGGACAGCCGCACTGCCATGCCGCCTCTCTCGCGATAGCGGTCGGCGACGCCCGGGCCCCGAAGCTGGAAACCTCCGGTACCATCGAGCTGGAAGCAATCTCCTTTACCGCGGAAAACGGGCAACCGCGGGCAGAGGCGAAGTACCGTTCCCGGGATATCCGTGTCCTGGTACAGGAACAATACGCCCTCGACCCGTCGATCCGCGGCCAGCTCGAACTGGCCGGCGACACCCTGCAGGGCAGTGGCCACCTGCGGGCGGGCACCCTCCGCGCCAACGCCGACTGGCGCCACCAGCTCGAAAGCGGGCGCGGCGCCGCCAGCTTCGAGCTGCCCTCCACCGGATTCAGCCGCGACGCGCCGCTCAGCGACTCGATCGGCGGCCTGCCGGTGGATCTGGTTGCCGGCAGTATCGCGGCCCGCGGCCGGGTTTCCTGGCCACTGGGCGACGGGCAGGGCGGCGACAGCATATCGATGACCCTGGATCGGATCGCCGCTGTCTACGGCGATATGTTCGCCGTCGACCTGTCGGGACAGGTTACCGCCCTGTATCGGGGCGATACCTGGATCACCGAAAGTCCCCAGCCGCTTCGGATCGGTTCCGTCGACGTGGGCCTGGCGATCGACGACATCCGTTTCGCCCTTTCCCTGACCCCACAGGGCGACCTCGCCCTCTCCGACCTGAGCGCAGAGCTCCTCAGCGGAAAGCTGCAGTCAGCTGGACTGACCTGGAACCTCGACGGCAAAGAACGGCGCAGCGAGATCCGCCTGGACGGCATTTCCCTGGAACAGCTCGCCAGCGAAACGGAAGTCGGGAATTTTGCCGCCAGCGGCATTCTCGACCTGCACATTCCGCTGCTGACCGGCGAGGACGGCGTCACCGTGGAGCAGGGCCGCGTCGAGGCGCGTCCCCCGGGTGGCAGACTGCGCTACTACGGCGCCTTCTCTCCCGATATGCTGTCCGGCAACCCGCAACTGAAGCTGATCGCCGGAGCGCTGGAAGACTACAACTACCGCGAGCTGAGCGGCACCCTGGAATACCCTCCCAGCGGCGACATGCAGATGCAGCTGAAACTGGTGGGTCGCAGCGACTCGGTGGCGCAAGACCGGGACCTGGTAATCAACCTGAATCTGGAAAACAATATCCCCGACATGCTGCGCTCGCTGCAGGCCAGCCGGGACCTGACCGGGTCGCTGGAGGAAGCCGTCGACAATCAATGATTGAATATCAAAGATCGGCTATAAGCACCGGGACACTGCGAACCCTGGTATTTAATTTTCGATATTTGCGATTTGAACATTCAGTTTGAGTTAAGCTAGTACCCATAGAATGCAGGGCAGCCTCCATGAAGGCTTGCGATATTCGACCCGTGGTCCCGCAACGCGGGCTAGTGTGGTGTAATGATTGAGGAAGGTCCGATGACAACCACCCGACTGCTTCCGCTGCTACTGGCCGCCGCCGTGACCGCGGCGGGGTGTACGCCTACCGTGGCGGTACAGGCGCCCAGCGAACCGATCACTGTCAATCTCAACGTCAAGATAGAGCACGAGATTCGCGTGAAGGTCGACAAGGAGCTCGACAACCTGTTCGAAGACAAAGAAGGTATTTTCTAAGGAGGCGCACCGTGAAGACAGTAAAGACTGCCCTGCTCTGCCTGGGCCTCGCCATCGCCCTGCCGGCCATGGCCATCTCCCTGGACCAGGCCCGCAGCCAGGGACTGGTGGGCGAAGCCAACAGCGGCTATATCGCCGTAGTGGGCCAGAGTTCGCCACAGCTGGAGCAGCTGGTAGCCGAAGTCAACGCCAAACGCAAGGCCGAGTATGCCCGCATCGCCAAGCGCAACGATATCGCCGTAGCCCAGGTGGCCGCCCGCGCGGCGCAGAAACTGGAGGCGCGACTGTCATCCGGGGAGTACTACCAGGACAACCGGGGACGGTGGGCGCAAAAATGAGTGGTTAGTGGCGATCCCAACCACTGATCACTCACAACCAACCACAAAAAAACCGGCGCACGCCGTAATGCCAGTCAGTTAAGGCAACTGACCGGCATTAGGCGCACGCCGGGTTTTTATTTCGACTCTACAGGTTTGCAAACAGCGAGTGGCTGTCAAGGCCCTGTTTTTCCATCACCTCTCGCAGGCGCTTGAGGGCATCCACCTGAATCTGGCGGACACGCTCCCGGGTCAGCCCGATTTCGCGCCCGACTTCTTCCAGGGTGCTGGCCTCATAGCCCCGCAGGCCGAAACGGCGCGATACCACTTCGCACTGTTTGTCCGGCAGTTCACCCAGCCAGCGGTTGATACTGTCAAACAGGTCGGTGTCCTGCAGCAGTTCCGCCGGATCGGATTCGTGCTGGTCCGGAATGGTGTCTACCACGGTCTTTTCCGAAGACGGACCGATCGGCGTATCCACCGAGGTGACGCGCTCGTTCAGGCCCAGCATGCGCTCCACATCTTCCACCGGTTTGTCCAGCAGGGAGGCTATCTCTTCCGCCGAGGGCTCGTGATCGAGCTTCTGTGCCAATTCACGGGATGCACGCAAATAGACATTCAACTCCTTGACGACGTGAATCGGCAAACGGATTGTGCGGGTCTGGTTCATGATGGCCCGCTCAATGGTCTGCCGGATCCACCAGGTAGCGTATGTGGAAAAGCGGAAACCGCGCTCCGGATCAAATTTTTCCACCGCGCGGATCAGGCCGAGATTGCCCTCCTCGATCAGATCCAGTAACGCCAGACCGCGACTCACGTACCGGCGGGCAATTTTCACCACAAGCCGCAGGTTGCTTTCGATCATGCGTTTTCGCGCCGCCGCATCACCGCGCAGTGCCTTGCGCGCGTAATACACCTCTTCCTCTGCGGTCAACAGCGGGGAAAAGCCGATCTCGTTCAGGTACAGCTGGGTGGCGTCGAGATTTTTCTGCAAATGACTGTCGGTTTCCGACTTGCGCTCGCGCGCCTTCAGGGGGGTGGGTTCGGAGCTTTTTTTTGCCGCGACGCCCCGGGAGCGGCTCTTGGAAGTGTCCTTTGTTTTCTCTACTTGCGGTTGCTGTTCATTATTCAACTCTGGAGGAAGTTCTGCCTGGCCGGCGACTGCCCGATCTTGCCGATGTGCTTCCATTTCCCCAACTCCTTGTACTTTGCCAATGTCAGCCGCACTGCTGCTCGACTCCAGCCCCTGGGGGACCGCCGTCAGTGCGACAGCCTCCGGCATCGTTTGACCTTGCGGCCGTCACGATTCCGGTGACTACCTCAAGTGGTACAAATTAAAAGTCCATTTTTATCTGCAGAACCGCCGGACGCCCTACACGGATCATGGCAAATAGGTTTCGGGATTGACCGGTTGCCCGCTGCGGCGAATTTCAAAGTGGAGCATGTTGCGGCTGGTACCACTCGAACCCAGTTCCGCTATCCGTTGCCCCGCTTCGACTTCGCTGCCCTCACGCACCAGCAGTTTGTGGTTGTGAGCATAAGCACTGAGGAATTCCTCGCTGTGCTTGACGATCAACAGTTTCCCGTAGCCTCTCAGCGCACTCCCCGCGTAGATCACGGTGCCATTGGCTGCTGCGAGTACAGCGTCCCCCTTTTCCCCGGCGATATCAACACCCTTGCGCAGCGGATCCCCGGAGCGGAAGCCGCTGATGAGCTTGCCCTTTGCCGGCCATTGCCACCGAATTCCGTTAGATGAAATACGCGAATCCGGTTTCTGCGGCTTCTTCGATGTTAATGATTTTTTATTACGGACCCGCTTTTTTTTCGCTGGGGCAGTCTTGTCGGGAGGCGTTGGACGGGTCTTTTTGACCGTCTTGGGAGCTGCCGCCACCGGGGCGCTGCCCGTCAACTTCAACTTCTGGCCCGGGTATATCCGATAGGGCGGGGCTATCCTGTTGACGGCCGCAACTTCCCGGTAATCCTTGCCGTAGCGCCAGGCGATGGAGTAGAGGGTTTCGCCGCGGCTGACGGTATGGTGACCGATCCGCTGGCTCGGCGGTTGTTCCAGAGAGCTGGTGGGGGCACGGTGCGCGGTGCAACCTGCAATCAGCATAGCAACCCCCAGCGCGCTAATTATCTTTAACACACAGCAAAGCGACCGGCGAAGGCTATGCGAATTTGGCCGCCAGAATAGAGACTCAGATTGTTGCAAAAGACGACAATTCATTATTCTCTTTTTACATCAGACGGCCGGATTTATGGAAAAAGTGTCTAAAAAAATATCCCGAAACCGGGCCAAAAGCCTCTGGAAACAACTGCCATTCCGATCTGTACCCGGTGCGCTTTCAGGCGCCGCCCATCAAGGGTGCACAGAACGGTATTTTTCACCCAGGTAATCCACCACCAACACCAGCGCGGAGGCGGCCACCGCTGCCGCCAGTGCCGGGACGAGATAGGTCTGTTCACCGGTCGCGCTCGCATAGGTGGTGGGCAAGGTATTCGACATCAACGGTGCCACTTTGTCTCCGCCAGCGGCAACTTCACCGGCGGGCAACTTCCACGGCCACACGATCTTGAGGCTGCCCAGCAGCACACCGGCGAGGAATGCCAGGGTACGGGAAACGTATCGGTGCATCAGCCAGGACAGCAGGCGGCTGAACAGCATCAACCCCGCCGCGGCACCACTGGCAAAACAGAACAGGTTGAACAATTGCAACTCGTGCACGGCGGCCAGCACGCGCGGATAGACACCGATCATCAGCAGGATGAAAGCGCCGGAAATCCCCGGCAGTATCATGGCGCTGATCGCCAGTGCGCCGGAGAGAAACAGGGTCAGCGGTGTGGCCGGTATCTGCGCGGGCCGCATTTCGCTCACCGCAACTGCCAACAGACCCCCCAGGGCGAGACAGACAAACACCGACGGTGATCGCCGCGGAATCTGTCGCAGAATCGGCACTGTGGAGGCGAGAATCAGCCCGAAAAAGAAGCTCCAGACCACGATCGGGTAGCTGGCCAGCAGGTAACTGATCAATGTGGCCAGGCTGAAAATACTGAGCAGTATGCCGCTGAACAGGGCCAGCAGGAAACCGCCGTTGATACTCTGCCAGGCGGCGGCGATGCCCCTGCGGTACAGGAGCGTCAGGGTCTGCGGGCCGATGCTACTGAGGGAATCCAGCAACTCCCGGTAGATGCCGGTAATAAACGCGATGGTGCCGCCGGAAACCCCGGGCACCACATCCGCGGCGCCCATGGCCATGCCGCGGGCAACCACCGCCCAGTAGCGACTTCGCAATACCTTTTTCTCCTTCATCGAACCACGCCGCCGAGCAGCGGCACAAAACGCACTGCCTCGAGCCGCTCCACATCGAACTGCTCGCTGTCATCGCGGCGGCTGACGATGGTCAGGTGCTGGCGGTCGGAACCGATCGGCAGTACCAGCACACCGTTGGGCGCCAGCTGCTCCTTCAGTTCGGCAGGCACCGAGGCCGGCGCAGCTGCGGCCAGGATGGCGTCGTAGGGGCCCTTGTCCGGCCAGCCGAAACCGCCGCTGCTGAGCCTGAGTTCCACGTTGTACAGACCCAATTCCCGCATGCGCCGGCGCGCCTTGTCCAGCAGCGGGCCTATGCGCTCAACCGAATAGAGATTGTCCACCAGGCGCGCCAGTATCGCCGTCTGGTAGCCGGAACCGGTGCCTACTTCCAGCACCCGGTGCAGGGATTTCGCGCGGCTGAGCAGCAGTTCGGTCATGCGCGCGACGATATAGGGCTGGGAGATGGTCTGTCCGTAGCCGATGGGCAGGGAGGTATCCTCGTAGGCGCGGACCGCCAGGGCTTCGTCCAGGAACAGGTGGCGCGGCGTGGATGCCATTACATCCAGGACGGTTTCGTTTGTTATTCCCTCTTCCCGCAGCCTCTGGATCAGGCGGTTGCGGGTGCGCTGGGAGGTCATCCCCAAACCTTCACGTTTCAAGCGGTCCATATTCTTTTATTGTTCCAAACTTCAGCGGTGCGCACGGCACACCCGCCCGCCGGGTTCATTTCGGCACTGAGCAGTCCCCCCTCCCCGGGAGAGGGTTAGGGAGAGGGCGGCCGATCGGGGGCCCTCTTCTCCCGCCCCAAAAGGAAAGGCAGGCCAAGACCCCAAATCAGAAACAGATTCTATGTGGCACCGGACGCATTGGCCAGTACTGCCACCTCCCGCAGCACCGCAGTGGCAAAAGTCCCCGGCGGCAGTGCAAAACGCAACAGCAGCTCATCTTCCGACCACTGGTATTCGAAGGCCTCCGGCTGCAGCACCAGCGGCCGCCGCTCCTGCTTCAGGCCGCAGTGCTCCAGCCAGTCGCACCAGGCTTGCCAGGGGGCCACCAGCCGC
This sequence comes from Microbulbifer halophilus, assembly GCF_026183675.1. Taxonomy (GTDB): domain Bacteria; phylum Pseudomonadota; class Gammaproteobacteria; order Pseudomonadales; family Cellvibrionaceae; genus Microbulbifer; species Microbulbifer halophilus. The sequence continues at coordinate 19,032 of NZ_JAPIVK010000029.1, forward strand.
TGCTCCAGCTCCCCCACGACTTCCCCGGCTGGATTGCGGCCGCGCCCCCACAGGGGGCCCGTGGGCTCGGCTTCCGGCTCTCCGGCCAGCGGCTGCTGCCAGTTCTGCAGCTTTACCCGCTCCGCCAGCACCCGGTTGTACAGCCAGCTGCGGGCGGCGGACATGGCGAACGACTTCTCGCTCCGGCGGCAGCGACCGCCCTCCTCCGCCAGCCGGCGCGCCAGCTCCAGATTGCCGCCCTCGCGGCCGAAGCGCTGTTCACCGAAGTAATTGGGCACTCCGCCGGCGATCCGCGCCAGCACCTGCTCCGCCGCCTCGCGATCGCCGCGGAGTTTGCGCAGGCGGATGGCGAAGCGGTTGCCGCCGTGCTCGCCGCGACGCAGTTTGCGCGGGCCCCGATGGTGTTGCAGCAGCGCAATTTCGTCGCTGTCGATACCGGACCAGTCCGGCGACCGTTTCTGCCCCAGCCAGACACTGAACCACTGGCTGGTGACCGCGTGGCGGTCCTTGAGGCCGTAGTAACCGACATCCTGTGGGCGCACACCCGCCAGCCGCGCCAGTTGCTGCGCCACCCAGCCGGTATTGGCGCCGCGCTTGCAGATCTGCAGGTAGACATGCTCGCCGGTATCGTCAATCGGCGGGCCGGCGAGCTCATCGACGACAAAGTCCTCCGGCAGGCTGCGGAAGTCACCCTCCAGGGCGGCGCCACCCAGCGCCCGCGGCCAGTCGAGCGCCCGGCTCCAGTTGGTTGGGAAATCAGTCATCGACACGCTCGAGCAACACCGTGGCCTGGGCGGCAATGCCCTCGCCGCGGCCGGTAAAACCGAGGCGCTCGCTGGTGGTGGCCTTGACGCTCGCCGCATCGATCTCCACACCGCAGTCGGCGGCGATATTCACCCGCATGGCGTCGATATGCGGCGCCATCTTCGGCGCCTGGGCGATCAGGGTGCAGTCGGCGTTGACCAGCCGATAGCCGCGCCCGGCAACCAGCCCGACCACATGTCGCAACAGTGCGCGGCTGTCGGCGCCGGCGTACTCCGCGTCCGTGTCGGGAAAATGGTGACCGATATCCCCCAGGGCCAGCGCGCCCAATAGCGCATCCGCCAGTGCGTGCAGCAGCACGTCGCCATCGGAGTGGGCTTTCAGTCCCCGCTGGTGGGCAATGCGGACGCCGCCCAGGATCACATGATCGCCGCAGTCGCCCCCGCCGGTGCGGAAGGCGTGTACGTCAAAGCCCTGGCCGATGCGAAAACTCACTAGCGCTTGTCCTCTGTGGCGGCATAGCGCAAACGCAGAATGGTTTCCGCCAGCAGAATATCGGTGGGATGGGTGATCTTGAGGTTGTCCCGGCGCCCGGGTACCAGTTGCGGCCGATGGCCGGACAGTTCCAGCGCGCTGGCTTCGTCGGTGACCGGTTCGCCCCGTTCCAGCCCGCGGCGCAGGCAGGAGTGAAGCAGAGCGAGCGGCGCGCGCTGTGGTGTCTGTGCCAGCCAGACAGAATCGCGGCTCAGGGTGCTGTCGACCACCGATCGGCCGCCCTCGACACGGCTCTGCTTGACGGTATCGCTGGCCGGAAGGGCCAGCAGCGCCGATGGGGAGACATCGTCGTCCAACAGCGCCTCGATATCCTCCAGTGCCACGCAGGGGCGCGCGGCGTCGTGTACCAGCACCGGGGTATCGCCGGCTTCGCGTGTGGCGAGAAAGTTGAGCGCGGCCAACACCGAGTCCGCCCGCTCGGCGCCGCCGGTAACCCGATGCACCTGCGGGTGCCCGGCTTCGGGCAGGTGCTCGAAATAGGTATCGTCGTCGGACAGGGCCACCACCACGCCCGCGACACCGGGCCAGGTGAGGATATTGCGCAGTGTCAGCGACAACAGCGGGCGCCCCAGCAGGGGCAGATACTGTTTGGGCCTGTCGGCGCCCATGCGTTTGCCGATACCGGCTGCGGGCACCAGCACCCAGTAGCCACTAATCACTCTTGGACTCCTCCGGGTCGAGAAAGATAAACAGCGTCTCGTCCTCTTTGATCAGGCCCAGATCGTAGCGGGCCTTGGCCTCGACGCCGTCGGTGCCCTCCTTGAGGCTGCGCACTTCGCGCAGCAACTGGCGATTGGCGCGCTCCAAGGCACTGTTCTTTTCCTGTTGCTGGGTCAACTCGCGCTTCAGGCGGGTGACTTCCGCCAGGCTGTCCTCACCTACCCAGAGGCGATACTGGGTGACGAGTAGCATGACGGTGAGAATTGCCAGCAGCCATTTCATAGGAAAATCACACGCATCCAACGATCTGCACCGGTAGGGGCGAACCTTGTGCTCGCCCGCCCCGGGGCGGGCCGTCGACCAGGGCGAACACAAGGTTCGCCCCTACATATTGCCGTGCCGGGTCTTATTTGAATTCGGCGCGGCCGCGATACGGGGCGGAGCCATCCAGCTCGGCTTCGATACGCAGCAGGCGGTTGTACTTGGCCACGCGGTCGGAGCGGCTCAGGGAGCCGGTCTTGATCTGGCCCGCGGCAGTGGCGACGGCCAGGTCGGCGATGGTGGTATCTTCGGTCTCGCCGGAGCGGTGGGAAATAACCGCGGTGTAGCCGGCGTCCTTGGCCATCTTGATCGCATCCAGGGTCTCGGTCAGGGAGCCGATCTGGTTGAACTTGATCAGGATCGAGTTGCCCACACCCTTGTCAATGCCTTCCTTCAGGATCCTGGTGTTGGTCACAAACAGGTCGTCGCCCACCAGCTGTACCTTGTCGCCGATCTTGTCGGTCAACACTTTCCAGCCGTCCCAGTCGCTCTCGTCCATGCCGTCTTCGATGGACAGGATCGGGTAGTTGGCGGACAGGTCTGCGAGGTAGTCGGCGAAGCCTGCGCTGTCGAACTGCTTGCCTTCGCCGGACAGATCGTATTTGCCATCCTTGTAGAATTCGGAGGAGGCGCAGTCCAGGGCCAGGGTCACGTCTTCGCCCAGTTTGTAGCCGGCTTTTTCCACCGCCTCGGCGATCACTTTCAGTGCGCCTTCGTTGGACGGCAGGTCGGGAGCGAAGCCGCCCTCGTCACCGACGGCGGTGTTCAGGCCCTGGGCCGACAGTACTTTTTTCAGGGAGTGGAAAATCTCGGCACCCTGGCGCAGGGCTTCGGTAAAGCTCCCGGCCTTCACAGGCTGGATCATGAATTCCTGGATATCCACATTGTTGTCGGCGTGCTCTCCGCCATTGAGGATATTCATCATGGGCACCGGCATGCTGTACTCGCCGGCCGTACCGTTCACCTCGGCGATGTGCCGATACAGCGGCACCTTCTTGGAAGCTGCCGCCGCCTTGGCCGCGGCCAGGGACACCGCCAGGATGGCATTGGCACCCAGCTTGGATTTGTTCTCGGTGCCGTCGGCATCGATCATCGCCTTGTCCAGCGCGCGCTGGTCGGTTGCGTCCATGCCTTTCAGCAGATCGGCAATGGTGGTATTGATGTTTTCAACGGCCTTCAGTACACCCTTGCCCAGGTAGCGGCTCTTGTCGCCGTCGCGCAGTTCCAGCGCTTCGCGGGAACCGGTGGAGGCGCCGGACGGGGCGCAGGCGGAACCGACAGATCCGTCTTCCAGGATCACATCGGCTTCTACCGTGGGGTTTCCGCGGGAATCCAGTACTTCGTAGGCTTTTACGGCGACGATTTTGCTCATTTAACAAGGGCTCCATGTTTTTTGAGTGATGAATGGCTGATTGGTGTTCGTTTGTTTGTCATTGCCCCTCCCTCTCTTGCCACTCCCGTAAGAGGGGGCAGTGGCGGGGGGCAGTTTGCGGGACACGCCGTGTATACGTCCCTGTAGGCTTGTCTGCGAGGTCCCTCTCGCAGACAGTCCCGCAAACTGCCCCCGGCATCAGGGCCTTTGCATCGGACTCCTGAATTCTTTTCAAACTCCCGATTTTACTTCGTATCCAGCGGCTCCAGGCTTTTTACCAGCTCGTCCACGGCTTTCATCTGCGCCAGGAAGGGCTCCAGTTTTTCCAGTGGCAATGCGCTGGGGCCGTCGCACAGCGCCTTGTCCGGATTCGGGTGGGCCTCCAGAAAGAGGCCGGCGATGCCGATGGACAGGCCGGCGCGGCCCAGTTCGGTGACCTGGGCGCGGCGGCCGCCGGAAGCGGCGCCGCCCGGGTCGCGCATTTGCAGCGCATGGGTCACGTCGAAAATCAGCGGTGCGCCGCCGGTGGAGTCGATCATGGTGCGGAAGCCGAGCATATCGACCACCAGGTTGTCGTAACCAAAGCAGGCGCCGCGCTCGCAGAGGATGACTTTCTCGTTGCCGCCCTCGGCGAACTTCTCCACCACGTTTTTCACTTGTGGCGGGCTCATGAATTGCGGCTTTTTCACATTGATCACTGCACCGGTGCCCGCCATTGCCGTCACCAGGTCGGTCTGGCGGGCGAGGAAGGCGGGCAGCTGGATCACATCCACCACTTCCGCCACCGGTGCGGCCTGGTGCGGTTCGTGCACGTCGGTGATCAACGGTACATCGAAAGTGTTCTTGATCTCTTCAAAAATTCTCAGGCCCTCCTCCATACCGGGGCCGCGGTAGGAGTGGATGGAGGAGCGGTTTGCCTTGTCGAACGACGCCTTGAAAACATAGGGAATACCGAGCTTCTCGGTGACCTTTACATAGTGCTCGGCTACCTGCATGGCCAGGTCGCGGGATTCCAGTACGTTCATGCCGCCGAACAGCGTGAACGGTTTGTCGTTGGCGACCTGGACGTTTCCGACTTCAATATTCTTCAATGTTTTCCCACCTTTTTTATTCGCCTGTCAACAGGCTCCTACGGCGGGCCTGCGGCCCGCAAGCGGAGCTGGAGCCTTCAGCGCTCCAGATAAATAGCTCCGCGTTCCCGGGCTAGCCCCGGGGCCCGGATCCCGGGTTCTGCTTTTCATGCTGCTCCATCGCCGCGGCGACGAAGCTTTCGAACAGGGGGTGGCCATCGCGCGGTGTGGAGGTGAACTCCGGGTGGAACTGGCAGGCCAGGAACCAGGGGTGTTCCGGTAACTCCACCATTTCCACCAGCGTGTCGTCCGCGGACCAGCCGCCGACCTTCAGGCCGGCCTTCTGCAGGCTGTCGACGTAGTTGTTGTTCACCTCAAAGCGGTGGCGGTGGCGCTCGACGATCACGTCGGAGCCGTAGATTTCCCGCGCCTTGCTGTCTTTGGCCAGGCGGCATTCCTGGCCACCGAGACGCATGGTGCCGCCCAGGTCGGACTGTTCGTCGCGCTTCTCGACCTGGCCCTCGCTGTCGACCCATTCGGTGATCAGGGCAATCACCGGGTGTTGCGTCTTGACATCGAACTCGGTGCTATTGGCTTCCTTCAGTCCCAGCACATTGCGCGCAAACTCGATCACGACCGACTGCAGGCCCAGGCAGATGCCCAGGTAGGGAATATTGTTCTCGCGCGCATAGCGCACGGATTCCAGTTTGCCTTCCAGGCCGCGCTCGCCAAAACCGCCGGGCACCAGTATGGCATCGGCACCCTCAATCAGTTCCAGGCCGTTCTCGGCCTCCACGTCTTCGGCGTTGATGAAATCGATATCCACCTTGCAGCGGTGCTTGATACCGGCGTGGATCAGGGATTCGTTCAGGGATTTGTAGGCGTCCAGCAGCTCCATGTACTTGCCCACCATGGCAATCTTCACCTGGTGCTGCGGGTTCAGCTTGCCGTCCACGACCTGGTCCCACTCGGACAGATCCGGCGCGGCACATTCCAGCTGCAGTTTGTCCACCACGATATCGTCCAGGCCGTAGCCGTGCAGCAGGCGCGGCACGCCGTAAATGGTCTTGGCATCCGGCAGTGGCACCACCGCGCGCTCTTCGACGTTGGTAAAGAGCGCAATCTTGCGGCGGGAGTCCTCGTCGATCTCGCGCTCGGAGCGGCACAGCAGGATATCCGGCTGCAGGCCGATGGAACGCAGCTCCTTGACCGAGTGCTGGGTCGGCTTGGTCTTGGTTTCGCCGGCGGTGGCGATGAAGGGGACATAACTGAGGTGAATCAGCAGGGCGCGGTTCAGGCCCAGCTCCACGCGCAGCTGGCGCACGGACTCCAGGAACGGCTGGGATTCGATATCGCCCACGGTGCCGCCGATCTCGACGATGGCCACATCCATTTCGCGGCCGCCTTCCAGGACGCGGCGCTTGATTTCATCGGTGATATGCGGAATCACCTGCACGGTGCCGCCCAGGTAGTCGCCGCGGCGCTCTTTGCGCAGCACGGTTTCGTAGACGCGGCCGGTGGTGAAGTTGTTGCGCTTGGACATGCGCGTGCGGATAAAGCGCTCGTAGTGCCCCAGGTCCAGATCCGTCTCGGCGCCATCTTCGGTCACATAGACCTCGCCGTGCTGGAAGGGGCTCATGGTGCCCGGGTCCACGTTGATGTAGGGGTCCAGTTTGAGGATGGTGACCTTGAGGCCGCGGGCCTCGAGAATGGCGGCCAGGGAGGCGGAGGCGATACCTTTCCCCAACGAGGAAACCACGCCACCAGTGACAAAAATATAGCGCGTCATGCAAAACCTTGGTCAGTTGAATGCCCGATGGAATCGGGGTGCGGGGCTGGCCCGGGCGAGTCTTGCCGGAGATCGTTCCTGCCCTTCCCGGTGCCTTGAGATGGGACGCCAGACTACCAGAAAGCCCTTTTTTGCTCAATCTCGAATCGCACTGCCCGGCTCCGGGTGACACCATTCCAGGGTGCCCGGAAAGTCTTTCTCGCAGACAAACAGGTCGCCCACCGCCAGCGGCCGATCCGGCTCGCCGGCGCGGAATACCAGCGGCACACGGTCCCGCAACCAAGGCTCCAGTGCCCATTCCTGCAGCAGTTTTTTCAGGGACTGGGAATGTCCGCGCTGCACCGGCCCGGCCCGCTCGCCACCGCGGCGAAAGCGGACCCGGTAGTCCCCGGCCGGCCAGTCCGGGCCGGGCGCCAGTGTCCAGCCGCCGCCGAGATCCAGCGGCGTGTCGCCGCGCCAGGTCCAGCCTCCGCCCGCCGGCTCCGCAGGCAATTGTGGTGTCAGGTGGGCGCGATTGCGAAAACGGCGCAGCACCCGGCTGCCGATCCGCACTGCCGGCACGCTGTCCGAGGCCGCGCCGGCAAGCTGGTCCAGTGCCTCCTCCAGATGCGGGGCCTCGGGAGCCCCGCCGCCGAGCCCGGCCAGCCAGTTGCGCAGCAGGTTTTTGCGGCGCCGCCGGGACAACCGCTGCAGTTTGTCCAGGTCGACACTCTCACCGAAGCGTTCGCGGCGCCGATCACAGGCCGACAGGTCCGCCTCGCCCAGATCGCGCAGCAGCGACGCGGCCTCGCCCAGGTTATCGGCGGCCCGCACCACCCGCTCGCGCACCGGCCAGCGTTTGCGCAACGGTGGCAGTACCCGCGCGCGCAGGTAGTTGCGCTCCAGGCGCTGGTCGTCGTTGCTCGGGTCCTCGATCCAGTGAAGCCCGCGCTCGCGGGCGTAGTCTTCCAGTTCCCCGCGGCCGACACCGAGCAGCGGCCGCAACAGGCTGCCCGCCCCCAGCGGCCGGCTCTCGGCCATGGCGGCGAGGCCCGGGGCACCGGCACCGCGTAGCAGTCGCAGCAGGAAAGTCTCCACCTGGTCGTCGCCGTGCTGGGCCAGCAGCAACTGGTCGCCGGGCTGCAGTATCTCTTGGAAGGCCCCGTAGCGGGCGCGGCGCGCGGCCTGTTCCAGGCCGCCGTCGCGGGGGTCGACGGACACGCGCACCGCTGTCAGGGGAATGTCCAGGGCGCTGGCGGTCCGCTGGCAGTGCGCCTGCCAGGCGTCCGCCTCGGCCGCCAGGCCGTGGTGGATATGAACGGCGCGCAGGGGGAGGCCGGCATCGGCGAGCAGATGCAGTAGCGCGGTGGAATCCAGGCCGCCGGAATAGGCGATCCAGCGCTCGCCCGCACAGGGGTAACGCGCCAGTACGCCTTCGACGATCTCGGTCAGCAATCCGCTCACACCCATTCCAACACAGCAGCCACTCGAGGCGGCAGTATACCTGCCGCACACCGGGCCGCCCAAAGAGGGCGCCGGGCAGGCGGCCGCAGAATTCAAGTTTCGGGGTCTCGTTTCGGCTGCCGGGGCGGGGAGCTTCGGGCCAGGACGGCAAAAAGTTCAAGAAATCTCTTGGAGCCTGTTTGGAATCTTGCACAAATCCCGGAAAGGCCGGATGGGGTATCGTTTTCCGGGACTGTCTGCGAGAGGGACCTCGCAGACAAGCCTCCAGGGATGGATACACGGCGTGTCCCGGAAAACGATACCCCAGCCGGCCCTGCACAGAACTCGACCTCCGGGGGATATCAAACAGGCTCCTACAGCCGCATACGAACCCCCAGCGCCAGGCGGCGCTCCTGCACGTTGATGGAGCGGAGCTGGCTCTCGAATTGCGCGTAGTTGCGATAGTTGGTCTCGGTGAGGTTGGTGCCCTGCAGGTAGACCGTCAGGTTGTCGAGCAGGTCGTAGTTGATGGACGCATCCAGGTAACCGGCCGGCTCCACCCAGTTGCCCAGGCTGATGGGCGCCTCGTTGGTATTCAGGCCGGCCCGGCCCTGGAAGATATCGCTGCGCCAGTTGTAGGCGACGCGGGTGCTCAGCCGCTCGCCCTGGTACCACAGGATCAGGTTGGCCTGGTGCCGGGAGTTGGAGTTGAGCGGAAAACTCTTGCCCTCCAGGTCCACGGCACCCGAGTCGTTATCGGAGAAGGTGTAGTTGGCCTCGATGCCGGTGTCGGAGAGGAAACCCGGCAGGAAGGTCAGCGCCTGCTTGTAGCCCAGCTCGAAACCCTTGAGGTTGGAAGCCGGTACGTTTTTCGTGGTCCAGATATTGGCGGTGCGGCGTACGACCCCATCGGAATCCGGGTAGGCGCGCGCCTCCTGCAGGGTCTGGGTGGCACTTTCCACTTCGATCAGGAAAAGGCCGGCGCCGAGAATACCGCCCTCGCCGAAATACCACTCGGTGGAGAGGTTGTAGTTGTTGGCCCGCCACGGATCCACGTGGGGATTGCCCTGGTCGTTGCCGCCGCCCGGGCTGGTCACCATTTTGTATTTCTCGCCGTTCTCGTCCTCCTGGTCCCCGTCCGGCGTGTAGACGCGGTATTCCTGGTACCAGAGGGATTCGCCCTCGCCCACATTGACCAGGTCGTTGCGGGACATGGTTTCGGCGTAGCCGAGGCGGACGATGACGTCTTCCCGCGGGAAGAAGTTGATATTGCCCGACGGCAATACATCGGTGAAGGAAGCTTTGGTGGTCTCGGTTCCCAGGGTTTTGTACATGATCTGCCAGCCCTGCGGCTCGCCGTATGTGGCCGGGTAACCGCCACCGTAATAGTTGCCCTGCTCCGGCACTGCCTGCTGGTCGTATAGGGCATTGACCACCTCGCGCCGCGTCTCGGCCACGCGCACACCGAAATTGCCTTCGAAGGGGACACCAAACAGGCCCCGGTCATTGGCAAAATTCAGCTGGAAATAACCGGATGTCTCATCTTCCACTACCGAGTAGGCTTGCGAAGGATCGACAAAACGTTTCGCACCCGGGTAGAGAAAATTCATAAAGCCGTTTACGTCGTCCAGTCGCCTCGGGTCCAGCGCCGCCACGCCATCGCCCCAGCCCTTGAAGGGGCCGAAGTCATTGTAGGAAATCAGCATGTCGCGCAGCTCGTCGAAAGGCGCAATGCCCAACTGCTCATTGCCGGCAAAATCGTTCCAGTCCGGGTACTGCTGCCAGGCATAGTCTCCGGGCAACGGCTGGTACCAGAGCTCCTCGGGCACGCTGGGGTCGTTCCAGGTAGAGTAGTAGCCGGTGGGCGTCATATAGATGAAGCGCTCGCTTTCCACATCGCGGCGACCGTGGCGCACACCGAAATCCACCGAGGTAAAGCTGGCAATATCGAACTCGTAATTGCCATCGGCACGGAAGACGTCCAGGGATGCCTCCTGTTCGGTACCGTCACCAAAACCCTGGAACAGGTTCAGGCGGTCGATGCTGGAGAGATCGTCATCGAACTGGAAAGTGGGATAGTCCTCGCGGTAATCCACGGTGACCCAGAAAGGTTCCACCGGATCGTCCATGCCATCGCCGTCCTCGTCCACCCAGTACCACTCGGGCGTGCCCTGCTGGAAGATGGCGTTTTCATAGGTCTTGTCCGCTTTACCGCGCACATAGCGCACGGAACCGGTAAAGGGCCCGCCATTGTCGAACTTCAGCTCGATATTGGTATTGAGGGCGTCGGTATGGTTCTGCTGGCTGCGCGTGGTGGCCTGGAAATCCGGTGCCTCCACTACCGCCACCTGGAGCGAGTTGATCACCCGCTCGGGCGTGTCGCCCCGGGCCGGCACCACCGCTTCCCGCCGGGTGATGGTGCCCGGGCGCAGCACGTCATAGTTGTCGTTGTTCATACCGTTGAACTGGCTTTCCACACCCCGGTCGAACTGATTCATTTTGGTGTAGAAGACATCGGCGGAAAGCGACAGGCTCTGGGAAACATCGAACTGGAAGGAGCCGGCAAACCCCTCCCGCTCGCGCTCCATGACATAGGCTTTTACACCGTAACCTCCCGGCACCAGGTAGCGATCGTTCAGATCACCGTTGCCGTTGAGATCCAGCGGGTCGCCCCCCTGGTTCACGAAACCGAGGCGCATATCCTCCTGGATCTGGTAGTTGGCAGAGTTGCTGTTGGATTTGAAACCACCCAGGGTGAAACCGAAGCGGTCGCCGTTGTAGCCGACAAAGGTATTGAAGTTGTAGTTGTCGTCCTCGGTGATGGAGCCCCGGGATCCCTCGGCGTTGGCGGCGGCGGTCCAACCCTCTTCCAGGCCGCGCGGGTTGCGGGTCTTGAGATCAACCACGCCGGATATGCCTCCGGCAGGCAGCGCTGCGCCCTGGGACTTGTAGACATCCACACCGGCGATCATGGAGGCGGGAATATCGGAATAGTTGGCGCCCACATCGGTGATGGTCCAGGGGCTCAGAAACTGCTCGCCGTTCAGTGTGGTCAGCACCTGCGGCATGCCGCGCACATTGAGGCTGGTGCCCTCGCCGGCGGTGCGCTCTATCTGCACCCCGGTGACACGCTGCAGGGAGTCGGCGATGGTGACGTCGGGCAGTTTGCCGATATCTTCGGCAACGATGGAATCGACGATCACCTCGGCGTTGCGTTTTACATCCACGGACTTTTTCTGCGATCCGCGAATCCCCGTTACCTCAATTTCCTCCAGTATCTCGCCGGATTCGATTGCCGCTTTTTCTTCTCCGGAATCCTGGGCGACACCCGTTACCGCTGTGGCACCCAGAGACAATGCTGCCACCCAGACGGGTAGCAGGCATTTTTGTGGTTTATTATTCATCGGTCTTCTCTCAGTTTCGCCAGTACAGGTCGTTTATCGTTTTTTTTCACCAACACTGAATCATATTATTCATATAAATGTAACCGGTTACGGAAACCGGTTACATTTATTGGCGCCTGCTTTTGCATCGAGTGCATCAATCCGGGGGAAGGACCATTAGTCGGAAATGACTAATCGATAATAGCTGTCACAGATGACCGGGCGAGCAGAGCGATCGAACCGGCCCGGGCCACCCAGCGGGGTCATCGGCCCAGAGGCTTCTTTCAACCTACATTAAAAAAACGGCGGCACCGAAGTGCCGCCGCTTTTCCAGTTTAATGCCCTCTTTCAGTCCGATGCCCCCTCTATCAGGGCATCCAGCGTCTGCTGGTCGGCGACCGAATTCGCATCCCTGTCGAAAATACCGGAGGCAAAGTTTCCGGTGCCGCCGTTATCCCAGTAAAAGGGAACCAGGCCATGGGCCTTTGCCTGCTCCACGGCAATCCGGTGGAAATCGGCCCGCGACTGCAGGTGCAACTGAAGGTCTTCACCGGAAAGCTGCCCGGTACGGCGTATGGCACTGAACTCGCCCAGTATCACCGGGATATCCTCGTCGACGAACTGTGTTTCCATCAGCGAGAAGAGCGCCGCCATATCGTCTTCCTCGCCCCAGGTGGCGTTGTGGTCCGTATCCGTGGTGGAGTGGTTGCCCGCGCCCCAGTAGAAGAACTGATTGCCCCAGCCGGCATCTTCCGTCATACCGGCAAACTGCCACGGCGTATAGTAGTGAATCTCCGCCATCATGCGGTCCGCGACCGTATCCACCGGAATTGCGGTCATCAACTCGTTGGTTCGGTCGATATCCGTATTGGGGCCCTGGACGACAAGTACCCGGTAGGCGTTCTTGCCACCGGTCTCCCGCACGGCATCGACGAAAGTCTGGTGGTAGGACATCAAGACGTCCATCTGTTCGGCACTGTCCACATTGGGCTCATTGGCGCTGGCAAACAGCACACGCTCGTCGAAGTCGCGCAGATAGCTGGCAATCTGCTGCCAGTAGGCCTTCTGCCTGTCGTTGTTTTCCGACTGCATCTCCGGGGTCACATTCTCCTCGAGCCAGCCACCGTCCCAGTGGATATTGACGATTACGTAGAGGTCGTTGTCCACGCAGTATTGAACGACCTCCCTTACCCTGGCCAGCCAGCTCAGGTCGATCTCCGCGGTGGCCTGGTCGGCGTACTGATCCCAGGAAACCGGCAGCCGTACCGCGTTGAAACCGCTCTGCTTGAGCAGCTGGACAAAATCCTCGCTGATCACCGGATTGCCCCAGGCGGTTTCGCCGCCGCTCGCTTCCAGGCTATTGCCGATATTGAAGCCGAGGTTGATACCGTTGGCGATCTCCACTGCGTTACTGCTCATCCCGGTCCTATCCGCCGGGAGCGGGTTGACATTGTAATTAGGGAAACGGCCGCCGGAACTGCTGCCCGAGGAACTGGAGGACGAGCTTGAACTGCTGCTCGAGCTGGAGGAACTGGAAGAGCTGGAACTCGAAGACGCGCCATCGCCTCCGTTCACAGCCACCGGTACCGGCGACATATTGCCCGGCGTGGCGGTAAAGCCGAAGCTCACCTCGCCCCCCGGCGGAATTTCCGCGTTGTAGTCAGCATCCTCAATGACATAGTGATCCCCGATGTGGGATACCACGACGCCATTCCACAGGTTGTCGATCTCCACCGCCATATCGAACTCGACAGACCAGCCGGAAACAGCCGCACTGCCGCCGTTGGCCACCGTCACTTCCCCCTGGAAGCCCCCGCCCCAATCGTTACTGACAGTCATGGTGGCCTGTGCCGCAAAGGCGGAAGGAACCAACAGACACAACAACCCCATCAGCATGTACTTACTGAATAACCGAAACATCCCTAATCTCCCTTCATCGTGTGCTTTATTGTTTTACCGCGAGATTTCATCCGCTGAACACAACACCCGCTAGCGGGTGCCCAAAAACCCTCCATACTATTTATATTATAAATATCATATAGAAGAGTCTCCCGCGTCAGGTTGAAGATCCCGCCCGGTTCCGTGATGGAGTCGGCATTCCGATGAATACACGGTCACCCTTTTGACTGTCGCAGCGGCCCGGCCGGTGATAAATTGGTCACACTTCTGTAACCCTGTATAAAAATAGACCGCTATGGTTCACCTAGTCGTCGATTCCGGTTGCGATCTGCCGGACGAATTCCTGCGCAAATACGCCGTTTCCGTCCTGCCCCACTCCATCACCGTGGGCAAGGACACCTTCGCCGATCAGCGCAACCGCGCGCAGATGAGTCACTTTTACGCCACCTCCCTGGTGGATCGCTCCCACCACATCAGCACCGGCCCTGCATCCGCCGGCGAAATAGAGCGGGTGCTGCGCGAACAGTTGGCGAAGGATCGCCGGGAGCTGGTGGTGCAGACCATCAACGGCAACAACAGTCCCACCATCGACAACACCCGCGAGGCAGTGCGCAACCTGGGAAGCGATGCCGGGGGATGCGAAATCCATACGGTGGATTCCCATACGGTCTTCTCCGGCCAGGGCCTGCTGGCCATCTACAGCCGGGCCCTGATCGCAAAGGGCCTTCCCGCGGCGGAGGTGGCGGCCAGGGCCGAAGCGTTTACCCACTGTATCGAGGGCTACGCCGCGATCCGGGATGTCTACTACCTCCGCGAGCGCGCACGCAGCAAGAACGAGAACCATATCAGTTGGCTGAAGGCCACCCTCGCCCGCCGCCTGGACCTGCACCCGATCCTGCATATGCACCGGGACGGCAGCGATGTGCACGACACCCTGCGCGGTTTCGATACCTGCACCGAGACCCTGTTCGCGATGGCCGCGGATTCTATCCGCGAAGACAGGCTGCGCGTGCCCATGATGGTGGTGAGCGTCGCCGGGTCGCTGCAGGAACTGAACCGGGCCAGGGGATTTGCCGGCCTGGAAGCAGTGGCGCGGCAGTACGGGGTAAAGATTTACCAGTCGGTGATGAGCCTGTCCGGGGGAACCAACCTGGGACCGGGCACCATTACCCTGGCGCTGCCCGCCAAGAAATAGGTACGGCGAAAAGGTGGCACATTCGGACGCCGTCCAACTTTGCGATTTTTCTTAAAGTAGGACGATCCGCCGGCCCCGCCCCGCGCATTATCCTCCCGCCGAATCCGGCAGCTTTGCGCCGGGCGAAGGGCCCGGCCTGCACAAACAAGAACGACGCAGGAAGTCATCCATGCAAGCGACTGAGACCACTCCCGATACCCCCGGCCCGGGCGCCCTGGCCGGGAGCCACCCCGACGCCCCTCCGCTGGCCTTTATCATCCTGATCTGTGGTGTCGCCACCATCGGCGGCTTCCTGTTCGGGTTCGACAGCGGTGTGATCAACGGCACCGTGACCGGCCTGCAGCAGGCGTTCAATTCCGATACCGCCGGCACCGGCTTCAATGTGGCCTCGATGCTGCTGGGCTGCGCCGTCGGCGCCTTCTTTGCCGGCCGCCTGGCGGATCGCTGGGGCCGCAAGAAGTTGCTGCTGCTCTCCGCACTCTTCTTTATCGTCAGCGCCTGGGGCTCCGGTGTCGCCACCGGCTCGGCGGAGTTTGTGTTCTACCGCATCCTCGGCGGCCTGGCCGTGGGTGCGGCCAGTGTCATGTCGCCGGCCTATATCAGCGAAGTGGCACCGGCGGCAATGCGCGGGCGCCTGATCACCATCAACCAGATCGCGATCATTTCCGGGCTGTTCTGCGCATTCGTCAGCAACTACTGGCTGGCACAGGTGGCCGGTTCCGCGGTCAACGACTGGTGGATGGGCCACAGCGCCTGGCGCTGGATGTTCTGGGTGGAAATCGCCCCGGCCACGCTTTTCTTCGTGGCGCTGCTGCTGATTCCCGAGAGCCCGCGCTTCCTGGTGCTTTCCAGGCAGGACGACAAGGCCGGGGAAGTGCTGGGCAGGCTCTACGGCGCCGACGCCGTGCGCGGCAAGCTCGCGGATATCCGCAAATCCGTCGCCGATGACCACAGTCCGCGCATGCGCGACCTGCTGGACAAGCTGGGCCGCGTGCGCAAGATCGTCTGGGTGGGCATCGGGCTGGCCACCTTCCAGCAACTGGTGGGCATCAACGTGGTCTTCTACTACGGCGCCGTACTCTGGCAGGCGGTGGGCTTCTCCGAGGCGGACGCCCTGCTGATCAATATCATTTCCGGGGCCGTGAGTATCGGCGCCTGCCTGGTGACCATTGCACTGATCGACAAAATCGGCCGCAAACCGCTGCTGTTGGTGGGTTCCATCGGCATGGCCATCACCCTGGGGCTCGTGGCCTACGCGTTTACCAGCGCCTCCATGGACGCCGACGGCAATCTGCAGCTATCGCAGAACATGGGCCTGCTGGCACTGGTGGCCGCCAACGCCTACGTATTTTTCTTCAACGGCTCCTGGGGGCCGGCAATGTGGACCATGCTGGGCGAGATGTTCCCGAACCAGATCCGCGGCTCCGGCCTGGCGGTATCCGGCCTGGCCCAGTGGGGTGCCAATTTCGGCATCACCATGACCTTCCCGATCATGCTGGCAGGTATCGGCCTCGCCGGGGCCTACGGCATCTACACCCTGTTCGCGATCCTCTCCATCGCCTTCGTCATCTACCTGGTGCACGAGACCAAGGGGTTGGAGCTGGAGCAGATGAAGGGATGAGGTCGGGACCCTACTCTACTTTTCGCCTGCAAGCAGGCTCCTACACCGCCGCCGAAGCCGGCTTCTCCGGCAGGCTGCGGTGGCGAAATTCGGTGGGGGTCATGCCCACCAGTTTCTTGAAAAAGGAATTGAAGGTGGCCTTGGTGTTGAAGCCCGAATCCAGCATGATATCCATCACCGTCTGGTCCGCCTGATCCGGGTCGGCCAGGCGCCGCTTGGCCTCCTCGATGCGGTAGTGGTTGATGAATTCGAAGAAGTTGCGTTCGAAGTGGCGGTTGATGACATTCGACAGAGTCCTCTTGGGCACTTCCAATTGAGTGGACAACTGCTCCAGTGTCAGCGTGGGGGCCAGGTAGGGCTTCTCATCCCCCATGTAACGGGTGATTTTCTCCACCAGCCCGCGGTCCACCGCCGGCTTCTCGCCGCTCGCCTCGGCCTCCCCCGCGGTGCCTTTCGACTCTCGGCTGTCCAGCCCCTCGAACATTGAGGAGTAACTGAGGCTGAAGAAAATCATCGCGCTGATCAGGATGAATACCGTGTAGTTACTGGCCAGCCCCATGATGCGGAAATCCACCATGACCTCCAGGTGCGCAGACAGTGTCAGGGCCACGTTGACCAGCACCGCCCAGCCGCGCAGCGCCAGGAAGCCCCAGACCAGTATCAGCAGCCACTTGAAATCGATTTTCTCGATATTGGAGTAGGTGTCGCGGATCTGCCGCCGGCAGTTGCGGATTTCCAGCAGCGCGAGTACCCCGAAAACCAGCCGCAACACCTCGCGCCCGAAGCCGATCACCAGGTTCAGCAGCGTCTCGTCGTAGGGCGTATAACCCTGCAACATGGCAACTTTGGTCTCGGTATCGAAGCGGAAGTAGGAAACATATTCAAACAGCGCATAGGCGACGAAGGGCACCAGGTAAACCAGGTCGAAGCGTTTCAGGCGATAGTCGCGGTAGATCAGCGAGCGCACATACCAGAGCAACAGCGGCCCCTCCAGCCAGTAGGCGAAGCCGAATACATAGAAGAGATTGGGCGAGGTCTGGATGGCCCACTGGCGGAAGCCGGCCCCGAAACTGATCAGGATATCCATCGGAATGGCCGCCTGGGTAAACAGGAACAGCGCCAGCAGTGCATTGCTGATATATCCCTCCCGCCGGATTACCAGCAGCAACAGCCCGAACAGGGTGCACTGGTAGGCCGTCATCATCAGCACTACATCGTGGAAATTGAACAGCAGAATATCCATTCTTCTCGTCTTCTCTGGGATTTATTGTTGTGCGGCAAAGACTAATCCGGGTGCCGGCGGGGCGCAAGCGCGCAATATTTACACAGTTCCACCTTGTGAGAACGGTCAGACTTCCCGCGCGGGCGAAAGTCGAACGTACAACATTGTGAAACGGGGCGAATCAGGACGAATCATCTCCCCGCGGCCACCAGAATAGGCTGTACGTTGTTATGCTTCTCTTCCCCCCGGCCCGGTGAACGGAGAGAGGCGAAATGAGAAACGAGAAAAACGAGGGCGCGGTCAAAACGCCCCGGATTCCGATCAGTCACCTGGAGTAGCCATGTTCTACAGACACTACCGCGCGGCCCGTACCCTGGCACTGTGCGCCGCCCTGACAGCCTGCGGCGGCGACAATGCACCGTCCCCCGAACAGCAGCAATCCCAACCGGCCGCTGAAACCGCCAATCCGGACGCCTGGCCCGAGCTCCAGGCCGCCCTGCGCCGGGATCCGGAACAGGAAGCGCGCATTGCCGATCTGCTGTCCCGAATGACCATCGAGGAAAAAGTGGGACAGTTGATCCAGGCGGAGATCAAGTACGTCACCCCGGAAGATGTCAAGAAATACCACCTGGGCTCCATCCTCAACGGCGGCGGTACCTACCCCGACAACGACAAGTTCGCCACCCCGGAAGACTGGCTGGCCCTGGCCGACGCCTACTACGAGGCCTCCATGGACACCTCCGACGGCGGCGTGGCCATCCCGGTGATCTGGGGCAGCGACGCCGTACACGGCCACAACAACGTGATCGGCGCGACCCTGTTTCCCCACAATATCGGCCTCGGCGCCACCCGTGACCCGGAGCTGATCCGTCGTATCGGCAAGGCCACCGCGCGCGAGGTGGCCGTCACCGGCGTCAACTGGACCTTCGCCCCCACCGTCGCCGTGGTGCGCGACGACCGCTGGGGCCGCACCTTCGAAAGCTACTCGGAAGACCCGCGCATCGTCCGGCAGTACGCCGAACAGATGGTCGAGGGCATCCAGGGCGAAAAGGACAGCGACACCTTCCTCGACGGCCGACACCTGGTCTCCGCCACCAAACACTTTATCGGCGACGGCGGCACCGAACGCGGCATCGACCGCGGCGACACCAAGGCCAGCGAAAAGGAACTGGCCGAGATCCACGCCGCCGGCTATATCAGTGCTCTGGAGGCCGGCGTACAGACAGTGATGGCCTCCTTCAACAGCTGGAACGGCAAGCGCCTGCACGGCCACGAGTACCTGCTCACCGATATCCTCAAGGAGCGCCTCGGCTTCGACGGCTTCGTCGTCGGCGACTGGAACGGCCACCGCTTCGTGGAGGGCTGCACCGTCGAGAGCTGCGCACAGTCCATCAACGCCGGTCTGGACATGTTCATGGCGCCCTCCGACTGGAAACCCCTGTACAAGAACACCCTGGCCCAGGCGAAGAGCGGCGAAATCTCTCCCGAGCGGCTGGACGACGCCGTGACCCGCATACTGCGCGTCAAACTGCGCGCGGGCCTGTTCGAGCGCAACCAGCCGCTGGCTGGCCGCACCGATATCATGGGCAGCGCCGAGCACCGCGCCATTGCCCGCGAGGCGGTGCGCAAATCCCTGGTGCTGCTGAAAAACAACGGCGGACTGCTGCCGCTGGACCCGGAGCAGAAGATTCTGGTGGCCGGCGACGCGGCGGACAACATCGCCAAACAGAGCGGTGGCTGGACCATCTCCTGGCAGGGCACCGGCAACACCGATGCCGACTTCCCCGGCGCCACCTCCATTTACGACGGCATCAAAAGCGCTGTCTCCACCGCCGGCGGCGAAGCCGCACTCAGCGAGAACGGCGATTTCTCCGGGGCAACCTTCGCCGACGGCGGCGAGGCCGACGTGGCCGTGGTGGTCTTCGGCGAGAATCCCTACGCGGAATGGCACGGCGACCTGGCCAGCCTTGAGTACCAGCTGGGCACCAAGACGGACCTGGAGCTGCTGCAGAAACTGCAGGAACAGGATATTCCGGTGGTCAGCATCTTCATCTCCGGCCGCCCGCTGTGGGTCAACAAGGAAATGAACGCATCCGACGCCTTCGTCGCCGCCTGGCTGCCGGGCTCCGAGGGCGCCGGCGTCGCCGATGTGATACTCACCGACGCCGACGGCAAAAAGCAGTACGACTTCACCGGTCGCCTGTCTTTCTCCTGGCCGCGCCTGGTACACCAGACGGTCATCAACCACCGCGATGAAGACTACAAGCCGCTGTTCACCTATGGCTACGGCCTGCACTACGGCGACAGCACCCAGATCAGCAACAACCTGCCCGACGACGGCGAGACCTACGCCGACGGCGCGCTGGAAGACGCCTGGCTGATGGTCTCCCGCCCTCG
Organism: Microbulbifer halophilus; assembly: GCF_026183675.1. Taxonomy (GTDB): domain Bacteria; phylum Pseudomonadota; class Gammaproteobacteria; order Pseudomonadales; family Cellvibrionaceae; genus Microbulbifer; species Microbulbifer halophilus. The sequence goes on from NZ_JAPIVK010000029.1 coordinate 38,700, forward strand.
CGCACCCTGGCAGCTGATGATTGCCGAAAACGGCCGCGACCCCGTCGCCGTCACCGGCAACCGCGCCAGCAGCGGCGACGACAACAACATCACCGTGGCCTCCATCGATATGGAATCCCAGGAAGACGCGCGCCAGATCGACTGGAAGGGGCTGCGTGGCGGCAGCGTGCAACTCAGCGCGCAGAAACCCCAGGACCTGAGCCGCTATATCGCGGAAGAGGCTGCGCTGACCCTGGATATCCGCGTGGACCGGCTGCCCGAGCAACCCGTGTCCGCCCGGATTGCCTGCGCGGACGGCTGCGCCGGCGAACTGCCGCTGCAGCAGCCGCTGCAGTCGCTGCCGACCGGCGACTGGTCGCAACTGTCCATCGACCTGCAGTGCTTCGCCGAGGAAGGCGCGGACTTCTCGCGCATCTCCAACGGCCTGTCGCTGACCAGTGAGGGGCCGCTATCGCTGGCGGTGGCGAATATCAAGTATGTGCCGGGCGCGGCGGAGTCTGCAGAAATCCGCTGCCGGGGCTAACGGCGCTACCCCCGTCTTTGACGCAAAACAATCAGGGCAGGGGAGAATCCGCAGCCGTCGGGCTCAGAGAACGGAAACTGTCCAGTAGGAAATCGATTAGTAAGCGCAGCGCCCGAGTCCCTTCGCGGTGCCGCGGATAGGTGAGGTACAGCGAGCGGGGCTCCGGCTCCCAGTCCTCCAGAAGCGGCAACAGATCGCCCGAGTTCAGGTAGTTGCCAGCAATAAACCTGGGCAGCAGCGCTATTCCCTCCCCCGCGACGGCCGCCCGACACAGGGCCATGGAGTTGTTGATTTCGAATCGACCGGTCACATCCACCGTTTCAGAACGCCCACCGCTGGTAAAACGCCAGCGGGTCGCCTCTTCCGCCAGCGAATACACCAGGCACCGATGCTGGCCCAGTTGTTCCGGGTGTAGCGGCGGCTGTCCGACCAGATAGCGGGGACTGGCGCACAGCACCCGCGGCAAATCACTCAGCCTGCGGCCGATCAGACTGGAGTCCTTCAAACTGCTGGCGCCGCTGATACTCAGGTCGAACCCCTTATCCACCATATCCACCCGGGCATCATCCAGCGCCAGTTCGATATGGATATCGGGGTAACCCTCCAGGAATCTGCTGACTATCGGTGCCAGCAGCTCTATTCCTACAGACATGGGCGCATTGACCCTCAGCCGGCCGCGCGGCGTCTGGCTCTGGTCTCTGGCCTGCTCGTCCATCGAATTCAGTTTCTCCAGCACTTCGACGGTGCTCTGGTAGTAGGCCTTGCCCGCCTCAGTAAGAGAAAGCCGGCGCGTGGTCCGGTTCAGCAAACTCGCACCCAGCTCAGCTTCCAGCGCACGCACATACTTGCTGACAGCCGCGGCGGAATACCCCAGGGTTTCCGCCGCGGCGGCGAAACCATTCAACTCGACGACACGGCGAAACACCGTCAACGCAACCAGCTTATCCATGATACTGCTCCGGCCCCTGACTGGAAATCGATTATTGAAGAACTGTTAATAGTCAATTGAAAATTACCACGATTATTGCGTTTTTATAAACTGATAGAGTGATCCTCAATCGATAACCAAACCGGTTCATCCCGTCAAACGAAGCGAGGTCACCATGTCAAAAATTTCCAACTACCGCCAACTCAAAATCACTGCCCTACTTCTGGCCGGTGCACTGTTTGCTCCTCTCCTGGCGGCGGACACCGGCACCGAAGTCGGGAAAAGCCCCTGGGGTCCGGAGGACGAACGGGGGCGCCTCAACCTGATGACGAGGGAATCCCAGTTTCGCATTCTCTCGAGGATCAGCAGCGGAAAGGTCTACGACCTGTCGGTGGAATACTACATCGGCATGCCCGGCGTACATATCGCCGGCGATCCCCCCTACCGGATCTGGATGACCCATACCCCCAGGGGCAACCAGATTGCCGACCCGATGGATATGGGTGAGGCGATGAACGAACACATCAGCTACAGCGGCAGCGCCATATCCATGTACACCCACAGTGGTACCCACATAGATGCGCTCAACCATTTCGGTCTCAACGGCAAAATCTGGAACGGCTTCAGCGCTGACCAGTACCAGGGGGACCGAGGCTGGACAGCCGCCGGTGCGGAATCCATTCCGCCCATTGTGGCCCGCGGCGTAATGATCGATATCGCCACCGCAAAGAACCTGCCGCAATTGCCGGACAATTACCGCATTACCGAAAGCGACCTGAAGGAGGCGCTCAAGCAACAGCAAATGACCCTCGAGGAGGGTGACGTGGTACTGGTACGCACCGGGCGTATGCAGAACTACGACAATGCGGCTGTCTACCAGGAAAACTACCCGGGCCTCACTCTGGGTGCCGCGAAATTCCTGGCGGAAGACGCCGAGGCCATGATTATCGGTGCCGACAATATCGCGCCCGAGGCTTTTCCATCAGAGGTGGAAGGCAATTATATCCCGGTACATACCTACCTGCTGGCGCAACAGGGAGTGCCGATCCTGGAGGTTGTCAATATGGAGGCGCTGGCGCGGGACAAGGTTTACGAGTTCGCCTTTATCGGGGGGTCGCTCAAACTGCGCGGTGCCGATGCCGGCCCGATGCGCCCCATCGCGATTCCGGTGGACTAAGTCTACGATTTCCGGGCCCAAATCTGCCATTCAGCGCCGCCGCTTCTTGCCCCGGGTAATTTCGTTGGACAGTACGTCCAGTTTGGACTCCCGGAAACCGCGGATCAGCCACCTGTCACGACTTGACCCGCTTGCGATATTTCCCGACAACCAGTTCATAGGATTCATTCAGCAAGGGCTGCAAATCGCGGAATACCTCCCGATCGGGATTGAGAATACCGACCCACGACATCCAGCCATATACCGGGTGGGGCAGTAGCGTGTTCAAGCGCGTGAAGTCGTGGCCGGTATCCACAACGCCCCCAGCAACAGGTCTCGACGGCCTTTCCCCCAGGGCTTTTTCGTAGGATGGCTTGCTGATACCGAAATTGAAGCGAAATACGCCTGTGCGACCCAATCCCGAGGCCCTGTCGTTATCGCCATCCTTGTCCTTGAGTGTTGCGAAATACACTCCCCAGGGGAGCTTTCCTTCCGGATTGTAGAAGAATGACTGCTCTCCCCACGCGTTCACAGCCACCAGCCCTTGATACCGGTCGACGATGTAGTCCGCTATTTCCTCTTTCTGCACTTGTCGCTCCTTGTTGTTGCCTGCAGCCCGCGTGGCTGCGCAGTCGCTCCCGGGATTTGTCTACGCCTCAAGCATACTGTATAAAAACGCAGTGTCCAGGCGGCGGGGAACCCTCTACCAGCTCCTCGACACACCTTCACAGTCGAAATACCCGGGCAACCGGCCCAGCAAATCAACCGCGAACAAGTAGCAGTAACCCATGGCCGACCCCGTTGAACTGGCTCCGGATTATTACCTGACCAATTTCCACGCCCTGATGGAATTTGTGATGGCGCGCTACCAGCCGCTGCTCTCGGACGACGAGCGGCGGTTCTACAGCTCCTTCCGGGCGCTCGACCTCGACAGCCAGCGACTGTACGTGCGGCTGCTGTCGCGCAAGGGCGTGCCTTCCTCCGCCGGTGCACTGTTCCGACAGAGGAAGCTGGTTTACCCCGAAATCGATGACCTTCCCCGGGCCGCGGAGCGCCTGGTCGAGGCCGGCCTGCTGCGGCGCAATCCGGCACTGCCGCCGGACGAGTACCTGCCGCTGTTCAGCAAGTCGGAATTGCTGGCCCGCAGCCCCGCGCCGCTGCCCAAAACCCTGAAACGCCCGGCGCTGGAACTGGCCCTGCTGGAGCAGAGCGATGATCCAGCGGTGCTGCGGGACACTCTGCTGACCGATGAAACTGTGCTGGCGGTGCAGGCGGCGGAACACTTCGAGACCTTCAAACTGTGTTTTTTCGGCAACCTGCATCGGGACCTGACCGATTACGTGCTGCGGGACCTGGGGCTGTACCGCTACGAGCAGTACCCGCTGGAGCAACGGCAACTGCCCTTCCAGAGCCGCGAACAGATCGACCGGCACCTGTGCTACTACGACTGCCTGGCGCAGCTGGATGAAGCTCTGGACGAGGGCGCGGATGCAATACTGGCACTCGCCGAACAGCTGCCAGACGGTATCCGAAACGACGCCACCCTCCACCGCCGCCTGGACCGCCTGCGCCTGACACTGGCCCGGCAACTCGAGCGGCTGGAAGAACCGGAGGCCGCCGACCGGCTTTACCGGCACTGCACGCGACCGCCGGCCCGGGAACGCCGGGCGCGGATCGCCGTCAGGCGCGGCGATATCGACACCGGCCTGGCCCTGTGCCGGGAAATCCTGGCGGCGCCCCACAACGAGGCGGAACAGCTCTTTGCCGAAAGTTTCGGCTACCGCACGGCCAAGCGGGCGCAGCGCCTGCCGGGCTGGGAAGCCCCCACCAGATACCGGCCGCCCACACAGACAGTGGCGCTGCCACAGGTACCGGAACGGGTCGAACTGCTGGCCGCCGCCTGGCTGGAACAGGGGTCGGCAAAGGCACACAACAACCCGCCTGCCGCTCCCACAAGCGACCAGTGCTTTTACGTGGAAAACAGCCTGCTCAACGGCGTGCTGGGGCTCTACATCTGGGATATCCTTTTTTCCCCGGTGCCGGGAGCTTTTTTCAATCCCTTCCAGGCGGCACCCAGCGACTTCCGCACCGCCGATTTTTACCCGCTGCGCCGCGCCGCCTTCGAACAGCGCCTGGCCGAACTCGACAGCGACATACTGGCGCAGCGCGTCTGGCGGCACTACCGCGAAAAACGCGGCATCGCCAATCCACTGGTGGCCTGGGAAGCCCTGCCGGAAACACTGCTGGAACTGGCTCTGGCCCGCATTCCCACCGATCACTGGCAATCAATATTCCGGCGCCTGCTGGGGGATATCGCCCACCACCGCAGCGGCCTCCCGGACCTGGTCCTGTTTCCGGCAGCGGGCGGCTACGAACTGGTGGAAGTAAAGGGCCCCGGCGATCGCCTGCAACAGAACCAGCGCCGCTGGCTGGCCTTCTTCGCCCGCCACCGGATCCCCCACCGGGTCCTGCACGTGGAGTGGCAGCGCCCCTGAGCCGCGGTAAGCCGTAGGATGGGCAAAGGAGCGCAGCGACGTGCCCATCAGCCGGGGCCCGGATGCGCCCGACAACCGGAGACCATGTAGAACCTTGAGCGAAGACACCACCACAACAACCGACCACGACACCGCCCCCCTGCAACTGCCGGTACGGGAACTGGTGGCCTTCGCCTGCCGCCGCGGTGACCTGATCGGCGAACCCACCGGCGGCCCGACGGCCCGGGAAGGCATCCGCGCGCACCGGAAACTGCAAAAACAGCGCCCGGCCGGCAGCGAGGCCGAATACAGACTTCAGGCCCGCTGGCACTGCGACGGACAGGAAGTGCTGCTCAGCGGCCGGGTGGATATCCTGCACCCGCAGACCGACCTCCACCGCCCGGTGCAACTGGACGAAATCAAAACCACCTACCGCCCGCCCGCACAACTGCCGGAATCGGCGCGCCAGCTACATTGGGCCCAACTGAAAATCTACGGCTTCTGCTACCTGCTGCAGCAGCGCGACGAACCGGACAACATCGGTGACGACCGCATCGCACTGCAGATGCTGTGGCACAACCTGAAAGAGAAAAAGAACCACCCGGAACGCCACGAATTCACCCGCTCCGAACTGGAGGCTTTCGCCCGCGCCGCAGTGAGCGAATACCTCCAGTGGCACCGACACTGGCATCGGCACCGCCAACGGCTACGCGTATCCGCCCGGTCGCTCGACTTTCCCTTCGCCGATTATCGCCCCGGACAGCGGCAACTGGCCGTGGCCGCCTACCGCTGCCTGCGCGACGGCGGCGAACTGGTGGCGGAGGCCCCCACCGGTATCGGCAAAACCGTCAGCACCCTGTTCCCGGCCATCAAGGCACTGGGGGAAGAACAGGTGGACCAGCTGATCTACCTGACCGCCAAAAACTCCGGCCGCCAGGTGGTGCGGGAAACCACCGAGCGCCTGCAGGACAAAGGGCTGACACTGTCACTGCTGGAGATACAGGCGCGGGACAAAACCTGTGCCTGCCGCCTGGGCCTGTGCAGCCGCGATGCCGACGGCATCTGCCCGCGCACCCGCGGTTTCTTCGACCGCCTGCCGGAAGCGCGGCGGCAACTGCTGGGCGAGCCGCTGTTGACCCCGCCGGTAGTGGCCCGGGTGGCAGATCGCTGGCAACTGTGCCCCTTCGAACTGTCCCTGCAGATGCTGCCCTGGGTCGACCTGGTGGTGTGCGACTTCAATTACATCTTCGATCCCCTGGTGCGGCTCACCGCCCTGCAGGATGGGGGCCAGCGACGCGCGCTGCTGGTGGACGAAGCCCATAACCTGGGCGATCGGGCGCGCTCGATGTACAGCGCCAGTCTCACCCGCAGCGACAGCCGCCGCGCCGCGGCCGCCAGTAAAGCGCAGCCGACACTGCGCCGGCGCATTCAATCCCTGGTGCGGGCGCTGGATAAATGGGTGGTGCAGCGCCGGCGAGAAACAGACGCGACGCACGGCGATACCGAACTCTGGGTGACGCCCGCATCCGGAACCGAGCAGCGACCGGAAGCCGTCACCCGCGCGGCCGACAAAGTGGCAACGCAGGTCAACCAGCTATGGGAATCCTCCCAGTCGCCGCCGGACGCCATCGCCGACTGGTTGAAGGTACTCTACCGCTACCTGTGTATTGAACAGTTGATGGCAGAAGAGCACCGCTGCCTGACCCGAACCGAAAATCACCCCAGCCGCTGGCAGGAACAGCAGTTGAAATTGCTGTGCCTGAACGCCGCCGACTACCTGCAACAGTGCTACCGGTCCTTTCATGCGGTCATTGCCTTTTCCGCCACGCTGCGTCCCGCCGGCTACATCTATAGACAACTGGGTCTGCAGCCGCAATCGCCCTACCTGATGCTGCCCTCGCCGTTCCCACCCGAGCAGCTCGGCGTCTTCCTCTGCCCCTACGTGGATACCCGCTACCGGGCCCGCCACCGGGCCACCGACGCCCTGGTGGACATGGTGGCCCGCGTGTACCGAAGCCGCCCGGGCAACTACCTGGTGTTTTTTCCCTCCTATCGCTTTCTGCGGCAGGTGGCGGAGCGCTTCGCCGAACGGTTTCCCGAGATCGCCCCGATACAGCAGCAACCCGGCGCGGGCGAGCAGGAGCGCGCAGCGTTTCTACAGCATTTTCGGGAGGGCCAGCGGACCCTGGGCTTTGCCATCATGGGCGGTGTCTTTGGCGAGGGGGTGGACTATGTGGGCGAACGGCTGGTGGGCACCATCGTCGTCGGCGTGGGCCTGCCACAGATCAGCGAGGAACAGGAACTGCTGCGCCGGGCGTACGATACCGACAGCGAGAATCCGGGCAGCGACGGCTTCGACTTCGCCTATCGCTACCCGGGCATGACCCGGGTACTGCAGACCGCCGGCCGCGTGATCCGCACCGAGTCCGACCGCGGCGTCCTGATCCTGGCCGACTACCGCTTCGACGGCCCCTTCTACCGGGCCCTCTACCCCGATCACTGGCAGACACAAACCTGCAACAGCGGCGAAGCCCTATCGGCCGGACTCAGCCATTTCTGGGCACAAGACCCGTAGGGTGCACCGCGCGCACCACTCGGTTTCGCCTCCCCCCGCAGGATGGACAAAGCGAAGCCTGCCTATCAGACCGCGAACCTTGCCGCCCCGCAGAAAACTGTATTAACATACAGCACAGAGAAAATTTAACTCCTCCGCACCGCCCAGGTCACCGTGTTATCCCGAAAATTCTACCGCCGCGGCCCCAGTCGACAATCCCAACAGCCAGTCACGTTCGTCGATATCAGGAGACAGTTCGGCTTCCGCTCCATCAGCATCGGCCGCTGGGTCACACAGGAAGAGCGAGACCGCGCCGCCGGTCTTTTCCACGACGCCCTCGCCGATTTAATGTGGATACTCCGGGGTCCCGAACGCCTGATCTCCCTGCGGCAGACCCTGTCTTTCCAGTACGGTATCGGCGGCCGCCCCGGCATATCGGCCTTCTACGATCCTTCGGCCAGGAGCTTCTCCCTGGCAAAAAACGCCGGCCCCGGCTCCATTGCCCACGAGTGGTTTCACGCACTGGACCACTACCTCGCCGACAAGGCGTTCAGCGATACTCACCGGGGCATGTACGCCTCGGAAGCCTGGCTGCGCGACGCCACCCCGGTACCCCACCCGCTCAACGACCGCCTGTTCGCCTGCTTCAGATCCATTATGCTGGACGAGGCAAGCGATAACCCCAGTGACCTGGTGCGAATATCCACCGAATTCGACAAAGAAAATGGCTGCTTCTACTACAGCGAACCCGTGGAGCTATGCGCCCGGGCCTTCGAAGCCTTCGTGCAGGATTCCGCCGTCACCAACAACTTCCTGGTATCCGGGACCAAAGCCACCGAAGAGGCCCGCATCGGACTCTACCCAACCGGCAGCCACCGGCGGAGAATAAACGCAGTATTCAGGGAGTACTTCTCCTGCCTCGGCAGCGCCCTGCGGGCAAATCCTGCCCGCCCGGGACGATGATTCCCCAACACAACCGGCTTATTCGTGCTGCAGGATATTAAGGCGGCTGCCGAAAGGATCCCGAACATGAAACCGCCGCACGCCCCATGGCTCATTAATCGACTCCTACCCAACCGGCACTTCCGCTTCGCGGAAACGGCCCAATGCAGCCGCGATATCATTCATCTAAATGGAAAGATAGAGCACGGAGAACCCGATCTCCCTCGGCACCCAAACTGACCTGAACAATCATCTTCGTATCCGGACCATGCGCCTGACACCAGGCGTAATCCAACAGATGTCTTGATAGTGGACACGATACGCCCGGCTTTCATAACTCATCCCGGATCACATCTGTGGCAACCCCCATAATTGACTTCTCTATTCTAAAGAAGCAGTTCCTTGCCGATTGGATAGTAGACTGAAGCAGCCTCAACAAGGCTGGATGCTGTAAGATCCCGCACTCCATACACCTCAACAGGAATATTGTATTTTGATCGAACTTTATCAACCAGAACATCAAAGTCGCCATCCCCTGATACCAGAACGATGACATCCGATTCACCGGCACAATCCAGTACATCAACTGCTATTCCCACATCCCAATCACCCTTGGCAGAACCGTCTGACCTCTGTATATAGGGCTTCAGCCTGACCTGAAAACCTATGGCCCTGAGAATATTCTGGAATTGCCTTTGCTTCTCATCCCCCCTGTCTATGGCATACGCAAAAGCGTTGACAACCCTTCTTCCCTCTGTAGCATTCGCCCAGAATTTATTGTAATCAAAGTTCGCGTTGTACACGCTCTTCGTTGTGTAGTAGATATTCTGTACATCTACAAATAAGCTGACCTTCTTCATGTTTTTCTCAACTTCCAATATCGTCGACTCAACGATCAAGCTACGCCGCTACCGATTTCCGTATAACAACACGGGCGAGTCCTGTATTCACTCCATACAATGGTCATCCCGGGCTCGATCCGGAATCCAGGCCGCCGGGGCACCTTCGTTGGATCCCGGATCGTTTTGTTATGCCGAGCTTGATACGGTACCGGGATGACGGCCACGGGGAGCGATCTTTGGTCGGAGCAACTTTGAGACGACTAATAACTCATTCTACCGTAGTTCCAGCCCGACTCTACGCGTGTACTCCTTCTTTAAAACCTGCATTACCAGTCGGAATCTGAAGAATCTGATCCGCTGCCATCCCAGTCGCGCCTCGCATCAGATTTCCTGTATTGTTTTATACTCGCCCAGGAATTACCCACGGTTAGGTACTCAATATTATCCGGCGGTATTATTTCAATCGAGGTACATTCTTTAGCACTTCTCGCGGCATCGATCGAAGCGAAATCGTCCATTGTCGCAGAATTCACAACAAGAGCGGGAAGCCAATGTGGTGTCAAGGTGACCCTAAGCAGGACATGCTGATCACTATCGCAATAGTCTTCCGCATATGAGCGACGTCCTGTCAGGCACTGACCAAATCCTGTTCTATCAGCACTCGAAAGTTGTCGCCCGGATTGCGCGGCGGCTACAATCGTGGCACCGCCACCGGAATTCCTGCGCGCTGGATCGAGTCCTACATGCATGATTCCAGTCTCAGCGTCGAGTGATCGAAAAAGCGAGATCCCTCGAATGTGACCATCCTGTACAGCTTTGAAAAAATAATGCATCAGATAAACGCCTCCCTTCTTTATAGGAAAATTTAAACTCCAATTCCCGCATAAAGGAACCGAGCTTCATCAGCACAGAGCTATTGAGGCTCACTCTCTTGAACACAGAAAATAGCTTCTACTCGACTGCTTCGTTGGTACGTGTCCACTGAGCAACCGGGCGGCCGTCGCGCCGCCACCACGATCCGGCTTCGTCCTGCGGCCAGCCATCGGGGGAGTCCTCCCACGTCTCCTGCCGACCGTAGAGTGTGAGATCGAGCAACTGCAACGTAGGCATCATGGCTTCGATCCCTCGCAACGACGTTTCATACGTCTGGAACACCTGATCGCCTTCCCGCAGGTAGCAGCGCACGTCGCCACCGTCTCGGGTCGCCAGCACATCTGCCGAGCCGGCGGTGGAGTACCACGGCGTCGTCCACCCCATGAAGTCCCGGTAGGCAGCGATCTCGTCCCACGGGCCACTGCTGAAGACGGCGTAGGTTACATCACGCTCGGCCAGATAGGCACAGACGGCGGCGTTCATCGCCGCCTGGGTGTGCGTGCAACCCTCGCACTGCTGGTGGTGAGGCGCGCCCTTCCTCTTCCACATGAAGTGATACACGATCAACATGCGCCGGCCTTCGAACACATCGTGCAGAGGGACAGGGCCGTCCGCACCCACAACCGTGAGCGGCTCCATTCGCGTTATCGGTAGACGCCGCCGAGCCGCAGCCAGCTCGTCGCCAGCGCGTGTGTGTGCCTTCTCGTGAACCAGCAGCTCGGCACGAGCCCGCTCCCATTGATCACGGGTAACTACCTGGGGGGATTGCGATTCTGTCATAGCCGCTCTCCATAACTCTTTTACATTCCCGAGACTAACGAGGCTGTAGAAAAACTATCTCGAGAAAACAGCCCTTCCAGCCATATTCCTACTCGATTATTCCTCTCGATTTAAGCACAGTCCGTCTACATAGTCATCTTTTCGGCCAGCCGCTCAATTGGCATACCGCTAGCTCATTATCTCATTGAATCGCTTATTTGGGGTTCGCGGGTGGGAATGATCTTCTTCTGGTTCCTGGCGTTTTATTGATTCCTCTTCTCGTACTTCTTTTTATACTTGGAGAAAGCCTTGTCCCGGGACCGGAATTTTCTATCTGAAATGTAATCGTTGATATATCCTTTGCGAAGTAGTCGTTATTCTCCTCTCTGGAGAAGCCGGTATCTGCCGTAGCGATAACCTGGCTTTTCAGGACATCGTCGTGGATACCGGTATCGCGGGTGGCGCTTCCTGATACTATCCAGAACCGCCTTCCGCGTATGCTGCTTCTAGCCGACACTGACTCAACGGCGTCGGGATAGCCACTGACAGAGTTCGCGATACTGGTGAAACAGGAGACGGTATCACAGGAGAGGGCTTTGAAGATAATGTGGTTCTCACATTGCCACTGGATTTCGCAGCTGGAAGTGATGCCTTTGGCATAAGCAAACAGGATGATCTACAGGAGAATGGCTGGCTCATAAGCACAACGACGGACTACTGCCCAATTTGTCAGAGCAGGCCCACTGGAAAATTCAAAAGACAGTGTCCTAAATCACTTGACTACTACAGCCACTACAAACACCCGTCCTTACCCGATTGGATCAAGGTCTTGGACCTCGCTATTGGCCCGAAATGCATACGCCTGCAGTTGGATAAATAACGTATTCCGAGCTCTCTATACGGCAGAGCCGGACATAATCACCACCAACTTCACACACCTTCCAGTGCCCCTCCTGCGCGCTGGAAATACATACTGAACAACCCGGCCTATCGGGCTTAATCGCGACGCGTTCCCCGAATCTCTTTTCAATCTCATCCACAATATACGGCTGACCGCCGATCCTATTGCTTCTTGTCGCACAAGCGCTTAATACGCCCACGAACGCAAATAGCAAAACATACTTACATACGACCTGTGCTCTCTTATCGGGAGACATATATTCCTCCAGATGTCAGGAGCCAAAAGGTAAATAGCTCTATCTCCGCCGCAGGTACTCCCCACCACGTTAAACTTGGATGCTCATCGAGCATGATCGGCAAGGCTGGAGCCAGAACAAAAATGATTGCTGGCAGACAGCAAAATGCAAACACGAGGGAATAGGTTATACGCGGAAGGCGGTTTCGCGACCGTGCCCGCCAGTAGGGTAACAAAAGTGCCACCAGAATCGCGGTAATCGGCAAGTACCAGATTGACGGCGCACTACCACCAAAGACCATTGCGATAATTGCACCGAGGGCAGTTCCCACTATCGCCTGCTGAGACACATCTGATTCCTTATGCATTTGCGGCTCCCTAACTCGCCTATATTTTGTGCCCAACGAGGCTATAGAGAAACCACCTCAGGAATCAGGTTTCCACAGCCATAATATTGGTTGATCGTTGGAGTCGATTTAAACACAGTCCCCTGTATGGTCCAACTCCCCTAATCCCGGTAAGGTGAGGCTCGCAATTTGCCGCCAACAATACTTGACCACTACACTTCTGTTCAGAAGCGACCATTGAACGCAGTGAAATAGGGTCCGATGCAGAGCCTACAGTCCAGAACACACTAGAACTATCTGTTAAGTATGCTTAGCTACTGTCGGTTTCAAGCGGTGACATATCAGAAGTACTGAAATCGCAAGAACGAAACCTATTACATCCGACAAGGCAACAAACAGGCACAGAGTGTAAATCAACCACCTGTTCAGATTTCTATCGGAAAGTAAGATGATTCCCAGGAGAAACCCAGATAACAAGGTTATTACATCGAGAGTCAACGCTGCCAAGGCAACACTCATGAGTGTATCTTGATCCATATAAGGTTTTGTCTCGTTATAGATAACAGGAACGTGCTCTATTTTCCAGACAAGCCTATAGGTACTGTATAAAATCAAGATGAGGGAAATCAGGCTCTTAGCGATTTTCACTTTGTTATCCTTGTGTAGTGCTCAGCTGTTTCCGGACTGTAAGTTAAGACTTTCTTCCGCCTTTGCGGGTGCTACGCCATCGTTGTGCTGATGGGGGCATTCCCAGTTGTAGCAAGTCATCAGATAGTGGCTGATGTCACGGTTTGCATCTGCGATGGAGTCGTGCCGAGAGGTGGTATCCATTCGCTTTTCAGGCTGCGGAACAACCTTACCATCGGGGCACTGTCCCAGCAGTTTCCACGACGACTCATGCTCTGAGTCATTCGGTAGCGCCACAGTCGCTGCCGGAATAGACGACTCCCATACCAACTGCCTTGATCCGAGTGGAACATGATGCCATTCGGCTTACCTCGCTGCTCCCAGGCTATTGCCAGTGCCTTCACCGTGAGTACGGCATCGGGCTGTAGATTGCCTGCAGAGGCGTTAAGGCGGGGCGGAGAGGCGCCACGTTTCATCCAAAGTGACTGGGCCGAGGCGTCTCTTCTGGACCGAGACCGGGGCACCGGCGACGCGCAAGTAACGGCCATCCACCAGGAAGTCGCCCAGTCGGGCGGTGCTCAGCAGGCGATCCCAGTAATGGTCGTAGCGGGGCGGCAGCACGCTGAGCGCCAGGCCGTCGCGATTGAGAAACCGGTAGCGGCCCAGGAAGACGGGCATGGGTGTGGCCGGGTCCGGCACTTCGCCGGTGAGTGCCTGCACGTCCACCAGCCAGGGGCGTTCACCGGGCCGGTAGTCCGTGTCCTGCCATTCCCCTTCGCGGCAGCGCAGGCTGAAGGTCACCGCGCCATTTTCGTTGGCCGGACCGCCCTCCGCGGACAGCAGCCGCCAGACCAGCAGCGCCGGCAGTTGCCGGTCGGCGCCGGCGAGAGTGGGGCGATCGTGTTCGGTCACCCGCCAGCGGGGGGCCGCCCCTTCCCCTTCCGTGCGGGTAGAGAATTCGCAGCGGCCGCTTTGCTCACGGCTCAAGCGCAGTACCGGTGCGCCGGTGTTCATGGCACGGGGCGCCAGGTCCGCGTCGCCCTTGATCAGCGGGGCCTCCTTCTTGCGAGCGAAGTCATCGTCGGCGACCACGGGGATGCGCACGCCCTGGGGCACATCCAGGGCGTTGTAGCGTTCTTCCTTGGTGACGAACCGCAGGTCCTTTTCAAAAGCCGGCTCGGTGGCGAAGGCCATCACCTGGACGCGCAACGCATCGAGCCCATCCGCCAGGCGCAGCGGATAGAAACGGGCCCCGCCGTTGCCGAGCAGGGCGCGGAACAGATCGGTTTCCCCGGGGCGCTGCCACTCCGGCCAGGGAGTATCCGGCTTCGCCGGTACGGCCTTAGCATCCTCCGGGACCGTTAACTGGCTGAGATAACGGCCGGGGCCGCTGATCAGCAGTTCGGCCCGGTTTTCCCCGGTGGTGCGCAGGCGGGTGCGGATGCCGTTGTCGGTCTCCGCCTGACTGACCTCCCCCGGCGCCGGCACCGGCAGCGTCAGATCCACCACCGGCCCGGGCGGGTAGTACAACCCCTTGGCGCGCACGACGCGGACCCGCTCCAGGCGTTCGTCGACGCCGTTAAGACCCAGCGGCAACAGCCGGTCGCCGGTTTCCAGGCTACCCTTGAAGGTCTGCGCGGCGGTGCCCGGCCGGCTACCACCGAAGGTCAGATCCAGGGGCTCGCCCTGCGCGTCCATGGCCGTCGGGTTCCGGAAATCGAGCCGGCCAAACCGGGCGAGATCGTCCCGCCATACCCGGTGGTCGTAGAACAGCTCCAGGCCCCAGGAGGTTTTAGCCTTGAATGCGCCGATCGGCGTGGCGAACACCTGGTCCCCGGTGAGCGGTGCGGCGCCGCGGGTCTCGGCGCGGGCGACCAGATCGTCCACCTGACCGGGCACCGTGGCACTGGCCAGGTACAGCGTTGGCGGCAACCGATCCCAGGGGGCGTTGCCGCGGGTTTCACCGTATTGCCATTCCAACTCGCCGGCCGGCCAGCTGGCCGGCACCAGGGCCAGCAACTGGCGCACCGGTTCGTCGCGGCCGCCCATGGAATCCCGGCTTTCATAGACCACGCCCAGGCGCTCCACCCAGCCGCTGTCGCGCTCCACCACCAGGACGCCGGACAGGTGCTCCCCCTCCCGGCCCTCACGCAGGGTGGCGAACACCCGCTCGGCGGTGACCGCCACCACCCGGGCGCGCATCGGCGGCAGGCCCACCACCCGGTCCAGGCGGCGCTCGGCGCCGCGCACTGTCGGCAAGCCAACGGTCAGGCCCGGCGCCGGAAACTGGCGCGGCAGCAGGCGGCCCAGATCGTCATCGTCCTCGGCCAGGGCAGCCAGGACGTCACCATCCAGGGGCTGCGCCCAGGCCGGGGCTTCGGTGCCCCCCTCTTCGGCGCCGTCACCGAGACGAAAGCCGCCGCGCAATACAGCGCGCAGGGCAGGCGCCCGCTCGCCGGTCCAGGAACTGCAGTAACTATCGCTCTTGCGTTGCCCGCTGACGCACAAATTGCGCGGCGTCAGGCGCAGATCGCCTTCGTCGCTCATGCGGTAACGAACCAGGCCCTTGGTGTCGACCACCACATCCCTGGGAGTGGTGCCGCTCGGCATCTGGAATTCCGCGCGGGCGTACAGCCGGTAAGCGCGCTGGTCGCCGGGATCGGGCTGGAAGGTCACGGTGTCCTGGGAAAGCCCGCAACCGGCCAGGACGAGGGAGACGCATAACGGGGCCAGGGGGACGATGAGGCGAATCATGGGGCTCCTTGGCGAAGGTTTCGGCGGCATCAGATTCTACCTGCTCGGCGGTGAAAGTGCAGGAAACGCGTTCGCGCCACGCCCAAGGCCACCCGGGGGCCTGCTGTCAGAGCCTCGCCACGGGTATCCCGGCCACAATCGGCTGCTGGGAGCACAACTGCCGACGGAGACCAGGGCTAAGAAGGAGGTATGAGGGGATATTTTTTAGCTGGTGGGTGTCTCTATTTCTTTCATTCTGTTCCAGCTCTTTGAAAGTGTCGGAATGCGCCTTTGAGACGTCCGAGAGCATCTTGCAGCCGTCGATGGCAAAGAGCTCATTACCCATGATTGCAAACCAGCAGAACCTGCTCGAATATAGATTCGATAGCATCCGGACAGCTGCTTACGAAGTTAGCGATACTGGTGAAATGCGGAACTGAGTCACAGGAGAGAGCCTTGCAGATGATGTTGTTTTCACACTGCCATAGATCTCACGGCTGGAGGTGATGCCTTTGGCATAGGCAAACAGGATGATTTTCAGAAGAATGGCTGGATCGTATGCGGATCTGCCGCCCTGATCATTGGTGTATTGGTCTCAGAAGGGGGAGAGGTCGATATGGCCATCGACCAGGCGGTGGAATGTGAACTCGAAAGTGTCGGGCTGGAGTTGGTCATCGAAGTTGATGACGACCATGGCGTCCTGGCTGTAGCTGTACTTTCTGAAATTTGGCATATCCCCCCCTTTGATGGCCAAATTCTACCAAAAACCACTGGTTTTTAAGAGTTTTTCTACAGCCTGAACGCCAACAGCACGCGCGGCTGCGAAGTGGAGGCGAAGCCGCAATGGAGCAGCCGTCGCCGTGACTGTATTGGTTAGGGCGATAGTCACTGTTGCTCATGGAACACATCAGGAAATTCTTTGTACCAGTACCATGCTGCGGCAGAAACTATGGTTGCCCAAACCAAGCCACCGACGATTAAAGCTACCCTTTTCGGTTCCTCAGTAATAGCATATAAAGTGGGGAGACATAAAGAGAACCCTGCTATTAATGCAAAGCCTGACTCTTTGGACTCTCGTAAAAATTTTTGTAGTTGAGATTCCCTGCAGTTCCTCTTTCTTGCCTTACTATGAACAGCTCTGCCACCAAAATAGAAAGCTAAAAGGCCAGCGAGAAAAGCTATTACCGACGATGTAATAACATGTGCCATAAAAACTCCTAACGAGGCTGTAGAAAAACTCCGGTCTCTTCCTGCTGTTCATATTTCACCCAAAAATCGCGATTCTATGTGAATTCTGGGCCAGTTCTCCATTGCGAAAAGCATTTCAGGGCACTCTCCGCACGGAAAATTTACCTGCTTCAGGATTACTCGAGTTTTTCTACAGCCTGAACGCCGCGCTCACCGGCGAGCAATGCTATGCACCTTTGTGCGATAATGGGAGCGAAGCGACCAGCACAAAGGTGCATAGCGTTGGCCGTCCGGTGCAGCGCATGGTTAGAGCTGCTACGGAGCCCCATGGTTTATGTATACCTCCGAACCTTCCCCACTATAGAGGGCAGAAACCGTAACCAACGCTTTATCCGACCTCCAAACCAGCCATGCTGAATCATTATCCACATCACGATCTGGACTTGATTCATACTTATTAGTGTATTCTCTTTCCAAATCTTTTATCTTTTGCTTTGCTTCCGAGTCTTTGGAATAAGAAATATTTACAGTCTGAATTGAAATTTTCCCATCTTTACAAGTGTATGAAACCAAAGCAGGAAAACCTTCATGCACAACTTCGAATATTTTCAATCTTCCGTCGATTTTTAGCCTAGAACCCTGAGCTCTCTCAAGCTCGAAGACAGATTCACAGCTATCCCCGATAGATACTCCCCGCAACGCAGTAGCACCTACTTTAAATGAAAGGATTAAAAAATTAGGAGATAAACGTATTTTTTCATATGCTCTAACGCCAAGCTAACCGGAGCGCGGCTTGTCCGCGCGTCCGGTTGAGCGACTGGTTAAACCCAGCAGGGCCGAAACCTCCGCCAGATCAGGTGACGGCGGCCGACTTTCAACATGAGGAATGTATTCTTCTGAATCTGGCCCCCAATCGAAGTATAAGCCAGCCCCCTTTGCTTCTAGTTGCGACGCTAAGTCGGCGGTGATTTTTAAATCCTGAAAGTGAAGCCGCTTCGGCTTCTTGTCGCCGAGAATATGGGCAAAAACTTCCAAACGATATTTTCCCTGGCGAAAGCGAAACGATGCAGAATCGTCATCTGGAGCGAGGAAATGATGGTTTGCTGAAACTCCGTTTTCCCCGACATAGAGCCCGCTACCACGAACCAGCTTTTGTTCGCCGTAAACCCAAATATTGAAGTTCTGCTTTGCCTCGTTGCGAGACAGCGTGACATGCATACTCTCTATTACTCGGCCCCGCTTCGATGTAGCGAAGAGCAAGGTACGGAGGTAAATCTTCGGCAAACCTTCTTCCGCAGACGCCCGTGGAGCGTCTAGCCCGAAAAATATGACGGTAGGCTGCGTCATTCGGACCGTGCCACGCCGGAATAGTGTCAGCCAAGCTGTCGTCCCGGAAATAGCCAAGGCCAACACCGAGATGGCAATTGATATGGACTCTGTCATGAGCCTCCCGTGGGTTTAACGACCCGAGCAGGGGCACATTTTGCGTTTTGAGCGCAGCGAAGAAAAATGTGTCCCCTGGCTTGGCTTGTTAGAGCTGACTTGGCATTTGCCTGCAGCATTCTTTGACGTCTTGAAGACCATACTCAGGTGAATCCAAATTGAGGTCATGCGTGTTGTAGGCAACACCCACACCAGAGACGTTTGTGCTACCCCCAAATTCTACAAAGTAGTACTTCCCAGGTTCAACATTTAGATTGATCGTTTCGCCTGGAGTTGTGGCTATAAAAGGCCACTTTATCTTTATTTCATGTTTTCCAGGCTCAACGTATGCCCAAACAAAAGACTTGTTGGGTAGTTTTGAAAATGCTTTACCGTTCAATGTTGCAGTAACAGAATACATTACAGGCGGCACCATCTTCCTATATAGAACAACAACCCCTTTTTCACTCGTCGGCTCCCCTACATCGGCCTTGTCATAGGCCAAAGCCCCTTCGGGGACCGTCGCACATCCAGACATGAATAGGAATAGTAGTAAAAAAATGATGTATTTCATCTGATTTCCAAATAAGTTCTAACGAGGCTGTAGAAAAACTCCGGCCTCTTCTTGCTGTTCATATTTCACCCAAATATCGCGATTCTACGTGAATTCTGGGCCAGTTCTGCATTGCGAAAAGCATTTCAGGGCACTCTTCGCACGAAAAATTTACCTGCTTCAGGATTACTCGAGTTTTTCTACAGCCTGAACGCCCGCAGCACGGGCAAAATTGGAGCGCAGCGGAAATTTTGTCCCAGTGCCTGCGTTTGTTATGCATTTCCTGCCTCATGCTTAACCTGCCAAAACGATATCTGATATTCTATAAGATCCTCTTCATCTTCTGGTACGTAAAATTCTACTGTGCACGGCTTATTCGGGAAGAGCACCTTGAGCTTAAGCTCGTAGATTTCCTTGAGAGTATTGCCAATTACAAGCAATTTGTCCTTTGTAATATCGTCGCAGCCGTAGTGCTGAAGGTCAGCGATATGTAGATGATTTATCACCCACTCTACAGATTTCGGCGTGCTACCTTTCTGAGACTCGAACCCTCGGACTGAATCTTCGGAGAAGCCCTCCACAAATATGTAGTCCTCGAACTCGACAAAGTTTGGCCAAAAGATGGATGCATAACCTACAGCAAGCTTGAAGTTGCCTTCACAACCTACCCAGGATTCGAGATCAATCCCTTTTCCATTATTCCATGCCGCTAATTCGGCTTTCATGCTTTCAGGAATTTCCATGGTTACTCATGTATAACGTTTCCATCTGCGGCGGCTGGCGCGTTTTTAGCGCGAAGCGCGTTGCGTATGCCGTCCGCAGCATGGCCTGGTTATGCATCCGGCTCCCACTCAACTTCGCTAAGATCGAATCCAGCCGCTCCAACTCGTGCTGGCTTTCCCGGTATGAACATGATCGTCACAGGATCATAACTCCATTCATATTCTTTTTTCCCGTTTACTTCTCGTTCGGAACGCTTTCTATTTCCAGATGTAAGACGAATCACAATGTAATCCTCGAAGAAATCATAAATTGGTTTTGCAGGCTGTTCTGGATTGCGGTGCATTCCGTGCTTAATCGACAAATCACTAAGGTTGAGATCTTTCAGCTTTTCGAGTTCACTTTTGGGGAAAAATACTTGTTTTCCACCAACTTCTATATTCACCCTCAGCGCATCATCTGTTTCTTCATCCAGCTCAATTTCTAATAAGAAATCAACATGTGGCTCAGGGAGAACTCCTATGATTTTGACATAATGCTGATGTACAGGCATGTCCTCGAATGCAAATGCCTGAAGGCTCAAAATCATGAAGTAAAATATCGATAGTTTCTTCATAGCTCTCTCGATGCATAACGCCGTGCGCAGCGGCCCCTTGCTTTGTGTATTTTTTGCGCGAAAATAAGAGCGTAGCGACTGCACAAAAAATGCGTAAAGTAAGACGTCGGCTGCCGCACATTGTTGAACGAAGCCGCTTCGCGGCAGATTAAAAAAACCGCCAGCTAAGCTCCTACCTGCCCAATCCCGGGCTGCAATTCATAGGAGCTTATCATGACACCCAAAGAGCAGCGCCGTTTCGATAGACAGTATCAGTGCCACCTCCGAGCCCTTAAACTGCAGGGGTTAAGCCACCGGACCATTGATTCCTACGCCCGTGCCGTACGAAGGCTGTCGTCACATTTTGACGCCTGCCCCGACAGGATCTCTACCGGCAAGCTGGAACAATACTTCTCCGAGTTGGTGGATTCCCACTCCTGGAGCACCGTCAAGGTCGATCGGAACGGCCTGCAGTTCTTCTGGAAGCACATTCTCAAGAAGGATTGGCAGTGGCTCGATATTGTCAGGGCGCCCAAAGTTCAGTCATTACCCGATATTCTCACGCCAAAGGAGGTGGAGCAACTGATCGGCGCCACGCGCAAGCTGCGGTTCCGGGTCTTTATTCTGACGACCTATTCCATGGGACTGCGACTGAGCGAGACACTGTCCCTGGAGGTGGGAGATATTGATGCCGGGCGACGGGAGGTGCACATTCGCCGGGGCAAGGGTCACAAAGATCGCCGGGTACCGCTGCCAGATCTGACGTACCGTGCCCTGCAGGCCCTGTGGCGCCGTCATCGACATCCCCGCCTGCTGTTTCCCTGCCCAGCGGGTTCCATGGAGCGGGTTTGCCAGGCCAGGACGCCGATGGGGCGGGGCAGTGCCCAGCAGGCGATGAAAGCGGTGTTACGGGAATGCGGGATTAAAAAAAGCCTCAGTCCATTCCCTGCGCCACAGCTTTGCCACCCATCTGCTGGAATGCGGCCTGAGCCTGGCCCAGATCCAGTCCCTGCTGGGGCACTCGAGTCCCACCACCACCGCCCGCTACGTCCGTCTCACGGAATCCATCGAGCGAGACTCCGCCGCTACCATTAATAGCCTTGTAAACAGTCTGCATGTCGATCTGGGAAGGCTGTGAGATGCGCCTGGCCTCCCTTATTGAGCGCCATGAGGGCGCCCTGATGCACAAGTATGGCGCGCGCCTGTTGCCGGAACAGCGGCGGGCCATGGACGCCATCCGACGCTGCCGTACCACCGCTGCCGGCGAGGTGCTCTGGCAATGTAACGGCTGCTCCCATGCACTGCTGAGCCCGCGCTCCTGCGGGCATCGCAGCTGTCCCCAATGCCAGAATCATGAAGCCACTCAGTGGCTGGATCGGCAGCGTCGCAAGCTACTGCCGGTCGAGTACTTTATGGTGACCTTTACCCTGCCTGCAGAGTTGCGGCCACTGGCCTGGCGGCACCAGAAGGTTCTGTACGATCTGCTGATGACCATTGCCACCGGTACGCTCAAGGACTTCGGCCAGAACGACAAGCATCTTGCCGGCGAGCTCGGTATGACCGCGGTACTCCATACCCACACCCGTCGACTGGACTACCACCCACACTGCCATATCGTGGTGCCGGGTGGCGCTGTGGATCGTCACAGGCGGCAGTGGAGAAAGTCCAAAGACCGCTACCTGTTCAATGGCCAAGCCCTCGGCAAGGTGTTTCGGGCGCGGCTTCTGGAGGCCCTGGGGGAGCAGGACTTCAAGATCCCGACCACACCGTCGCGATGGGTGGTGCAGTGCCAGAGGGTGGGCAAAGGGCAGGCGGCGCTGGAATACCTATCCAGGTACCTTTATCGCGGCGTCATCAGCGAGAAGCAGATCCTCTGCGAGCGAAATGACACGGTGACCTTTCGCTATCTCGAGAGCAAGAGCGGCCAAACCAGAACCCGCACAGTGTCCGGCGCCGACTTCCTGTGGCTGGTGTTGCAACACGTTCTTCCAAAGGGCTTCCGCCGAGTCCGCGATTACGGTTTCTTACACGGTAATGCCAAGCGATTGCTACAGCTTGTTCAGATGACGCTCCAGGTTGTCATTGCCACGCTCAAGCCGAAGGAAAGACCGGTTCTGCGCTGCCCGAAATGCCAGGCGCCGATGCAGTTTGTGCAGGCGTTCCGGCCGGGCTGGTTATCGGGGTAAGCTGGCAAGAGTCAGCTACCGGGGACACTCACTAACAGGGAGGGGAAAACACTTTATGGACAGATGAAGAGCAGTGTTATTGGCTCCTAAAGAAGGCCAAGGCCTTTGCTCGTCCTGAAAAAAGTAACGCCTTCCTACTCAGGCGACCCCACCTTTCTTTGAAGAAAGATATTTTCCTATAGAGAGTCGCTCGACAGCTTCGGGCTTGTTCAACCAATCGGATAAGATCGCGGCTGCGCGCGATCTATCCTTATTCGTTAGGTGAATACTTGTAACAAGGCACCATCCCACTGACCAAAACCACAAACAATAATGACAAAAAGACTTAAGAGAACAGGAAGTAAATAATTGGTCAGTACTGGAGTAAGCAGACTGAAATATACAAAACTAGCAATTTCAGACGAAAAAATTTCAGACCTTTTAAATTGCCTGCTTTTATTCTCCACTCTTGGAGGATCGTTACCGTCTGAGACATAAACTTGAAAATTTAAACTCCAATTATTCTTTTTGGCCAAATAATAGTCATAGCCACATCCCTGATTAAGGTCTGACTCTTCGTTCGACAGAATTTTGAATATTTTTTTGCTTCCTCTACTATTAAATTCACGCTGCCAAATTTTTACGAAAGTATCTCTTTCATCCTCTATAAAGAAGACAAAAAATCTGTATAGAAAATAGGCCCAAATAACCCAAAGAAAATAATAAATTGCGCTTGCATTTCCAAAATTACTAAAACTCATACCAGCAAAGGTAAGCTTAGAAATGTTCACCTCTGCGTAGTAACAAAAGAGAAATGCTAAATTCACCAGGAATAGATTTCTTCGTTGTCTTAAAAAACCATCAGTCACAGTGTTTTTCACCTAACGAGGCTGTAGAAAAACTATTTCTCGAAAACAGCTCTTCCAGATACATTCTCGATTGATCATTGTTGATCGATTTAAACACAACCCTTTTACATAGTCATCCAATCAGCGAAGCAAACTGGCTCACGATGCCGATTTTCTGTCAGCTCATTGAATCGCTCCATAATTCATCAGTTTCTCAATATTGTGTATCAGGCAGAACATCCGCCATTGTCCCTGAACTTTGTCTCGGCCGCGTAACGAGAACCGATTCAGGCCTTTATTGGTGCCTGTATTGCCAAACACTGGCTCCACAACGGACATTCGATGGCCGTAGATTACCTTTCCTTCCTGGCTGTCGACGCGTCGCTTCATCCAGTCTGTGGCGGTGTGGCCATTAGTGGCTGTGATTGATACCTGGCGACCGTGCCCCTCCCTTGTGTCGGCGGCACTTGGATTACGCATGCACTGGTCTTTCAGGTGGCAGCTGCGACAATCGGTCAGGTTGCCTTCAAAAATCAGTGTTCTTTTACCTTTGGCTTTGCGGGATTCTCCCCTGAACCACAGAGACTTGCCAGCCGGGCAGATGCAGATCTTGTGCTTGGCATCGAAATGGAATTCGCTGGACGGAATGATTTTCTTCTGGCCCTTGGCGTTGTGCTGGTTCCGCTTCCCGTACTTCTTTTTCTGCTTGGCGAAGGCTTTGTCTCTGGAGCGGAATTTGTTGTCCGGGATATAGGCGTTAATCTCCTCTTTACGGAGGTAGTCGTTGTTTTCCTCGCTGGAGAATCCGGTATCCGCAGTGACGATTACCCGGCTGTCCAGGATGTCCTGGTGGATGCCGGTATCGCGGTAGCGCTTCCTTATGCCATCGAGAATCGGCTTTAACGTATGCTGTTCCTGGCCGGCACCAAAGGCCTGGGCTTCGACAATGATCTGGTGCTCCTTGTCGACGGCAGCGATGCCGTTGTAGCCCTGGATTGTGCCTTTGCTGGTGGTCATTTTGGCGGATTCGTTATCGGTGATGTTGCTCTTTACTTCCTTTTGGTTCTTGCCTTGCCCCTTCCTTGGGGCTGCCGTCTTTAGGAACTGGTCAATCTTGTCGAAGTGTTTCTGGAGGGTTTCTGAGGCCTGGGCGAGTTGCTTCTTTCGGTCTCGCTCTTTGGGTTTTCTCCCATCGAGCCGTTTGTGCTCTTCCATACAGTGCCGGATCTTCTTCTGGATCTTGTCCCGCTTCTGTTCCAACTCCTTGAAAGTGCCGGAATGCTCCTTTGAGGCGTCCGAGGGCATCTTGCAGCCGTCGATGGCAAAGAGTTCATTGCCCAGTAGGCCCTGCTGGTCGCAGACCAGTAGAACTTGTTCGAAGACGGACTCGATAGCGTCTGGGTAGCCGCTGACAAAGCTCGCGATACTGGTGAAGTGGGGGACGGCGTCGCAGGAGAGGGCCTTGAAAATGATGTTGTTTTCACACTGCCACTGAATCTCGCGGCTGGAGGTGATCCCTTTGGCGTAGGCAAACAGGATGATCTTGAGGAGAATCGCAGGGTCGTAAGCGGCTCTGCCACCCTGATCGTTGCTATATTGGTCGTAGAAGGGGGAGAGATCGATATGGCCATCGATCAGGCGGTGGAGTGTGAACTCGAAGGTGCCGGGCCGGAGCTGGTCTTCGAAGTTAATGACGACCATGGCGTCCTGGCTGTAGCTGTATTTTCTAAAATTTGGCATATCCCCTCCCTTTGATGGCCAAATTCTACCAAAAACCACTGGTTTTTAAGAGTTTTTCTACAGCCTGAACGTTGCCATCTGCGGCGGCCGGAACGTTTTTAGCGCGAAGCGCGTTGTGTAGGCTGTCCGCAGCATGGCCTGGTTATTGCAGGCGGTGCCCGTCTTGCTAAGGGCACTTTGCCCGTTGCAGCGGAGGGCCACTGCCCGATAGAAAGAGAAAAGATCTCTGTGCTTNTGCAGGCGGTGCCCGTCTTGCTAAGGGCACTTTGCCCGTTGCAGCGGAGGGCCACTGCCCGATAGAAAGAGAAAAGATCTCTGTGCTTTTCTCACCTTTTAATAAATATTTCTCTTACAGACAATCCAAGATTGCTGCTCCGCGATTTCCGAAACCCGTAGCCTTAACGGGAGCACCAGGAACGAAACCTCGTACTTTAATCACCCGCCCAGATTGATGCCGGGTTTTTAAAAAGTACTCCTTATCGTTCGCTGCCCCATACCAACCTTCTTGTGCTGAGCCCGCCTCAATAACGCCCAGCGCAGGCGCAGACAGCGCGGAGCGCATTTTGTGTTAATGTTTGAGCGCCAGCGAGTAACACAAAAGGTGCGTAGCGTTGGCTGTCGCTCTGCCGCTGCTTGTTATGCATTTTCTCGATCTCCGTGACTTGGTGGCGTTGATACCACCAAGAACTCAACCGCCTGCTCGTGCTCGTTGCTAAGGGTGTGTGGCACACCAGCAGGTATGTGAAAACCTTGATTGGCCGTAAGGACGTGAGTGATACCACTAACTTCTAGGCTCGCGATGCCACTGAGGATGTAGAAAAACTGCTCAGCCCTATTGTGTAGATGCCGAAATTCAGATGAACCGCATGGAACACGCTCTTGGATCACGCTGAGATTTGATGATGCAGCAAGGTGCCAGCCGTCGCAATTGCCGCCCCAAACATAGTGCTTTCCGGTTTCAATTGATACTACGGACATGGATTACCTTGATGCATAACGTTGCCATCTGCGGCGGACGGAACGCTTTTAGCGCGAAGCGCGTTGTGTAGGCCGTCCGTAGCATGGCCTGGTTATTTTTCGGCTACAGTTGCCGAAGGAAAAACACTGCTAGGATTATGGCCGAAACCATTAAAAACGGAACAACAAACGCGAACCGATTCTTTTCTCTGCTGGACTCATAAGCCTTTATCATTTTCGTTAAGTCATCAGCACTGAAGTTGTGGCTACAGTTTGGACACTCGTTCATAGTTATCTCTACCCAGTAACCACATCCTACGCAAGGATACTTTGATTCAGTTCTGTTGAGACTCCATGCTTCCCACATGATTACTTACTCAGAAAAATAACGTCCACAGCACGCGCGGCTTTGTAGCGGAGGCGCAGCCGCA
>NZ_JAPIVK010000003.1 GCF_026183675.1 Microbulbifer halophilus
GTTTTCGAGCCCCGCGCGGCTGGCGCGGCGCGCGCCCACCACGGCGATCTGCGGCAGGTGCAGCGCCTCCGCGCGGCCGCGCAGGTAGAGGACCGGGGGCGGGCGCGAGATCTGTGCCAGCAGTTCCGGATAGTCGTCGGTGCCGGCGTGCAGCAACCGCACGCCGGCATCGGCACAGCGGGCGCGCTCCGCTTCGGCCCACTGCCACAGTTCGCTGCGATGGCCGCGGCGCTCGAAGTCGAGCCACCGGGACTGCGCCCGTTCGGGCAGTTTGCGCAGTAGGGGTTCGGGAAAAGACTGCAGGCCGGCGGCGGCGTCGCCGAAGTGTTCCAGCAACTGCCAGTAGCGGGCGGGGCCCAGGCCTTCCAGTCTCAGCAGGGCCAGTGTGGCGGTGAGCGCATCCATGCGGTTACCGGTTAAGTTGTGATTGGAGTGCGGGGGCGAGGGGGGCGCCCTCTCCCCCGGCCCCTCTCCCGTGGGAGAGGGAAGCTATCTGTCAGGGGTTGCGAACCAGGTCCATGACTTCCAGCGGGCGGTCCGCTTCCAGTATCAGCGCCAGGCTCATTTTCTCGAAGGTGCGGAACACCATCATCACGCCGGCGCGCTCGTCCGGCAGTTTCACGGTATCGCGCTCGATGCGATCGCGCACGGTGGCACCGCGCTTGTAGATGGCCAGTACATGGCCCGGCTGCAGGCCCTCGCGGGCGCCACGGTTGACGGCCACCACATCGAACTTGGCGATCTGGGTGACGCCCTCTTCCACGCCCATGATGACCCCCTCCACTGGCCCCGGCGGCGCCCCGGGCTGGAAGAGCGCGGCGATGGAGCGCTCCTCCACCGGCAACAGGCGGTCTTCGAGGCGGATCTCGCGGGAGGTGCGGGTCACCTGCATGGTGGCGACGGAAAAGTCCTCGCGGTTGTCCGGATCCAGCTGGTAGAGATCCGCGTTGCCCACATCCAGCGCTTGCATACCCAGCACCTCGCCGGTGTAGGGATCGGTGTACACCTCGCCCGGGCGGTAGATACCATAGGAGGCCAGCGGCTCGCTGAAATCGCCGCGGGCGTAGATCTTCTCGCCGGCGCCCATGAGGATGCGCTGGTCGTCGCCGGAAATCACGTAGGGCGTACCGCGGAAGGCGTCCGGCCCGACGATGCGGGTGCGGGACAGGAAGGCGTTGATCGCGTCCAGCGGCACCGCCGGAATCGCGTCGCCCACCGCCTCGCGGCGCACGCGCGGGCGCAGGCTGCCGTTCGCCGCCGGGCTCAGCTTGTAGGCGTCGGGGCCCCGCTCAAGCTGGATCTGCGGCTCGCCGTCCACGTACACCAGGCGCAGGCGGTCGCCGGGATAGATCAGGTGGGGGTTCTCGACCTGCGGGTTTACCTGCCAGATTTCCGGCCAGTACCAGGGCTGGGCGAGAAACTGCCCGGAGATATCCCAGAGGGTATCGCCCTTCTGGACCACATAGACATCCGGGTGGTCGGGATTGAGGCGCACCTGATCCTGTGCCTGGATGCCGAAGGTCGCCGCCAGTAATACGGCCGCGGCCAGGATTATTTTTTTCATGGAAGCATTCCTATGCTTTATAGTCGCTATCGCTTGGGCTCTTTATCGCTATAATTCACAGCGCCGGGCCGCTGTGCCGCCGCGCAATGGCGGGTGTGGCTGGAGTCTGACGCAGGCGTCAGTAGAAAATAAGACTCCAAAATCGGCAAATATCGAGCGCGATCATTATGTTATCAGCGCAAGTTCCACGATTACTAGAAGTTTGTCACAGGTGTTATGGCCAAACTCGAGATACTTGAATTCCCCGATCCGCGTCTGCGCGAAGTCGCCAAACCGGTCGACAAAGTGACCGACGAACTGCGCCAGCTGGTGGACGACATGTTCGAAACCATGTACGAGGCCCCCGGCGTGGGCCTGGCGGCCACCCAGGTGAACGTGCACAAGCGCATCGTCGTGATCGACGTCTCCGAAGACCAGAGCGAACCGCTGGCGTTCATCAACCCCGAAATCGAGGTGCTGGACGAGGAGATCCACCAGTACGACGAGGGCTGCCTGTCGGTCCCCGGCTTCTACGAGACGGTGGAACGCCCGCGCAAGGTGCGTGTCAAGGCGCTGGACCGCGAAGGTGAAACCTTCGCCATGGAGGCCGAGGGCCTGCTGGCGGTGTGCATCCAGCACGAGGTGGACCATCTGAACGGCAAGCTGTTCGTGGACTATGTGTCGCCGCTGAAGCGCAACCGCATCCGCTCCAAATTGGAGAAAGCCCAGCGCAAGCGCGCCTGACGCGCGCCCCGCACCGGAAAATACCCCGCCGCCGGCCTCCCCCGGCGGCTTTTTTATTTCGAGCCTATGACCCAGCCACTGAATATCGTCTTTGCCGGCACGCCGGACTTTGCCGCCGTGCACCTGCAGGCGCTGCTCGACAGCCCGCACCGGGTAATCGCCGTCTACAGCCAGCCGGACAGGCCCGCCGGGCGCGGCAAGAAACTGCTGGCCAGTCCGGTCAAGCAGCTGGCGCTGGCGCACGAACTCCCCGTTTACCAGCCCGAAAGCCTGCGCGACGAATCCGCGCAGGCAGAACTGCAGGCGCTGGGCGCGGACCTGATGGTGGTGGTGGCCTACGGCCTGATACTGCCGCAGGCGGTGCTGGATACACCGCGGCTGGGCTGCGTGAATGTACACGCCTCGCTGCTGCCGCGCTGGCGCGGCGCCGCGCCCATCCAGCGCGCCATCGAGGTCGGCGACGCCGACAGCGGCGTCGCCATCATGCAGATGGCGGCGGGCCTGGATACCGGCCCGGTGCTGGTGGAGTGCCGCTGTCCGATCGATGCCGACGACACCGGTGGCAGCCTGCACGACAAACTCGCCGCGCTGGGCGGGCCGGCACTGCTCGACGCCGTGGCGCAACTGGCCGACGGCACCGCCGAACCGCACCCCCAGGACGACACCCGGGCCACCTACGCCGGCAAGATCAGCAAGGGGGAGGCCCAACTCGACTGGAGCCGCCCGGCGGAGGAACTGGAACGCCGGATCCGCGCCTTCAATCCATTCCCGGTCTGTTGGACCAGCTACGAAGACAAAAAGGGTAAGCAGCGCCTGCGCGTCTACAGCGCACAACTGGAAAGCGGCGACGGCGCGCCGGGCACCGTCCTCGCCGCCGGCGACGAGGGCATCCTGGTGGCCTGCGGCCGCGGCGCCCTGCGCCTGCAACTTCTGCAACTGCCGGGCAAAAAGGCCCTGCCGGCGGCGGAAATCCTCAAAGGTTACCGGGCGCAGTTCGCCCCCGGCGTGCAACTGGGCGGTGAATAGATGAGTGAAGATGTGCGCGCGGAAGCGGCGCAGGTACTGGGCGATCTGCTGGAACAGCGGGGCTCCCTGGCGCGGCTGCTGCCGCGCGCCGAGGACAGTGTCACCGAGCGCGACCGCGGCCTGCTGCGGGAACTCTGCTACGGCGGTGCGCGCACCGCGCCGCGACTGCAACTGCTGGCGGAAAAACTGCTGCGCAAGCCACCCGCGGACCGGCGCGTGCGGGCGCTGATCCTGCTGGGCCTCTACCAACTGGAATACACCCGCATTCCCGATCACGCCGCCATTTCCGCCACCGTCAACGCCGCGCGCGCGCTGGAACTGGACCGCGCCACCGGCCTGATCAACGGCGTGCTGCGCAATGCCCAGCGCAGCCGCGAACAGCTGCAGCGCAAGCTGTCCGGCAACCCGCAGTTCAGCTCCATGCACCCGGCCTGGCTGCAGCGGCGGATCAAGGCCGCCTGGCCCGCGCGCGCCGCCGATATCTTCCGCGCCAACAACACCAATCCGCCCATGACCCTGCGGATCAACGCCGCCAGAACCGGCCGCGATACCTACCTGCAACTGCTGGCCGATGCCGGTATCGACGCCGGCGCCTGCCGTATCTCGCCGGTGGGCATCCAGCTGGCCGAGGCCCGCGCGGTGGGCGAGTTGCCGGGCTTCGCCGAGGGACTGGTGAGCGTACAGGACGAGTCCGCGCAACTGGCCGCACTGCTGCTGGCGCCGCAGGCCGGCGAGCGGGTGCTGGACGCCTGCGCCGCACCCGGCGGCAAGAGCGGCCACCTGCTGGAGCAGCAGCCGGATATCGCCCTGAGCGCACTGGATATCGACGAGCAGCGGCTCGATCGGGTGGCCGGGAATCTCTCTAGGATCGGCGCGGAGGCGGAACTGGTCTGCGCCGACGCCGCGGAGGTCGACGCCTGGTGGGACGGCGAGCCCTTCGACCGGATCCTGCTGGACGCACCCTGCTCCGCCACCGGCGTGATCCGCCGCAATCCGGATATCAAGCTGCTGCGACGCGAGGAAGATATCGCCCAACTGGCGGAGTTGCAGGCGCGAATACTGCGCGCCCAGTGGCGGCTGTTGAAGCCCGGCGGCAGCCTGCTGTACGCCACCTGCTCCATCCTGCCGGCGGAAAACACCGAGGTAGTGGCACGCTTCGTTGCGGAGACCGGGGATGCGCGCGACAATACGCCGCAATTGCTGGGCGGGGAGCCTTGGGGAGAGCCACAGGCGGCGGGTATGCAGCTGTTCCCACAGACCGATGGTGGGGACGGTTTCTACTACGCTCTGCTGCAAAAGTCGTAGGGTGCGCCGTGCGCACCGCCCAACTTCTTCGGCCAGAATAAAAAACCGGCTGTAAACGCTTATGAAAATTGTCATTCTCGGCGCCGGCCAGGTAGGCGGTTCACTGGCGGAAAGCCTGGCCTCGGAGCGCAATGATATTGTGCTGGTGGACACCGCCGAGAAAACGCTGCGCGAACTGCGCGACCGCATCGATATCGGCGTGGTTATCGGCCAGGCATCCCACCCGGATGTACTGCTGGACGCCGGCATCGAGGACGCGGATATCCTGGTGGCGGTCACCAACAACGACGAAACCAATATGGCGGCCTGCCAGATCGCCCACTCGCTGTTTCGCGTGCCCACCAAGATCGCGCGTATCCGTTCCGCCTCCTATCTCAAATACCCGCAGCTGTTCGACACCCAGGCCATCCCCATCGACGTACTGATCAGCCCGGAGCAGCTGGTATCGGAATATATCGCGCGGCTGATGGAGTACCCGGGCGCATTGCAGGTACTGGATTTCGCCCACGGCCGCGTACAGCTGGTGGCGGTGCGCGCCATCCAGGGCGGTCCACTGGTGGGGCACCAATTGAGCTACCTGCGCCAGCATATGCCCAAGGTGGACACCCGCGTGGCGGCCATCTATCGCCGCAACAGCCCGATTATTCCCCAGGGGGACACGGTGATCGAGGCCGGCGACGAAGTCTTCTTCATCGCCGCGCGCGCGGATATCCGCGCGGTGATGAGCGAACTCCGCCGGCTCGAACAGGGCTACAAACGCGTCACCATCGCCGGCGGCGGCAACATCGGCCTGCGCCTGGCACGCAAGCTGGAGCAGCGCTACTCAATCAAAATCATCGAGCAGAGCCACGAGCGCTGCGTCTTCCTATCGGAAGAGCTGTCCAACAGCATCGTGCTGCACGGCAGCGCCTCGGAGCAGGACCTGCTGCTGGAAGAGAATATCGAGGACACCGATGTGTTCCTGGCGCTGACCAACGACGACGAGGCCAACATCATGTCGTCGCTGCTGGCCAAGCGCCTGGGCGCGCGCAAGGTCATGACACTGATCAACAACCGCGCCTATGTCGACCTGGTACAGGGCGGCGAAATCGATATCGCCATCTCGCCACAGCAGAACACCATCGGCAGCCTGCTGACCCACGTGCGCCGCGGCGACATGGTCAATGTGCACTCACTGCGCCGCGGCGCCGCGGAAGCCATCGAGGTGATCGCCCACGGCGACAGCCGCACCTCCAAGGTGGTGGGCAAAAAGATCGAGGATATCGACCTGCCGGAGGGCGCGGCCATCGGCGCCATCGTGCGCGAAACCGACGGTGGCAGCCAGGTGCTGATCGCCCACGACGATGTGGTGGTGGAAACCAATGATCACGTGATCGTGTTCCTGGTGGATCGCCGCCATACGCGGCACGTGGAGCAGTTGTTCCAAGTGGGGTTCAGTTTTTTCTAAAGACCGGGCGCTCGGGACTTTCAGTGGGGTGCGCTGTGCGCACCGCCCGGCAAACGGCATGGATCCATGGTGCGCACAGCGTACCCTACGGCTGGAAAAGAATATCGGGGCCAGATGTGAAGGCCCTGCTGCCGGTGGCTGTTTGAAAAACGATTGACTCGGGACATCCATGTCCCTCGCCCTTCGGGCGCCTGCGGCATCCAAATCGGCGGTCCTGCCGATTTGTGCCGATGAGGCTGTTGAGCAAACAGCCACCGGCAGCAGGGCCGCTCTGAATCATCTTACGGGCGCAGGATCGTCCCGGATCAGCTTACGGAGCACAGCGGGGCAACCCCCGCGCNAGCAGGGCCGCTCTGAATCATCTTACGGGCGCAGGATCGTCCCGGATCAGCTTACGGAGCACAGCGGGGCAACCCCCGCGCTACAACAATCTCTTTAACAACAGCGGGCTAGACGGCACCGATGCGAATAGCGGTAATTGCGCGAATTTTCGGAATCTTACTGACGGTGTTCAGCCTCACGCAACTGCCGCCGATCGCCGTGTCCCTGTGGTATGAGGACGGCACCCACACCGCCTTTACCGCCGCTTTCGTGATCACGCTGGTTACCGGCCTGTTCATGTGGTTGCCGGTACACGACCTGCGCCAGGAGCTGCGCACCCGCGACGGCTTTGTGGTGACCTCCCTGTTCTGGCTGGTACTGGGCAGCTTCGGTGCCCTGCCGCTGATCATCAGCCCATACCCGGCGCTGGGTATCACCGATTCCATCTTCGAGTCCATCTCCGGGCTGACCACCACCGGCGCCACGGTAATTACCGGGCTCGACGATCTGCCGCCAGCCATTCTCTACTACCGCCAGCAGTTGCAGTGGTTCGGCGGTATCGGCGTGATCGTGATCGCGCTGGCAATTCTACCCATGCTGGGGATCGGCGGCATGCAGCTCTACAAGGCGGAAATTCCCGGACCGGTAAAAGATACCAAACTGACACCGCGCATCGCCGAAACCGCGCGCGCACTGTTCGTGATCTATATCACTCTCACCCTGCTCTGTGGCCTGGGTTACTGGTGGGCCGGCATGACCGCGTTCGACGCCGTGGGCCACGCCTTTTCCACCGTCGCCAACGGCGGCTTCTCCACCCACGATGCCAGCATGGGTTTCTACGCCAACAACCACGCGATCATGGCCATCTGTATCGTGTTCATGTTTACCGCGGCAATCAACTTCGGTTTGCACTTCATCGCCTTTCGCAGTCGCGGCCTGTCCCACTACTGGCGCGACTCCGAGTTCCGCTTCTATGTAATCCTGACCCTGTCCGCGGCATTGCTGATCAGCTGCTACCTCTGGTACCTGGGCACCTTTACCCCCACCGGCAGCTTCCTGCACGGCTTTTTCCAGGTGGTGTCTATCGGAACCACCGCCGGCTTTGCCTCGGAGAGCTTCTATGCCTGGCCGGCTTTTCTGCCCTATGTACTGCTGATGCTGGGTATTCTCGGCGCCTGTGCCGGCTCTACTTCCGGCGGCATCAAGGCAGTGCGCGGCATGCTGATCCTGAAATCCGGCCTGCGCGAGTTGAATCGCCTGGTACACTCCAACGCCGTGGTGCCGATCAAGGTCAACCGCAAGATAGTGCCGGAGCGGGTCACCGACGCCGTGTGGGGGTTTTTCGCCGTCTATATCCTGTCGTTTTTCGTGCTGACGGTGATCGTGATGGCTACCGGGGAGAATTTCGTGACGTCATTTTCCACCGTTGCCTCCTGCCTGAGCAATATCGGTCCCGCCCTGGGCGAGGCCGCCGCTCACTACGGCTCGGTCAACGAAGTGGCCAAGTGGTTCCTGGTCCTGGCGATGCTGATGGGTCGCCTGGAAATCTTCACCCTGCTGGTATTGCTGACCCCGGCCTTCTGGCGACACTGAAACGGGAGGCCAACCCCGCAACCGGCACCTTTGTGGAATAGTCAGAGCCGATTTTTTCTGCCAGAGTCAGTCCTTACAGGGAGTGGCAATAGTGGAGACCGTACCGGATGGCCGAACAACCGACTCTCTACGCCGCCAAAGGTGGCGGCTCCGCAATCATCGAGGCGCTGTTTGCTCTCGCGGGAGTGGATTGCAAGGTCCGTTATTTTTCCTGGGAGGAACTGCCCGATGATGAATTGCTGGCGGTAAACCCGCTGGGGGAAATTCCCGCTCTGCGCCTGCCGGGCGGCGAGGTGCTCACCGAGACCGCCGCCATCACCCTGTGGCTGGGCGACGGGTTTCCCGATTCCGGCCTGGTACCATCGGCCGGCGACCCGCGCCGCAACCAGTTCCTGCGCCACCTGATCTGGCTGGTGGCCGCGGTCTACCCCACTTTTACCTACAGCGACCACCCCGAGCGCTTTGTGGCAGATCGCGAGGGCGCGCAGTCGCTGTACGATTCCACCGAGCGGCGCCGGCAACAGCTGTGGCGCCAGCTGGAAGCGGAACTGGAAGGTCCCTGGCTCTGCGGTGGGGCAATGACGGCGCTGGATGTCTTCATTGCCGTAATGAGCTCCTGGCGGCCGCAGCGCGATTGGTTTGCCCGGGAGTGCCCGACACTTTTCACCATCGCGCGGCAGGTGGATCGATTGCAGCCCCTGCAGCCGGTCTGGCGCGACAACGGGTTGCCACAGTCCTGATCAACTCTTCCGGTAAATACGGCTCCTGCCTTCCGGCTGCTTCCTGAAACGCTTGTACTCCCACTGGTACTGCTCCGACGCCTCGGCGATGCAGGCTTCCACACCGCGGTTCATGGCCGCCAGGGACACTTTGGTCTCACCGCTGTAGATCGCCTTTTCCGCCGGCAGGAACACCAGCTCGAAACCGTCTTCCACCCGCTTGCCAAAGCCGAACACACAGCGGCAGCCGGTGCGCTGCAGCAGGTTGTGGGCCAGGGTCATGGTCAGCGCCGGCTTGCCGAAGAAGGGCGCGAAGTCGCCGCCCATATCCGGTTCCTGGTCTGGCAGTACCATGGCGATACCGCCGGATTTCAGCGCCTTCAGCAGCGCGCGCACACCGTGCATATTGGTGGGCACCATGCGCGCGCCGGTGGCCTCGCGGCCGGCGCGGATAATCGGGTCCAGCGCGGCGATTTTCGGCGGCGCATAGAGGGCCGTCGACGGCCCCAGGGTCGCCAGGTACATGCCGAAGATCTCCCAATTGCCGGTGTGGGGCATCAGCACCAGTACGCCGCGATCGTCGCCGATCTCCTCACATAGCAACTGCTGGTTGCGCACCCGCACAATGCGATCCTCGCTGCGGCTCCAGGGCTGGCGCCACAGGGTGGCGACCTCGCAGCCGGTCATGGCAGTACTGACCACACTGCGCCGCGCCAGGCGCTCGCGCTCCGCCGGATCCATGCCCGGATAGCACAGCGCCAGGTTGATACGGCTGAGGCGCAGGCTGTCGCCGCGGGTCCAGACCGCGACCTTGCCGACGATCCAGCCCAGCCGGCGCGACCAGCGCAACGGGAGTTTACCGACCAGCTTCAGCGACGAGGCGGCCAGCCAACCTTTTATATCCAATGCAACTACTTCCCAATGACTGAATCCAATGCGGGATTTGCGGGACAGCCGGTCCCGCCTTCAAAGTATGGGGCCCAGACGGCCGCGGCGCCTTTAGTGCGCCACCCGCTGCCGCTATAATTGCGACCCTTTGCCCGCAGCCACCCGACGGGGCGGTGCGGTTCGAACACAAGCTATCCGGAGAACGCGGTGTCCAAGCAATACGACCTCAGCACCTTCCAGGGATTGATCTTTGCCCTGCAGGACTACTGGGCGCGCCAGGGGTGTGTCATTCTACAGCCTCTGGATATGGAAGTGGGCGCCGGCACCTTCCACCCGGCCACCTTCCTGCGCGCCATCGGCCCCGAGACCTGGAACGCGGCCTACGTGCAGCCCTGTCGCCGCCCCACCGACGGCCGCTACGGCGACAACCCCAACCGCCTGCAGCACTACTATCAGTACCAGGTGGTGATGAAGCCGTCGCCGGACAACATCCAGGACCTCTACCTGGACAGCCTGCGCGCCATGGGTGTGGACCCGGCGGTGCACGATATCCGCTTTGTCGAGGACAACTGGGAGTCCCCCACCCTGGGCGCCTGGGGCCTGGGCTGGGAGGTGTGGCTGAACGGCATGGAGGTGACGCAGTTCACCTACTTCCAGCAGGCGGGCGGCCTGGAGTGCTTCCCGGTCACCGGCGAGATCACCTACGGCCTGGAGCGCATCGCCATGTACCTGCAGGGCGTCGAGTCCATCTATGACCTGATCTGGACCCGCAACCCGGACGGCAGCCCGGTCACCTACGGCGACGTCTTCCACCAGAACGAGGTGGAGATGTCCCAATACAACTTCGAGCACGCGGACGTGGAATTCCTGTTCGCCACCTTCGACCACTGCGAGCGCGAGAGCGCCCGCCTGATCGAGCTGGGCCTGCCGCTGCCCGCCTACGAACAGGTGATGAAAGCCTCCCACGCCTTCAATATGCTGGACGCGCGCCACGCCATCTCCGTGACCGAGCGCCAGCGCTATATCCTGCGCGTGCGCACCCTGGCCCGCGCCGTGGCCCAGGCCTACTACGACGCGCGCCGCAGCCTCGGCTTCCCGCTGGCTGCAGAACACATTCGCAATGAAATGAATCTGGTCGAATCCTTAGAGGGGGGAGAGAAGTAATGGCTCAGGATTTTCTGGTAGAGCTGGGCACCGAAGAGCTGCCCCCCAAAGCATTGCACACCCTGACGACCGCCTTCGCCGAGGGTATCGAACAGGGACTCAAAGGCGCGGAGCTGGCATACGGCGCAGTGAAAGCCTACGCCGCACCGCGACGCCTGGCGGTGGCCGTGTCCGGCCTGGCCGACAAGCAGGACGACAAACAGATCGAAAAACTGGGCCCGGCCGTCAAGGCCGCCTTCGATAGTGACGGCAACCCCAGCAAGGCCGCCGAAGGCTTCGCGCGCAGCAACGGTGTCACCATCGACCAGCTCGAGCACAGGGACACCGACAAGGGCGAGCGGCTGGCATTCGTCAGCGAGCAGAAAGGCGCTGAAACCACGCGCCTGCTTGGCGATATTGTCAGCCACGCGTTGGCCAAACTGCCGATTCCGAAGCGTATGCGCTGGGGCGATTCCCGCGAGGAATTCGTGCGCCCGGTACACTGGCTGCTGATGCTGTTCGGCAACAGCGTGGTCGACGCCGAGGTACTGGGCCTGAAGGCCGGCAATACCAGCCGCGGCCACCGCTTCCACTGCAACCGCGAGCTGGAAATCCACTCGGCGCAGGACTATGTGCAGAAGTTGCGCGAGCCGGGTTACGTGGTGGTCGATTTCGCCGAGCGCCGCGAAATCATCCGCGAGCAGGTCACCTTTGAAGCCAACAACGTCAACGGCGAGGCGGTGATCGACGACGACCTGCTGGACGAGGTCACCGCGCTGGTGGAGTGGCCGGTGGCACTGACCGGTCGCTTCGAGGAGCGCTTCCTGGACGTGCCCGCCGAGGCGCTGATCTCGTCGATGAAGGAGCACCAGAAGTATTTCCACGTGGTGGACGGCGATGGCCAGTTGATGCCCTTCTTTGTCACCGTCTCCAATATCGAGAGCACCGACCCGGTGCAGGTGATCCGGGGCAACGAGCGGGTGATCCGCCCGCGGCTCGCCGACGCCGCCTTCTTTTTCGATACCGACAAGAAAACCGGCCTGGAAGCGCGCCGGGAAAAGCTCAAGCAGGTGATATTCCAGAAACACCTGGGCACCGTCTACGACAAGACCGAGCGCCTGGCGACACTGGCACCGAAGATCGCCGAACGCACCGGCGCCAACCCGGACTGGGCCGAACGCGCCGCCAGACTGTGCAAATCGGACCTGGTCACCGAGATGGTGTTCGAATTCGCCGACATGCAGGGCATCGCCGGCTACTACTACGCGGAGAACGACAAGGAACCGCTGGAAGTGGCCAAGTCCATGTACGAGCAGTACATGCCCAAATTCGCCGGCGACCAGCTTCCGACCAGCGATACCGGTACCGTCATCGCGCTGGCGGATCGTCTCGATACGCTGGTGGGTATCTTCGGCATCGGCCAGCCGCCCAGCGGCTCCCGCGATCCCTTCGCCCTGCGCCGCGCCAGCCTGGGGATCATTCGCATCCTGGTGGAGAAAAAGCTCGACCTGGACCTGCGCCACTTGCTGGAGCAGGCCCGCGACAACTACCCGCGTACCGCACTGGGCGAGTACAACAGCGTGGTCGACGAGGCGCTCAACTATATCCTCGAGCGCTTCCGCGCCCGCTACGAAGATCAAGGCATTTCCGCCGAGGTGTTTATGGCAGTGGCCGCGCGCAAACTGTCGCACCCGCTGGATATCGACAACCGCGTACACGCGGTGCACACCTTCAGCCAGCTGCCGGAAGCGGCGGCCCTGGCCGCGGCCAACAAGCGCGTGTCGAATATCCTCGCCAAACTGGACGGCCCGGCGCCCACCGAAGTGGACGAGAGCCTGCTGCAGGAAGACGCGGAAAAGGCACTGCATGCGGCGGTGAAGGACGCCCGGCAACAGGTGGACCCCCTGTACGCAGACGCCCTCTATACTGAGGGCCTGGCCGGGCTCGCCGGACTGCGGGAAACCGTCGACAACTTCTTCGACCGGGTAATGGTCATGGCCGATGACGAAAAACTCCGCAACAACCGCCTGGCGCTACTGGCACAGTTGCGGGATCTGTTCCTCGAGGTGGCGGATATCTCGCTGCTGGCGCCGGCGAGATAGAGAAAGTAAACTGCTGTGGCGGGGACTTTCAAGTAAGCTCCCGCTACAGCCTGCTCTGTTACGCACATCAACTTAGCGACGATACATAAGGAAATGTAATGCCAAAACTCTACCAGTATCTCGAAATAACACTTTTCTTCTACAGCAATGAGCATGAACCTATTCACGTTCATGCCAAACACGAAGGCCGGGAGAGTAAAGCCGAAATACATTTTTTTCATGGAAAAATTAAAGAAATCATTATTAAGGATAAGGGGCGGGGGTTAGACACCAAGAAACGAAAGGAATTTGAAGAGTTCGTGAACGTTTATGCGGAAGAGATAGTAGAAAAGTGGGTTGCTTACTTTGTAAGGAAGCAGCCAATAGCTCCCAAAGTAATCACGCAGCGAGTTAAAAATGTCAGAAATTTCGGTTGAATCCGCAAAACACCTCAAGTCTCATATACTGGAGATCGAGTTCTCTGACGGTTATAAGCAGATTGTCGATTTTGCACCATTTATTTTTTCTGTCGGGCACCCCGACTACGAAAAATACAAGTCTGAATCCGCTTTTCTGGATTTTGAAATAATTGACGGCAACTTAAACTGGGACGACTATACAATGATTTTCCCGGTTGAAGATCTGTACACAAACAACATACTTAAGAATAAATAGCCGCTTATTGCTATAGGACAGTCTTTTCCCTCTCACAATCGCAATACCCCGAAATTTTTGAGGAGCACGAGAGAGTCTGGTGAAAAGGTAAGATTGCTGTTGAAATCCCTGAAAGAAAAAGCTATTAGCCAGTACGGCGTAGGTATCGTCAACTCCCGAGAATCCTTGTAAGCAAACGGAAGCACAAGCGCAAACAGGTGGTGTAAAAACTTAATGGCAATCATCGTTCTCGACCGCGACGGCGTCATCAACCAGCAGACGAGTGACCATATCACCAGCCTGGACGAATGGGTGCCCGTACCCGGCAGCATCGAAGCCATGGCGGACTTGAGCCGCGCCGGCTACCAGCTGGCGATCGCCACCAACCAGGACGGCCTGGCCCTGGGCCTGCTCGATCTCGACGACCTGGAAGCCATCCACGCCAGACTGCGCACACTGGTGGAAGACGCCGGCGGCGAAGTGGCCGGCATCTTCTACTGCCCCCACGGCGACGCCGACAACTGCCGCTGCCGCAAGCCCAGGACCGGGCTGCTGGACGTGATCGAGGCGGAATTCGATACCAGCCTCCACGGCTGCTATATGGTCGGCGACCGGCTCAAGGACCTGCAGGTGGCGCTGGCCAAGGGTTGCAAACCGGCACTGGTAAAAACCGGCTGCGGCAGCGATACCCTGCAGCAACTGATCGACGAGCCGGATGAGCGGCTGGCAGATACGGCCGTCTTCGATGATCTGGCGGCATTTGCAGATTACCTGTTGCAGGGGTGATAGCCAGAGGCTCGAATACCGGGAAATATCCATTGCCGCCCCGCACACCAGCCAGCCGAGACAATAGTCTTATCGCCCGCCAGTGCCGATATGTCCTGCGGCCCCAGGGCTGAGACCCCTCACCCCCGCTCCTTCAACCGATGCCCCACCCGCACTATCGCCTCGATCGCCGGCTTCAGTTCCGCCCCCAGTTCGGTCAGGCGGTATTCGACACTGGGCGGCGATGTGGGCATGACCTCGCGTATGACCACGCCGCGGGATTCCAGTTGTTTGAGGCGCGTGGTCAGCATCTTGGCAGAAATGCCGTGGATATCTTCCTTCAATTCACTGAAACGCCGCGGGCGCCGGCTCAGGAACCAGATGATATTCGGTGTCCAGGCGCCGCCTATCACTTTCATGCACTCGCCGATGGGACAGGCCGGCGGCGGCGCCTCAACGGGATTTTTTCTGCGCGGCAGCATGGCATTACCTATTCGCTGGCTGGAGACAGGGATTGTACCGGCGTTCTCTTCAGGTTACCTGCCAATCACATGGTTACCTTGCAGTAACCCCTAATTTTAGTTACCAACTATCCTCTAGTATACTTTGGTAACCTTCATGGCTAGACTCCTTCCCGAATCACACAAGCAGGGGTCAGCAACACCATGTGGGAAAACAATCCCGTTACCCGAGCGCTGGGAATTCAGCAGCCGATTTTTCAGGGACCTTTCGGCAGCGGCCACTCCAGCGCCGAGCTGGCGGCGGCGGTTTCCAACGCCGGCGGCCTCGGCGCCTACGGCGCGCACCACCTGTCCGGAGAGCAGATACTCGCACTGGCAGCGGATATCCGCCGCCGCAGCGAGCGGCCTTTCAACCTGAACCTGTGGGTGCCGCGATCGGCCGAGTGGGGCCGGCCGATGGATGAATCCCGCGAGACCGCCTACCTGCAACAATTGAAGCCCCTATTCGAGCAGCTCGACCTGTCGCCGCCGGCAAGCGCCGGCAACCCGCTGCACGATTTCAACGAACAGGTGGAAGCGCTGTTGGAGGCGCGGCCCGCGGTCTTCAGTTTCGTGTTCGGCATTCCCGAACGATCTATCCTGGACCGCTGCGCCGAGCGCGGTATCGTCACCCTGGGCGCAGCCACCTGTGTTGCCGAGGCGCGGGCGCTGGAAGACGCCGGCGTCAATATGGTGGTGGCCTCCGGACTGGAGGCCGGCGGCCACCGCCCCGCCTTCCTCGAGGAGCCGCAGCCGAGCTCGCTGCTGAGCACCTTTGCCCTGCTGCCGCGGGTTCGCGATGCAGTTTCGATCCCGGTGATTGCCGCCGGAGGTATCGGCGACGGCCGCGGTGTGGCCGCCGCCTTTGCGCTAGGGGCGGACGCCGCGCAGGTTGGTACCGCCTTCCTGGGCTGCGATGAATCCGGCGCAAGTACTCTGCACCGCTCCCTGCTGCGGGATCCCGAGGGATGTGACACGGTACTTACCCGCGCCGTTTCCGGCCGCCTGGCGCGCTATATCCGCAACCGCCTGACCGAATCCGCAGATCAGTGGCCGGACCCGGCCCTGTCCTACCCGTTACAACTGTCGTTGACGCGGCCGCTGGCAAAGGCCTCCGTCGACCGCGGTAGCGCCGACTTCGCCACCATGGCCGCGGGCCAGATCGCCGGCCTGTCACGCCACCGCCGCGCGGCTGAGCTGATGGCGTCACTGATTGCCGACAGTACGCTGCATACCAATTCACCCGACCCGGAAACCACCGAGGAGTAAATCCCATGTACAAGCTCTACTATATGCCCGGCGCCTGTTCCCGCGCCGTCCACGCGCTGCTCAACGAACTGGAGCAACCGGTGGAACTGATCCCGCGGGATTCCGCCGCCGACTTCCGCCAGCTCAACCCGACCAACCAGGTGCCGGTACTGGTGGACGGCGACCTGGTGCTACGCGAAGGTAGCGCCATAGTGCTGCACCTGTTGGAAAAACACCGCAGCCCCACGCTGCCGGACGATTCCCGCCAGCGGTCCGAGTTTTACCAGTGGCTGCTGTTTGCCAACGCGACCCTCCACCCGGCCTACAGCCTGCTGTTTTTCGCCAAGCTGGGACTCGAGGGCGATGCCGCCAGGAAAGAGGTGTTCGACAAGGGTGCCGCACGCCTGTCGGCACTGTGGGATAGCGTCGAGGAGAGGCTGCGGGACAAACCCTTTATTTTCGGCGACACGCCCACCGCAGTGGATATGATGCTGGCGGTCTACGCCGACTGGAATCAGCACTTTCCGGTGGAAATAGCACTGGGCGACAGCACCCGGCAGATGATCGCCCGCGTGCAGGCGCATCCTCCGTTCTCCCTCGCCGTTGAGCGGGAGCGGGACGCCGCCGTCGCCTGACCGCCGCTTTCACAGGGGGAGCCGACGGCTCCCCTTCTTTTTTCAGGCTCTCTGTTTACCCTTTTCTCCCCCGGCCTCCCGGAAAATCAACAAGAAAATCATTGTCGCGCCAACGGATTGATTTGCACGCCCCCCTGCAGTAAAAGCGAAGAACAGGAAGGTTAGTCCGAATTTTTCTGTTTTTTAGTAGATAAAATTCGGACAAGGAAGGTTTGAAGGACCAGACCTGCTACACGCTGCCAACGGGCTTCACCGAATCCCATTACTGGCGGCTCCCCTCCTTTGATCGCTTCCGTTCCTGAAAACCCAATAACTACAACGGGACATATCTTTATGAAGTTTACAGCCATTTCCTCGCTGATCGCGGGGCTACTACTGTCTTTCGCCAGTGCGGCGGATCCCGCACCGGTACCCGATCTCCACAAGGAGCGGAAAATCTATATCGTGCAGCTGGCCGAGAAACCTCTCGCCGCTTATCGCGCGCAACTGCCAAGCCTGGCCGCCGCCCAGCCGCGCGCCAGCGGCCGTATAGATCCGCAGAGTGCCGAGTTTCGCGGCTATTCGGCATTTCTCCGCTCGCGCCGCAACGAGGTGCTCTCTTCCATTTCCGGGGCGCGCAAAATCCACGACTACGAGGTGGTTTTTAACGGTTTCGCTGCACAGATTACCGGCAAGCAGGCGGAGCAGTTGCGCGCGCGCAAGGACGTGCTCGGCGTGTGGGAAGATGAGCTGCTCAAGCCGCAGACCGATTCCACACCGGATTTTCTTGGCCTGACCGGTGTTTTCGGGCCCTGGCTGTGGGGTTTCACTGGCGAGGACGTGGTGGTCGGCGTCATCGACAGCGGCATCCACCCGGAACACCCGAGCGTCGTCGATATGCCGACGCGCAAGCGCGGCAATCGCGGCCGCAAGATGCCCTACGGTCCGGCACCAGAGGACTTTACCGGCGCGGGTTGCGATTTCGGCAATACCGCGTTCAATCCGGACGACGCACCCTTCGACTGTAACAATAAGCTGCTCAAGGCCGAATCCTTCTCGGAATCCTTTCTCAGCCTGAACACCCTGGCGGACTACGAGTTCCTGTCCGCCCGCGACGCCGACGGTCACGGGACCCACACCGCCACCACCGCCGCCGGCAACTACGGCGTCGAGTCCTCTCTCGGCGGCACCGTCAGCGGCATGGCGCCGCGGGCACGACTGGCCGTTTACAAGGTCTGCTGGG
Organism: Microbulbifer halophilus; assembly: GCF_026183675.1. Lineage (GTDB taxonomy): Bacteria > Pseudomonadota > Gammaproteobacteria > Pseudomonadales > Cellvibrionaceae > Microbulbifer > Microbulbifer halophilus. Next base: position 17,835 of record NZ_JAPIVK010000003.1, read on the forward strand.
ATGCGCCCGATCCGGATGACAGCGGCTGCTTCTCGTCGGACTCCATGGCCGCCATCGACCAGGCGGTGGCCGACGGTGTCGACGTAATAAACTTTTCCGTCGGCGGCAGCAGCACCGCCTTTACCGGTCCCGACGACCTGGCATTCCTGTACGCCGCCGACGCCGGGGTCTTCGTCTCCGTTTCCGGCGGCAACAGCGGCCCGGGATCCGAGACCATCGGCACACCATCCGGCGCTCCCTGGGTTACCTCCGTGGCTGCCGCCGAGGACAATCAGAACTTCGGCACCGGCCTGCAGCTGGATGTGCCCGCCGAAGTAGCAACCATTTACGAGGGCCAGGAAGGCAGCGGTCCGGTCACGCTGGCCGATAGCGGCGCCATTTCCAGCGACGTGGTGGCAGCAGAACCACTGGAGGCCTGCAGCACGCTGACCAATGCATCGGCCATTGAGGGGCAGATCGCACTGGTCATCCGTGGCGCCTGCTCTTTCACCGAGAAGTATGACTATGCCGCCGCGGCCGGCGCCCGTGCCATCGTCGTCTATAACGACGGCACCGCAGCGGACCGCATAGACCCGATTGTAATGTCGGCGCCGGAGACCACTATTCCGGGCATCATGATCCGCCATCCGGACGGTGAATTGATCGCCTCCACCACCGATACCGCCGGCACACTGAGTCCCGAGATTCAGGTTCCGCGCGAGGATCGCGTAACCGGCTTCTCATCCCGCGGCGCCAATGCCGGCGCACCGGATATCATCAAACCGGATGTGGCGGCGCCCGGTGTCGGAATCATCGCCGGAACATCGCCGGTCTCCAGCGGCGGCAACCTGTTCGCGGCCCTGAGCGGCACCTCCATGGCCAGCCCGCACGTCGCCGGCGTGATGGCTCTGCTGAAACAGGCGCACCCGGACTGGACTCCGGCAATGGCCAAGTCGGCACTGATGACTACCGCGCGCGCCGACCTGCAGAAATCCTTCGGTCCGGAAGCGGCGGATCCGTTCGATATGGGGGCCGGAGCCATCGAGCCGGGAGGCGCAATGGTTCCCGGGCTGGTTTATAACGCAGGCTTTTACGATTACCTGGCCTTCTTCTGTGGCGCCGAACGCCAGTCCCCGCCCTTCGATCCCTCTCTCTGTGCGTCTCTGGAAGAAGCCGGATATTCCCTTGATCCCAGCGATCTCAATCTGTCTTCAATCGGCATCGGTTCACTGATCGGAACCCAGACCGTGACACGCACTGTTACCAGCGTATTGCCGGGAACCCATCATTTCTGGGCATCGGTTGACGCACCGGCAGGCATTGATGTTTCCGTATCTCCGGCGGTCATCCGGCTCGCGGAAGGCGAATCGGCGACGTATCGGATTACCTTCTCGACAACGGCCGATACCACCTTCGGCGAGTGGAGCTTCGGCGCCCTTACCTGGAAGTCTTTTGGTAACTTTATCCAGGTGCGCAGTCCCATCGCGGTCAATCCGACACCCATGGCGGCGCCGGGTCAATTGCAGTCCAGCGGAACGGATGGCTCCCTGAGCTTCAACGTGGATTTTGGATATGAAGGCCCCTATGAGGTTTCCATAGCCGGGCTGGTCGAAGCCCAAACCACAGTAAGTGCAGTGGAAGACGGCTCGAAAGATGAAATCTTCTTTGAACTTGCACCGGGTAAAAATCTGCTGAGGCTGGCTCTTTACGATGAAAACGTAGGTGCAGGCGACGGGTCAGACGATATAGATATGGAGCTTCTTTATCAGCTCGACTCTGATTTTGTCTTGATTGGTGCGAGCGGCTCACCGACTTCAGAGGAGTCGATCGACATAGCCAATCCGCCACCCGGGCAGTACAAAGTCGTTGTCAAGGACTTTGCCACTGCAGCTGGAGCGACGCCCTATACACTGTTCAATTATGCCATTGGCAATGAAGACACGGGCAATACAGCAATCGATGCCCCAGAAAACTCCAATCCGGGCGGCAGCGGTACTGTTACAGTGAACTGGTTTGATTTGAGTCCAGACACCCGCGCGCTGGGCATACTGGAGCACAGCGACGGCGGTGCGCCCTTCGCGCAGACGGAAGTCATGATCGACACCCAGTAACCCGCCCTATGAAGATCCCCTCCAGGCGGGGGGATCTTTTTTCCCATCGATATCCCGCTGGTTCTATTTCGAGCTTTCCCAACGCAGATGGGCGTTTTGGCGCAGCGAGCTGTTACAGAATTTTGCGCTCGGCCCACTTATGGGCCTTTGCGCACGACCCCCGTGCAGACAACACCTTCATTCTCGCCAAGATGAACCCGGTACTGTTGCTTGTCGTACTGGACCACCGCCCTGTAGCCGGACTCGATCGAGGGCAGGTAGCGGCGCCCGGGTTTCGGGCAGCCAAGGCTGGAATCCTGCCACTGTGCAGGCTGTAGGTCGAGCAACTGTAACTCTGCGGCGCTCACATCGAGATGGTCGGCGGCGACCTGGAGCGCCCGCTGTTTGACGGTGCGGTATTCGTCGTCCGGGATTTGCGCCGTCGCGTGCAGTGCGAAAAGTGCAGCGACAAGCAGCGGCCCGAAGATGTGGCGAGCCATGGCAGTTTTCTCCGCGCGCGTATTTCCAGTAATCGATAGATTTCCGTTATTTATAGTCTCGCCACCGCCCGCTTGGCCACTCTTTCCGGTCGGCGTTGCGGCGACGGTCCGGTGTCCGATAGCGCCGCCGTACCGGTGCAGCTTCCACCGCCCGCGCGGATAAATTCGGCCGCAATCCGCTCTGAGATGCGGCCAAAATCCCAGAAGACCCCGGTTTTGCGGTTGATATTCACCGCGATCGCCATCTTGTAATCCGGCATCAGCATCAGCCAGCTCTGGCCACCGCGGGAAACACCGCCGTGATTGGCATTGGGCACTGCACCGACACCCGGCACTTCCAGTTGGGCAATGCGCCAGCCGAGCGCGTATTTCTGTGGATTTATGTCGCCGCTGGCGGTTTTCTGCGGCGTCCAGAACTGTGCGCGAACCTCCGGCGCCAGGTAGTCGTCATCGAAATAGAGACTGCCGAATTGCACCAGCTCGGTCGGCGTCGACACAAAACCGCCGCCGGGCAGCCGGTGGCTCAGATCCACATCCCGCCAGGGGCGCAGCCGGTGCGCGTCGCCGGGCTGGCGGTTGCTTCTGTAGGGCGTGGCGATACGGTTTCTGCTGTCACCGCCCACCGGCGCGACGATGGTGGCGCTCATGCCCGCTGGCTCGAATACCTGTTTGCGCAGCACCTGCAGGTAACTCTGCTGTTCCACTGCACCGATAGTTGCACCGAGCAGCACCGTATCGAAAGTGCTGTAGTGAAATTCCGTGCCCGGCTTGTTAACCAGCGGAGTTTCGTCGAAAACCTCCAGCGCATCCACCATATTGTCGTAGTGCTTGCGCAGCGCCAGTGTGTGATAGAGACCATCCCAGTCGCGATTCTCCTTGTACTCCGGCATGCCCGCCATATGCGAGGCCAGCTGGCGCGGTGTGAGCTTTTCCCAGGCCGGGTTGGGCAGCGGCTGCAGGTATTCGGAGATGGGGGTATCCAGTTGCATGCGACCGGATTGCACCAGGCGCGCCAGCGCCGTGGCGGTCAGGGCTTTCGAGGTGCTGCCGATACGAAAGCGCGTCGCCGGGGTGGCCGGCGTTTTCGATTCGACATTCTCCCAACCGGCAGCGCCAGCCCAGACGACTTTTCCGCACTGTGCCACCGCGGCACCGATGGCCGGAGATGCTATTTTCTGCCGGTGTTTTTCAATCGCCCGCAGCGAAAGACTGGCGGCCTCCGCGTACACTGGATCGCGCAGTTCCTGTACGGACGGCGCCTCCGGCGGCATTTCCAGCCAGCCGAGCGGCGGCAGCGGCACGGCGCCCTTGCTGTAGGCGAAGAACTGGTAGACGGGCCACAGCAGCCAGGCCAGTAACAGCATCAGCGACGCCACCGGAAGCAGCAGCCATTTTCTTTTTATCACGAGAGTTTCCTTTTTTGTGGTTTTCCAGGCCCAGCCGGGTGACATTCACTCATTCAGCGGTGCCATATTCGGCAGGCTGACTGTGATGCTGGTCTTTTTTATCGGTCGGCTTTCCATAAATCGATCGATAACCTGCTGGACTTCAGTGGATGCCATAAACAGGTTGTGGCCGGCGTTTTCCACCGTGACGCCTGTCAGCTCGGTGAGCCCGGATACCGCCTTTCTCTGGCTCTCGAGAGTGGTCCTTCCATCCAGGGTGCCGCTCAACAGCAGTACCGGGACATCGCTTGCCGGTGCTGTGCGGAAGCTTTGGCCCAGATCCAGCTCCGGCGCTATGCCATCGTAGTGGTAGGAAAAATTGAGGTAGTCTTTCAACAGCGACGATCCGGCCTGCCTGGCAATTTTGGCCTTGCGGTTTGCGTCTATGCCGGAGGCGATATCCATGGCCGTTGGCATGGCGTCCATGGAGATCGGCTCGCCCGGTTTTAGAAACGCATCCGGGAAGTAGCGCGCGGGCACCGTAGCGAAATCGGGTTTGCCACCTCGACCCAGGGTGCGGTAGAAATCCAGCAACCTGGCGGCGCTTTTCGGGTCGGCAATAAAGCTCGACGCGATCAGCTGCATATCCCGCCGCTGCAACAGGTAATCGACTCTGCTGCCATCCCTCCGGGTCATTTGCATCGGCAGCGGCTCTCTATCCAGCTTGCGGTGTACACGACGCATCAGGTCCTCGATATCGGGATAGGCTTCCCTTGCAGCGGGCTGGCTGTTGATCGCAGTCTGCAAGCGCTCCAGATAGGCGTCGGTGCGGGCGGGGAGCCTGACCGCCTGATGCAGCCCCTCGGCGCTGGAGATAATCACTTTTTCGATCCTGTCTTCCATCTCCTTTAACGCCGCCAGGGCCAGGTGGCTGCCGTAGGAAGTGCCCCAGAGTACGATTTTCCCGGCACCGAGATGTCGGCGCAGCGCATCCAGGTCGCGGGCATTTTCGACGGTATTGTAACCGGCGAGATCGACGCCACTTTCGCGCCAGAAGGCCAGGCACTCCCGCAGTGCTTCGCGGTGGTATTCGATATAACGGCGATCGGACACCGGGATTGTGGATGGGATGGCCTGTCCGGAGCGGCATGTCGGCAGAACGTCAGATGCGCCTGTGCCTCGCTGGTCCAAGGCGATGACGTCGCCATACTCGCGCAGGGCCATAAACATGCCGAAGCGGTAGTTTACCGCCGCAATCCCGGAACCACCGGGGCCGCCGGCGAGATAGACGATGGACGCACCGGCTTGTTCACCCGTTGCCGGGAAGCGCACATATTTGATGGGAATGGCACGGCTCTGTTTCTTGTTCCCGTTTTCCGGCACGGAAAAGGAACCGCGGTAGCGGTCCGCTTTCTGTTTGCTCCAGGTTTCAAAGGTAAACTTCTCCTCCCCTTTGAGCGGTGTAGAAAGTGCTGGCGGGCATCCGCAGAGGGAGACGGCGAACGCGAGCAGAAAGGATAACAGTTGGACTTCTATTGTCTGCATTTTTGCCGGCATCCCTGACGGAGTTGTTACGGATTCCTTCCTGAAAAACTACTTTCCCACAGGAGGCTTTTATTCGGCGGCGCCCATGGCAACCAGGTACTCGCGTATTTGCGAACTGCCCGCCCGGTTCAGCGGCGTCCTGTACTCATCGCCGTCGGCCCTCACGCCCAGGTTCACATCCGCTCCGTTTTGCACCAGGAAGCGAACCATCTCGAAGTGGCCGTGGTGAGCGGCGTTGATCAGCGGCGTTTCATCGGTCGACACAACGCCATTGATATCCGCACCCCGCTGGTAGAGTTGTCGGGCGATTTCCAGATTGCCGGTCATGGCCGCGGCGATCAGCGGGCTGCCATCCCATTTGGCTGATTGATTGACGTCGGCACCCCAGTCGATCAGTTGCTCCACCATGACCTGGTGACCGGAACGGATGGCGACAATCAGCGGTGTACCGTCCCTCGGTACTGCGGCATCCAGATCCGCACCGCGCTGGTGGAGCAACTTCGCCAGCTCCAGTCGGTTGTGCCGGGCCGCGGCGATCATCGGGTTGCCGTCACCGAGGGCGGGCAGGTTGACATCCGCACCGGAGCGGATCAGGAATTCCGAAATTTCACGGTTGTTCTCGCGCACCGCCTCTATCAGGGCGGTGCCCTCTCCCAGCACCGGGGTATTGATATCGAGGCCGTTGCTCTGCATTTCCCTCAGCGTCTGCATGTCACCCCTGCGGACCACCGCCATCATTCGCTCGCCTTCGGCGCGAGACAGGCCGGAGGCATATGCGGGTCGATCGGTGATGGACGCCAGATTCAGGCGCGGTGCGTATTCCCCGGCAACGCCCAGGCTGGCGATGGCAAGCGCGGAACAGGCGGCTGCGATCGCCAACCACTTCGGCTTTTTTTCATTCCTGAATTTCAGCGCGGCATTAATTCTCTCTGCCAGGTCCTTCTTTTTTCGGAACAGGCCCATGGCCAGCACACTCTGTCGCCGGGTAATCATCAACTCGGCGCAATCGAGCAGGGACTGCGCGAAGCGCTTGCCACTTCCCAGCATTCTGGCCGCGCGCAGATCGCAGGCCAGTTCCCGCGAAACATGAATCCTGCGATTGATCAGCCGCACCAGCGGGCTCCACCAGAACACAATCGCAACCAGCTCCTGCAGCGCGCCGACCCAGAGATCCCGGCGCCGGATATGGGCCCACTCGTGCAGAAGGATCGGTGCCAGTTGTCCACTGTCGAATTTTTCCGTAAACACTTCTGGCAGCAGGATCACCGGCTTTATAAACCCGGCGGCCATGGGCGCGTCGATGGCGTCGGAAACCAGCAGCGGGCAGCGAATCGCCGCCGGACGGCTACCGCTGTGGCGGATAGCGGTTTTTATCAGCCAGCGGGTACGCTGCGCCGAGCGCAGCAGGGCGCCCGCGCGCCAGACTGCGCCCAGCAGCCAGATCGACAGCAGCGCATAGACACCGGTTGCGGCTCTTTTCACCCAGCGGCCCGGCAGCGCCCGGGCATGGGCCTCACCGGCGGACGGGACTGCCGCCGCGTTGTCTGCTGTCCGGACCTTGTCGGCAATTGGCGCCGGGGTGCCGGTCTGCAGTGGCGAGGTCTGTGCGGCCTGGGTAGCGGCGACGCCCGGCTGTGTCGCCGGCGCCAGCGATAAAAAGGGCACCAGTACGCAGATGGCCAAGGCGGTGGTCCAGAGCCAGCTTTGCAGTTCGGCGTTCAGGTTCCACAGCCGATTGACTGCCAGCAGCGCCAGGATCAAGCAGGTCCCGATCAGCAGGTGGCTCAACGTAAAGGTGGTAAAGAGGTTCAGTTCGAAAAGCATGGGGTGGCCCGCCGCTCAGTCCGTTTCGTCGATTTTCTTCTGCAGGGCCTCGAGGTCCTTCAGCTCGATATCCGTTTCCCGCATCAGGTGCTGCGCCAGCAGTTCCGGCGAACTGCCGAAGAAGCGATTCAACAGGTTCTTGAGCGCGCTCTGGCGGGCCTCGGTGCGGCTCATACGAGCGCGGTAGATAAATGCACGCCCCTCCTTGCGGAAGTCGGCATGGCCTTTCTCCGCGAGGATTTTGCACATGGTCTGCACGGTGGTGTAAGCGACGGGCTTTTCTGCCGCAAGGGCGCCGGCGATATCCTTCACCGAGGATTCGCCCCGCTCCCAGAGTATTTCCATGATGCCCTGCTCGCCGTCGGTGAGCTGTTCGGATCTTTTCCTGGCCATCGGTCAACCTACTAACTAATTAGTTTTATTGACTCTAGCCAGGCGAGTCTTGCCAGTCAACTAATTAATTAGTTTTAGTGGGCGATCAGAACGGTTCTCTTAAGAAGGGAAAGCCCGATGCCCGGCATGCCCTGGAAATGCTGTTTCACGACGTGATCCATATCCGGGGCACCAGCGGACATGGAAAACCCTCACCCTATTCCGGGCGGGAGCGACGGTCGCCGGCAAACCCCGCCTCCGCCAGCCGCAGGCAGTGGTCGCGGATATCGGCGGGCCAACCGGCGATCTCGTTCGCGTACAGATCCCGCTCGCCGGCGAACAGGGCGCGGCTGGCCTCCTCGAAACGGGGGCGATTGCCGGCCATGGCCACCATAAATCGGTAACAGGACTCCCGTGCCGCGCGGCGCCGGTCCCTGCCGGAATTGGCCCGCCGCGCCTCCTCCACCAGCCTGCGCAGTGCCACCGAGGCGCCGCCTGGCTGGCTGGCCAGCCACTCCCAGTGGCGCGGCAGCAAAGTCACTTCCCGCGCCACCACGCCGAGCTTCGGCCGCCCGCGACCGCGCTTCTTCGGCGGCCCGTCCGCGCCGGTATCCGCGGCTCCGGTTTCTCTGCGGGAGTCCAGGCGGCGCACCACATCCGCGGCGCTGCCGCGAAAGTCCACTTCCACGAGGCGGCTGTCCCGTTCATCGAATATCAGCACGGACGGCAGCTGGTCGTCGGTCAACTCAAGTTTGCAAGCACTCACTACAGATTTGATGGCGCCCCTGGCGACGAGCTTTTCGCCCATAAATGCGCTGCAGGATCGGCTCGATGGATTGTCATTCACGAATCTCTCTCCAGTATTTTACCCGGATAAAATTATAGCCCTATTTTTACCCGGATTAAATTCTTTTGGATCTGCTGAATCCTGAGCAAGGGATCCGTCGGTAGGAGATCAGTCGGCGTCTGATTAGCATTGTTTGCAAGTGTTCACTTACGGGGAGCCGATGATACGCAAGGCATCGAGCGCAGATCTGGAAAGGATGGAGCAGCTCTGGCTCTATTCGGTTGTCACCGCCCATCCGAGCCTGCCCAGAAGTTACTGGCAGGCCCGCTTGACCGCGTTTCGCCGCAACTGTCTGGGGGCCTCGAGCTGTCTCGTCTACTGTGAGGGCCGCCACCGGGCTGCGGACGGATTTGCGGTGGTGGGGCCGGACCGGGCACTGGTGTTCCTGTGCGTGACACCCGCGGTCAGCCGCCGCGGCGGCGGCGGGGAGCTGATGCGGGCGGCGAAAGTGGGGCGCACGGAAATGCACGCCACGGTGTTGCAGGAAAACCTGGCCGGACGCTACTTCCTGCAGCGGCACGGTTTTGTGGAAACGGAACGTCTTCCCTGCGCCGATGCGGGCCAGACGGAGATTGTCATGCGCTATAGCGCCCGGCGCGCGGACGCAGCCTGAGGCGCGCCCCTCCATATATAACCAAAACTTTAGTTATCACTCATTTTTATTGTTTCTCAATCCTTCCCGGCGCGAGTAGCATTTCCCCTGTCCATTTACCAACACAGCTTTGATGACCATGGGACTGAACGCCAGCACTCGCAATATCGTCGCACCGCAGCGCACCTTTCACCACGGCGCCGACCTGGATGCCTTCAATCAGCGCTTCCGGGATGCAAAGCCGAGCGAGATCATGCGCTTTACCATCGAGGAGGCGGAGAATCCGGTGGTGTTCACCAACTTCCGGCCGCTGGCGGTGGCCTTCCTGCACCTGGTGACCCGCGCCAAACCGGATGTTCCGGTGATCTGGGTGGATCACGGCTATAACACACCGGAGACCTACCGGCATATCGAGCGGCTGATCAAGCAGCTGGACCTGAACCTGTACACCTATTCGCCGAAAATGTCGGCGGCGCACTACAACGCTGTCTACGGCGGTATTCCCAAGCTGGATACGCCGGAGCACGACTTCTTCTCGCGCACCGTCAAGCTGGAACCGTTCAACCGCGCCATGCAGGAGCTCCAGCCGGACGTATGGCTGAACGGTATCCGCCACGACCAGAACGCCCACCGCAAGAACCTGGATGTGTTCACCAGGGGCAACCACGGCACCGTGCGCGTGGCGCCGATGTTCCACCTGAAGGAGATCGACGTCGAGGAGTATGTGTACGAGAACGACCTGCCGGACAACGACGTCTACTTCGATCCGACCAAGGGGGAGGAGCATCGGGAGTGTGGGTTGTTGCTGCAGAAGTGACTTTTCCTTCCCCCCAACAAAAACGGCCGCTAGAAAGCGGCCGTTTTTGTTGGGGGATGGCTGTCTGTTTGGGGCCTCTTTAGGCTGCCCTCTCTCCCGGCCCCTCTCCCGGGGGGAGAGGGGAGCTTGCTGTTAGTGCCGAGCTGGGGCTCGGCGCTCCCGGCTACACGTCCAGATTCTCCACCGCCAGCGCATTGCTCTCGATAAAGTCGCGGCGGGGCTCCACATGGTCGCCCATCAGGGTAGTGAAGATCTGGTCGGCGGCGATGGCGTCCTCGACGGTCACCTGCAGCATGCGGCGGGTGTCCGGGTTCATGGTGGTTTCCCACAACTGGTCCGGGTTCATCTCGCCCAGCCCCTTGTAGCGCTGGATGGCGTAGCCGCGGCGGCTCTCGTTCATGAGCCATTCCAGGGCCTCCGGGAAGCTGCCGACCGGCTGCTTCTTTTCACCGCGCTGGATATAGGCGCCCTCTTCCAGTAGATCCACCATCTTCTCGCCCAGATCCTCGATAGCGCGGTACTCGGCGGACTCGAAGAACTCGTGGCCGATGTCGTAGTCGCTGCCGACACCGTGGGCGACGATATGGATATGCGGCAGGAACAGGCCGCGCTCGGTGTTCTCCCGCACTGTGACCGTATGGCGGCGGCCGCCGCCATTGCCCTCGGCAGCCAGTTCCTGCTGCAGCTTTTCACACCAGGCCCGCATTGTTTCCTGCGACTGCAGATCCTCCGGCTTCAGGCCGGGCAGGTAGATCATGCTGCGCAGCACTTCCTCCGGGTAAACCCTCGAGAGGCGATCGATGGTCGAGAGTACGGCGCGGTACTCGGCCACCAGCGCCTCCAGGGATTCTCCGGACAGGCCCGGCGCGTCCGGGTTGACGAACAGGGTGGCGCTGTCGAGGGCGGCGCTGGTCAGGAACTGGGTCAGCGCGCCCTCGTCTTTGAGGTACATTTCCTGCTTGCCCTTGGAGATCTTGTACAGCGGCGGCTGGGCGATGAACACATGGCCGCGCTCGATCAGCTCCGGCATCTGCCGGAAGAAGAAGGTCAGCAGTAGGGTGCGGATATGCGCGCCGTCCACGTCGGCGTCGGTCATGATGATGATGCTGTGGTAGCGCAGCTTGTCCGGGTCGAATTCGCTCTTGCCGATACCGCAGCCCAGGGCCGTGATCATGGTCCCCACCTCGGCGCTGGACAGCATCTTGTCAAAGCGCGCCTTTTCCACGTTCAGGATCTTGCCCTTCAGCGGCAGGATCGCTTGGGTGCGGCGATCCCGACCCTGCTTGGCGGAGCCACCGGCGGAGTCGCCCTCCACCAGGTAGATTTCGGACAGGGCCGGATTCTTCTGCTGGCAGTCCGCCAGCTTGCCGGGCAGGCCGGCGACATCCAGCGCGCCCTTGCGTCGGGTCATCTCCCGCGCCTTGCGCGCGGCCTCGCGGGCCTTGGCGGCGTCGATCATCTTGGTCACCACCGCCTTGGCCTCCTGCGGGTGTTCCAGCAGGTAGTCGTTGAAGTGATGCGCCAGCTCCTGCTCTACCGCCGGCTTGACCTCGGAGGAGACCAGCTTGTCCTTGGTCTGGGAGGAGAATTTCGGGTCCGGCACCTTCACGGAAATGATCGCGGTCAGGCCCTCGCGGGCATCGTCGCCGGTGGTGCTGACCTTGTCCTTCCTGCCCAGACCCTCGCGCTCGATGTAGTTGTTCAGGCCGCGGGTCAGCGCCGCGCGGAAGCCGGCCAGGTGGGTGCCGCCGTCGCGCTGGGGGATGTTGTTGGTGTAGCTGTAGATATTTTCCTGGAAACTGTCGTTCCACTGCAGGGCCACTTCTACTGCAATACCGTCCTCGCGCTGGCTCTGGAAGTGCAGCAGCTTGTTGATGGGGGTCTTGTTCTGGTTCAGGAACTCGACGAAGGCACTCAGGCCGCCCTCGTACTCGTAGACCTCTTCCTTGCCACTGCGCTCGTCCTTCAGCACGATACGCACGCCGGAGTTCAGGAACGACAGCTCGCGCAGCCGCTTGGCCAGTACGTCGAAGTGGAACTCGATATTGGTGAAGGTCTCCGCGGACGGCTTGAAATGGATGGCGGTTCCACTGGTATCGGAGTCACCGACGATCTCCAGCGGCGCCCTGGGCACGCCGTGCTGGAAGATCTGCTCGTGAATCTTGCCGGCGCGGCGGATGGTCAGTTTCAGCTCCTCGGACAGGGCATTCACCACCGAGACCCCCACACCGTGCAGGCCACCGGAGACCTTGTAGGTGTTGTCATCGAACTTACCGCCGGCGTGTAACACCGTCATGATCACTTCCGCCGCGGAAACCCCCTCCTCTTCGTGCATTTCCGTGGGAATGCCGCGGCCGTTATCGGTAACGGAAATGGACTCGTCCGGGTGGATGACCACGCGGATCTCGTCACAGTGCCCCGCCAGCGCCTCGTCGATGGAGTTGTCTACCACCTCGAACACCATATGGTGCAGGCCGGTGCCGTCGTCGGTATCGCCGATATACATGCCGGGGCGCTTGCGCACCGCATCCAGGCCTTTCAATACCTTGATACTGCTGGAGTCATAGCTGTTCTGCTCTGACATTGATTCACTCCATCATCATTACGGGGCCGACTCGGGTTCGGCACAGATACGCCCATGTTCCACGTGGAACACTGTCGGGCAATTCCAGGGTGAAGGCAGGGTCAGCCAAGGCCGACTGGTGGCTTCACGGTCAATTCCGGTTACCAGCACCTGGCTGGCGCAACGGCTCACCCATTGGGCGAACCGGGTCTGGTTATCCTTGTCCAGTTCCGCCGGCAGGTCGTCTACCAGGAACACCGGCTTCTGGTTGTGTTGGCGCACCAGTTCCGCCATGGCGGTGCGCAGGGCGCAGACCAGCATCTTCTGCTGGCCGCGGGAGAGGATATGTTGTGCTGCCTCTCCGGCGACGGTAAAGCGCAGGTCGGCCCTGTGCGGGCCGCTGCGGGTGTGCCCCTGGGCCAGGTCGCCCTCGCGGGATTCCGCCAATGCCCGATGCAGATCCAATTCCCGGCGCCAACCGCGCCGATAGGACAGCTCCACACGGGTCAGCGGAGAGTCCGGCAGCTCGCGGATAAAGGCACTGGTAATTGCCTGCAGCTCGCCGAACACAGCGCGGCGCAGCTCGTCCATACGATTGCCACTCTGAGCCAGTCGCTGCTCCCAGATATCCATTTGCTCGGCGCTGATTTTACCACGTCGGAGCAGCGCATTTCGCTGGCGCAGCGCTATCTGGTAGTTTTTCCACTCCTGCGCGTAACCATGTTCCACGTGGAACACTGTCCAGTCCAGCAGGCGCCGGCGCACGCCGGGACCACCATCCAGTGCCGAGAAGCTGTCGCTGTTGATCACCTGAAGCGGCAGGCAGCTGGCAAGCCGGGAGCTGGATTCCGCCGGCGCCCGGTTGATACGGATACGGCCGCCGCCGCTGCGCAGGCGCTCCACGCCGAGACTATCGCCCCCGTCCAGTCGGCCGAAAACGGTCAGCGCCTCGGCGCCCTCCTGAATCACCGCCCGGTGCTGGCGGGAGCGGAAGGAGCGGCCGGTGGCGAGCATGTGCACCGCTTCCAGCAGTGATGTCTTGCCGCTGCCGTTGGCGCCGTAGAAGAGGTTGATGCCCTCCCCCAGGGAGAGATCGGCGTTGTCGATATTGCGCAAGTGGGTCAGTGACAGTCTGCTCAACGCCACTCGAACACCTCCGGCGCGCACACGGTCACAGCGGGGAACAGTGCAGTGTGCCCCCCATATAAAAAGACCGCCATCCCCGGAGAGATGGCGGTTTCTTCAATCGAAAACCGGGTGCGTTCGACTGCCATCAGAGCCGCATCGGCATGATCACGTAGACCGCATCGCCCTCTTCCGGCTGCTGCAAGAGCGCACTGCTGTTGGCATCGGCAAGGCCGATACGGATCTGGTCGCTGTGGATGGCACCGGTCACGTCCAGGAGGTAGCCCACGTTGAAGCCGATCTCCAGCGGTTCGCCCACGTAGTCCACCACCAGCTGCTCTTCAGCCTCTTCCTGCTCCGGGTTGTTGGCAACGATCTGCAGCAGGCCCTCGGAAACCTGCAGGCGCACGCCGCGGTACTTCTCGTTGGACAGGATGGCCGCGCGGGAGAACGCCTGGCGCAGCGTCTGGCGGTCGGCAAAAATCTCGTTGCCGGTAGCGCGGGGCAACACCCGCTCGTAGTCCGGGAACTTGCCGTCCACCAACTTGGAGGTGAAGGTGAACTGGCCGCTGTTGACGCGGATATGGTTGTTGCCCAGCACCACGTCCGCCTGGGCATCGGTGTCCTCCAGCAGGCGGCCGAGCTCCAGTACCCCTTTGCGCGGCACGATCGCCTGGATCGGCGATTCCACATTCAGGCCCGGCGCATCGCGATCGCACAGCGCCAGGCGGTGGCCGTCGGTGGCCACGGCACGCAACTGTTGCGGGCGGCACTCCATCAGCAGGCCGTTCAGGTAGTAGCGCACATCCTGCTGCGCCATGGCGAAGCCGGTGGCCTCGATCAGGCGGCGAATCTCGCGCTGGGAGATTTCGAAGCGGGTCTGGGCCGTGGTCTCTTCCTGGTTGGGGAAGTCCTCCGCCGGCAGGGTCGAAAGCTGGAAGCGGCTGCGGCCGCTGCGCAGAATCAGGCGCTCGCCGTCGCGCTCGAACTTGAGTTCGGCACCCTCCGGCAGGGAGCGGCAAATATCCAGCAGCTTGCGCGCCGGAACCGTCACCTCGCCTTCCATCTCCACGCCGTCCACTGGCAGGCGGCCGACGATTTCCACCTCCAGGTCGGTACCGGTCAGGGACAGCTCCTGTCCCTGCAGTTGCACCAGTACATTGGCCAGCACCGGCAGTGTCTGCCGCTTTTCCACCACACCGGCGACCAGCTGTAGGGGCTTGAGAAGGGCGTCCCGGCTCACATTGAATTTCATCGGTAGTTTCGCCTTGCTTGTTTGTCGGTTTATTCGTTTCCCGATCGCTCGGATCAGGTCGTCAGCGAGCGCGTCAGGAGTTTTACATCCTCGCTGATATCCGCATCGGACTCCTGCAGTTCGCGGATTTTACGGCAGGCGTGCAGCACCGTGGTGTGATCTCGCCCGCCAAAGGCGTCGCCGATTTCCGGCAGACTGTGATTGGTCAACTCCTTGGCCAGCGACATGGCCACCTGGCGCGGCCGCGCCACCGAGCGGCTGCGACGCTTGGAGAGCAGATCCGCCACTTTGATCTTGTAGTACTCGGCCACCACGCGCTGGATATTGTCCACGCTCACCAGGCGATCCTGCAGCGCCAGCAGATCCTTGAGCGCCTCGCGCACCAGAATATCGTCGATCGGGCGGCCGGTGAACTGGGCATTGGCGATCACCCGCCGCAGCGCCCCCTCGAGTTCGCGCACATTGGAACGAATGCGCTGCGCGATAAAGAAAGCGGAATCGTGGGGCAGGTCCACGCCCACCTGCTCCGCCTTCTTCATCAATATGGCCACCCGCGTCTCCAGCTCCGGCGGCTCCACCGCCACCGTTAGGCCCCAGCCGAACCGGGACTTGAGGCGCTCCTCGAGACCGTCGATCTCCTTCGGATAACGGTCGCAGGTGAGGATGATCTGCTGTCCACCCTCGAGCAGCGCATTGAAGGTGTGGAAGAACTCCTCCTGGGAGCGCTCCTTGCCGGCGAAAAACTGGATATCGTCGATCAGCAGTGCGTCCACGGAACGGTAGTAGCGCTTGAAGTCGCTGATCGCGTTCAACTGCAGTGCCTTGACCATATCGGCGACAAAGCGCTCCGAGTGCAGATAGACCACTTTCGCATTGGGGTTGCGCTCCAGCAGCGCATTGCCCACCGCGTGCATCAGGTGGGTCTTGCCCAGGCCCACGCCACCGTAGATGAAGAGGGGATTGTAGGAGCCGCCGGGGTTATCGGAAATCTGCTGCGCCGCCGCCAGGCCCAACTGGTTGGACTTGCCCTCGACGAAAGAGGTGAAGGTGAAGTTCCGGTTCAGGGAGCTGCCGTGCTTGATGGCGCCCTCCACCTCCACATTGCGCACCGGCTCCGCGGCCGGGCGCTGGGTCGGAGGGCTGGGCGGCGCGCGCAGATCGGTCAGCGCCAGCTCGCCGCTGGTAACCTGGTCCGCGGTGGCCTCTTCCGCGGCGGCGCGGGAGGCCGCGGTGGTGTCGTAGCCACCGAAGCGGGTCTGGGAACTGCCGTTGAACGGGGAGGAGAATGCGCCCTGCGATACCGGCGAACCGGCCACACCCGGCTGCGGGGTGCCGCCGCCGAAGGCGGAATTGCCGCCGTCGGCCCGCCCGCGATCCGCGGCCGGGCGGTTGCGCTGGAAACGCGTGGGGCGGCGATCCGCCGGGCGGCGCTCGATGATACCCAGCACCACCCGGGGCGGCTGCTCGCCACCGAAATGCTGCACCAGCTCGAGGATGCGGTTCAGGAACTTGTCTCCCACCCAGTCGCGCACGAAGCGGTTGGGCGCCAGCAGGCGCATTTCCCCCGCCGCCGGACTCACCCGCAGCGGTCTGATCCAGGTGTTGAACTGCTGTGATGGCAGCTCATCCTGCAAACAGCTGGCGCACTGCTTCCATACGGATTCAGACAAGAAACCCCCCAAAAACCCCAAGAAAAAAGACCCGGAGAACAGGAACGTCCGGGGCCATCGACAAGACGGAGGAGTATACCTTCAGAGCTCAGGGTTATCCACAGAAAGGCGTCAAATTGTTGAAAAAAAGTACGTGAAAAGTGCCTTACAATCAACAACTTGCCCATTATTTAGGCAGCCACTTGCGGACACCACTGAAATCAATCCACAGGCAATCTGTGGATATCTTGGGGTCAATCGGTGGGCTCTCGGGAATACCTGCGCCAACTCAATCACTTGCCATCGGCGCCGAAAACACCACACTTAGAGCGGCACGCACCTTTCCCCGGGGCGGCCGTATTTGTCCCGCCGCGCGTTGATTTAGCTGGTTCCTTTCTATACAATCCGCCGCCTTCGCAGCGCAATGCTCCGCCTGCGCCGGTGGATACCGGAACCGGAGCTCGGGCGGCGGCCGGGGTCTGCCCCACCACGAAATTCCGAATACAAAAGTCTCAGGTAGCAAGACAATGAAACGTACATTTCAACCCAGCAACTTGAAGCGCAAGCGCAACCACGGTTTCCGCGCCCGTATGGCCACCAAGAACGGCCGCAAGATCCTGGCCCGTCGCCGCGCCAAGGGTCGCAAGGTCCTGTCTGCATAAACGTATGCTTCCCGCCACAGCGGGAGCTCTTCCTTTTATGCAACAGACGCGCAGCGACTTCGGATTCCCCAAGCCGCTGCGTCTGCTAAACGCGGCCCAGTATCGCTCGGTCTTCTCCGGCACACAGATACGCGCCGCGCACCCCAATCTCCTGCTCCTCGCCAGCCGCAATGATCTCGGGCACCCGCGCTTGGGCCTTGTCATGGCGAAAAAACACGTTCGCAACGCCACCGATCGCAATCGCATCAAGCGCATCGCCCGCGAGACCTTCCGCCTTCGCCAGCACCAACTGCCCGCAGTGGACACCGTGGTCCTGGCGCGCCCCGGCGCCGGGAAACTGGACAACGCCGCGCTGACAAAACTGTTCGACAAGCTGTGGCGCAAACTGGCCAGACGCGCCCAGGAACCGCCCTCCGACAGGCCGAAGCACCCCGGTAACAGGCGCAGGCCGTCGTGACCCGCCTGCTCATCAAGCTGATCCACGTCTACCGCTACCTGGCCAGTCCCTGGATCGGCAACCAGTGCCGCTTCTACCCGACCTGCTCGCATTATGCGGAAGAGGCATTAAAAACCCACGGATTCCTAAAAGGGGGTTATTTAAGCGTCCGGCGCCTTATAAAATGCCACCCTTGGCATCCCGGCGGACTGGACCCGGTTCCCCCCGCCCGACAGGAAACCGACCCGAAACCTCGCTCAACTAGGTAACAAGATGGATTGGCAACGCTATACACTGCTGGGCGGAATCGCCGCAGTCGTCCTGGCACTGATATTCCAGTGGAACGAATTCAAAGAGGAGCGCGCGCCCGCGGTCGACCGGGAAACCGTCGTGCGCGGGGATGCCCCCACCCTGCCCCAGGGACAGGAAAAAGACGCACAGGCCGAGACCAACAGCGATGTCCCCCAGCTGCAGAGCGAAGCCGAGCAGCCGCAGGTCGACAATGGCGAGCAGCGCCAGCTGATCAGTGTCACCACCGACGTGTTCGAGCTGCTGATCGATCCCCGCGGCGGCGATATCGTCAAGGTCGCCCTGCGCGACTTCGACCAGGAGTTGAACACGCCGGATCGCCCGATGATCCTGCTGAATCGCACCCGGGGCCACACCTATATCGCCCAGAGCGGCCTGATCGGCCCCAACGGCACCGACAGCAGCGCCGGGCGCCCGCTGTTCGAGAGCGAGGCCACCGAGTACGCGCTGAGCGAGGGCAAGGACACCCTGACCGTCGACCTGACGCTGCGGCAGGAAGACGCCAATATCACCAAGCGCTACACCTTCAATCGCGGCGATTATCTGGTCGACATTTCCTACCTGGTGGACAACACCAGTGGCGAAGAGTGGTCCGCCGCCATGTTCGGCCAGATCAAGCGCGACAGCCAGGAACCGCCGGTAGATACCGGCATCGGCATGTCGCCCTTTCTGGGTGCGGCCATCCGTACCGCGGACGAAAACTACTTCAAGCAGGATTTCGAGGAAATCGCCGAAGAGCCCACCCGCGAGACTATCGAGGGCGGCTGGGTCGCAATGGTGCAGCACTATTTCCTGAGCGCCTGGGTACCGCCCCAGGACGAGCAGAACACCTTCGAGTTGCGCGAACTCTCCGGCGATCTATTCCGCATGGGCTTCACCGCCACCCCGGTGACCGTGGCCGCCGGCACCCAGGGTGAGCTGAGCGCCTCCTTCTACGCCGGCCCCAAAGACGTGATCCGCCTGGAACAGATCTCCCCCTACCTGGACCTGACCGTCGACTACGGCTGGCTCTGGTGGATCGCCAAGCCACTGTTCCGCGTGCTGAATTTCATCCAGGAGCATATCGTCAGCAACTGGGGCTGGGCCATCGTGCTGCTGACGCTGTTCATCAAGGCGCTGCTCTATCCCCTGTCCTCCGCCGGCCTCAAATCCATGGCCCGCATGCGCAAGTTCGCGCCGCAGATGAAAAAGCTGCAGGAACAGAATAAGGGCAACCGCCAGAAGCTGGCGGAAGAGACGATGAAGCTCTACCGGCGCGAGAAAATCAACCCGATGGGCGGCTGCTTCCCGATCCTGCTGCAGATGCCCGTATTCATCGCCCTCTACTGGATGCTCAACGAGACGGTGGAACTGCGCCACGCGCCCTGGATCCTGTGGATCCACGACCTGTCGACAAAGGACCCCTTCTTCATCCTGCCGGTACTGATGGGCGCCACCATGTGGTTCATGCAGAGACTGAACCCGCAGCCCACGGACCCGACCCAGGCCCGTATCATGCAACTGATGCCGGTGATGATGACCTTCTTCTTCCTGTGGTTCCCGGCCGGGCTGGTGCTCTACTGGCTGGCGAACAACGTCATCTCCATCGCACAGACCTGGTTTATCAACAAGCAGGTGGAGGCCGGGAAGGTCTGAATAAGACTAGGTGGCGGCCTCGGTACCGGGAGTGTCTTGCGGGACACGGACTAGGCGTCCCCCCGGTGAATACATCCCTGTAGGCTTGTCTGCGAGGTCCCTCTCGCAGACAGTCCCGCAAGACACTCCCGGTACCGAGGCCTTCGCATCTGACCGCGGAGCGCCCCCACCCAATACCAAACCATAAAGGGGCCGCACCAGCGGCCCCTTTGCGTTGGAGTAAACTGCTTCCATGTCTGAACAGAATCTCAACCGCGATACCATCGCCGCCCTCGCCACCGCCCCCGGTCGCGGCGGTATCGGCGTGATCCGATTGTCCGGCTCCGCGGCACTGGAGATCGCCCGCGGTATCTGCGGCGAGGCGGAACTGGAACCGCGCCGGGCCCACTACCGCAGTTTCCGCCGCGGCGGGCAACTGGTGGATCGGGGCATCGCCCTCTTCTTCCCCGGGCCCAACTCCTTTACCGGCGAAGACGTGGTGGAACTGCAGGGCCACGGCGGCCCGGTGATTCTCGACCAGTTGCTGCAGTCCGCCATCGAGCTGGGCGCCCGACAGGCCCGGCCCGGCGAGTTTTCCGAGCGCGCCTTCCTCAACGACAAGATCGATCTGGCCCAGGCAGAGGCGATTGCGGACCTGATCGAGGCCGGCAGCGAGCAGGCCGCGCGCAATGCGATGCGCTCACTGCAGGGGGTATTCTCCGAAAAAATCGAAAACCTGGTGGAAGATCTCACGCATTTGCGTATCTACGTCGAAGCATCAATCGATTTTCCCGAGGAAGAAATCGATTTTCTCGCCGACGGCAAGGTGGCGGCGGATCTCGACGCCCTGTTGGAGCAACTGGCGTCCGTAGAGGCCGAGGCGCGCCAGGGCAGCCTGATGCGCGAGGGTATGCAGGTGGCCATTGCCGGCCGCCCCAACGCTGGCAAGTCCAGCCTGCTCAATGCACTGGCCGGTCACGACGCCGCCATTGTCACCGATGTCGCCGGCACCACCCGGGATATCCTGCGCGAGCACATCCACATCGACGGCATGCCACTGCAGTTCGCCGATACCGCCGGCCTGCGCGACTCGCCGGACCGGGTGGAACAGATCGGCATCCAGCGCGCCTGGGACGAGATCCGCAGCGCCGATCGTGTGTTGCTGCTGGTGGACGCGGAACAGGCCCACTCCCTGGACCCGGAAACCGTCTGGCCCGAATTCACCGCGCAACTGCCGGACGCGGAAAAGCTGACGCTGGTACTCAACAAGATCGACCTGACCGATTACAGCGCCGGCCTGCAGGCGCACACCGACGGCGTGCCGGTCATCGCCATCAGCGCCAAGACCGGCGCCGGGCTGGAGGCGCTGAAGGAGCACCTGAAACAGTGCATGGGCTACAGCGGTGGCGGCGAGGGCAACTTCAGCGCCCGCCGCCGCCACCTGGACGCCCTGGCCCGGGCACGCGCCTTTATCGAACAGGGCGCCGGCCAGCTGCACGAGAGCGGCGCCGGCGAACTGCTGGCGGACGATCTGCGTCGGGCGCAGCAGGCCCTGGGTGAAATCACCGGCGAAATGACCGCCGACGAACTGCTGGGCAAGATCTTCGGCAGCTTCTGCATCGGCAAATAGACACTTTTTCCCTCCCTCTTACTCCACTTTTCCGGGGCGTCGCCGGGCGCCCCGAATGACTCTCCCGCCCGACGCCAAAGGAAATCCATCCGCCCCGCCGGCGGGAAATCCGTCCACAGCGGCACACTTTTCCACAGCGACTACCCGCTACCCCACCAGAAGGTCACAAAAGTTGCGCACATCAACCCACAGAGTTATCCCAAACTGGGTAGTTATGCACAGCTCCCCCTCACCCTGTTGGCGCAGACATGCACAGTGGGTGGGCCGGCGCGTCGGCCTGTGGGTAGAACCGGGGGTAAGCGGGCGCACAGCGAGCGAGTGAATTGGGTATAACCCGGAGCCTAAGCGAAAGTCGCCAAAGTTATCCCGTCCCTCCACAGCGGCATACCGCGTTTACCCCGCGCTGAATGCAGAGGTTTGTGCCCCGCTTATAAACCGGGTAACTCTTTGATTTAAAAGGAAATTTTTTATTTATACAGGAAATCGCCGCCCCCAATAATTACAACAACAACAAAACACTACTCTCTACATACATGTATAACTTCTCTATTGATTAATCCGTTTCCCGACCCGTTCGCCAGATCGGTAGAACCCCGTCCGATCCTATGCTTCCCCGAGGCGGCTTCTGCCCCCGGACAGACGCAATCAGTGTTTGCTGTCGAGCGCCGGCTGGCTATAAAATATGCGCCCTTTTTCGACCCCCTGCGGCGACAGCTATGGATTACCCCAAAACCTACGACGTCATCGTCATCGGCGGCGGCCACGCTGGCACCGAGGCCGCGCTCGCCGCTGCGCGTATGGGATCCACCACGCTGCTGCTGACCCACAACATCGAGACTCTGGGGCAGATGTCCTGCAATCCCGCCATCGGCGGTATCGGCAAGAGCCACCTGGTCAAGGAAGTCGACGCCCTCGGCGGCGCCATGGCCGAGGCCACGGACCTGGGCGGTATCCAGTTCCGCGTGCTGAACGCCCGCAAGGGCCCGGCGGTGCGCGCCACCCGCGCCCAGGCCGACCGCGCGCTCTACCGCAGCGCCATCCGCGCGACACTCGAACACCAGCAAAACCTGGAGATTTTCCAGCAGGCCGCCGACGACCTGATCGTCGAGGGGGAGCGGGTCACCGGCGTGGTGACCAACGCCGGCGTGCGCTTTCGCGGCAAGACCGTAGTGATCACCGCCGGCACCTTCCTCGGCGGCAGGATCCATATCGGCCTCGATAGCCATTCCGGCGGCCGCGCCGGGGATGCCCCGGCCATCGCCCTGGCCGAGCGGCTGCGGGAGCTCCCGTTTCGCGTCGAGCGCCTGAAAACCGGCACGCCGCCCCGTATCGATGCGCGCTCCGTGGATTTTTCCGCCCTCGAGGAGCAGTGGGGCGATACCCCCACCCCGGTGATGTCCTACCTCGGCGCGCGCTCTCAGCACCCGCGCCAGGCCTGCTGCTGGATTACCCACACCAACAGCGCCACCCACGAGGTGATCCGCGAAGGCCTGGACCGCTCGCCGATGTTCTCCGGCGATATCGAGGGCGTCGGCCCGCGCTACTGCCCGTCCATCGAGGACAAGGTGCACCGCTTCGCCGACAAGAGCAGCCACCAGATTTTCGTCGAGCCGGAGGGGCTGACCACCAACGAGCTCTACCCCAACGGCATCTCCACCAGCCTGCCGTTCGACGTGCAGATCCAACTGGTGCAGTCGATCCGGGGCTTTGAGAACGCCCATATCACGCGGCCCGGCTACGCGATCGAGTACGATTTCTTCGACCCCCGCGACCTGCTGCCGTCGCTGGAGACCAAATTCATTCAGGGGCTCTATTTCGCCGGCCAGATCAACGGCACCACCGGCTACGAGGAGGCCGCCGCCCAGGGCCTGCTGGCCGGTGCCAACGCCGCACTGCGCGCGCAGGAGCGCGAGGCCTGGTGCCCGCGCCGCGACCAGGCCTACTTGGGCGTGCTGGTGGACGACCTGATCACCAGCGGTACCAGGGAGCCCTACCGCATGTTCACCAGCCGCGCCGAGTACCGGCTGCTGCTGCGCGAGGACAACGCCGACCTGCGCCTGACCGAGGTGGGCCGCGAGCTGGGGCTGGTATCCGACGAACGCTGGGCCGCCTTCAGCGAAAAGCGCGAGGCCATCGCCCGCGAGGAGCGGCGCCTGCGGGAAACCTGGGTTCACCCGAAGACGACCCAGGCCGCCGCCGTGGAGACAAAACTGCCCAAGCCGCTGGCGCGCGAATACAGCGCCATGGACCTGCTGCGCCGCCCGGAACTGAAATATGCCGATGTGGCGTCGCTGAAGGGCGAGGCCGTCGTCGACGAGCGCGTCGCCGAGCAGGTGGAAATCGCGGCCAAGTACGCCGGCTATATCGACCGCCAGCGGGACGAGATAGAGCGACTGCAGGCCTACGAGGACACGCCGATTCCGGCGGACTTCGACTACAGCAATGTGTCCGGGCTCTCCAGCGAAGTGAAACAGAAGCTCGGCGACACCCGCCCGGATACCCTGGCGCGGGCCTCGCGGGTTCCCGGGGTCACGCCCGCCGCGGTGTCGCTGCTGCTGATCCAGTTGAAAAAGCGCGGCCTGCTGACGCGTAAGAAGGCCGTTTAAGCGGTGCGCACGGGTCGTGTGATGTAGGGTGCGCCGTGCGCACCGATAACCGGGGGATCCCGCAATTTCTCTGCAGATGGAACCATTCCGCCCACGCCTGCTCGAGGCCGCGGCACAGTTATCAGTTGAATTGAACGCCGAACAGCAGGACCTGCTGCTGGAATATCTGGCGATGTTTGCGCGCTGGAATGCCGCCTACAACCTGTCTGCGGTGCGCGATCCGGCGCAGATGCTGGAGCGCCATATCGTCGACAGCCTCAGCGTGGTAAATCTCTGCGGCGGGAACGCGGACCCGCTGGTGGATGTGGGCAGCGGCGGCGGCCTGCCGGGTATTCCACTGGCGATCGTTCACCCGCAGCGGCCCGTAACCTTGCTCGACAGCAACGGCAAGAAAACGCGCTTCCTGTTCCAGGTGGCCACCACCCTGCCGCTGCCCAATGTCACCGTGGTCAACGAGCGGGTCGAGGCCTTCCGGCCCCGCTCGGGGTTCGCGGCGGTGGTCTCCCGGGCCTTCGCATCCATCGCCGACATGGTGTCCGGAAGTGAGCACTTGCTAGCGCCCGGTGGCAACTTCTATGCGATGAAGGGTAAACTACCGCGAGATGAGTTGAGCGCACTCCCAAAAGGGATTAAGGTCGAGCGGGTGCACCCCCTGTCGGTACCGGGTTGCGACGCGGATCGCCACCTTGTCGTTCTCGGTCGCGGTGAAGACAGCGACAATCTGGCGACAGTCCCGCTATAACTTGGCACTCAGGTTTCGGGGTTCGAAATGCCTTTCGATGCCACAAGCCGAAACTGAACCTCGAAACTTGGGTTAGAATCATTTTCGCGCCTGCGCGCCCGTCGATGCAGGCGACAATCTTTCCGAGACCTGCGCACTCCTGAACAGGAAGCCCGATTCGGGGGGAGGAGTGCCCGTTGATGCCGGCGTTTTTGCGGCGAGACCCGAAGAGCTTCCGGGAGAGCGCTGTTCGGGAAAACAAAGGACAATAACCTTGAGCAATATATTCGCTGTGGCCAACCAGAAAGGCGGGGTGGGCAAGACCACCACCTGCGTCAACCTGGCCGCGTCCCTGGTCGCCAGCAAGCGCCGGGTACTGCTGATCGATCTCGATCCCCAGGGCAACGCCACCATGGGCAGCGGCATCGACAAGAGCGAGCTGCAACTGTCCAGCTACGATGTGCTCGCCAGCGAGCTGCCGCCCAACAAGGCGATCGTCCCCACCTCCAGCGGCTACGACCTGATGCCCGCCAACGGAGACCTGTCCGCGGCGGAAGTGGAGCTGCTGGAGATGGACGGCCGCGAGGCGCGCTTGCGCCGCGCCCTGCGCTACCTGGACGGCGGCCACGACTATATCGTCGTCGACTGCCCGCCGTCTCTGAACATGCTGACCGTCAACGCCCTCTGCGCGGCCCACGGCGTGCTGATTCCGATGCAGTGCGAGTACTACGCCCTCGAGGGGCTGTCGGCACTGGTCGACACCATCACCCAGATCCAGCGCGCCGCCAACCCGGAGCTCAGGATCGAGGGCATATTGCGCACCATGTACGACCCGCGCAACAGCCTTACCAACGATGTGTCCGAGCAGCTGTCCGAGTACTTCGGCGAACGCCTCTACCGCACCTGCATTCCGCGCAATGTGCGCCTGGCCGAAGCGCCCAGCTTCGGTGTGCCGGCGCTGGAGTACGACCGACACTCCAAGGGCGCCATTGCCTACCTGGCGCTGGCCGGCGAAATGACCCGCCGCCACGCCGCCAATCCCAGCACTACCAACAGCGGTCCCGGCCAGGGCCGCCCGGTGGCGGAAGCGGTTTAAGAGGTAACGAGTTATGGCCGCAAAACGCAAGGCCCTGGGTAAAAACCTGTCCCACCTGATCGGCGACAACGCCAGCGAAGCCATCGCCGTGGCCTCCGGCGACGGCGGCGGCGAATCTGTCGACGGCGAGCTGCGCGAGCTGCCGATCGAGTTCCTGCAGCGCGGCCGCTACCAGCCGCGCCGCGATTTCCCGCAGGAATCCCTGCAGGAACTGGCCGACTCCATCCGCGCCCAGGGCATCATGCAGCCGATCGTGGTGCGCCCCGTCGGCGAACACAGGTACGAGATCGTCGCCGGCGAGCGTCGCTGGCGCGCCGCGCAACTGGCCGAACTGGACCGGGTGCCGTCGCTGGTGCGCGAGGTCTCGGACGAAGCTGCCATCGCCATGGCGCTGATCGAGAATATCCAGCGCGAGGACCTGAACCCGGTGGAGGAGGCCTCGGCGTTGAAGCGGCTGCAGGACGAATTCGAGCTGACCCAGGCGGAAGTGGCCGAGGCGGTGGGCAAATCCCGCACCGCGGTGACCAACCTGTTGCGCCTGCTCAGCCTCACGGGCGAGGTTCGCACCCTCCTCGAGCGCGGCGACCTGGAAACCGGCCACGCCAAGGCCCTGTTGGGCCTCGCCGGCGACACCCAGCGTGCCGCCGCCCGCCAGGTGGTGGAGCGCGGCCTGACTGTACGCCAGACCGAGACGCTGGTGCGCCGCCTGCACCAGCAGGCGGAAAACCCGGCCCCGGCCAGGCCCAAAGAGGATCCGAATATCCGTCGCCTGAGCGAGCGCCTGTCGGAGAAAGTCGGTGTGCCGGTGGCCATCGATCACAACGACAAGGGCGTGGGGAGGCTGGTACTGCGCTACAGCAGTCTCGATGAGCTGGACGGGATTCTCGCCCACCTGGGTTACAGCGAGGACTGATAGGGCCCTGCGTTGCCGCGGGGTCGATCCGGCGCGTTTCCGCTGCCCGCCCCATCGCTGCCGCACCATTGTGGCGCGCAACCTCTCGGTTAGTGAATACTTACAATGTGGTCAAACCACCGGGAAAAAACCTCGAAAATTAGATAACTTGGCGATATTTGCCGGTTGAACCGGCGATGCCCTTGCTCCTATAATTCGCTCGCCCAAAATTTGGGCGGACAGCGCGCTGCGGGCCCGAATAAATCGGACCCGAGCAACCAGGGTCGGCTTAATCCCGCCTATGCGAAAACCCCCGGTATTAGTCATTGCCGCGGTACAGCTGTTGCTGGTATCGCTCGCCGGTGCGGGTCTGCACTTTGCCGGCGAGCCGGTGACGGCGCTGTCCGTTGCGATGGGCGGCGCCCTGTGCGCGCTGCCCAATGCGTATTTCGGCCTGCGTGCCTTTCGCCACAGTGGTGCGCGCGCGGCCAACCGGGTGGTGGAGAATTTCTACCGTGGGGAAACGGGCAAGTTTGTGCTCACCCTGGCGGGCTTCGCGGCGGTATTCGCCCTGGTCCGACCGCTGAACCCGGCGGCACTGTTTATCAGCTACGGCCTCTGCGCAATGCTGCAGTGGAGCCTGGTGGCGCGCTCGGTGCGTTGAGCCTGGAGCTCCGCAGAGCGGCGCGGAAAAGAATTCATACTTTTACGATTGCTGAGGAACTATGGCAGGCGAAGCTCAAACCGCTACGGATTATATCCAACACCACCTGCAGAACATGGCATACGGCAAGCTGCCGGCCGGCTATACCCGCGCCGATGGCACCGTGCTGTCCGAGTCCACCTGGACTATGGCCCACTCGTATCAGGAAGCTGCGGATATGGGCTTCTGGGCCGTGCATGTGGATACCCTCGGCTGGTCCATCGCCCTGGGCCTGCTGTTCTGCTTTGTATTCCGGATCGCCTCCAGCCGGGCCACCAGTGGGGTCCCCCGCGGCCTGCAGAGCTTTGTGGAGATGGTGGTGAGCTTTATCGACAAGCTCGTGAAAGAGGTCTTCCCCTATCGCAACAGTATGGTTGCGCCTATGGCGCTGACCATCTTCGTGTGGGTTTTCCTGATGAATCTCATGGACCTGGTGCCGGTGGACTGGCTGCCGATGGCAGCGGCCGGAATTTCCGGCAACGACCACCTGTTCTTCAAGGTCGTTCCCACCACCGACCCCAACGGCACCATGGGGATCGCCATAGCGGTTTTCGCCATGCTGATCTTTTTCAGTATTCGCGAAAAAGGCCTGCTGGGCTATATCAAGGAATTGACCCTGCACCCCTTCCACACCGGTAGGTGGTACTTCGACATGCTGTTGGTGCCCTTCAAC
Source organism: Microbulbifer halophilus (assembly GCF_026183675.1). GTDB lineage: Bacteria > Pseudomonadota > Gammaproteobacteria > Pseudomonadales > Cellvibrionaceae > Microbulbifer > Microbulbifer halophilus. The sequence goes on from NZ_JAPIVK010000003.1 coordinate 45,720, forward strand.
TTCACGCTGGAGGTGATTTCGCTGTTGGCCAAACCCGTGTCCCTCGGCCTGCGTCTGTTTGGCAACCTCTACGCCGGTGAGATGATCTTCATCCTGATTGCAATCGTGTTCGGCGTGGGTGCGCTCGGCTTTATCGGTGCCGGTGTAATGCAGTTTGGCTGGGCCGTTTTCCACGTGCTGGTCATCACCCTGCAAGCGTTCGTATTCATGGTTCTTACAACTGTCTATATGGGAATGGCGCACGAGCGCGAAGATGAAACAGCGCACGATTAACAGAATTTCCGACTAACCCTTTACTCAACTTTTACAACAACTCTCAACCTTTAAATGGAGAACACAATGGAAGCACTTGGTCTGGTTTACATCTCTGCAGCAATCATGATCGGTCTGGCTGCTCTGGGTACTGCCCTTGGCTTTGGCGCCCTCGGCGGCAAGCTGCTGGAAGGTTCTGCGCGCCAGCCGGAACAGGCTCCTGCGCTGCAGGGCAAAATGTTCCTGATGGCCGGCCTGCTGGACGCCGTGCCGATGATCGGTGTCGGTATCGCCATGTACCTGATCTTCGCTGTCGCTCCCGGTCTGGCAGGTTGATCGCATCGCCTAATTGCCCTTAACCCCCCCAACGTTCTTTTTATAAAGAGCTAAAGAGCAAGAGGTGTCGGTGTGAATATCAACCTGACTCTAATCGGCCAGTCGATTACGTTTCTGGTCTTCGTATGGTTCTGCTGGAAGTATGTCTGGCCGCCGCTGCTGGGCATCATGCAGGAACGTGAACAGAAGATCGCTACCGGCCTCGAAGAGGCCGATCGCGCGGGCAAGGACCTGGAGCTGGCGCAGCGCAAAGCCGCCGACCAGCTGAAGGAAGCCAAAGAACAGGCCGCGGAAATCATCGATGGCGCCAACAGGCGCGCCAACCAGATCGTCGAGGAGGCCAAGCAGGCCGCGCACGCCGAGGGCGACCGCCTGAAGGCGGCGGCCCAGGCGGAGATCGAACAGGAAGTGAACCGCGCCCGGGAGCAGTTGCGCTCGCGCGTGGCGGAGCTGTCTGTGGCCGGCGCGGAGAAGATCCTGTCGGTCAATATCGATGCCAAGGCCCACGACGACCTGATCGAACAACTGGCAGCCGAGCTGTAAGCGAGGAACCCCATGGCGGAACTCAGCACCCTGGCCCGGCCCTACGCCAAAGCGGCATTCAGCTATGCGCAGCAGGCCTCCGACCTCAAGGGTTGGGGGGCGCTGCTCGCCACGGCGGCGGCGGTCAGCCAGAGCGAAAAAGTGCGTGAGCTGCTGGATGATCCACAGCTCACCAGTGACCAGCGCACAGATAAATTCCTGTCGATCTGTGCAGACGACCTCAGCGATTCCGGTGCGAATTTCATCCGGCTGCTGGCGGAAAATCACCGCCTGGCCCTGCTGCCGGAGATTTCCGAACTGTTCGATGCGCTGAAAGCCCAGGCGGAAGCCACCCTGGAAGTGGAAGTCGTATCCGCGCGCGCCCTTAGCGACGCCCAGTCGCAGAAACTGACAGAGGCGCTGGCGAAAAAGTTCGAGCGCGAAGTACACCTGCACAACTCGGTGGACGAGAGTCTGCTGGGCGGTGCCGTAATCCGTGCAGGAGATACGGTCATCGATGGCACGGTGCGCGGCCGGCTGGCCAAACTCGCCGAGGCAACAAACTCCTAATTTAATTTTCCGGCCGTTGCCGGAAAATGCGAGGAACTGAGCATGCAGCAACTGAATCCCTCTGAGATCAGTGAAATCATCAAGAGCCGCATCGACAATCTCGATGTGAGCACTGAAGCCCGGAACGAGGGCACCATCGTTTCCGTATCGGACGGCATCATCCGCATCCACGGCCTGGCCGATGTGATGTTCGGCGAGATGATCGAGTTCGATGACGGCATCTACGGCATGGCCCTGAACCTGGAGCGCGACTCCGTCGGCGCCGTGGTACTGGGCGATTACAAGACCCTGGCGGAAGGCCAGAAGTGCCGCTGCACCGGCCGCATTCTGGAGACCCCGGTGGGGCCGGAACTGCTGGGCCGCGTGGTGGACGCCCTGGGCAACCCCATCGACGGCAAGGGTCCGCTGAACACCGAGAAGACCGACGCGGTGGAAAAAGTCGCCCCCGGCGTCATCGCCCGCGAAGGTGTGGACCAGCCGGTGCAGACCGGCCTGAAGGCGATCGACACCATGATCCCCATCGGTCGCGGCCAGCGCGAGCTGATCATCGGCGACCGCCAGATCGGCAAGACCGCGGTGGCCATCGACACCATCATCAACCAGAAAGACTCCGGCATTAAGTGTGTCTACGTCGCGATTGGCCAGAAGCAGTCGTCCATCGCCAACGTGGTGCGCAAGCTGGAAGAGCACGGCGCCATGGACCACACCATCGTGGTCGCCGCCGGCGCCGCCGACCCGGCCGCCATGCAGTACCTGTCGGCCTACGTGGGCTGCACCATGGGCGAGTACTTCCGCGACCGCGGCGAAGATGCCCTGATCATCTACGACGATCTCACCAAGCAGGCCTGGGCCTACCGCCAGATCTCCCTGCTGCTCAAGCGCCCGCCGGGCCGCGAAGCCTACCCGGGTGACGTCTTCTACCTGCACTCCCGCCTGCTGGAGCGCGCCGCGCGCGTCAACGCCGACTACGTGGAGAAGTTCACCGACGGCGAAGTGAAAGGCAAGACCGGTTCCCTGACTGCACTGCCGATCATCGAGACCCAGGCCGGCGACGTTTCCGCGTTCGTGCCGACCAACGTGATCTCCATTACCGACGGCCAGATCTTCCTGGAGAGCGACCTGTTCAACGCCGGTGTGCGCCCCGCCATCAACCCGGGTATCTCCGTATCCCGCGTGGGCGGCTCCGCGCAGACCAAGGTGGTCAAGAAGCTGTCCGGCGGCATCCGTACCGCGCTGGCCCAGTACCGCGAACTGGCGGCCTTCTCCCAGTTCGCCTCCGACCTGGATGAAGCCACCAAGGCCCAGCTGGACCACGGCGAGCGCGTCACCGAGCTGATGAAACAGAAGCAGTACTCGCCGATGTCCATCGCCGAGATGTCTGTTGCCGTCTACGCCGCCGACAAGGGGTACCTGAACGACGTGCCCGTCGACAAGGTGCTGGACTTCGAATCCGCCCTGCTCGCCTACATGAACAGCGAGCACGCAGAGCTGATGGAGAAAGTGAATAGCACCGGCAAATACGACGAGGAAATCGACGGCGCTTTCAAGGCCGCGATCGAGAAGTTCGTCGCCACCGGTAGCTGGTAATCACTCTCCCTGCCCCTCCGCATGTGAAGGGGCACTCTTCCTCCCCTCTTCCGCAAGCGGGAGCGGGGCCGGGCGAGAGGGCAAGAAAAGGTAAATCACTATGGCAGGCGGAAAAGAAGTACGCACAAAAATTGCCAGCATCAAGAGCACGCAGAAAATCACCTCGGCCATGGAAATGGTCGCGGCGAGCAAGATGCGCAAGGCTCAGGATCGCATGGCACTGGGGCGTCCCTACGCCCAGCGCATACGCGCGGTGATCGGCCATGTCGCCAACGCCTCGGCCGAGTACCAGCATGTCTACCTGCAGGAGCGCGAAGCCAAGCGGGTCGGCTTTATTGTGGTATCCACCGACCGGGGGCTCTGCGGCGGCCTGAACGTGAATATGTTCAAGTCGGCCATCCGCGATATGCAGGCCTGGTCGGAGAAGGGTGCCGACGTCGAAATCTGTACCGTCGGCAACAAGGCGGCCAGCTTCTTCAAAACCATCGGTGGCAAGGTCGTGGCAGCTCTGCGCGACGTCGGTGACCAGCCCGAGGCCAACAAGCTGGTCGGCTCGGTCAAGGTCATGATGGATCGCTACGCCGAAGGCGATATAGACCGTCTCTTTCTGGTCTCCAATGAATTCATCAATACCATGTCGCAGAAGCCCCGCGTGGACCAGCTGCTGCCGCTGCCGAGAGCCGAGCAGGAAGAGGGACAGCACAGCTGGGACTACCTCTACGAGCCCGAGCCGGTAGAGTTGCTGAACGGGCTCCTGGCCCGCTACATCGAATCCCAGGTGTACCAGGCGGTGGTCGAGAACAAGGCCTGCGAACAGGCCGCGCGCATGATCGCGATGAAGAGCGCCACCGACAACGCCGGTGAAATGATCGACGACCTGCAGCTCCTCTACAACAAGGCGCGCCAGGCAGCCATTACCCAGGAGCTGTCTGAGATTGTGGGCGGCGCCGCCGCGGTGTAGTTCCCTTTTTAAGGGCAAATACGCGGCCGAAGAAAGATTTTTAAAATCGAGGATCCGGAAATGAGTAACGGACAAATTGTGCAAGTGATCGGGGCGGTCATCGACGTGGAATTTCCGCGCGATTCCGTACCGAATGTATACGACGCACTCGTGGTCGAGGAAAAGAACCTCACCCTGGAAGTGCAGCAGCAACTGGGTGACGGCGTGGTGCGCGCCATCGCCATGGGCTCCTCCGAGGGGATCTCCCGCGGCCTGGCGGTGAGCAACACCGGCGCGCGGATTTCCGTACCTGTGGGTACCGAAACCCTGGGCCGCATCATGAATGTGTTGGGCGACCCCATCGACGAGCTCGGCCCCATCGGGGGCGAGGGCGCCGACGTGGAGCGCGCCTCCATCCACCGCGCGCCGCCCAGCTACGAAGAGCAGTCCAGCTCCGCCGAACTGCTGGAGACCGGTATCAAGGTGATCGATCTGGTCTGCCCGTTTGCCAAGGGCGGCAAGGTCGGCCTGTTCGGCGGCGCCGGCGTAGGCAAGACCGTCAACATGATGGAGCTGATCAACAACATCGCCACTGAGCACAGCGGCCTGTCCGTATTCGCCGGTGTGGGCGAGCGCACCCGGGAAGGGAACGACTTCTACTACGAGATGCAGGAAGCCGACGTTGTCAACGTCGAGGACTTCAGCAAATCCAAGGTGGCGATGGTCTACGGCCAGATGAACGAGCCGCCCGGCAACCGCTTGCGCGTGGCCCTGACCGGCCTCACCATGGCGGAGAAATTCCGCGACGAAGGCCGCGACGTACTGCTGTTCATCGACAACATCTACCGCTACACCCTGGCCGGTACCGAAGTATCCGCCCTGCTCGGCCGCATGCCGTCTGCGGTGGGCTACCAGCCCACCCTGGCGGAAGAAATGGGCGTTCTGCAGGAGCGTATTACCTCCACCAAGACCGGCTCCATTACCTCCATCCAGGCGGTCTACGTACCGGCGGACGACCTCACCGACCCGTCCCCGGCCACCACCTTCGCCCACCTGGACTCCACCGTGACCCTGAGCCGCGATATCGCCTCCAAGGGCATCTACCCGGCCGTGGATCCGCTGGATTCCACCTCGCGCCAGCTGGACCCGCTGGTAATCGGCCAGGAGCACTACGAAGTGGCCCGTGGCGTACAGTCGGTACTGCAGCGCTACAAGGAGCTGAAGGACATCATCGCCATCCTGGGTATGGACGAACTGTCCGAGGAAGACAAACTGACCGTGGCCCGTGCCCGGAAGATCGAGCGCTTCCTGTCCCAACCCTTCCACGTGGCGGAAGTCTTTACCGGCGCGCCGGGCAAATACGTGTCCCTGAAGGAAACCATCCGCGGCTTCCAGGGTATCCTCAACGGCGACTACGACGACCTGCCGGAACAGGCGTTCTACATGGTCGGCACCATCGACGGCGCGGTCGAGAAAGCCAACAAGGCCAAGTAAAACCGGAAAAGAGAAGCGCTGAATTCCCCGCCGCGCCCCGAAAGGCACCGCGGCGGGAATTCTTCCGGCAAACTGTAGAGAATGAGGTAGCCTTATGGCTATGACTGTACATTGCGACATCGTAAGCGCCGAGGAATCCCTCTTCTCCGGACTGGTGGAGATGGTGATTGTCACCGGTGTCGAGGGGGAGCTGGGTATCACCTATGGTCACGCGCAGCTGCTTACCGCACTGAGGCCGGGCCCGGCGCGCATCATCAAGCAGGGTGGTGAAGAGGAGGTGTTGTTCCTGAGCGGCGGCTACGTTGAAGTGCAGCCGAACGGCATCACCATCCTCGCCGACATCGCCGAGCGCGAGATCGACGAGGAGTCCGCGAAGAAGGCCCGCGAGGAAGCGACCCACGCGCTGCACAAGGCGCCGTCGGAAATCGACTACGCCCGCGTATCCGCGCAACTGGCCGAAGCCGAAGCGCGCCTGCGCACCCTGCAGGCCATCCGCAAGGCGGCCGGCAAGTAATCCCGGGAGCGCGGAGTTCCAGCTCCGCAAGCAGGGCACAAGAAAGCAGCTTCGGCTGCTTTTTTTGTGCCCCCCTGGCGCTGTCGGAGCTAATTCCCCTCCAAGTACTTCCGGGCCCGCTGTAACGCCTCTCTCTCTCCGCCTTTATCACCGCCCATCCGCACCAGTTCGCGATAGTACTCCCGCGCCTTGTCTCCCTGTCCGGCCTGCTCCGCGGCGCGGGCCGCGCCGTAGAGGCTGTTCAGGCGTTTAGGCGAGACCGCGAGGCTCTCCTCGTAGGCGTGCAGTGCCTGGGCCGGCTGATCGTTCGCAAGCAGCATATCGCCGAAAAGCTCGCGCGCCGGCAACGGCGCTCCCGGTGTCACCGGATGTTTGTCCACGGAATCCTCCACCTTGGCGGCCCTGCGCATCTGCTTCAGCGCAAGGCCTTTCTGTCCAGTCGCGTAGACACTCCAGGCGCGCACGGCCAGCCGTTGGGCGTCTACCCGAGTGGCCCAGTATTCCTCGCCCGCCTCCAGCGTACGCTGGTGTAGTTCGTCCATCTTCCTGGCCGCGGCTTCGGCGCCCTCGGGGTCGCCTGCGCGCGCGGCGCCGATACCGCGGGTGAACTGGATCAGCGATTCGACCCACGGGTACTTATGCCACGGAAATTCCGGGTGGCTGCGCTCCCGCAGGTCGGCCGCGCCCTGCCAGTCGCGCGTCTCCAGCGGGAAGCGCGCCCGCGACGCGGCGATGCCGTAGGCCGATGCGAATTTGTCCTGGGGATTTTCCGCCGCCGTGACTTTCTCCAGCACTTGCTGCGCCTTTTCATCCCTGCCCTGCTGCAGGTAGGCGTACATCAGGTAGTCGAGCGCGTGGTAGTAGTGCAGTGAGGTGGCATCCCCGGCCGGTTGGCGCTTTGCCGCCGCCGCCGAGCGGATATTCCAGTCGATGGTGTCCGGCCATATGCCCAGCCGCACGAAGATATGGCTGGGCATATGCAGCGCATGTGGCACCTCGGGAGCAATCTTGTCGTAGTCCCGCGCCACCTGCAGGGCGTCTTCTGCCAGCGCCGGGTTGTCGTAGCTGTGGATCAGGTAGTGGTACACGGCCGGGTGCTGCGGTGCGCGCTTGCGCAATTTCTGCAGTAGGCTGCCGGCCCGTCGCTGGTGGTGGTACTCTTTGTCATCCGCGGGGGCCGTGGCGACCAGCGACAGGGCGTAGAGCGCTCCGGCGTCGTTGTCTTGCGGGTTGTCGTCAAACACCCGCTTCTGGGCCTCGCTCCAGGCGCGCAGTTTTTCTCCATGTCTGTCCTGGCTCCAGTCGCGAAAAAATGCCGCCGCGGCATCTATATAGGCGCGTTCCCGTTCGGTCGGCGGATTCAGGGATTCCGCCTTTGCGATCGCCTCTGTTCCCGTTGCGACCGCCTCCGGAGGCGGCGGTGCCCACAGCGGGTGAAACGAGGCCATGGCCAGGCCCCAGTACGCCATGGCGCAGTCCGGGTCCTCGCGGGTGATTTCGGTAAAGGTGTCGGTGGCTTGCCCATACATCATATGGTGCAGCAGCGCGAGGGCATGGTTGAAATCTGCGCGGACATCGTCGGAACAGGATATGGGGAAATCGACCTCGCCGATGGCGCTATCCGCCGGATCCGGGTCTCCGGCCCCCGAAGTGGTTTCGGCACAGATACCGGGGACCGACAGCACCGCAGTGACCAGCAGCCCCCAGGTTTTCCGGTGAATCTTCATTTCCGCCCTCGTCTTCTGTCCTGTTGTGATTGAGTGTAGTTTCCACGACGGGCGATCGTGCTCGGAGCGGGGACAATCCTGTCCCGAAATCGCGCTCAACATTGTATCCTGAGCGGAGTTGGACAAAGTCGGGTCGCCGTATGCGCAACACTCTTTCCTTTCTCGCACTGCTGCTCGCTGCGGTCGCCGGCTCCCCGCAGGCCGCCGCCGGGGACTGGTACGAGTACAAATCCGACCACTTCACCGTCTATTCGGACGTTCCGGAAGAGCGGGTCGAGGCGATGATGCGGAACCTGGAGCGTTTCCGCCGGGCGGCACTGGCGTTCACGGGCCTGGAGGACCGGCCGGAAAATCGCAAGCTCCGGGTTTACCATTTCGACAGTGCGCGGGAATTCCGCCGCTTCGCCGACAGGGACAATATCGCCGGCTTCTACCGCGAGACCTGGGACGGCCCCATCATCTTCTCCCACCGGGGCACCGCCGGTATCTCCGATTCCGGGCTGATGTTTCACGAGTATGTGCACCACCTGATGCGCGAGCGCAGCGGCATCGCCTACCCCAAGTGGTACTCCGAGGGATTTGCCGAACTGCTGGCCAGCGCGGAACTGCGCGAGGACACGGTGGTGATCGGCGGTGTGCCCTCGTGGCGGCTGGGCGCCTGGGTGGGAGCGGAAAGCCGCCCGCTGGGCCTGCGCGAACTGCTGAAGCCGGATTACGGGCGCAACAGTAAGCGTTACTGGAACAACTACTACGCCACTGCCTGGCTGTTTACCCACTATGTGCAGTTGGGCATGCACGCCGGCAACCCCGACTACAAGGCCGCCAGCAACCGCTACCTGAATGCGGTTGCCGATGGTGCCGATCCGGAGGCGGTGTTCGAAGAGCACTTCGGCAGGTCCATGGCGGAAATGCGCCGGGAAATGCGGCGCTATATGCGCGATGACATTTACGGTTTCCATTTCGATGTGCCCCCCTACGAATACGCCCTATCGCGCCGACCGCTGGGCGACAACGAGCGCCTCTACCTGCTGGCGCAAAAGGCGCGGGATCTCGGCCGGGAGGGGCTGGCCCTGGAATACCTGCAGGAATCGGAGCGCCACGCGCCGGGCTGGCAGGAAAACCGCGCTGCCATCGCGGTATTGAAGAGCCAGCGGAAGGATTTCGAGTACGGCGACAAGCTGCTGGAGGATATCGAGGGCTGGGGCCGCATCAGCCATCTCACCGCGACCAAGCTGTCCCGCCTGTACCTGGATCGTCTGCGGGCGCAACTGGCGTCCGGCGAGTGGGATAAGCGGGCCTACCGGGGGGCGGTGAAATACGCAAAGCTGGCGGTGGAACAGGACCCGCACCACCTTCCCGGCTATCGCTACCTGTGGATGGCCTATCAACACCGGGGGAAGGAGCAGGAAGCGGTGCGGACCATGATGAGCGCCTATCGGGTGGAACCCAACCATGTTGCCCTGAACGGCGCCATCGGTTTCTACCTGGCGAAAATCGGCCGGCGGGAACGCGCCCGGGATTTCCTCCAGCGGCTGCTGGCCTGGTCCCACTCGGCCGAAGTGCGCGCGCGGGTGGAAGCGCTTCTTCAGCGAGGGAAGAATGGCCGCGCCGGGAAGCCCGATGCCGATTGAACAGCGCGGAATTCCCGCTCCTCTCCCCTAATCCCAGGTATTTGCCATGGTGTCACACAGAAACGCCAACACCGCGCCCGCCCGCTCCCCGTGTATCGGCCTCGCCCTGGGCAGTGGTGCCGCCAAGGGGTTTGCGCATATCGGTGTGCTGAGGGTCCTGGAGCAGATGGGAGTGCGCCCGCAGGTGATTGCGGGTACCTCCATGGGCGCTTTTGTGGGCGCCGCTTATTCCGCGGGCGACCTGGACCGGCTGGAGGACTGGGTGCGGCTGCTGGACAACTGGAAGGTGTTTTCCCTGCTGGATATCAACTGGACGCTGAGCGGCGGTGTACTGGGTGGCAAGAAACCCTTCCGCGCCTTCTTTGAAAGCTTCGAATACCGCAATATCGAGGACCTACCGCTGCCTCTGACCGCTGTGGCCACGGACCTGCATACCGGCCAGGAAATCTGGCTGCAGGAGGGCAACCTGCAGGACGCGGTCAGTGCCTCCTGTTCCATTCCCGGTCTGCTGTCTGCCAAATCCCTATCCGGGCGCTGGCTTGTGGACGGCGCCGTGGTCAATCCGGTGCCGGTGGATGTGTGCCGCGCCATGGGCGCCACCCGGGTCATCGCTGTGGATGTCACCGAGGACGGCGCACCCCTGTCCGACCAGCAGCAGGGCCAGGTCAAGACAGTCGTCAGTGAAAGTAGCGGTGAGAATGAGGAGTCGGCGGGCGATACCGACCCGGTGCCAGAGGCTGTGGGCGACGACGGCGCGGCGATCGGTTTCGGTCGCTGGCTGGAACAGGGAAAGGAGCAGTTGTCCCAGTTCCGCCATTTTCGCAATCGAAGCCGGCTCGCCGCCCCGGGCATGTTCGACACCATGTCGCAGGCGATGGATATTCTCGAGCGGCGCCACAAGCGCACACGCATGATGGGCTCGCCGCCCGATGTGCTGATCATGCCCAAGGTGGGCGACATCGGCGGGCTGGAGTTCTCCCGTGCGGCGGAGGCGGTCGACGCCGGTGAAGTGGAGGCCCGGCGGGTGCGGACCTGGATCGAGGATATGATCCGCGGCGGCTGATCCGGGAGGCGCCCGGCTATCCCTACCTCAAATTTCGGGGTTTAGTTTCGGCGGCCGGGGCGGGGAGCACCTTTCTGGGACACGCCGTGTATACGTCCCTGTAGGCTTGTCCGCGAGGTCCCTCTCGCAGACAGTCCCAGAAAGGCGCTCCCGCCCCGGCTTGTGGCATCGAAAAGCCTTCCTAACTCCGAAACTTGAGTTCCTACTAATCTTTCCCTAGTGGGCCGTGCGTAAAGTTGTGTGACAAAGGAGCCCAGCCAAAACGTTCAGATCAAGGCGAGAAAGCGCTGGAGGTTCTATTTCGAGCTTTCTCAACGCAGTGTTGGGCGTTTTGGCGCAGCGAACTGTTACAGAACTTTGCGCACGGCCTACTCGACCGGCGCCCATCCCGCCGCCGGCGGCACGGAGAGATCGATGTCCAGCGAGTCCGACCGACCCAAGCGCGACCGGGAAATCCTGCAGGAGCAGATGGATGCCAGCCTGCACGAGTACGAGCGCGACAACCGCTCGCTGCTGCTGTCGTCCATCGCCGCCGGGCTGGAGATCGGCTTCAGCTTTTTCCTGATGGCGTCGCTCTATACCCACTTCCACAATCTGGTGGGAGACGACCTGCTGCACTTCATCATCTCGCTCAGCTACCCGATCGGTTTCGTGATGGTGATTATCGGCCGCGCCGACCTGTTTACTGAGCACACCACCCTGGCGATTCTGCCGGTACTGGACCGGAAGCAGAGGTGGGGGGACCTGGGCCGTATCTGGTCGGTGATCTACTGCGGCAATATTCTGGGCGCGCTGGTGTTCAGCCTGATCTTCGTCCGTTTCGTCGCCCTGAGCCAACATATCGATGGGGCGGCCTTCGATTACTACAGCGACAAGATGACCGCCGACAGCAATGCGGGCCTGTTGCTTGGCGCAATTTTTGCCGGCTGGCTGATGGGACTGCTGGGCTGGGTGGTGACTTCTTCCACCGACACCATCGGCCGTATCGTTGTGATTACCGTGATCACCTTCGTCATCGGCCTCGGTGGCCTGGCGCACTGTATTGCCGGTGCGGTGGCGATTTTCAGTGCCTGGTTCGGCACTGACAACGGCGTCGGGCCGATGGATGTGCTGCGTTTTCTCTCTCTCGCCACGGTCGGGAATGCTGTCGGCGGCTCGGTGTTTGTGGGGCTGCTGAAATACGGCTATATCGCCAATCGCCGATAAAAAAGGCCAGCGGGCGGAGCCCGCTGGCCTTCTGTTTCGCCGTTTGCCAGTGCGGCGTCAGTGCACCCAGTGGTGGCGCTCCTGCTTCTCCTGGATGGCCTCGGCGGTCGGCGCCGGCATGGCGCTGATCGGCAGGCGCTCGTGGAAGAACGCCAGCCGCTCGTCGGCATCCAGCTCGTTCATGCTTTCCGCTTCGAAGACACGGCCGTTGATCACCGTATAGGTGATATTTTCCGACCGGCGCAGGTTTTCCAGCGGATTGCCGTCGACGACGATCAGGTCCGCCAGCTTGCCCGGCTCGATACTGCCGATATCCCCGTCCATGCCCAGGTAGCGGGCGCCGTCGATGGTGCCGGCGCGGAAGGCCTCCCAGGGGGTGAAACCGCCCTGCTCCATCATCCACAGTTCCCAGTGGGCGCCGAGTCCCTCGCGCTGGCCGTGGGCGCCGATGTGCACGGTCACGCCGCGCTCGCGCAGCTGTTTGGCGTGCTCGGCCACGTCGAAGTGGTTGTAGTGGGCGTCCGGCGCCGTCGGCCGTCGGATGGAGCGCGGTGCGACGATAAAGTCCGGCGTGAAGGTCGTCAGGCGCTCGTTTTTCCACACCTCGGTGCGGTCGTACCAGTACTCCTCACCCCAGAGACCGCCGTAGGCGACCACGAAGGTGGGCGTGTAGCCGACCTGCGTCTGGCCCCAGAGCTGCTTCACATCGGAATAGATATTGGCGATCGGCAGCGAGTGCTCCAGGCCGGTGTGGCCGTCGACGATCATGGTCATATTGTGCTGGTATTTGCCGCCGCCCTCGGGCACCACCATCATGCCCCGCTCGCGGGCCGCCTGCAGCACCTGTTGGCGCTGGTTGCGGCGCGGCTGGTTGTAGCTTTTCACCGAGATGGCGCCCATCTCCTGCAGTCGGCCGATGTGGAAGTCGGCGTCCTCCAGCGAGTTGATCTTGGCGCGATAGCCCGGCCCCTTGGCGCCGTAGAGGATGGTGCCGGTGGAGAAGATGCGCGGCCCGGTAATGATGCCGGCCTTCTGCATTTCCGCGGCGGAGAAGATCTCGCTGCTGTCGTTGGACGGGTCGTGAATGGTGGTGACGCCGAACGCCAGGCTGGAGAAGAGGTTCCAGTTCTGCTGCGGGACAATCTCCTCGCGGCCCTGGGCGCCGTGGGCGTGGGCATCGATCAGGCCCGGCAGCACCGTCTTGCCGCTGACGTCAATGCGTTTGGCGCCCATCGGGATTTCCACATCGCCGGCTGCGCCCACGGCGAGGATGCGGTTGCCGCGGAACAGCACGGTGCCGTTTTCGATCACTTCGCGGGTGTTTTCCGCGTCGCGCATGGTGACCACCCTGCCGCCGGTCAGCGCGATCAGTTTGTCGTGATTTGCGAACGGCTGGCTGAAGCTCAGGTCGCGGCCCTCGGCCACCGGCTGCGGCAGTTGCTCCGGCGCACCGGCGACAAAGTCGAAGGCTTCCGCCAGTTTGCGCTCGTAGAGTTTCGGCCCGTGGGCCCAGCCCAGGGTCTCGCTGTCGGCGGACCAGTGCAGGTTCTCGCCGGCGCGCGCCGATACCTGCGTCACCGCCACGGCCTTCGAGTCCGGGCCGATGGGCTCCGCCTTGCCGGTGTGCATGAACGGTGCCACATAGGCCTTGAAGTCCTGGGTGAAGGCGACCCAGTTGCCGTCCGGCGACAGGCGATAGGAGGTGATCTCCTCGCCGTGCAGGTGTTCGCGCTCGTCCTTGCCGTGCACATCCACGCTCTTCAGCAGTCGCTTGTTGTCGCCGTGATCGGAGAAATAGATGCGGTCGTCGGTGGCGCCGAAGTGCGGCTCGTAGCCGGATTTCACCAGCCGGCGCTGCCAGTCGCCGTCCGCATCCGCTAGGTAGATACCCGGTTCCAGCGAGTACTCCGGGCTCATCAGGTAGCCGCCGGTAAAGCGGCGGAAGGCCACGGTGTCGCCGCTGGGGGAGAAGGACGGCTCCACGTACAGGCCCGGCTCGCGGGTGATATTCTCGCCGCGGCCGCTGCGGGCGGAGACCGCGCGCACATGGCCCAGTTCCTCGTCGTCCCAGGTCACGTAGGTGATCTGGCGGCCGTCGCGGGACCAGCTGGGGTAGAACTCGAAGTGGTCGTCCTGGCGGGTCAGCCGGCGGCGCTCGCCGCTGTCCGCATCCTGGATGTAGATCTTGCCCAGGGCCTGGAAGGCGACCTGTTCGCCGTCCGGGGATTTCTGTGCCCAGCGGATCATCTTCACGTCGAAGGTTTCCGGGGCCACGTCCACCGGGAAGCGCACGGCGTCGGCGACCTTCTTGTCGACGCTGATGTGTGCGGTGATCTCCTCGATATCGCCGTCATCAGCGTCGATATGCTGGAATTTACCGTTTGACCAGACAATCAGCGATTCGCTGTCCGGCATCCAGTCGTACTGCACATAGTTGCCGTGGGAACCGAAGGTTTCCTGCAGGTCCCGCTCCAGTTCCGTGTAGATGGGCGTCTCCAGGCCGGTGTTCAGGTTCTTCAGGAACAGCACCGTCTTGTCGTCCTGGCGGCGCACGAACGCCAGTCGCTCGCCGTCCGGCGACGGTACCGGCGCGATGGCGCCGCCGGGGCCGGAGACAAAGGTCTCCTCTTTTCCGTCCCGCAAGTCGTAGCGGTTGATGGCAAAGATCTGTTGGGTGGAATTCTTGTTGTACTCCCACACGGTGCCCGGTGTGGTGTCGATGGAATAGTAGATATAGCGGCCGTCCGGGGAGAAGGTCGGGTCGGCGATATTCTTCTGCGCGATATCGCCCCCGAGGCGCTCTTTCAGCTGGCGCCCCGTGCCGCCGCCGAAGTGATACATCCAGATTTCGCCGGCGGGGATACTGCGGCCGGACATGAAGCCTTTGCGCGCCACCAGGGTGCGGCCGTCCGGGCTCCAGGCGGGCGAGTGCACCAGGTTTTCCTTCTCCTCGGTGAGTTGGCGCAGGTTTTCGCCATTGCGGTCCATGACCCAGATATTGTCGGCGCCGTCGCGGTCGCTGACGAAGACGATGGAGTCGCCGTCGGGACTGAAGCGCGGCTCCATGTTCCAGGCGATCTCGTTGGTCAGCGGTATCGCCTCGCCGCCGGAGACCGGCACCGTGTAGATATCGCCGAGCGTATCGAAGACGATTGTCTCGCCGTCGGGGCTGATATCCAGGTTGCTCCAGGTGGTCTCGTTGGTGTCGAGGCGGATGGGTTTGAATTCGTACGGCGGCTGGTTCACCTTCCAGGATTCCGCCTTTTGAGTGTCGCCGCTCTTCTGCCCCGTTTCCGCTGCGGGTGCCGCCAGCGCGCTCAGCGGCATGGCCAGAGCCAGCGCGGACAGCCCCAGCAGCCGGCGGCAGAGGCCGGTCTGTTTGTTGTCGATCATCGGAGATTTCCCCTGCGCCGCGCCTTGTGGGCCGGCGTTCGTGCGAGTTGTTATAAGTTGTGGATAAGTTGTGCAATTGATCGAATTGCGCGCCTCAAACTAACCGCTTTGGCGCGAGGCGGCAATCCGGTTGCGCCGATTGTCCGCTTGATGCGGTAAATGGAACTGAAATGCGGAAACTCACAAATAGTCCGGATCGGTGGTGAAGACCACGTCGAACTCCTGCTCGTGCACGAATTCGCCCATGCGATTGGTGAGGATTTCGCGCCATTCATCCGCCTGCTCCACCGGCGCCCCCCGGTAGGCGTCGTCCACCAGGATGCGCGCGTGCAGGTACAGGGAGCGGCCGGTCTTGGTCATGCTCAGGGACCAGCGGCGCCCGGGGATATTCTGCATGGCCCCGGCGAAGGCGCTGCGGATCTGCCGCTGTATCTTGGACGACGGTGACGCCAGCAGCACTTCCATCAGGTTGCGGTACAGGATCCGCACCGGCACGGGCAACATCACCGCCACCATGCCGATCACCATCCAGGCATCCACATAGGGCAGCTGGCCACCCAGCAGCTCGCCGAACTGCCACACGAAGGCAAAGGCGCACAGCACCACACCGCTCAGGATGGCGTCCATCAGCCAGGCGAAGGCGTCCACCTCTATCAGCGATGAACCGGTGGCCCGCGCGATGCGGCGCAACACCAGGTGCACCGCCAGGCAGCCGAGACTGGCAACGGCCGCGTAAACCGTGGCAATCCCCGCCTCCAGTGAGCGGCCGCCCTGGTAGAGCGCGGCGATGGCTGAGGACAGTGCCATCAGCATCACGCCCAGAATCACCATGCTCTGCAGCACATTGAAGGCCGGCTCGAAACTGGCGTAGCCGAACGGAAAGCGCCGGTCGGCGCCGCGGCGGATCAGGCGCGATACACTCAACATCACCAGCGACATGGCGAAGTTGACCAGGGAAAAGACGCCATCGAGAAAGATGGCGTCGGAGCCGGTCCAGTGGGCAAAGCCGAAACCCAATGCCGCCATTGCCAGGCAGCCGATAATCGATAGCCAGAGTCCCTTTGTTTCCACAGTGTCTTACTCCCGGTGAGGTTGGATGATTCTAACGTTTGGCAAGATGGTTTACCTGCCGCCAACTTGTGGTCCTGTCGCGAAGTCGCCACAATTCGCAGCCATTCCTGAATAAACACCGCGAAAAAGAGTTTCCATGAGTATCGATGTTGTCATTCTCGCCGCGGGCAAAGGCACCCGCATGCGCTCCGACCTGCCCAAGGTGCTGCACCCGATCGGGGGAGTGCCCATGCTGGGGCGGGTGATCGCGTCCGCCAAACAGCTGGGCGAGGTGGAGATCACCGTGGTGATCGGCCACGGCGCCGATCTGGTGCGCGAGCAGTTTGCCGACAGCGGCGTGAAATTTGTCGAGCAGGCGGAGCAGCTGGGCACCGGGCACGCGGTCGCCCAGGCGATCCCTAACTTCCGCCGCGGCTCCACGGTACTGGTGCTCTACGGCGATGTGCCGCTGGTGAAAACCGGCACGCTGCAGTCCTTGCTGTCCGCCTCCGACAAAGGCCCCGCCCTGCTGTCGGTGGAGATGGCCAACCCGGCCGGTTACGGCCGTATCGTGCGCGACGACGCCGGCCGAGTACAGGCGATCTGCGAGGAGAAGGACGCCGACGCGGACACCCTGGCAATCCGCGAAGTAAACACTGG
This sequence comes from Microbulbifer halophilus, assembly GCF_026183675.1. GTDB lineage: Bacteria > Pseudomonadota > Gammaproteobacteria > Pseudomonadales > Cellvibrionaceae > Microbulbifer > Microbulbifer halophilus. Next base: position 62,665 of record NZ_JAPIVK010000003.1, read on the forward strand.
CATACTCGCCGCGCCCGCCGATCTGCTGTCCCAGTGGCTGCCGGAGCTGTCCAACGACAACGCCCAGGGCGAGTACTACCTGACCGACGTGGTCGCGCGTTCGGTGAACGAAAATATCCCCGTCACCGGGGTGCGCGCCAGCGATCCGCTGGAGGTGGCCGGCGTCAACAGCCGCGCCCAGCAGGCCCAGCTGGAGCGGGCCCTGCAGCACGGCCGTGCGCTGGCGCTGATGAATGCGGGCGTGACCCTGCTGGATCCGGCGCGCCTCGATATTCGCGGCGGCCTCGAGTGCGGCACCGATGTCTCCATAGACATCAACTGCGTATTCGAGGGCGAGGTGGTATTGGGCAACGGCGTACAGGTCGGCCCCAATTGCCTGCTGAAAAACTGCCGCCTGGCGGATGGCACTACAGTGGAGGCCAACAGCATTATCGAGGATGCCGAGGTGGGCCAGGCCTGCACCGTGGGCCCCTTCGCGCGCCTGCGCCCGGGTACGCAACTGGCGGACGGCGCCAAGGTGGGCAACTTCGTCGAGACCAAGAAGGCGCAGATCGGCCGCGGCAGCAAGGTCAACCACCTGTCTTACGTCGGCGATGCCATCGTCGGCGAGGGCGTCAATATCGGCGCCGGCACCATCACCTGTAACTACGACGGCGTCAACAAGTTCACCACCGAGATCGGCGACGGCGCCTTTATCGGCTCCAATACCGCCCTCGTCGCCCCGGTGAAGGTCGGCCCCGGTGCAACTGTCGGCGCCGGTTCCACCATCACCCGCGAAGTGAGCACTGACGAACTGGCCGTGGCCCGCGGCAGGCAGCGCAATATCAGCGGCTGGCAGCGTCCGACGAAAAAATTCTGAGACCGTCGAGGAACCGCGGAGCTCAGTCCAACCTACATCGTTATCCGACTATGCGGATAGTTCGAAAAGAATACTAAAGCCGATGCAAAGGCCCTGATACCGGAAGCACCTTGTGGGACTGTCAGCGAGAGGGACCTCGCTGCCAAGCCTCTAGGGATGGATTAACGGCGTGCCCCACAAGGTGCTCCCGGTAGCTGGGTCGCCCCTGAGTTGGCTACCAGACCGGGCCTGGAAACGACGAAAAATCCGGCGGCATAACCCACCCCACCAAAACAGCCTCCCGCTGCCCGTCCATTACACTTCCTCATCGGGGCCACAAGGAAACATCCGATGCACAAACCCAGAATGCACCTGGTCGCGTCGTTCGATATTGCTCACCTGCAGTATCTCGACGAACAGGGCCGCGCTTCCCAGGAACTGCCCGATTTCGCCACGCCGGACACGCTGCAGGCGCTCTATCGGCAGATGGCGCTGGCGCGGTTGGTGGACGATCGTGCGGTAAAGCTGCAGCGCACCGGTCGCCTGGGCACCTACCCGTCCACACTGGGCCAGGAGGCCATTGGCGTGGGCACCGGTTCGGCCATGGACAGCGCGGATATCTATTGCCCCTACTACCGGGAAACCGGTGCGCTGCTGGAGCGCGGTGTCGACATTGAGGAAATTCTCGCCATCTGGGGTGGCGACGAGCGCGGCCAGTGTTTCCAGCACGCTCCCGAAGACCTGCCACTCTGTGTGCCCATCGCCACCCAGTTGCTTCACGCCGCCGGTGTTGGCGTCGCGTTGAAATACAAAAACGAACATTTCGACGAACCGCAACGGGTGGCCGTTGCCAGCGCCGGCGACGGCGCCACTTCCCGCGGCGATTTTTACGAAGCGCTGAATCTGGCGGGAGTCTGGCAGTTGCCGGCAGTGTTCGTGATCAACAACAACCAGTGGGCCATCTCCGTGGCCCGCAGCGACCAGACCGCTTCCCAGACCATCGCCCAGAAGGCCGTGGCCGCCGGTATTCCCGGCCTGCAGGTGGACGGCAACGATGTCATCGCCGTGCGCGCGGCGGTGGCCGACGCCGTCGAGCGTGCCCGCCGCGGCGAGGGGCCGACCCTCATCGAGGCGCTAAGCTACCGCCTCTGCGACCACACCACCGCCGACGACGCCGGCCGCTACCGCCCGGCCGGAGAACTGGAGCGGGCGCAGAAGCGCGAGCCCCTGGCGCGGTTGGCACACTACCTGGAATCCGCGGGCCACTGGAATGAGGATGCGGAAACCGAACTGCAGCGCGAACTGGCGGAGATCCTCGAGCGGGAGGTAAAGGCCTACAGCAGTCGCTCCAAAGACAGGCCCGCGGCGATGTTCGAGCACCTCTACGCCGAATTGCCGGAAGCCCTCTACGAGCAGCACGACGAACTGGCGGAACGCGGGGGGGATCGCTGATGGCGGAAATCACACTGGTGGAAGCCGTCACCCAGGCGCTGGCCCACGAGCTGGATGCGGACGAGCGGGTGCTGGTGCTCGGCCAGGATGTGGGCGCCAACGGCGGCGTTTTCCGCGCCACCGACGGCTTGCAGGAACGATTCGGCGCCGATCGCGTGCGGGATACACCGCTGGCGGAGACCATGATCGCCGGCATCGCCGTGGGCATGGCCGCGCAGGGCCTGAAGCCGGTGGCGGAATTCCAGTTTATGGGCTTTATCTACCCGGGCCTGGACCAGATCCTCAGCCACGCCGCGCGACTGCGCAACCGCAGCCGCGGGCGCCTGTGCTGCCCGATTGTCTACCGCGCCCCCTATGGCGGTGGTATCCGTGCGCCGGAACACCACTCCGAGAGCACCGAGGCGCTGTTCGCGCACATTCCCGGCCTGCGCGTGGTGGTGCCCTCCTCCCCGGCCCGCGCCTATGGCCTGCTGTTGGCCGCCATCCGCGATCCGGACCCGGTGGTCTTCCTGGAGCCCAAGCGCATCTACCGCGCCGCCAGGCAGGAGGTGCCGGACGATGGCGAGGCGCTGCCGCTGGATCGTTGCTTCCGCCTGCGCGAGGGCGGCGATATCACCCTGATCAGTTGGGGCGCGTCGCTGAAGGAGACCCTGGCCGCCGCCGAACAGCTGGCGGAAGACGGTGTAGGGTCGGAGGTTATCGACCCCGCCACGCTGAAACCGCTGGATATCCACAGCATTATCGACTCTGTGGAAAAAACCGGCCGTTGCCTGGTGGTGCACGAGGCAGCGCGCACCGGCGGCCTCGGCGCCGAGATTGTCGCTCAGATCAACGATTACGCCTTCGACCTGCTGCGGGCGCCGGTACAGCGGGTCACCGGCTACGACACGGTGATGCCCTACTACCAACTGGAAAACTACTACCTGCCGGATGTGGAGCGGATTGTCGCCGGCGCCCGCGCGGTGCTGGACTACTCGCACGGAGGTGGCCGGTGAAGCGGTTCGAATTGCCGGACCTGGGCGAGGGCCTGCCGGACGCGGTGATCCGCGAGTGGCATGTGGCCGAGGGAGACAGCATCGCCGCCGACGAGAGCCTGGTCACCGTGGAGACTGCCAAGGCGCTGGTGGAGGTGCCCTCCCCGCGCGCCGGCACCATCGAAAAACTCTACGCCGCCGAGGGCGACACCGTCGAGGTGGGCCAGCCGCTGGTCGCCTTTGCCGATGAAAAGCCTGCCAAGGGAACGGCGGTGGCCGCCCGGGATCGGGAGTCCGGTGAATCGGAAGCCGATAGCGGAGGCGGCGATTCCGGCACCGTGGTGGGTCAGATCCAGCGCAGTACTGAAGTGCTGGGCCGGGAAGCGGCGCCCACATCGGTACCGCGCCGGCTGGCCACCCCCTCCGTACGCGCCCTGGCCCGGCGCCTGGGCGTCGACCTGGAGAATCGCCGGCCCGACGGCGAACGCTTTACCGCCGCCGAGGTACGGGATCTGGCTGAGGCATCGGAAAAATCGCCGAAGTCATCGGAAACGTCGGTCAAAGAGCCGGGAAAAGCGAAAAAGCCGGTGGCGGAGATGACCCCGGCCCGCCGCGCCATGGCACTGGTCATGGGCAATGCACGGGACACGGTGGCGCCCATGACCCTCTGCGACGAGGTGGGTATCTCCGCCTGGTGGGGCGAGGCCTCCGCGACCCTGCGGCTGATCCGCGCGGTGCAGGCGGCCTGCGCGGCGGAGCCGAACCTGAATGCGCTCTACCAAGACGAGCGGCTGGCTCCATCGCAATCGGTCCATATCGGCCTGGCAGTGGATTCGCCGCGCGGCCTGTTCGTGCCGGTACTCCGCGATGTTGGCGAGCAATCCGATCGAGCGCTGCTCCGGCAGATCGAGGACTACAAGCGACAGGCCCGCGATACCGGCATCGCCCGCGAGGACCTGCAGGGTGCCACCATCCTGTTGTCCAACTTCGGCGCCCTGGCCGGCCGCTACGCGACGCCGGTGGTGATGCCGCCCACCGTCGCTATCGTCGGCGCCGGGCGCACCTACGACGGCGTGATCGCGGTGGACGGCAAACCCGCGGTGCGCCCCCTGCTGCCGTTGTCCGTCAGCGCCGATCACCGCGCCGTCACCGGCGGCGAACTGGCGCGCTTCCTGAAGACTCTGATGGAATCCCTGTCCTCGTAGGGGGCCCCGTGCGCACCAGATACCCCGGCGGTGCGCACGGCGCACCCTACCCTCCCATGGCACCGCCCACAAACTGTGGGAATTTCGCTTTCGTTTTGCTATTGTTAAGTTTCATATCGAAATTTAATGGATCATGTCGAAACGCAACACCCAGCAACGCCGCCACCAGATTCTGGCGCTCCTGAACGAAGCCGGCGAAGCCAGTGTCGAACAACTGGCGCGGCAGTTCGAAACCTCCGAAGTTACGATTCGCAAGGACCTGACTGCCATGGAGACCCACGGCCTGTTGCTGCGCCGCCACGGCGGTGCGATACCGGTGCCGCGGGAGCTGGTGGTGGAAGAGGCCCCTTCGGAGGTGAAGCGCGCCATCGGCCGCGCCGCGGCGGCGTTGATTCCGGATCACCACCGCATCGTGATCGACTACGGCCGCACCACCGCGGCGGTGATCCCGGAGCTGGAGCGCAAGCGCGGCCTGGTGGTGATGACCAACTCCCTGCACGTAGCCAACGCCCTGCGCGAGCTGGAAAACGAGCCCACGCTGCTGATGACCGGCGGCACCTGGGATCCGCATTTCGAGGCCTTCCAGGGCCGGGTGGCCGAGCAGGTACTGCGCGGTTACGACTTCGACCAGGCGTTTATCGGCGCCGACGGCATCGACCTGCAGCGCGGCACCTGCACCTTCAACGAGCAGCTCGGCCTGTCGCGGGTGATGGCGGAAGTGGCGCGCCAGGTGGTGGTACTGGCGGAATCCAGCAAGGTCGGCCGCCGCATCCCCAACCTGGAGCTGCCCTGGGAACAGGTAAACACCCTGGTCACCGACAGCGACCTGGAGGACGGCACTCGCGCCCGGTTGGAGCGACAGGGCGTGCGGGTCATTTGCGCCGAAGTGAGCGCTTACGTCTGAGCAGTCTCGCGGCTGCTCGATGGTCGAGTAGAGTGCGCCGTGCGCACCGCATCAAGCTAGGTTTAACTCAGTGCCATTCGGGGCGAACCCTGTGTTCGCCCAACCGGCATTCAGATTACAGAGGTAGAGGACTATGTGTGGAATCGTCGGCGCGCTGGCCCAGCGCAATGTCAGTGAAATCCTGCTGGAAGGCCTGCGGCGCCTGGAGTATCGCGGCTATGACTCCGCCGGCGTCTGCCTGCTGGACAGCGACGGCCAACTGCAACTGCGCAAGAGCCGGGGCAAGGTCGCGGACCTGGAGGCGCGGCTGGCCGGGTCCCCGGCCGCCGGCCGCCTGGGCATTGCCCACACCCGCTGGGCCACCCACGGCGCGCCGTCCGACGACAACTCCCACCCGCATATGTCCGGCGATATCGCCCTGGTGCACAACGGCATCATCGAGAACTACCGGGCGCTGCGCACACAACTGGAGGAACAGGGCTACCAGTTTGCCTCGGATACCGACACCGAGGTGGTGGTACACCTGATCCACTCGCTGGTGGCCGGGGGCAGAAACCTGCAGGCCGCGGTCACCGCCGCCACCCAGCAGCTCGACGGCGCCTACGCCCTGGGCGTCATCAGTGCCGCAGAACCCGACACCCTGATCTGCGCCCGCTCCGGCAGCCCCCTGGTGATCGGCATCGGTATCGAGGAAAACTTTATCGCCTCGGACCCGCTGGCACTGCGCCAGGTGACCGACCGCTTTATCTATCTCGAAGAGGGGGATATCGCCGAGATCACCACCGGCGGCATCGCCGTGCGCGATCGGAGCGGCGAGGAAGTCAGTCGCCCGGTGAAGAAACTGAACGGCAGCTATGACGCCGCCGACAAGGGCCGCTACCGCCACTATATGCAGAAGGAAATCTTCGAGCAGCCCCAGGTGGTGGAGGCCACCCTGGCCGGCCGCATCGGCGACAAATCGGTGCTGGCCCAGGCGCTGGGCGCGCGCGCCAACGAGATACTGCCGGAAGTGCAGCAGGTGCAGATCGTCGCCTGTGGCACCAGCTACCACGCCGGCCTGGTGGCCCGCTACTGGCTGGAGGACTGGGCCGGTGTGCCCTGCTCCGTCGAGGTGGCCAGCGAAATCCGCTACCGCAAGGCGGCGGTGCGCCCCGGCACCCTGTTCGTCACCATCTCCCAGTCCGGGGAGACTGCCGACACCCTGGCGGCACTGCGCCAGGCGAAGGAGCTCGGCTACCTGGCCTCGCTGACCATCTGCAATGTGCCCAACAGCTCGCTGGTGCGCGAGTCGGAACTGTCCCTGATGACCGAGGCCGGCCCGGAGATCGGCGTTGCCTCCACCAAGGCCTTCACCACCCAGCTGGTGGCGCTGCAACTCTTCTGCATCGCCCTGGCCAGGATCAACGGCCTGCCGGCGGCGCGCGAGGCGGAACTGGTGGACGCCTTGCACAAACTGCCGGACTTGATGGAACAGTTCACCGGTCTCGACAGCCGTGTGCAGGTCACCAGCGAGGCCTTCGCCGAAAAGATTCACACCCTGTTCCTCGGCCGCGGCGTCGAATACCCGATCGCCCTCGAGGGCGCGCTGAAACTGAAGGAAATCTCCTACATCCACGCCGAGGCCTACCCGGCCGGCGAACTGAAACACGGCCCGCTGGCGCTGGTGGATGGGGACATGCCCGTGGTGGTGGTGGCCCCCAACGACGAGCTGCTGGGAAAACTGAAATCCAACCTGCAGGAAGTCCGCGCCCGCGGCGGCGAACTCTTCGTATTCGCCAGCCCCGAGGCGGGATTCGAGAGCGAGTCGGGACTGACCGTGATCGAAGTGCCGGATGCTCCCGAGAGCCTGGCTCCGATCCTGTACACGGTGCCGCTGCAGTTGCTCAGCTATCACGTGGCGCTGTTGAAGGGCACAGATGTGGACCAGCCGCGGAATCTGGCCAAGTCGGTGACGGTGGAGTAACGATTGCTTCTCCTTCGCCTGTGTCCGCGCCAATTCGGCCAAGAGCGGATTTGCACTGCGAAGCTGACCGAAAGTCGAGTGCCATGGATGGCGCTTGTCAATGACACTGGGAAAACGCAAGCTTCAATTACGGCTTGCAAATATCAACCAAGCTCAATAGGAACACAGCACTGCCTATTCCGGCAACTCCACTATTTACAGTCAGAAATTACGATGGTAGTTTCTTTAAAAATCCCGCTACCGATATGTGAGTTACCAGCGGTTCCCAAAAAAATAAGAGGGGAATGGAGTATCGAGCATAAAACTTAGCCAGCCAACCCAAAATTTTAGGCTCCGCACATTAGCGGGGCCAGATCTTTCATTTGACACAATCTGGAAATTGTAAGACCTGACTCCCGTCGCTCGACCCCAAGGAAGAAGACCCTGCCAATGCTGAATTATAAGATCGCTAAGCAACTCGTAACAGCCGCTTTCCTTACAATAGTTGGCGGTTGTGGCGGTGAATCTGAAACATCTGCGCCGATCATCACACCCACACCTGATGAAAAAACCATGTCCTTGGTGAAGACATGGGGTTCCGGGTCATGCCTGAATATGGATGAATATGACAACTACATATATTGCGCAGCGGCTGGCGCAGGTGTTGATATATATGAAGTTCATTCATCGAAGTTGGAGCGCGTAAATTCGATAGACACTACCCAAACGTCTAAAAATTCACGTTCAACGAATACTGTTAAAATCAAAAACGGAAAGTTGTTTGCGGCAGGTAACGGTAAATGGTTGGATGTGTACGATTTAGCAAACCCCGCAGATCCTGTGCGTATCGGCTCCTTTGCAAACTCAACGTTTGAATCTGTCATTAGCTTGGAACTAACCGATAATTTAGCGTTTTTAGGTTTCTCGAATAATGGTCTTATGATACTGGATATTAGTGACCCACGAAATCCAGTAGAGATAGGAAAATACGAGGGCTTAGATGGCAGAGTAACCGGCCTGCTGGCTCACGGTACGATTCTTTATGTAGGTACACCGTCAGGATTTCATGTTTTAGATTTTACCGTAGTTGACAATATTACCACTGTATATTCTGAGGAGAATTCAGAAACTCTTAGCAGTGAATCGGGCAATGCCGTTCTTCAAATGAAGGGTAGCGCGCTTTATTATGCCTCCAGGTCCGGATTAAAAATCTATGATACTTCCGATCCGTACTTTCCTGTATTGCAAGAAACTGTTGGTGCCACATATGGAAAGTCCATAGTCGTGAAAGATAACGAACTGTTTTATTTGTCTGATTACTATGGTTTGGCCGTTTATCTAATAGAAGGACTTAGTCTCGAAAAAACACAGTCTATTAACCTTGCACACGGTGAGCCACTAACTATTGGTACCCATGATGATTCGATTTTTGTATCTACAACTTCACAAGGTATCAGCCTCCTGGACAGAAGCGCGGCTAATTCAGCTGAGCTGACTTCACTGGTAAATGATGTCGGTTCAGCAGCAGGGATTATTTCCCATAAAAAAATGCTGTTTGCACAGCAAGGTGTTGGGCCGATTTCTATCTTCGATACTGATTTGAATCGTCTATCTGTATTGCCAGGGGATTTCTGGGATTTTGCAATTACTGATAATGATATACTTTTTGGTTTTATTGGTCGGTTCGGTAGTCAGAGTTTGGTGGCTTATGATATTGAAGATATCGAAGATATTAAAATACTTGATTCAATGGAGGTTGATGCCATCAACCCTGATTTTATTTATGGCTTTGGCCTACACGTTGCGGGGGAGAGGTTATTTTTTATTGCTCAAGGTGGAGGTGCGCACTTAGTCGATCTGCCAGCTAGAAAGACTTTACCTTTTGTGAGCCCAAAAGTCACTACGTTTGAGTACGAGGATTTCAAGCTAGAGCGATTGCTGGTTCATGACGAATATATGTATATGGCTGACCTTAATTATGAATTGCGAATTGCTACTTTAGATAATATCGAGGGAGCTGTGAACAAACCCGGCCTGGAGATTACAGATCAATCCATTACAGGCATGAAAATACTAGAAGAGAAGTTATATATCACTACAGCCGGTGCAATTGAAAAATATAGTATTAATAATCCTCTACACCCTGAGCAGGAGATTAAATTAAGCACTCCTTCTGCCAGTAATGTTACTCAAAATCAGATAAATGGAATCGATCTTGTAGAGGGTGACTTAACGTATTTGGATCAAAGCAGTCGGTTGTGTGTGACCGAATCGTTGACTGATAATAGTTTTGAACCTTCTTGTCAGAAGCCGGTGCTAGGGTTTACGTCGGATTTTGTAGTTGTCGACAGCAATATTTATGTGGCAGCGGGAAGCTCGGGAAAGATATATCGGTACCAATACGATTGACTTTCGTTGGCTTCCTGGTCTCTGTACTTTGCCCCGAGGTCGCTGAGTTCGACTAGCTCGGTTCGGCCACAATCGTCACAGGCGTCGATGGCTGCTCCATCCCGCGCCTGAGCACCCCGGCAATCCACAGGCTGAGCCCGGCCACGACCAGCAACCCTGTCTCGACGCCGATCATTGTCGGCCAGTGTTGGCCGAACTCGCCGCCGAACAGCGCCCAGTCGGCGATCACGGTCATTACCGATAGCGCCGCGGTTATCCACAGGCTGAGGCGCAGGAACTGGCGCTTGTTGGCCACGACAAAGGCGAGTACCCCCGAAAGCCCCAGGCCGATGGCAAAGATCCGCGCGAGCCAGTCGCCGCGGGCCTCGAGCCCCAGTGGCATCAGCCGCTCGGCGAGGAAAGCCGCCGCTGTGGCCAACACCACGCCGCCGCAGCCCCCCAGGGTCAGGTTGGCCACCAGGCCGATACCGCGCGGGCCGACGTTTTTCTGCAGCGCGCGCTTGTCCAGCCACAGAAGGTTGCCCACCAGGATCATGCCAGCCACGCCCATACCCAGGAGGAAGTAGAGAATACGCAGGTCGACGCCGGCGAAATGGCCGAAGTGCAGGCCGGACATCACGTCCAGGCCGCGGCGCACGGCGTTGTTGTTCTGCGCATCGGTCTGGCTGATCAAGCTGCCGTCGCCGACGTGGTAGAACTGTTCGTAGCGTTGCGCGAAACCATCCGGATCCCGGGCGCGAATCTGCACCACGGCGTTTTCATCACCGTAATTGTAGAAGCGCAGCATCTCTACCGGCTCACCGTGTTGCCGCTCCACCTCTGCTACATGATCGAAGGCCCGGGTCATATCCAGCGCCTTGCCGCCGGGTTTTTCCTCGATGATGGTGAGGCCGGCGTCTTCCAGCAGCGCATTCTGGTCGCTGTCGTAGAGGAACACGGCAAAGGCGAGCTGGTAGATGATCGACAGATTGAAGACCAACCCGGTGATGGCGAACATCAGGCCGAACGGCAGGCTGGTGACGCCGATGACATTGTGCATGTCCAGCAGCCTGTTGCGCCTGCTCTTCTCCCGGTAGAGGAAGAAGTTGTTGAACAGCTTGCGCGCGTGGATGATGATGCCGGTGAGTATCAGTACCAGGAAGATCAGTGTGGCGAGCCCCACCAGGTACAAGCCACCGGGCAGGCGCAGGTCGTAGTGCAGTTGCAGCAGGAAGTCGGCGAGGTAGAAGTCCCCGATATCCGCCAGGGTTTCGCCGGTTTTCGGGTCCACCACCAGCTCCGCCACCTGTTCCGGGCCCTCGTAACCCTTTTCCGGTTCGAGATCGATATAGACATGGTGGAAGGGCCGGTCTTCACCCGCCATCAATACGGTCAGGTGCTCTTCGTTGTTGAGCCGATGCTCCTGCAGTTTGCGCTCGACGATCTGGCGGATCGGTATATCCTCTGCCGGGGAATCCACCTGGTAATGGGGAGCCTGGGACCAGGTTACCAGTTCCGGGTGAAACAGCACGATGGAGCCAGCCCAGAAGACGATAAACAGGGCCACTGAAATGATCACGCCCAGCCAGCTGTGAGCCTCGATCAGATTCCTGATGCCGGCGTTCTTTTCGCTTGTCTCGCTCATTGATCTCCGTATCCCGTCAGATATTTCCGTAAAGCAGTGCCGCGTTCAGCAGGCCCGATACCACCAGTAGCCCGGCGCAGTTGAGACTGGCGCGCCCGATGGACTGGCTGTAGTAGCAGTAGGTCATGATCCCACCCCAGAGGACGAAGGCAGTCAGCAGCCCGATCAGCAGTTTTACGTCCTGTGCCAGCGGCAGCAGCTGGACGAGGTTCAGAATCAGGCTGATGGAAATCAGCAGTCCGAGGAAAATCCCCGCGATCGATCTGGGCCACATTATCCGGTCACCATAATCAGAGAAAACAGAATGGCCGCCAGCGAACCCACCAGCAGCGGCCGCCCGTGCAGGTGCGCGGCGGCCAGCACCAGGCCGGTCCACAGGCACATCACCAGCACCAGTACCAGCAGGGCGCCGGCCACCGGGCCATAGACGCTCGCCAGCAACAGGACCGCGGCCGTTTGCAATACCGCAAATGTAATCCACGCGAGCTCCCTGAGGACTGGTTTGGCCAACAGGCGCTGGCGGTTCGATGCCAGGTAGGTCATCAGGCAGCCGGCGCAGACCATCAGCGCCGCCAGCAGTTTTACGAGCTGTCCTTCCATTACTTTTGCACTATCTATTTGTATTGATAATTGTTCTCATTAATTTTCGCAAATGATAGCATTGTGCGCAGTTTCCAACCATTCCTTTCTGTCTCGCCAAAATTACGGAGTAAAAAATGTCATTGAGGAGCTCATCGAGGAAGGGGGCGGCGGTCGCTTTCGCCCCGAATCCCCTGTGTCGCGCTATCGCTTTCGGCCTCACCTCCTCTCTCGCCTGCTTTTCCGCCGCGGCGGCCGAGGAGCCCGGCGGACTGGAAGAAGTGATGGTCATGGGTGAGAAAACCGAGCGCAGCCTGCAGGACACGGTGAGCAGTGTGCGGGTGGTTACCGCCGAGGACATCGAAGAGCAGGACATCAACGATTTCCACGATGTGCTGGACCGCACCCCCAACGTGAGCCGCAACCCGGGCAACGGCTTCAATATCCGCGGTATCGATGTCTTCAGTGTGTCCGGCGGCGGCAACAGTTACCTGGCCAGTGTCTATTCCGACGGCGCGCCCCTGCCCTACCGCCTGATTCAGAAGATCGGTTTCTCCACCTGGGATGTACAGCAGGTGGAAGTGCTGCGCGGCCCCCAATCGACCCTGCAGGGGCGCAACGCGCTGGCCGGGGCCATCGTGATGAATACCCAGGACCCTAGCTACGAGTGGGGCTTCAAGGGTCGCCTGGGCTTGGGGGAGGAAGGGCGCGAGGAGAAGGCGGTGGCCTTCGGCGGCGGCCTGGTCGAGGATCAGCTGGCGCTGCGCGTCGCCGCCGAGCAGCGCGACTTCGACGGCTATATCGAGAACACCAGCCGCGGCGAGAACAGCGACTTCAAACACGACGAAACGCTGCGGCTAAAACTGCTGGCCGAGCCGGATGCGCTGCCGAACCTGCGCGCGATGCTCACCCTGACTCAGGCCGAAATGGATAACGGTGTGGACTGGAGCAACAGCGGCGACGCCGACCCGTTCGCGAATCCGCACACCACTTTCAACGATCCCATGCGCGAATTTATCGATTCCGATATGGCGGTGCTGAAGATGAACTACGATCTCGGCGCCAACTGGGCACTGACCTCCACTACCACCTACAGCGACGTCAACTACGGCTACCGGTGGGATGGCGACCAGGGCCCGGAACCGGGCCATACCCTCGCCAATGATCGCGTGGACCAGACCCTGAGCCAGGAATTCCTGCTGAGCTTCGATTTTGACAGACTGCGCGGCGTGGTCGGCAGCTACTATTCGGACCTGGACGTGAACGCGCACCGCAGCGGTGCCCAGGGCATCAGCTTCGCCCGCCTCGGCGTGCCCACACTGCTGATGGCACCGCCGGAATTTGGCGGCCTGGGCCTGACCCAGGAGCAGGCCCAGGCGGTGCTGGCCATCTACGATCCCCTCGACCCGGTCATCGTCGACGACGACCGCACCCTCGAGCAGGGAGTCGGCACGGTGGCGCTGTTTGCCGACCTGACCTATCGGGCCGGCGACCAGCTCGATCTGTTCGCCGGCCTGCGCTACGACCGCGAACGCCAGGGGAATGCGAACAGCGCCGTCACCACCATCGTCAACCGCGAGGACATGCCGGACCCGCCCAACCCCGCCTTCGACCCGGTGACCGCGGCGCTGGTGGCCGGCCTCAACGCCAGAATCCTCGGTATGGCGGATGCGGCCTCCGGCACGGCACCGCTGGAGGACGAGGACTTCGACGCCCTGCTGCCCAAGGCCGGCGCCATCTGGCACTGGAGCGACGATATCTCCACCAGCTTTACCGCGCAGAAGGGGTACCGCTCCGGTGGCGTGGGCGCCAATATCGCGCGCGCCACCACCTATAGCTACGACCCGGAATACACCTGGAACTACGAACTGTCCCTCCGCTCCCTGTGGATGGACGGGCGCCTGGCGGCCAACGCCAGCCTCTTCTACCTGGACTGGGAAGACCAGCAGGTGACGGTGCAGCTGTCCAGCAGCACCTACGACCGGGAGACGCTCAACTCCGGCAGCTCGACCGTCAAGGGCGCGGAAGTGGAGCTGCTGTTCCAGGCGGACGAGCACTGGAGCGGCTACGCCGGCCTCGGCTACAGCAAGACCGAGTTCGAGGAGTTCGAGATAGTCCGGGACACCACCACCTACGACCTGTCCGGCCGATCCTTTGTCGGTGCGCCCGAGGTCACCGCCAACCTGGGCGCCACCTATCGCAACGGCGGCCTGATGCTGAACGCCAACGCCAATTACCGCGACGAGTCCGCGACCCTCGCGAACCCTTACAGCACCGGCCTGACGGAGGAGGACCCCGACTTCGACCCGAAGAACGACGCGCGCACCCTGGTGAACCTGCGCGCCGGCTATGAATGGGACAACCTCGGCGCCTTTCTCACCGTCAGGAACCTTTTCGACGAGGGGTATATAGAGAAGGCGGATTGGGGTGGCGGCACCCACTACCTGGGCCAGCCGCGCTTGGCGACCCTGCGCCTGGAGGCCGACTTCTGACGGCTGCCGGATATCGCCCACAGAAGCCCCGCTCGTCTCCGACCGGCGGGGCTTTCTTGTTGGGGCCATCCCTCCCCCTCGCTCAAAAGTCGATCAGCGTGCTATAACGGGGCCCGGCACAACAACGATCAGGGAGCCGGGTTATGACCACTGCGGAGAAAACAAGGAAAGCAGCGAATACCAACGAAGCGGTAATGAACGGCGATGTCAGCGTGCTGATGGGCGACAGTGCCCAGCCGCCGGAGCAGGTGCGCGCCGAGCGCAAGAAAAAGCTGACCGCCGCCTTCCGCCTGTTCGGCAAATTCGGTTTCGACGAGGGGGTCGCCGGCCATATCACCGTGCGCGATCCGGAGCTGGAGGACCACTTCTGGGTCAACCCCATGGGGGTGTCCTTCAAGCAGATCAGAATGTCGGATCTGCTGCTTGTGAACCACAAGGGCGAGGTTGTGGAGGGCGACGGCTACCTGAACGGTGCCGCCTTCACTATCCACAGCCATATCCACAAGCTGCGCCCCGAGGTGGTGGCCGCGGCCCATACCCACTCGATGTACGGCAAGGCCTGGTCCTCCCTGGGCCGGCTGCTGGACCCAATCACCCAGGACGCCTGTGCCTTCTTCGGTGACCACGGTCTGCTCGACACCTTCTCCGGCGTGGTGCTGGAAATGGGCGAAGGCGAGGCATTGGCCGCGGCGCTGGGGCAGAAGAAGGCGCTGATCCTGCAGAACCACGGCCTGCTGACTGTGGGTAAGTCTGTGGATGAAGCCGCCTGGTGGTATATCACCATGGAGCGCAGCTGCCAGGCGCAACTGCTGGCCGAGGCCGCCGGAGAGCCGAAGCTGATCGAGCCGGAAGTGGCCATCCGCACCCGCGCCGTGGTGGGCACCGAACTGGCGGGCCTGTTCAGCTTCCAGCCGCTCTACGACGTGATCACCGCCGAACAGCCCGATATGTTCGATTAGCCCCGTTTCTCCCCTCTCCCTTTGGGACAAATCCGCCGGGAGCGGATTTGGACGCCGCAGGCGCCCGCGCAGCGGGCGAGCGCCAGGGACGGCGCGAGTCAGTGGGGCCGGGGGAGAGGGCTCTCGAAGACCCACCGACCGCCTTTCCTATACTCGCTGTACATCCACAGGCACAGCGAGAATCCAATTGTCCCCACTCTCCCGCCGCCACTTTCTCAAAAGCCAGCTATTAATCGCCACCACCCTGGCGCTGCCGCCGCTGTGGTCGCCGGACGCGCTGGCCACGGCGCGCCTGAGCAAATTCATGCAACTGTCGGAACACCTGCTGGCGCCCTATGAGCTGGACCAGCGCATCGGCGCCCGCCTGCTGCTGGCGCTGAACGAGCAGATCGACGGTATCGCCGAACTCTTTGCATCGGTATCCGACGGCGCACGGCTGGCGGACTCGCCGCTGACCGGCCCGGTGATCGCCGCCTGGTTCCGCGGTGTCGCCGGCGGCGAGCTGGTGACCTACGAAAAGGCGCTCAAGTACCGGGCGGTGGTCGACGTGCTGCCGGTACGCACCTACTGCCGAGCGAAGCCGGGCTTCTGGGCCGAGCGGCCCGAGGAGAATATCTGAGATGGCGCGCAGGGAAGCGGATCTGGTGGTGATCGGTTCCGGCGTGGCCGGCGCACTGGTGGCCAATGAGCTGGCTGCGGCGGGCAAATCGGTGATCGTGCTGGAGGCGGGGCCGCGCCTGCCGCGCTGGAAAACCGTCGAGCGCTTCCGCAATCAGGTCGACAAGACCGATTTCATGCTGCCCTACCGCTCTTCGCTCTGGGCGCCGCACCCGCAGTACGGCGCGGCGGCCAACGACTATCTGGTTTTCAGGGGCGAACACCAATTCAACTCCCAGTATATCCGCGCGGTGGGCGGTACCACCTGGCACTGGGCCGCCTCCTGCTGGCGCTTCCTGCCGCGCGATTTCAAGTTGAAGAGCCTCTACGGCGTGGGTCGCGACTGGCCGATCGAGTATGACGACCTGGAGCCCTGGTACCAGCGCGCGGAGCGGGAACTGGGCGTCTGGGGTCCCTCCGACGAAGAGCTGGGTTCGCCGCGCAGTGCGCCCTACCCGATGGAGCCGCTGCCGCTGTCCTGGAACGAGGCGCGGGTCAAGGAGCGGTTCAATGCCCACGATGCCGGCTGGCGGGTGGTCACCGAACCGGTGGCGCGCAACAGCCGCCCCTACGACGGCCGTCCCACCTGCTGCGGCAACAACAACTGCATGCCCATCTGCCCCATCGGTGCCATGTACAACGGCATCTTTCACGTGGACAAGGCGGAACAGAACGGCGCCGAACTGATCGAGAACGCGGTGGTGCACCGGCTGGTGACCGACGGTGGCCGCATCGCCGCAGCGCACTATCTGGATCCCGACGGCAGGGAGCACGAAGTCCACGCGAAGAGTTTTGTGCTGGCCGCCAACGGTATCGAAACGCCGAAACTGATGCTGATGTCGACCGGTGGCGACCATCCCGAAGGCATCGGCAACCGCTCCGGCATGGTGGGGTGCAACCTGATGGATCACCCGGGCACCGGCGTACACTTTTACGCGGACGAGCGACTCTGGCCCGGGCGCGGGCCACAGGAAATGACTTCTCTGGTGGGCTTCCGCGACGGCGACTTCCGACGCCGGCAGGCGGGCAAGAAAATACACCTGTCGAATATCAATGCGGTGGATGGCGAAGCCAACAAAATCTTTGCCGACCCGGACAACCTGGGCACCGATGTGCTGGCACTGCGGGACAGGCTGCGCGATCGCGCCGCGCGCTATGTGGAATTCAACAGTTTTCACGAAATACTGCCGCTGCCGGAAAACCGCATTCGCCCGAGCCCGGATCACAAAGATGCGCTCGGCATCCCGCGGCCGGAAATCACCTACCGTATCGACGACTACGTCAAGCGCAGCGCCTCCCACACCCGCGCGCTCTACGGCGAAATCGCCCGCCTGCTGGGCGGTGAGGAAATCGCCTTCGCCGACGACTTCGCCCCCAACAACCACATCACCGGCTCCACCATCATGGGTGCCAGCGCCGAAGACTCGGTGGTGGACAGCGACTGCCGCAGCTTCGACCACCCCAATCTGTTTATAGCCGGCAGCTCGGTCATGCCCACCGTGGGTACCGTCAACGTGACCCTGACCATCGCCGCGCTGGCGCTGCGGATGGCGGATCTGCTGCAGGGGGAGGTCTGAATGCTCGGCTGTAGGAGCCTTCGGGCGTTGACCTGGGTTCTGTTGCTGTGCTTCTTTTCGGCAAACGCCCAAACCGACGAATTCGACGATCCCGAACTGATCGAACGCGGCCGCTACCTGGCCATCGCCGGCGACTGCGCCGCCTGCCACACGGCGGACAAAGACAAACCCTACGCCGGTGGCTACCCGATGCAGATGCCGATGCTCGGCACCCTCTACTCCAGCAATATCACCCCCGATCCGGAACACGGTATCGGCGACTGGAGCCTGGAGGATTTCGAGGGCGCGCTGCGCCGGGGTGTCGGCAAGGGCGGCCGCAATCTCTACCCGGCCATGCCCTATGTCTCCTACGCCAAAATCACCGACCGCGATATCCTCGCCCTCTATGCCTATTTTATGCGCGGCGTCGAGCCGCTGGCCGAGCCCGATCGCAGGAATGACATCCCCTGGCTGCTGCGCGCCCGCTGGCCGCTGAAGGCCTGGAATGCGCTCTACCTGAAACCCGGCCCCTACGAAGTGGATCCGGACCGCGGCGAGCAATGGAACCGCGGCGCCTACCTGGTGCAGGGGCTGGCCCACTGCGGTACCTGCCACACACCGCGGGGAATCGGCTTCCAGGAGAAATCCCTGAGCGAAAAGGGCAAACACTACCTGGCCGGCGGGCCGGTGCTGGCGGGCTGGCAGGCCTACAATATCACCCCGCACGAGAGCGGCGGTATCGGCCTCTGGTCGCAGCGGCAACTGGAGCAGTTTCTGAAAACCGGCCATGTAAACCGCCTCGCCCAGGCCGGCGGTTCCATGGCCGAAGCGGTCGAGAACAGCCTGGCGAAACTGCGCGACGACGATATTCGCGCTATTGCCACCTACCTGCGCGACATTCCGGCGCTGCCGGGTGTAGGGAAGGAACCGCGCCAGCAGCAGGGGTTGGCGGCGGAGAATGTGATCGCCCTGCGCGGCAAGCCGCTGAGCGGCGATATCGGCGAAGACACGGACGGCGCGCGCCTCTACCTCGGCCTCTGCGCCAGTTGTCACGGCGCCGACGGTACCGGCAGCGAGGACGGCTACTATCCGTCGCTGGTGCACAATTCCACCGTCGGCGCCCACAGCGACCACAACCTGCGCCGGGCAATCCGGTACGGCGTCGAGCGCGATATCGGCGACGGGGAAATCCTGATGCCGGGGTTTGCCCGCGAGCTGGATGAAAAGCAGATGAATGCGCTGGTGGATTACCTGCGCCAGCAGTTCGGCGGACGGCGCGGCCCGGATGCGCCGCGACCGGGCGAACACTGACAGGGGCGGTGCGCAATGCACGAGATTGCACTCGCCCTAGTATTGCTGCTGGCGGTTGCGGTCAGTGGTGTTATTGAACGGGTTTTCCCCCTGCGGCTGCCGCTGCCGATCGTGCAGATTGTCGTCGGCGCCCTGCTCGCGGTCGGTTTCCGTGTGCAGATCCCGCTGGATCCGGAAATCTTCTTCCTGCTGTTTATTCCGCCGCTGCTGTTTCTCGACGGCTGGCGCATCCCCAAGGGCGCCTTCTTTCACGACCTGAAACCGATTCTGACCCTCGCTGTGGGGCTGGTGCTGTTCACCGTCGTGGGCATGGGCTTTTTTATCAATTGGCTGGTGCCGTCGATGCCGCTGGCCGTGTGTTTCGCCGTGGCGGCGATACTGGCACCGACGGATCCGGTCGCGGTCTCCGCGGTGCGCGGCGACACGCCACTGCCGGCCCGGCTCGAGCATATCCTCGAAGGCGAGGCGATGCTGAACGACGCCTCGGGGCTGGATTTTTTCCGCTTCGCGGTGGCGGCGGCGATGACCGGCAGCTTTTCCCTGGCACAGACGGCACTGGGGTTTGTCTGGGTGGCGGCCGCCGGCGTCGCTATCGGTGTCGGCGTGGCCTTCCTGTGCGGCTACGCGCTGCGCTGGCTGGCGCAGTACGGTGGTGAGGATACCGGGGTGCAGATACTGGTGAGCCTGCTGGTGCCCTTTGCCGCCTACCTGGCCGCCGAGCACCTGGGCGGCTCCGGTATCCTGGCGGCGGCCACCGCCGGCATCGCTACCCACTATGTCAATCTGCACGGCGCCGAGCTTTCCAGCACCCGCATGGAGCGCCGCGCGGTCTGGAACACCGTGCAGGTGGTGATGAACGGCATCATCTTCGTGCTGCTGGGCGAGCAACTGGTGCACATCGTCACCGGCGGGCCGGCCGGAAAGCGCCACACCAGTGAATCCGGAGCGCCCGTTTGTCGGCAGTATTTCCGTTCAGGGGCCGTCGACGCGCATCTCCAGGGAGTAGAGAGAGTCCATGGCGGTGATAAACAGTGTCCTGCGCGCCTCGCCGCCGAAGGTGACATTGGCAGTCCAGTCTTCGGGCACGTCGATATGCTCGATTTTCTCGCCCTGCGGGTCGAATACGGTAACACCCTCGCCGGTCAAATATAGGTTGCCCCCGGAGTCCAGTGTCATACCGTCGGAACCCATTTCGGCAAACAGGGTCTTGCCGGACAGCCCGCCGTCACTGTCGATGGCGTAGGCATAGGTTTTGTCCGCACCGATATCGGCTATATAAAGTCTCTTCCCGTCCGCACTGCCAATCAGCCCGTTGGGTTTTTGCAGGTCGCCGGCAACGCGGGTGGCCTGCCCGGCGCCGGGTGCAAGGTAGTAGACGGCCTCGGTTTCAATTTCTTTCTTGTCCCTGTCCCAGTAGTCGCGGGGATAGAAGGGATCGGTAAAATAGATGCCGCCGTGCGGATTCACCCACAGATCATTGGGTCCGTTCAGGCGCCGACTGTCGAAATTGTCCAGCAGCACGGTGACTTTTCCGTCCGGGGTTATCTGCCACAGCTCCCCTTTGTCGTCGGCACAGGCGAGCAGGTTGCCGGTGTCATCGAAATAGAGGCCGTTTGCGCGACCGGCGTCGTCCATAAACAGGGACAGGGTGCCATCGGTGCCATATTTCCAGATGTTGTTATTGGGCTGGTCGGTAAAAAACACGTTGCCCGCCGGGTCCGCGGCGGGGCCTTCGGTAAAGCTGAAGTCTTCCGAAATCAGTCTGAGTTTTGCTCCCTCGGAGACAACGGCCGCTGCTGTGGAGACACCGCATGTGCATAAAACCAGCCCGAGCCAGATTATCGGTAATCTGTCCAACATCGTTCTTTTCTCCTGAGTTTGGGCGCGGGGGCTTTTTCCTGCAGTTCCCCGGGAGCCCTGTCGTTCAATCCGATGGTTGATCAGGATTCCGGTTTGCCGCCGTCATCCCAGTAGTGATCCAGGTGCAGGTCCCGGTCGCGCCGGTCCTCGCGCAGTGCCTGCAGCAGCTGCTCGCGGTAGATCTTGGTCTGGGCGATATGCTGGGTCTCGTCGCGCCAGTAGGGGAAGAGCTTTTCCAGCATACGCTGGTCGTGCTGGTGGAACTTGCGCGCCGCGCGGCGGGCCTGCAGCTTGCTCAGCCCCAGCAGTTGCAGCGCACACTCGCCGATCGCCAGTGCCGAATCCACCGTCTCGCGGAAGATGTACTGGACCCCGGCTTCCATCAGCGCGTACTGGTGCATGCGGTTGCGGGCCCGGGCCAGGATGGTCAGGTGCGGGAAGTGCTTGCGGATCTGCGCCACGATTTCCAGCGATGCGGCCTGGTCGCTCAGAGTGAGGATCACCAGGTGCGCGTTACCGGCGCCGGCGGCGCGCAGCAGGTCTTCGCGGGAGGCGTCGCCATAGTAGGCCTGGATGCCGTAGCGGCGCACCAGGTCCAGCTGTTCCGCGTTGCGCTCCAGCAGTGTGGTCTCGAAACCGCAGGCGTTCAGCAGCCGCCCGGCGATCTGGCCAAAGCGGCCGTAGCCGACCATGATTACCGGCGAGCCGCTATCCATCGGCGGTTCCTCTTCGCGCCCGCCGCCCTCGGCGGCACCGCGCATATAGCGTGGCAGCACAAACTGCTCGTAGACCAGCAGCAGTATCGGTGTCAGCGCCATGGACAGCGCGATCAACGCCACCAGCAGGTTGCCGGTGGTGCCGTCCAGTACCCGGTGCTGGGTGGCGAACGAGGTCAAGACGAAACCGAACTCGCCCGCCTGCGCCAGCGACAGCGCAAACAGCCAGTCCTCGCCGCGGGAGATGCCGACTGTGCGGGCCAGCGCGAAGAGTACGGCGAATTTTACTGCCACCAGCAGTGCCACCAGTGCCAGTAACAACAGGGGGTACTCGGCGATGACATTGAAATTCAGGTTGGCGCCCACGGCGATAAAAAAGAGGCCCAGTAGCAGTCCCTTGAACGGCTGAATATCCGCTTCCAGCTCGTGGCGGAATTCGCTCTCCGCCAGGATCACACCGGCGAGGAAAGTACCCAGGGCCGGCGACAGGTCCAGCGCCGTCATCGCCGCCGCCGAACCCATCACGATCAGCAGTGCGGTGACGGTAAAGATCTCGCGCACCTGGCTGCCCGCCACCAGGCGCAGCAATGGCCCCAGCAGATAGCGCCCGGCGAATGCGAAGGCCACCATGGTGCCGATCAGCGCGGCGCCGTAGGCCCAGCCGCTGAGCCCTTCCCGATCCGGCTCCGGCGCACCGCCGGCTAGCAGGGGCAGCAGCGCCAGGATCGGGATCACGGCGATATCCTGGAACAGCAGCACCGCGAAGGCGCCGCGCCCGCCCTCGGTTTTCAGCAGTCCCTTCTCGCTCAGGGACTGCAGCACGATGGCGGTGGAAGACAGTGCCAGGATCAGGCCGATGGCCACCGCGCTGCGCCAGCTCTCCTCGTAGAGCAGCAGCGCCAGTGCGGCGACGGCAATCGCGGTGCAGATCAACTGTGCGCTGCCGGTTCCCAGAATGGCGCCGCGCATCTGCCAGAGTTTGCGTGGTTGCAGCTCCAGGCCGATCAGGAACAGCATCAGCGCCACGCCGAATTCGGCGATATGCATTTCATCGCTGGCGTCGCCCACCAGCCCCAGGGCATAGGGGCCGATGGCCGCGCCGGCGAGCAGGTAGCCGAGTACCGAGCCGAGACCCAGGCGGGTGGCGATGGGAACGGCGATGGCGGCGGCGGCCAGGTAGGTTACCGCCTGTAGCAGGAAACTGGTTTCTTCCATCTGGGTTGTTGTCGTTTGTTATCCGGGAGTTGAGTCGGCTGTCTCGGGCTCGGCAATATCGCGCGAGCGGCGAATCAGCGGCGCGATGGTGGAGCCCTGCACCACAATCGAAAAGAGTACCACGCCGTAAGTCATGACCACCCACAGGTGGCGCAGGTCCTGGCCCTGGATCATTGCGTGGCCCGCGGGGATGGACATCGCCAGTGCCAGCGACAGGCCCCCGCGCAGGCCGCCCCAGATCAGGATGCGCTCCGTGTAGGGGTGGTATTTGCGCCGCCGCTTGAGCAGCGTAAAAGGCACACCCACCGCCAGCGTTCGCGCCACCAATACGATGGCGATACCCGCGGCGATCAGCAGATAGTCGAAGGCGCGGAAGTCGATGGTGATCAGGAAGAGCCCCACCAGCAGGAACAGCAGGCCGTTGAGGAAGTCCTCGGTGATGCTCCAGAAGTTGTCCAACTCGTGCTGGCTGACGCGGGAAAAACCGCGCTCGCGGGTGAAGTTGCCGATGATGATACCGCTCACCACCATCGCCAGGGCGCCGGAGACGCCGAGGATATTGGCCAGCGCAAAGCCGGCGGTGGGGATCACCAGCGTCAACAGCAGTTCCAGCGAGTGATCGTCGGTGGAGCAGATCAGCCAGTGGAACAGGCCACCGATCGCCAGGCCCAGCGCCACACCGCCGACAGCTTCCACCGCAAACAGCTCCGCCACCGCCGGCAGGGTCGGCTC
The DNA here is from genome assembly GCF_026183675.1 of Microbulbifer halophilus. Classification (GTDB taxonomy): domain Bacteria; phylum Pseudomonadota; class Gammaproteobacteria; order Pseudomonadales; family Cellvibrionaceae; genus Microbulbifer; species Microbulbifer halophilus. Next base: position 86,090 of record NZ_JAPIVK010000003.1, read on the forward strand.
GCCGCCCTCGAACGCCAGTGCGTAGATCACGGCGAAGATCACCAGGCCGAAACCGTCGTTGAACAGGGATTCCCCCTCCACCTGGATGGCGATCTGCTCCGGCGCCTTCAGGCTCTTGATGATCGCCAGCACCGCGATGGGATCCGTGGGCGAGACGAGGGCGCCGAACAGCAGGCAGTAGACAAAGCTCACCGGCATGCCCACAAACTGCAGGAACCAGTAGAGCAGTGCACCCACGAGAAAGGTGGAGATCAGGATGCCCAACACCACCAGCAAGCCTATCTCCAGCTTCTGGTTGCGCAGCGCCAGCAGATCGATATGCAGGCTGCCGGCGAACAGCAGGAAACCCAGCATGCCTTTCAGCAGCAGGTCCTCCAGGTTCATCAGCGGCAGCAGCTGGTCGGCCCAGATGTGCAGTTCCAGCAGCCCCAGCTTGCCCAGCCCGGTGACCAGCAGCGACAGCGCCAGGGAGCCGGCGGTGATGGCGATGGTGGTCTGGGCGCGCAGCACATACTGGTTGAGGAAACCGAGGAAGACGGACACCGCCGCGAGAAAACAAAAGGTGTAATAGACTTCCATCTGGCGCTCGGGGCCTCACTTCACGAGATTGCTGGGCGTGCCGCGTTGCGGCTGTAGGAGCCTACTTGCAGGCGAAAGAATCGGGGGCCCCGATTCTTTCGCCTGCAAGCAGGTTCCTACAGGAGGCTTTTGAAGCAAAAGCCGTCAGTCGGTCAGTGTGCCGTTATTGTAGTCGCGCAGTGCCTGCTCGATTTCCTCGCGGCTGTTCATGACGAAGGGACCGTAGTGGGCAACGGGCTCGCGCAGGGGCCGACCGTGAAGGCACAACAGGCCGGCTCCCTCATTGTGGGCGCGCAATTGTAGCGTCTCTCCGTCGCCGTACAACAGCATATTGCCCCGCTTGATGGCGCCGCGCTCTGTCTCCAAGGCGCCGCGATAGACAAATACCAGCACGCTGTGGTCCGCCGGTATCGGCAGCGTCACCTCGGCGTCTGCCGCCAGGCGGATATCTCCCACCGCTGCCTCGGCGGCGGCTTCGGTCAGCGGGCCCTCCCGGTCTTCTCCATCGACATGCCAGTGCCCGGCGATCAGCCGGATCAGCGAGCCGGCGCCGTCCAGTGCCAGTTCCGGCATTTCCCGCGCCTGGATATCGCGCCAGGTGGGATCGCCCATCTTGTCCGCGGCGGCCATGTTGATCCACAACTGGAAGCCGTGCATGCCGCCGCCCTGCCCGTCTTCGGCCTGCGCCGGCATCTCCGAGTGGACGATGCCGCGCCCGGCGCGCATCCACTGGGCGCCGCCGGAGGAGACGGCGCCGCGGTTGCCCAGGTGATCCTTGTGCTCGAACTCCCCGTTCAGCATATAGGTGAGCGTTTCGATACCGCGGTGCGGGTGCGGCGGGAAGCCGGCGATATAGTCATCGGCATTTTCCGAGCGGATTTCGTCCAGCATCAGGAAGGGACTGAAGTCCGGGCTCTGGAAGCCGGCCACACGCTGGATCTTGACGCCGGCGCCGTCGGCGGATGCCTGACTGGCGAGGCCCCGCACCATCGGGCGGGCGCCGGGGCGCAGTTCAAACTTTTGCATGATCACCTCCATTCGTGATGTTGTGCTCAGTATAAGCCGATGATTTCGATAAAAAATGGCAAAAAATTGCCCGCTTTATTCGAATTCCTAGACCGGTTGCGCTATAAACATTCCGCACGACGCCAATCAATGACAGAAATGCACGAGGAGAGCGCATGGCCAAGGTAACCCTGGAGCAGTGGCGGATGTTTCAGTCGGTGGTGGAGCACGGCGGTTTTTCCCAGGCCGCCGAGGCAGTGCACAAGAGCCAGTCCTCCATCAACCACGCGGTGCACAAGCTGCAGGAGAACCTCGGTGTGGCGCTGCTGGAGGTGCGCGGGCGCAAGGCGGCGCTGACCGATGCCGGTCGCGTCCTGCTGGCCCGCGCCGGCGGCCTGCTGGAAGAGGCAGAGTCGCTGGAGTCGATAGCCGCCAGTCTCGCCAGCGGTGAGGAGGCGGTGCTGACCCTGGCGGCGGACGTGCTGTTCGACTACGAGTGCCTGCTCGGTGCCGTCGAGCGCTTCGCCGCCGAGTTCCCGCACACCCGCCTGGAGCTGCGCGAAACGGTACTCTCCGGCGCCGGGGAACTGCTGCAACAACAGCAGGCGGACTTTATTCTCACCGCGCAGGTGCCGCAGGGCTTTGTCGGCGAACCGGTGGCGCGCGTGCGTTTCGTGCCGGTGGCCCACCCGCAGCATCCGCTGCACCATCTGGGGCGCCCGGTGACGCGCGAGGACCTGAAGACCTGCCGGCAGATAGTGGTGCGGGATTCGGCGCTGAAAAGCCGCCGGGATGCCGGCTGGCTCGGCTCCGACCAGCGTATCACCGTGACCAATGTGCAGACCTCGGTGGAGTTGATCGAGCGCGGCCTGGGTTTCGCCTGGCTGCCGGAGACGCGCATCCGCGAATCCCTGTCCGCCGACCGGCTGCTGCCGCTACCCACCGGGGAACCCTGGGAGCGGGAGGTGACTGTCTATCTGGTCTATGCCGATGCCGATTGCGCCGGGCCGGCCGCCAACTTCCTCGTGGACGCACTGCGGGACGGGCTGGGTCCCTTCGAATAGCAGCGGGCCGGGAGGTTGACCCGCCGGCTTCAAAAAATCGAATATTATTCGCAAAATTTTGCGGTTTTTTCGCTGATTTTCGGCACTACACTGAGGGAAGTTTCACTATTGATGAGTGACTGATCTCAACCCGAGGGCTCGGCGATGAAAGACGGTATATTTTGCGATCTCACCAAACTGCTCGGCCGTGTACTGATGGCGGCCATTTTTATCCAGGCCGGCTGGAGCAAGATCGGCGGCTACGAGGGCACCCAGAGTTACATGGAATCCGCCGGTGTGCCCGGCGCACTGCTGCCGCTGGTGATCCTGGTGGAACTGGGTGGCGGCCTGGCGGTGCTGTTCGGTTTCCTCACCCGTTGGGCGGCGGTGGCACTGGCGCTGTTCAGTCTCGCCACGGCGGTGTTGATGCACTACGCCCCGGGCGATCAGCAGGAAATGATCAGCTTCATGAAGAACCTCGCCATCGCCGGCGGTTTCTTCATCCTCGCCTGTGCCGGCGCCGGCCGCATCAGCCTGGATCAGCTATTCCGGCGCAAGCACTGATCGCCCCGCCGATGGCGGCGCGGCCCGCTGGCGCCGCGCTGCCACTACCTATTTCAATAAAACGATTTCGGAGGATTTATGGGTTTACTGGTCGACGGCCAGTGGCAGGACCGCTGGTACGACACGGAAAAGAGCGAGGGGGAGTTCGTGCGCGAACAGGCGCAGCTGCGCAACTGGATCACCGCCGACGGCAGCGCCGGCCCCAGCGGCGAGGGCGGTTTTGCCGCGGAGAGGGATCGCTACCACCTGTACGTCTCCCTCGCCTGCCCTTGGGCCCACCGCACCCTGATCTTCCGCAAGCTGAAACGGCTCGAGGATTACATCGGCGTATCCGTAGTGAGCCCCTACATGCGCGAGCACGGCTGGACCTTCAACGAGGACGAGGGCAGCAGCGGCGATCCCCTCTACGGCGCCGATTACCTGCACCAGCCCTACACCCGCAACCGGTCCGACTACAGCGGTCGCGTCACGGTGCCACTGCTGTGGGACAAGCAGCGCCAGTGTGTGGTCAGCAACGAGTCGGCGGAAATCATCCGCATGTTCAACCGCGCCTTCGATGGCCTGACCGGCAACGACGACGACTACTACCCGGCGGAGTTGCGCGGCGATATCGACGCGACCAACGACATCGTCTACGAAAATATCAATAACGGCGTCTATCGTGCGGGGTTTGCAACCAGGCAGGATGCCTATGAACACGCCTACGAACGGCTCTTCAGTACCCTTGAGCAGTTGGAGCAGCGCCTGGCCCGCAACCGCTACCTGACCGGGGACCGTATCACCGAGGCGGACTGGCGCCTGTTTACCACCCTGATCCGCTTCGACGCCGTCTACCACGGCCACTTCAAGTGCAACAAACAGCGGCTGGCGGACTACCCGAATCTGTGGGGCTATACCCGCGAGCTGTACCAGTGGCCGGGGGTGGCGGAAACCGTGGACTTCCACCACATCAAGACCCACTACTACGCCAGTCACGACACCATCAATCCCACCGGCATAGTGCCGAAAGGGCCGCAACTGGATTACGCGGCTCCCCACGGGCGCGGAAACTGAAGCGGGTGTGACGTTAAGCCCCCCTCTCCCGTCGGGAGAGGGGATCGAGGAGCCCGGAGGCCTCTCGCGGCCCCTTTGTTGGACTGCGCTGCGCTCATCCACCTACGCTTGTCACGAGCCGATAAACGCTTGATCTGGTTTCTATTCTTAGCCTGCTCAACGCAGAGCCGGGTGGTTTGGCGAAGCGAATTGTCCCCTGGCTAGTGGTCCATGCGGTAAATTCAGTAACACTATCTCTTCGCTACAGGCCCCAGTGCTGCATTGAAAAAGCTTGAATTAGCGCTGCTAGTCCTGCGCTTTTTCGCCTTGCCCTGGAACCTGTGGCTATGAGCTAGAGTCACCGAATTTACCGCATGAACCACTAGGCGGGAAACTCGGTACTGTAACCGAAGGTGCTGAAATCGTCCCGATAGACGCTTGCCACCAGGGCGATCAGGGCATCGTCGCTGTAGTAGTGGCGCAGCTTTTTTGCGGCACCGGTGGGCGGCGGTCCGGCACTGGTGATCTCGTCACTGATACCGGGCCGGATGCGCTGCTTGATCTCGGCCAGGTCCCGGTCCAGGGACTCCACTTTGCCGATAAAATCGAACTCTTCCGCCGGAATCAGCAACAGATCCGCCTGCGGCACCCAGTGGGCGTTGCTGTACAGGAAATCGCGATCGTCTGCCAGCCGCTGCAGGAATTCGGCGAAACTGATGTCGTTGCCGCGGCGGTGGGGGAAGCGCGCTATCTTGTCGAGGTAGGCGGACAATATCCGGCTGTAGGGATTGCGCACCACCGTGAACTTGAATAGATCGTCGAAACGCGCCATATCGGCGCGGCTCAGGCGGCCTGGGTGAGTGAAGATCTTCTTCGCTTGTCTGGACGGCACATCGTGTCCCAGCTTGAGGCGTACCAGATTGGTGACGATGGTGGAGTTGGCGGCCTTGGGAATCCGGCTGCAGAAAAAGCCCAGCTCCAGGTCGATCATGCCGCGGTCATTGGCGCTGCGCATCGAGGCGGGAGAGCGGAACGGATAGCGGCGGTAGAAGGGCCGCAGGGGTAGCGTTGCCGCATTGAAGAGGAGCTTGTCGAGGGCTGGGTACATGATCTGTATCTGGCCGGGGCGGCGGCCGGGTTACTGCGGAGCGCGCTACCTTACCACAGCTCGGCTAGCCGCACGCACCCTATAGCTGGGCGCGCATCAGGCGCTGGATTGCCGCGTAGCGCCGCTTTTCATCCTGTGCCGCCCGCTCGAGCCGCTGAAGCCTGAAGTCGAACTTCCCCGCGTCGCTATTTGCGGAACGCTGCTGCAGCGCGCGTCGGGTGGCGCGGACCTCCTGTTGAAGCTGGTGCAGGCTGGGATCGAAGCAGTAGCGGGCGACGACCCGCGGTTCCTGATCCGGGTGGCGATCGATAAAGTTCCGCAGCAGATTCCGGGCGTCGCCATTGTCCGGGTTGCGGACCAGGGATGAGCAACCCGCCTGCAGGCGCCGCCGCTCCTCCGCCGACAGCAGGGAGCCGAAAGCGCGCGCGGCGTCGGCGGAGCCTTCAATAGCCGCCACCACTTTTTCCTCAAGGTGTAGATGCGCCTCGAAGAGCGTGCGTTGTTCACCCGCCTCTTCCGCGCTGCCGTCTTTGCCGGCGGTCGCCGCCGGTACCTGAGTGGCGCCGGCACCGGTGGCAAATGTCAGGATGGCGGCAAGAGATAGCCAGCGGTTGGCGGATCGGTACAACATGTCATCCTCCGTGACTTGCGACAGTTGATTGGTTCAAATACAACGGTTTGTCTGGATGCCAGCATATTGCAAAAAGGAGGAAGATAAGTTGAACAGTTACCGCCGCGAACTGTGGTTTGATACGGAAAACCGCACGGAATTCATCAACATCACCCCGGAAGTGGAGGCCGCCCTGGAAGACAGCGGTATCCGCGAGGGGCTCTGTCTGGTGAACGCCATGCATATATCTGCTTCCGTCTTTATCAACGACGACGAGCCGGGCCTGCACCGGGACTTCGAGCATTTCCTCGACGAACTGGTGCCCTACGGTCCCATTGAGCAGTACCGCCACAACGACACCGGCGAGGACAACGCCGATTCCCATATCAAGCGCCAGCTTTTCGGCCGCGAAGTGGTGGTCGCGGTGACAGACGGCCGGCTGGATTTCGGTCCCTGGGAGCAGATCTTCTACGGCGAGTTCGATGGTCGCCGCCGCAAGCGGGTGCTGGTGAAGGTTATCGGCGCCTGATGCCCCGGCCCGCCGGGGACCCTTCTATACTCGGGTTATTCGCCCGACTCAGGAGATCCCCGATGAAACTCTACTATGCCCCCGGCGCCTGCTCCCTGTCCCCGCATATCGTCGCCTGTGAGGCCGGCATTCAGCTGGAGCTGGTGAAGGTGGACCTGGGCGAACACAAAACCGAGAGTGGCGCCGATTTCACCGAGATCAATCCCAAGGGCTATGTGCCGGCGCTGCAACTGGAGGGGGGCGAGATACTGACCGAGGGACCGGCGATCGTGCAGTTTCTCGCTGAGCAGAAACCCGAGCGCGACCTGGCGCCGGAGTACGGCACCCTGGATCACTACCGGTTGCTGGAGTGGTTGAACTATATCTCCACCGAGGTGCACAAGGCCTTCGCGCCCCTGTTCTCACAGGCGGCCGACGAGGAGAAGGAGCGGGCGAAGAAAACCGTCGGCAAACACTTCGACTTTGTCGAGAGGCAGCTCCAGCGCGACTACCTGCTCGGCGACCACTTCAGTGTCGCCGACGCCTATCTGTATACCGTTTTCTGCTGGCTGGGTGTGCACAAAATCCCCACCGACCGCTGGCCGAAACTGGAGGCCTTCCGCAAACGCGTGGAGGAGCGGTCCGCGGTGCAGAAGGCGCTGGAGGAGGAGGGGTTATCCTAACCCGGCGATGAAGAACCTGTCTGTTGCGGCGCAAAGCGCCGCACCGCCGGCACCGCATCTACCCGGATCGGCTGCCGCGCCCGCGCGATAAACACCGCCGACAACAGCGCCGTCACCGAGCAGCCCAGCATGGTGGCGGCGATGGGAACCAGTGTGCCCGTGTGCAGCCCGTTGACGACACCGCCCAGCGAGCCGCCGGCGATAAAGAGGGAGGCGCCGTAGAGGGCGTTGGCGCTGCCGCTGACGCGGGGGAAGAATTCCAGGAAGCAGGCGGCGGAGTTGGGCCCGGTGATACCGATACAGGCCATCACCAGCAGCAGCGGCCCCATCCACAGCCAGATCTCCTTCACCCCGGTGAGAGTGCCCAGCAACAGCAGGCTGCAGCCCAGCAGTTGCAGCGATATGCCCGCCAGCAGGATATTGCGTGGCTCGAAGTGCTTCAGCAGGCGGATATTCACCTGCACCATGCCGATCAGCCCCAGCACACAGGAACCGAAAAACAGCGGAAACTGCTTCGCCGGCACCTGGAAATACTCCATGAACACGAAGGGCGCGGTGGTGACATAGGTGAACATTGCACCGCTGACACAGGCTTGGGCGGCGAGGAAGCCCAGTGCGCGGCGGTTGCCCAGCACCAGCCGGTAGTTGCGCAGCAGGTCGCGCTTGGGGCCGCGCTGGCGCCGGGCGCGGGAGAAACGCGACACTGTCTCCGGCAGCAACAGCCACACCAGTGCCAGCATCGCCGTGGCGTAGCACAGCAGGAAAATGAAAATACTCTGCCAGCCGCCCGCAGCCAGCAGCAGCGAGCCGATCACCGGCGCGATCAGCGGTGCCACCAGCATCATGGTGCTGATCATCGAGATGATCCTCGCCGCCTCGCGCCCGTGGTAGAGGTCCCGCACGATGGCCGCGCAGATCACCGTGGCGAAGCCGCCGCCGATGGCCTGGAAGAAACGCAGAACAATCAGGTGATCCACATGGGTCGCGAACAGCACCAGTGCCGAGCTGGCGATATAGATGGACAGGCCGATGGTGCCTACGCCGCGCCGCCCCCAGCGATCCGACAGCGGCCCGCCCAATAACTGGCCCACGGCGAACCCCAGCAGAAAACTCGATACCGAGTGCTGCACCCGCGCCACCGCGGTGTCCAGCGTCCCGGCCATGGCGGGGATCGCCGGCAGATAGCTGTCGATAGAAAACGGCGTCAGCGCCACCAGGGCCGCCAGCCATACCGCCAGCCAGCGCGGCGGTGTCTTGTCGGCGGCAATGGACATGGGACTCATAATTCGGCTCTGGCACGGCGAAATGGTGGGAGGGGCCCGCGGCGGCAGCGGGGATGCGCCGCGGGCGCGCCATGGTAGCGGCGCGCCGGGGGATCTGCCAGTGGCGGTGGGGAATAGTACCGGGAAAAGCCTCAGTGCTTGTCTTCGCGCAGGGTATAGAGCCCCTGCTTGAGCTTCAGCAGGTGATCCTGCAACTGCGGCCCCTTGCGCTGGGCGACGCCGATGGCGAGCACATCGATCACCACCAGGTGGGCGATGCGCGACGACAGCGGTGTGTAGATCTCGATATCCTCTTCCACGTCCACTTCCAGCGGGATGTTGGCCTGCCGCGCCACCGGCGAACCGCTGGGCCCCAGGCCGATCACCGTGGCGCCCTGTTCCCGGGCCATACCCATGGAGCGCAGCAGCGCCTTGGTGCGTCCGCTCTGGGAGATGGCCACCACTACGTCGCCCGGTTGCATCGACATGGCGGACATGTTCTGCATGTGGTGGTCCGAGTGGGCGGCGGTGGCCAGTTGCAGGCGGAAGAATTTGTGTTGGGCGTCGGTGGCCACGGCGCCGGAGGCACCGAAGCCGAAGAACTCGACCCGTCGGGCGGCGGACATGGCGGTCACCGCCGCCTCCAGCGCGCGGGCATCGATCTTGTCGCGCACGTTCAGCAGGGTATCGACGGTGGAGTCGAACACCTTGCGTTTGTACTCGGCGATGGTGTCCGTCTCGGTGACGGCGATCTGGCCGAAGCTGGGGCTGGAGGCCAGTTGCTGGGCCAGGTTGAGCTTGAACTCCTGGAAGCCGGAACAGCCCACTGCGCGGCAGAAACGCACCACTGTCGGTTCGCTCACCTGGGCCTCGGTGGCCAGGTCGACGATGCGCATATGGATGATCTCGTCCGGGTTGGCGAGAATGAATTCGGCCACCTTGCGCTCTGATTTGCGCATGGAGGACAATTGTTCGCTGATTTTCTGCGTGACTTCCGCCGGTTTCACGGGACTTCCTTCTTTATTCCGGATACGCAGTTTAGCGGCTAGCCCGGGCACTGGCGAGCGCCGATCCGTAGTGTGTGCCGTGGCACCGTTGTGGGGGGCTGGTGGCTGCATCCGACTGGTGCCAGTAAGAAGATGTCGTGGCACCATGGCCTTCGCATCTGCATCGGATATTCTTTTCGAGTCCCGAGTCCCCTGTTTATTTACACAGGTAACCCCCGCCACCTCTGTTACAATCGCCGCCCATGGACGTTTCACAGATTCTAGACCCCCTCAACGACGCCCAGCGCGACGCCGTAGCCGCAACCCCGGGCAACCAGCTGGTGCTGGCCGGCGCCGGCTCCGGCAAGACCCGCGTACTGGTACACCGCATTGCCTGGCTGATGCAGGTGGAGGGCGCTTCGCCCTACTCCATCATGGCCGTGACCTTCACCAACAAGGCCGCCCGCGAGATGCGCGCCCGCATCGAGGAGCTGCTGGCGGTGAATACCTTCGGCATGTGGGTGGGCACCTTCCACGGTCTCGCCCACCGGCTGCTGAGGGCCCACTGGCAGGAGGCCAAACTGCCGCAGAATTTCCAGATCCTGGACAGTGACGACCAGCTGCGGCTGGTCAAGCGGGTGCAGAACGACCTGGGGCTGGACGAGAAAAAGTGGCCGCCGCGGCAGACCCAGTGGTGGATCGGCGGTCAGAAGGACGAAGGGCTTCGGCCTCAGTATATCCGGGCCGGCGCCGACCTCTGGTTGCAGACGATGGTGCGCATCTACACCGCCTACGAGGAGGCCTGCCAGCGCGGCGGTCTTGTCGACTTCGGCGAGCTGCTGCTGCGCGCCCACGAGCTGCTGCGGGACAACGATTCCATCCTGGCCCACTACCGCCGCCGTTTCCCGTTCATTCTCGTGGACGAGTTCCAGGACACCAACACCATCCAGTACGCCTGGCTGCGCCTGCTGGCCGGCGACCAGAGCCGCGTCACCGCGGTCGGCGACGACGACCAGTCCATCTACGGCTGGCGCGGCGCCAAGATCGAGAATATCCAGCACTTCGAAATCGATATGCACGAAGTGCAGACGGTGCGCCTGGAGCAGAACTACCGCTCCACCGGCACCATCCTCGATGCCGCCAACGCGGTGATTTCCCACAACACCGGCCGCCTGGGCAAGGAACTGTGGACAAAGGGCGAGGAAGGCGAGCCCATCTCCCTCTACTCGGCCTACAACGAGCAGGACGAGGCGCGCTTTATCGTCGAGCGCATCCGGGACTGGGTGCGCGATGGCAACCGGCGCGACAGCGCCGCCATCCTCTACCGCTCCAACGCCCAGTCGCGGGTACTGGAAGAGGCGCTGCTGCGCGAGCAGGTGCCCTATCGCATCTACGGCGGCCAGCGCTTCTACGAGCGCCTGGAGATCAAGAACGCCCTCTCCTACCTGCGCTTGATCGCCAACCGCGATGACGACACCGCATTCGAGCGGGTGGTCAATACACCCACCCGCGGCATCGGCACGCGCACCGTGGAAATGGTGCGCTCCGTCGCCCGCGAGCACGGCTGCTCCCTGTGGCAGGCGGCCAAGCGGATGCTGCAGCAGCGGGTGCTGGCCGCCCGCGCCGGCAACGCCCTGCAGGGCTTTCTCGACCTGGTCAATCACCTTGCCGCCAACGCCGAGGACAAACTGCTCGATGCCATCGCCGAGGACGTGATCGAGACCAGCGGCCTGCTGGACTTCCACGGCAAGGAAAAGGGCGAGAAGGGCCAGACGCGGGTGGAGAACCTGCAGGAACTGGTCAGCGCCTGCCGCACCTTCGACGGCGCGAACCTGCCCCAGGACGAGGACCGTGAAGAGGAGCGGCCGCTGCTGGAACAGTTCCTCGACAGCGCCGCGCTGGACGCCGGCGAGGGCCAGGCGGACGAGTTCGAGGACGCGGTGCAACTCATGACCCTGCACTCCGCCAAGGGTCTGGAATTCCCGCTGGTATTCATGGCCGGCGTGGAGGAAAACCTCTTCCCCCACAAGATGTCCGCGCAGGACCCGGGCCGCATGGAGGAAGAGCGCCGCCTCTGCTACGTGGGCATCACCCGCGCTATGCAGAAGCTCTATATCACCTACGCCGAGAGCCGCCGCCTGTTCGGCACCGAGAATTTCAATACCCCGTCGCGCTTTGTCAGTGAGATCCCGGCGGAGCTGGTGCACGAAGTGCGCCTGAAAACCGAAATCTCGCGGCCGCTTTTCAAACCGGGCTTTTCAGAAAACAAGTGGGGCAAAGTCGGCAACCTCTCCGACCCGCCACCGGATTTCGACGACCTGCCGCCGCTGGCCCTGGGTGGCCGCGTGGAGCACAGGAAATTCGGCGAGGGCACCGTGGTCCAGTTCGAAGGCAACGGCCCCCGCGCCCGCGTGCAGGTCAACTTCGACGACGCCGGCAGCAAATGGCTGGTGGTGGCCATGGCCAAGCTCCAGCCACTTTAATAGTGCCGAAACCCGTCCCCCGGGTGCGCGGAGCTCCAGCTCCGCACTCCCCTCTCCCTCCGGGAGAGGGCGCGGCCGCAGGTCCGAAAACCGTAGGGTGCGCCGTGCGCACCAGAGCGCCCGCCCCGACCGGTGCGCGCGGCGCACCCTACAAAACGCAATCGCGGAACATGAGCCCGCGTAGAAAAGCAGAATGCAAAAAACCAACAATAAAAAGCCATGAAAAAAATAAACTGGTACCCCGCCGTCATCCTCGGCCTGCTCGCCCTGCTGGTCATCACCTTCGGCGCCCTGGTGGTCTCCACCGCCTCCCGTGGCCCGGCCCAGCAGTTCGCCGCCGGCAGCGAACAGGAAACCTTCGAGTGGAAACTCGTTACCACCTGGCCGAAAAACTTTCCCGGCCTCGGCAGTGCGCCGGTGCGCTTCGCGGAAAAAATCGAAACCATGTCCGGCGGCCGCTTGAAGATCCAGGTCTACGGTGCCGGCGAGCTGGTACCGGCCATGGGTGTGTTCGGCGCCGTCTCCGAGGGCGCCGCGCAGATGGGTCACGGCGCCGCCTACTACTGGAAAGGCAAGGTGCCGGCTGCCCAGTTCTTCACCGCCGTGCCTTTCGGCCTCAACGCCCAGGAAATGAACGGCTGGCTGCACTACGGCGGCGGCATGGAATTGTGGGAGGAAATCTACGCACCCTTCGACCTGATCCCCATGGCCGGTGGCTCAACCGGTGTGCAGATGGCGGGCTGGTTCAACAAGGAAATCAACTCGGTCGAAGACCTGAAGGGCCTGAAAATGCGTATCCCCGGTATCGGCGGCGAGGTCCTGAACCGCGCCGGCGGTACCGCCGTGACCATCCCCGGCGGTGAACTGTACACGGCGTTGCAGACCGGCGTTATCGACGCGACGGAATGGGTGGGCCCCTTCAACGACCTGGCCTTCGGCTTCTACCAGATCGCCGATTACTATTACTACCCCGGCTGGCACGAGCCGGGCTCGATTCTCGAATTCATCGTCAACAAGACCGCCTTCGAAAAGCTGCCGAAAGATTTACAGGAAATCGTCCGCACCGCCGCCCGAGACGCAAGCCAGGATATGCTCGACGAGTACACCGCCCGCAACAACCGCGCCCTGCGGGAGCTGGTGGATGAGCACGGCGTGCAACTGCGGCGGCTGCCGGACGACGTGCTCGCCCACCTGAAGCAGATCAATACGCAAATCCTGGAAGAAACCGCTGCGGAGGACCCGCAGTTCGCCCGAGTCTACGAAGCGTTCAGGGCGTTCGAGAGCGATGTGATTCCGTATCACCGGATCAGTGAGGAGGCCTACTATCAGGCGCGAGCGTTGGAAAATCACTAATCGAAAAATGCAGGTTTTAAATGTGACGTAGTTTGCATTTTTGTGTCGAGTATATCCATAAGCCGATAGAGACACCATAGACAGCTTTTTATTCTCCAAGGCTGCGGAGATAATTCGCGGTCGGCTGGCGGTTTTGCCGGCCGTGAATAAGTAATACTTGGGGAAAATTGATGAAGAATCTACTGCGGCTGTCTTTTGCTGTTATTTTCACTGCCCTGGTCGGCTGTGCTACTCCACAACCACCGGTCCCTCTCGACCAGCAGTTCTACACTGCGGAGGACAAAAAGGTGGGCCTGATGCTCGAAGCTCCCGAAGCGCCCGATTTGGCGCTGGAAGGCAATATCGGCCTGCTGGACTACGCGATTATCGCCGCAGCCACCAGCTCCCTCAGCGAGCACTTTGAAAAACAGAACCTCAATGAATTTCTCGCCGTTGCTGAAGAGCTGAGCAGCAGCCTGGAGAAGGACGGCCTTACAGTGGTGCGCCTGGAAGTGCCGGAGGAGGCGCCGAAGCTCGCCAAGTTCAAGGACCCGGATTCCAAGGACCAGACCTACTACGCGTCCAGGGACCACCGCGGCCTTGTCGCGGAACACGGGGTCGACTACCTGTTGAAACTGAAGGCCACCCGGGCCGGCCTTGCCCGCCCCTACTACGGCTTTGTGCCCACCGACGATCCCCGCGCGGTATTCGATGTGCACGGCGAGCTGATCGACCTGTCCACTAACGAGCTGCTCTGGTACGCCAATATTTCCCAATCCGCCTACGCCACCGGCGAGTGGGACGAGGGGCCGAATTTCCCCGGACTGACCAACACCTATTACGTGGTGATGAACAAGGCCAGGCAGGATGTTGTCAACGCGTTGGCAAGGAAATCCGATATCGACAATATCGCCCTGAACGAAGTTGAAGGGAATGCTGCTGAAGAAGAGTCGTCCGCGGCTGAAAGCGAAGAATAATAACAAACCGACCGGAGCGGCGGTGGTCGCGGCCACCGCGGCAACTATACGATGAAAACAATAAGAAAACTGGCGCTGGCGGGCCTTCTGCTCGCCGGCTGTTCGCAGACATCCACCTACCACATCGCCGTCGGGGACACCCCGGCGATCCGGGCGCTAGACGGTATCTACCTGCAGATGGAACCGCTGGAAAACGGTCCTCTGACGGTGGAAGTACAGCCCGAGCCCTGGCGCTACCAGGCGGTGTCCTCACAGGCCGTCGCCGCCCAGTACTCGGCACCGCCGCCGTCCCCCGGAACCAGCCCGGGTCAGGCTGCTGCCGCCGGAGCGGTGGGCGGGCTGCTCGGTACGTTGATTGCGAAGGGAATGGTTAAAGACCAGGCGCAGGCGGCTGCGCAGCAACCGGCGATGCCCCTGGTGGAGAAGCTGATGGGGCGGGCGATACAGCGCGATGTGCGCGAGGGGCTGGTGGACGGGGTGCTAACCTCTGGATTTGCCGCACAGCACTCGCTGATTTACGGGCCGCAAACCGATCGGGGCCTGGCCGTGCTGAAGTTGCAGCCGTCGATCAAGCTCACCAACCGGATGGATGTGTTCAAGTTCAATATCAATGCGGAGCTGTCCAGGAGCGGTGAGCAGCCGCTGTACAGAAACTCGATCGAATACTGGTCGGCGGGCACCGGCTACGGTGACAAGCTGGATAACCTCGCCTACTGGCAGGTGGCGGACCTGGAGGCGTTCTACCAGGAGCTGGACAGCGCGATTGCCCATACTTCCGATTATCTCGCCATGTCACTGGACGGGGCCCTGCCGGAGGCGCAGTCGCAACAGGCGACACACAAGGTTGCCGCTAACGGCGGCTGGGTCATGCTGCGCGGCAACGTGATCCGCGCCGGCGATGGCCTGACCGTAATCAGGGATCTGCGCGGCAATATTAAGATCATCCGCGGCTCACTGATGCAGTGAACCACCGGGGCTCAGGTGGGTAGCGGCCTCGTGCGTCCGTGGTCGTCGATGGCCACGAATACAAACTCCCCTTCAGTGACCTTCTCCTGCTCGCCGGAATCCACCCGGGTCAGCCAGACTTCCACCATGGTGCGGATCGAGGAGCGCCCCACTTCGATGGGTTCGGCGTAGCAGCTGACGGTGGAGCCCACCGGTACCGGGCGCAGGAACACCATACTGCCCACAGCCACGGTGGTGACGCGCCCGCGGGCGATGCTCTGGGCGAGGATGGCGCCGGACAGGTCCATCTGCGACATCAGCCAGCCGGCGAAGACATCCCCTTGGGGATTGGTATCGCGGGGCATGGTCTGTGTCTGCAGGGTCAGGGTGCCGGTGGGTTGTGGCTCTTCATCAAGTGCGGGCATCGATCGACGGCTCACGGATTGTTAGATTTATTGGCGGCGCCCGGGGAGCGTCCCGAGCGGGTGGCGCATTCTAGCACAATGTGGCCAGCTTTTAACCAGCAGCCTGTGGCAAAAGCGGCTCTGGGAGCCGGCCCTCGGGGACCGGGCTCCAGCGTCCGCTAGTCGCTCTCAAGTGCCAGCAGGTTGTCTTCCGGGTTCTTGTCGATCATCTTGATATAGGGATCGATACCCACCATCGCCGGCTCTCCCTCCACCTCGAATTCCAGACGGGTGCGGTTTTCATCGAACTCGTGTTTGGCGAAGTAGAGCACATGCCCGGAGCCTTCGGCTTTATCGGGATCTTCGCTGAAAACGGCGATATCCAGGCGGTTGTCCAGGGGAATTTCCGTTTCCCGACCCTCGCCGTCCGCCCGGAATTTCTTCGCCGAGACCTCCAGTGCCACCCGGTAGCGGCTGTCTCCCAGCGGCTCGGAACTGGCGTCTTCCACCTTGAGGTCGAACAGCACGATGCGCTCCAGCATATCGCTGATCAGCTTCTGGTCCTCAGCCCCGGCGCGCTCGCGCAGCTGTGCCACCAGGTCCATGCTGGTGGGATAGGGGTCGCTGGCGTAGGCGCTCTCCTCGAGCAGGGCCGCCAGCGCGCCGTTGATCGCCTCTTCGCCCATGGCGTCCTTGAGCGCGTACATGGCCACCGAGCCCTTGCGGTAGTGAACGTAGGGCTGGTCCTCGTTGCGCACCAGCGGCAGCTCTTCCAGCAGTTCTTCGCCGCGGCCGCTGAGATAGCGGTCCAGTTCGTACTTGAGGAACTTGCGGATCTTCCGCGGGCCGTACTCCCGTTCCATCACCATCAGTGCCGAGTACTGGGCCAGGGTTTCCGAGAGCATGGTCGCGCCCTGCACATCGGCGCCCAACAACTGGTGTGCCCACCACTGGTGCGCCACCTCATGGGCGGTGACGTAGAACACATAGTCGATATCCTCCGGGTCGCGCAGGTCGGCGATAAAGCCGAGGGCCTCCGAATAGGGCACGGTATTGGGGAAGGCCTGGGCAAAGCGCTGATAGCCGGGGAACTCCACGATGCGCAACTGGCGGTACTGGTAGGGACTGAACGCCTCGCTGAAATAGGCCAGCGATCGCTTCACGCTCTCCACCATGCGCGGCACATTGTAGTCGTGGGGCTTGTGGTGATAGACCTCTATGGCCACGTCCCGCCACTGGTCCCTCATCACCGTGTAGTTCGCGGACAGATAGGAGAAAAAGTTGTGGATGGGCGCATCCATTTTGTAGTGGAAGTAGTGGCGATTGCCGTCCACCCAATCTTTCTGCAGATAGCCCGGCGCCAGGGCCGTCTGCCCGGCGCTGGTGCTGACGGTGGTTTCGAAGGTCACCCAGTCGGAATCGCCGCGCAGATAGGAGTCGCCGTGGTGGCTCCGGTCCTCCAGTTTGTGCATCCGCTGTGGCGGCGGCAGATCGTATTTTCTGCGCAGGTGGCGGTCGGTCAGCTCGGCGCCCTTGTTGTAACCGATATACGGAAAGGCCTCCATGTTGTTGAAAAAGGCACCGTTGGCCACCAGCGTGGTGGAGGAACCGGCGTTTTCGAAGCCGCGGTTTATCCTGCTCAGATCGAAGTCCAGGGTCAGGGACTCGCCCGGAGCCAGGGGTTGCGACAGGTCGAAAAAGCGATAGCCGAAGCGCTGATCCGTCTCCTGCAGCTCGGCGCCGCTCAGGGTTAACCGGTTGACGGTGAGGCCGCGGTCCAGGCCCACCATTATCTCGTCGATCGGCTCGGCGGTTTTATTTTCCAGCCGGTAGCTGCCGCGCACTTCGTAGCGACGCTCGTCCGGGAAAATATCCACGTCCGCCTTCACATCGGTAATACGCGGCAGCGCGGCCTCGGCGTAGCTCTTGTATTTTTTCTCGTAGTCCGCCGCCCACTCTTCCCGGTCCTTGCTGGTTTCGTAGTCGTTGAGAATATTGGTGTTGTAGAAAATGAAAGTGCCACTGGCCAAAAACAACAGCAGGGCGGTGCCACAGATGACGCGGCTGGGCGCGCCCAGCCGGTGCGGCAACATCCGCAGCCGGCCGCCGAGAGATTGCAGGGTGCCGCGCTGCCAGAGGCCGTAACTGAGCACCGCCAGCACCACGCTGAAGCAGCTCCAGTAAAAGGTGAGCCAGGCCCGGCCCTGTTCGAAGTGGCCGTAGCCGTTCATATCCGAATAGGGCGCCTCGCCGGTACCGGCAAACTGGTAGAGGTTGTGCTCGAAACCGAGGCCGTCCAATACCATGGTGCTGATCAGATAGCCCACCATGATCAACATCGCCAGGAATTTGTTGCGCGTGAGCACCTGCACAAAGAGCGACAGCACTGCCATCAGATAATACGGCGTGGCCACGTGGTACCAGACTCCGTACAGATACAGGCCGGGTTCGAGGTTGAAATAGCCTTTGGCAAGCTGTACCGATACGGTGGTCGCGACACTGGCGATCAGCACGCCCATCAGCACCACCAGCATGGCGACAAATTTGCTGAGTACGAAAATCCAGTTGGGGGTGGGTACCGCATCCATGATCTCGTTGCAGCCGGACTGGCGCTCGCGCCATACCAGTTCTGCGCCGTAGTAGATCAGGACAATCAGCATGATCAGACTGAAGGCGCCCTGAATCAGGTCCACCATGATACGGGTCACCGGATACACGGAGGTGCCGAAGAGCGCTCCCAGATCCAGGCTGGCGCCCAGTATATTGAACATGCCCAGCGCCAGAATCACCCAGAAGGCCAGGCTCTTGAGCACCGCTTTCACCTCGAAGGCGCAGCGGGTCCTAAACTGCAGCCAGGTGGTGCCGGCATTGAACACCGGCGCGAGCCGCGGCAGTTGTGCTGGGCCCACCTCCCGGCCCGTTTCCTCTTCAACCGGCGCGTTTTTTTTGCGGGACCAGAGGGGTTTTCTGTCGGCGAAGGAAAAAAAGCGGTAGCTCAGCAGCAGGAAAACCGCGCTGGCGCCCAGCCAGATCAGCCGGTTGAACAGAAACTCCCCCTCCATGGGCAGCATCGATGTGTTGCGTTCGAATGCGGTCCAGTAGCGGGTGGCGTTTTCAAACGCGGCGTAACCGAAAGGGTCCAGCAGCGAGGCGATGCCGCGGTTGGCGGGCTCATCCAGCATGCCCTGGCTGGTGAAGTAGAGCACCAGGAAGGCGATCAGCCCCGTGTAGGTGGCCATCATGCTGCGGGTGAGCGCCGCCAGGCTGAAAAACAGCGCGGCGCAGAACAGCAGGCTGGGCAGGGTGAGCAGAAACAGCGCCTGTGTATAGTAGGCGATATGCGTGGGGCCCAGGCGCTCTGCGTCCAGCCAGGGCATCCAGGAGCCCAGCAGTATGCCCAGCGCGCTGGCGGAAAAGGCGATAAAGGCCACCGCGAAGGCGCCGCTAAAACGCCCGAACAGATAGTCGCCCTTGCGGATCGGCGCGCTGAACAGGATGCCGTCCATTTTCATATCCCGGTCGCGCAGTACCGGGTTGGCGGAAAAGGCGGTGGTGATGAAAATACTGAAAACACTCATCACCATCAGCGTCTGTATGATGGCGTAGGGGGAGTTGATCAGTGTG
The DNA here is from genome assembly GCF_026183675.1 of Microbulbifer halophilus. Lineage (GTDB taxonomy): Bacteria > Pseudomonadota > Gammaproteobacteria > Pseudomonadales > Cellvibrionaceae > Microbulbifer > Microbulbifer halophilus. The sequence goes on from NZ_JAPIVK010000003.1 coordinate 105,235, forward strand.
CTGCCGCCACCACCGCCAATCTGGATACTGTCGACCGTAGTGGCGCCGAAGGTGAGCAGGAAAAATACCAGGCTGGTGACGTAGAACACCGGCTGGCGGATCTGGTAGAGAAATTCGAATTTTGCGATGGATGTGAACACGTTTTTCCTCCTGGCTCAGGCCGCGGTTTCCAGCGACGAGCGCTCTAGGTCAAAGAGGGTGGAGAAGTACACATCTTCCAGATCCGGCCGCAGCGGCTCGAAGGATTCGTGTGGTTGGCCGTCGCTGAGTACATGCACCAGGGTTTTGCCGGCGAAGAGGCGGGTGGAGATCACATCGAAATCCGCGCGGCACTGGGCCAGCTCGGATTTGTCGACGGTCTTGCGCCATATCCGGCCCCGCAGTTTCTCCACCAGTTCCTCCGGCCTGCCCCCGGCGACTATTTGCCCGCCGGCGAGAATGGCCATGCTCGGGCAGAGATCAGCCACGTCTTCGACGATATGCGTGGAGAGAATCACCACCACATTCTCGCCGATTTCGCTCAGCAGGTTGTGAAAGCGGTTGCGCTCCTGGGGGTCGAGGCCGGCGGTGGGCTCGTCGACGATGATCAGCTTCGGGTCGCCGATCAGCGCCTGGGCGATACCGAAGCGCTGGCGCATGCCGCCGGAATAGCCGCTCAGGTTATTTTTTCGGTCCTTGTACAGATTGGTCTGCGCCAGCAGCTCCGCCACCAGTTCGCGGCGTTGCTTTTTGTTGCTGATACCTTTGAGCACCGCCATATGCTCCAGCATATCCTCGGCGCTGATACGCGGGTAAACGCCGAAGTCCTGTGGCAGATAGCCGAGGCTCGCGCGGATTTGTTCCGGCTGGGTGGCCACATCGATACCGTCGAAAGTAATGGAACCGCTGTCCGCCAGTTGCAGGGTGGCGATGGTCCGCATCAACGAGGATTTTCCGGCGCCGTTGGGGCCCAGCAGTCCGAACATGCCTTTGGGGATGTCCAGGTTGACGTTTTTCAGGGCCTGAACGCGGTTGTCGTAGGTTTTGCAGAGATTGCGGATTTGCAGCATGGTGGATTCCCTTCTTGATTCGTGTAGAAAACTTTGACGACTCGGGCGGTGCAATCGGATGCGGTTTCGCAACCGGAGGGCTACTGCAATACTCCTGGCAACCAGGTCGCCAGCGCCGGCCACAGAGCCAACACACCCATCGCCAGCAACTGGATGGCGATAAACGGCATTACCCCCCGGTAGATGGCCCCGGTGGCGACACTCTCCGGCGCCACGCCGCGCAGGTAGAAGAGTGCGAAGCCGAACGGCGGTGTCAGGAAGGAGGTCTGCAGGTTGATGGCGATCATGATCCCCAGCCACACCGGATCCACACCCATCGCCAGCAGCACCGGCCCCACGATCGGTACCACTACGAAGGTGATCTCGATAAAGTCGAGAATGAAGCCGAGCAGGAAGATCACCGCCATCACCAACAGCGTCGCGCCGACCACGCCACCGGGCAGGCTGTGGAACAGGCCGGTGACCAGCTCCTCGCCGCCGTAGCCGCGGAACACCAGCGAGAACAACGAGGCGCCGATCAGGATCGCAAACACCATCGCCGTGACCTGCAGGGTGCTGCGCCCCACCTCGCCGGCGCGCTGCCAGCCCAGCGCACTGCGGCTGCGGGCCAGCAGGCCGGCGCCCAGGGCGCCCACGGCGGCGGCCTCGGTGGGTGTGGCGGCGCCGCTGATGATCGAGCCCAGTACCAGCAGCATCAGCAGGATCGGCGGCAGCAGGCTCCTGATTGTCTGCAGGTAGTCCACCGCTTCCGCATCGGCCGCCGCCGCCGGCTCGCGCCGGGCCACGAACAGCAGGTAGACGATATAGGCGCTCACCAGCAGCAGTCCGGGCAGGATGGCGCCCACGAACAGGTCTCCTACGCTCACCGGTTGCGGATTGAAGATACCGGCGGACAGCTGCGCCTGCTGGTAGGCGTTGGACAGGGTATCGCCCAGCAGTACCAGGGCGATTGAGGGCGGGATTATCTGCCCCAGGGTACCGGTGGCGCAGATGGTGCCGGTGGCCAGCCCGGGTGAATAGCCGCGACCCAGCATGGTGGGCAGCGACATCAGGCCCATGGTCACCACGGTGGCGCCGACGATACCGGTACTGGCGGCCAGCAGCGCGCCCACCACCACCACCGACACCGCCATGCCGGCGGGAATGCGCGAGAACACCTTCGCCAGGTTCACCAGCAGCTCCTCGGCGATGCGCGCCCGCTCCAGCATCACGCCCATCAGCACGAACAGCGGCACCGCCATCAGGGTGCCGTTTTGCATGATGCCGTAGAGGCGGTCGGGAAAGGCCCGCAGCAGCTCCGGGTCGAAGACGCCGGTGACGATACCCAGGCCCGCCGCAAGCAGCGCCGTGCCGCCGAGGGTAAAGGCCACCGGGTAGCCAAACATCAGCAGGCCGCAGACAGCGGCGAACATCAGCAGCGGAATCAGCTCGATCATGCGCCCGCCTCCTCGGCCGTGTCGGCCGGAGTTTTCCGCGGTGTCGGAGTCGGCGCGGTATCGGATTCCGACGCCATCAGGCGCGCCAGGGCGCGGCAGAACTGGGCGATGCCGGCGAGCGCCAGGGTGAATGCGGACAGTGGGATCAGGCTCTTGAGCAGGAAGACGCCCGGCAGGCCGCCGGCGCTGGAACTGGATTCCAGCACCGCCCAGCTGGCGGCGGCGAACTGCCAGCTGCCGCCGACGATAAAGGCGCACAGCGGCAACAGCAGCACCAGCGTACCTACCGCATCCACCCAGGCCCTGGCCCGCTTGCCCATACGGCGGTAGAAGACGTCCACCCGCACATGCGCGTCCGTCTGCAGCGCGTAGGCCAGGCCGAGCATGAAGGCGGCACCGTGCAGGTAGACTACCGAGTCCTGCAGCGCCACAGAGCCGCCGTTGAAGGCGTAGCGCAGCAATACCACGGCGCTTTGCAGCAATACCATGGCCAGCGTGAACCAGCCGAGCAGGCGGCCGGTGCCGGTTGCCAGCCGGTCGAGGCCGCGGGCGCAGCCGAGAAGTGGGGACATGGGGAGATCTCTCACGATATCTTATTGTTCTGTTCTGAGCCCCAAAGCCTACCCGATTCCGGCGCCGGATACCGAATTCCGGCAGTTGTAACGCAAGTTTCGGGGAGCAGGTCGGCGCCCGCACCGGTTTGTGCCGTCGGCAAGCCTTCCGCCTCGAATCAGGGTGCCTGTAACCTTTTTGTCATCTTTCATTCATAGAATCGTCACCCGTTGTTCCTAGCATCGCCTCGTGAAACAAATACGAATACCCTGGAGTTATCCATGCACAAGCGCTCCCTGAGCAAGAAACTGCTGGCCGCATCCCTGGCGTCCCTGACCATCGCCGCCTCCCAGGCGGCCCTGGCCGCCCGCGACCATATCAGTATCGTCGGCTCATCCACCGTCTATCCGTTTACCACCACCGTGGCGGAGCGTTTCAGTCGCGCCACCCAGTTCAAGACTCCGGTTGTGGAATCCACCGGCACCGGCGGCGGCATGAAGCTGTTCTGCCAGGGGGTGGGTGAGGCCACCGCCGATATTACCGGCGCCTCCCGCCGTATCAAGCAATCCGAGCTGGATATGTGCAACGGCAACGGCGTGGATGTGGTGGAAGTGCAGGTGGGCTACGACGGCATCGTGCTGGCCAACGCCAGAACCGCCGAGCCGTTCGAGCTCTCGCGCAAGGACATCTTCCTGGCCCTGGCCAAGAAAGTACCCGACCCGGACGGTTCCGAGACCCTGGTGGCCAACCCCTACAAGACCTGGAAGGACGTGAACCCGGCGCTGCCGGCGCACGAGATCGAAGTGCTGGGCCCGCCGCCCACTTCCGGCACCCGCGACGCTTTCGCCGAACTGGCGATGGAGGGCGGCTGCAAGCAGTACGACTGGATCGCCGCCAGGAAAAAACAGGACAAGCATGCCTACAAGGCCATCTGCCACACCATGCGCGAAGACGGCGCCTATGTGGAGGCCGGTGAGAACGACAACCTGATCGTCAACAAGCTGGTGGCCAGCCCCAAAGCGCTGGGTATCTTCGGTTTCAGCTTCCTGGACCAGAACGCCGACAAGGTGCAGGGTTCGGTGATCGAGGGCCAGTCGCCCACTTTCGATTCCATTGCCGACCAGAGCTACCCGATATCCCGCCCGCTCTTCATCTACGTGAAGAAGGCGCATGCCAACGTGGTTCCGGGCATGAAGCAATTCCTGGCTGAAATCACCAGCGAGCGCGCCTGGGGCGAAGACGGCTACCTGGCGGACAAGGGCATGATCCCGCTGCCCCCCGTCGAGCGCCGGCAGGTTGTTGCGGATGTGCGCAAGCTGAACGCGCTGACCAACCTGGCGAAGCAATAGTTGCGGACAGGCAGCAGGTAAACGGATTTACCCACCAGGCCCTCAGGGCCTGGTTTTTATTTATACGCCATGCAAACGTAACCAAAAGTCCGGATAATGCCGGCGAATCTATTGGCTGAGCGAATCGATGCAAACCCCTACCCTGTTCGCCCTGTTGCTGCTGCTGGTACTGGTGGCCTATGGCACCGGCTTTACCCGCGCGGTGACGGCCGCGCGCGGCAGCGGCGGCCTGCGCAACCTGGCCTCCCTGCCCGGCTACTATGGCCTGCACACCGCGCTCTGGTGCGGCCTGCCGGCGCTGTTGCTACTGGTGGCCTGGATCGCGTTTGACGACGCCATCATCTGCGCCATGGTCATCAACAGTCTCGCCGACAAACCGGAGACGATTTCCGCGCAGAATCTGCTCTGGACACAGATCCAGAACGTTGCGGCCGGCAACCTGTTCGGCGAGCCGGAACCGCAGATTGCGGCGGCGGCGGAACATCTCGCCGCACTGCGGGACAACTCCCGGCTGCTGAAAGCGGGCCTGACCCTGATCCTCGCCACCGGCCTCGGTGCCTTTACGCTGCTGCGTTTCTCGCCGCAACTGCGCGCGCGGGAGAAGGTGGAGAAAGTATTGCGGTGGGTGCTGCTGGCCTGTGCCTGCGCTGCGATTTTCACCACCATCGGTATCCTGCTGTCGGTGCTGTTCGAATCCCTGCGTTTTTTCCAGGCGGTACCGGTGAGCGAATTCCTGTTCGGCCTGCACTGGAGCCCGCAGATGGCCCTGCGCGCCGACCAGGTGGGCTCCAGCGGCGCCTTCGGCGCAGTGCCGCTGTTTACCGGCACCATGATGGTGACCGCGATCGCCATGTTCGTGGCAGTGCCGGTGGGCCTGATGTCGGCCATCTACCTGGCCGAGTACGCCGGCAGGCGCGTGCGCGCCTTCGCCAAGCCGGTGCTGGAAATTCTCGCCGGCGTGCCCACGGTGGTCTACGGTTTCTTCGCCGCGCTGACCGTGGCCCCCTTCATACGCGACGCGGCCGCGGCCGTGGGCCTGGAAGCCTCCAGCGAGAGCGCGCTGGCGGCGGGCCTGGTGATGGGGGTGATGATCATTCCTTTCGTGTCGTCGCTGTCCGACGACGTGATCAACGCGGTGCCCCAGTCCCTGCGCGACGGCGCCCTGGGGCTCGGCTCCACGCATTCCGAGACGGTGCGCAAGGTGGTGATTCCGGCCGCCCTGCCCGGCATCGTCGGCGGCGTGCTGCTGGCCGTATCCCGCGCCATCGGTGAGACGATGATCGTGGTGATGGCCGCCGGCCTGGCCGCCAACCTGACCGCGAATCCCCTGGACTCGGTCACCACCGTGACGGTGCAGATCGTCACCCTGCTGGTGGGTGACCAGGAATTCGACAGCCCCAAAACCCTGGCTGCCTTCGCCCTGGGCCTGATGCTGTTCCTCACCACCCTGGTGCTGAACTTCATCGCCCTGCATGTCGTGAAAAAATACCGGGAACAGTATGACTGACCTTACACAGGAGCAGGTGCGCGAACGCATCGAGCGGCGCCTGGCGGGCCGCCACCGCGTGGAAAAAACCTTCCGCGGCCTGGGGATCGCCAGTATCGCCTTCGGTATCCTCGCGGTGGTGATCCTGTTTAGCGACATCATCGCCAAGGGCAGCGGCGCTTTCGTGCAGAGTGCCGTCCAGCTGGAGGTCCACTACGACCCGGCGGTGCTGGGTATCGAGCAGGTGGACGAAGAGAGCCTCACCTGGGCCAACTTTACCGGCGTTATCCGCGAGGCCCTGCGCGAACGCTTCCCCGAAGTGAGCGGTCGCAGCGAGAAGCGCGAACTCTACTCGCTGGTCTCTACCGGTGCGCCTTTCAAGCTGCGCAACCGGCTGCAGGCAGACCCGGAGCTGCTGGGCCGGAGTGAAACCGTCTGGGTGGCCGCGGACGACGATGTGGACACTTTCGTGAAGAGCCTGTCCGACTCCGGGGGCGGCTTTCGCGGCCGCACCTCCGATCGCATGATCCGCTGGATCGACCAGCTGCTGGCCAGCGGCGAACTGAAAAAGCGCTTCAACAGCAACTTCTTCACCAACGGCGATTCCCGCGAGCCGGAACAGGCCGGTATCCGCGCGGCACTGGTGGGATCGCTACTGACACTGCTGGTGACCCTGGCGCTGTCCTTCCCGATCGGCGTGGCCGCGGCGATTTACCTCGAGGAGTACGCGCCCAGGAACCGCTGGACCGACCTGATCGAAGTGAATATCAACAACCTCGCCGCGGTGCCGTCCATCGTTTTCGGCCTGCTGGGGCTGGCGATCTTCATCAACTTCTTCGAACTGCCGCGCTCGGCGCCGCTGGTGGGCGGCCTGGTGCTGACGCTGATGACACTGCCCACCATCATCATCTCCAGCCGCGCCGCGCTGAAGTCGGTGCCGCCGTCGATCCGCGAGGCGGCCATGGGGATGGGCGCCTCGCGCATGCAGGTGGTCTTCCACCATGTGCTGCCGCTGGCGATGCCGGGTATGCTCACCGGTACCATCATCGGCATGGCCCAGGCGCTGGGCGAGACGGCGCCGCTGCTGATGATCGGCATGGTGGCTTTTATCGTCGACGTGCCCGGCGGCGTCACCGATCCGGCCACGGTATTGCCGGTGCAGATATTCCTGTGGGCCGACAGCCCCGAACGCGCTTTCGTCGAGCGCACTTCCGCCGCGATCATGGTGCTGCTGAGTTTCCTGATCGTCATGAATACCAGCGCAGTGTGGCTGCGCAAGAAACTCGAGCGCCGCTGGTAGTGGGTGTCGCCGAAAGATGCCGGCCCGCCCGGCCGCGCACACTGAGTGCTAAGATAACGGGATTGCTTCTATGAACACCATGACCCTCGATGCCGCCGGCCAGACTGCGCCGGCGCAACCGGAAAGCGTGGAAAAAGCCACAGTGGACACCGATACCAGAGTCACGGAAACCGTCGGCCAGCCCTTCTGCGACGACGCCAAGCTGCGCATGCGCGGCATCAACGTCTTCTACGGCGAGACCCAGGCGATCAACGATGTGAGCCTGGATATCGGCCGCAACGAAGTGGTGGCGATGATCGGCCCGTCCGGCTGCGGCAAGTCCACCTTCCTGCGCTGCATCAACCGCATGAACGACACCATCGAGGGCTGCCGGGTCGAGGGCGACCTGACCCTGGACGACGAGCCGATCTACGGCCCCAGGGTGGACGTGGTGCCGCTGCGCGCCCGCGTGGGCATGGTGTTCCAGAAACCCAACCCTTTCCCGAAGTCCATCTACGAGAACGTCGCCTACGGCCCCAAAATCCACGGTATCGCCAGCCGCCGCGCGGAACTCGATGAAATTGTCGAGAACAGCCTGCGCCGCGCCGGCCTCTGGAACGAGGTAAAAGATCGCCTCGACCAGCCCGGCACCGGTCTCTCCGGCGGCCAGCAGCAGCGCCTGTGTATCGCCCGCGCCATCGCCGTGAGCCCGGAGGTGATCCTGATGGACGAGCCCTGCTCCGCCCTGGACCCGATCGCCACCGCGCGCATCGAGGAACTGATCGACGAGCTGCGGGAGAACTACACCATCGCCATCGTCACCCACTCGATGCAGCAGGCGGCGCGCGTCAGCCAGCGCACAGCTTACTTTCACCTCGGCCACCTGGTGGAAGTGAACGATACCGAAACCGTGTTTACCAACCCGCAGCACGAACTGACCGAGGCCTATATCACCGGCCGCTTCGGTTGATCGGTTGAACGATTGCTAGCAAAGAAGCGACAGATTATGGAAATGCATTTCGACCAACATATCTCCCGGCAATTCAACGAGGACCTGGAAAGCCTCAAGACCGAGATGCTGGAAATGGGCGGCCTGGTCACCCGCCAGGTGGCCGACGCGGTGGAATCCCTGGCCAACGCCGACAGCGAGCTGGCGGAAAAGGTGCTGCGTATCGAAGAGGACATCGACCGGCGGGAAATGGCGCTGGACGAGCACGCCACCCTGATCATCGCCAAGCGCCAGCCGGCCGCGTCGGACCTGCGCATGGTGATGTCGGTGATCCGCATTGCCCGCGATCTGGAGCGGGTCGGCGACGAGGCCGGCAAGATCGCCAAGATGGCCATCGCGCTCACCGACGAGGGCACCTCGCCGCGCGGCTACACCGAGATCCGCCATATCGCCAGCGCCGTGCGCCGGATGCTGAACGAATCCCTGGATGCCTACACCCGTTTCGATGTGCAGTCGGCGATGAACACCCTGGCCGAGGACGAACAGGTGGATATGGACTACCGCACCGCGGTGCGGGAAATGATCACCTACATGATGGAAGATCCGCGCAGCATCTCGCGAGTGATGAACGTCCTCTGGACCCTGCGTTCGCTGGAACGTATCGGCGACCACGCCAAGAATATCTGCGAGCAGGTGGTCTATTTGGTGGAGGGCGCCGATATCCGTCACGGGCACGAGGACAACCTGAAAAAGGCCTGATAATTTTCGGGACTCAGGATTCAGGACTCGCCGTAGGAGCCTACCTGTGACCGCCACGGATGGCGGGGTGCCACCCAGCGCAGCCTTTTTATGGGAGAAAGCGTATGAAATACATCTTCGAGATCCGCGTCAAAGAGGGCCACACCGCCGAGGAATACGCGGATGCCTGGGTACGCGCCTCCGAACTGATCCAGCGCGCTCCCGGTGCCCGCGGTACCGAGCTGCACCGCAAGATCGGCGACCCGAATACCCTCATCGCCATTGCCCACTGGGACAGCAAGGCCGAGCGCGACGCCATGGAGGCGAGCCACAGCCCGCAGATCGACGAGATTATCCGCAGCGCCGCCAATTTTGTGGAGGTGCGGCCCATCGGCGAGTTCGAGGAGCCCGAGTGGGTGGTCAGGCACCCCGAGTGATCAAGTCATTTTTTACTACAAATAAAGACTAAACAAATTACTTCCACTGACTCCCCGCCTCATTTCCCTAACCCACGGCACCTGAATAAAAGCTGAACCTGTTTCATCGGAAATCAAAAAAATTCCGGCTTTGCCAAATATCCCACATTTCCTTTATTGATTGTTGTCGTCGGCAAAACTTTTGTTAGAATCCGCGGCCCAATTGGAACCCAGTGTTATGAAAAAGGAAATTGCGATGAAATTCAGATTTGCCGCTCTGCCGTTGATGATGTTGGCCGCAACCGCGTCGGCGGAAAGCTACAACTCCATCACCACCGGCGGTTATACCAATACCGAATCCGGGAATGCCGATGCGGACACCTTCCGCTTTGGCAGCACCTACTACTTCGCGCCGCTCGAAACCCGCGGGCCGCTGAAAGAGTTTGACTATATCATCAGGACCACCAATCTCTACGGTGATTATTCCTACACCGATTTTGATGGTGGCGATGCCGATGACCTGACCCTCGGCGGTGAGTACTTCGCAGCCAATGGCTTCATGGGCGGTGTCGAAGTGAATGAGGGCGATCTCGAAGACACCACCGAGCTGACGGCCGGTTACCTGTTCAATCCGGATCTGCTGGTAAGTATCAGCCGTGTCGACCCGGACGAAGGCGATGCGCAGAATTACGTCAACGCGCGCTACAACCACCGCTTGGGTGGCACCGACTATATCGGTTTCAATTTCGAGACCGATGACGACTTCGACAGCCAGAGCCTGTCTTCCAAGTGGTTTACGAAGCTGGGCGGCCAGACCTGGCTGGCGGTTGATGGCGGTTTCACCAATCATGACGAGATCGACAACGACTGGAATATCGGCGCCGAGTACTACTTCAGCAAGGCGACTTCCGTGAGCGCCGGTTACGAGGACTCGGGTCTCATGGGTGACATTTACGATTTGGGTGTCTCCCACTTCTTCAACCGCAACGTCGCGGGCAGCCTGGCCTACGTCACTCGTGATGATGTCGACGTGGACGAGTTCCAGCTGGGTGTGACTGTTCAGCTGTAAACGGCTGCTTTTCAGCCAATAAAAAAGGGCCGCAATTGCGGCCCTTTTTTGTCCGTGAGATTTTTTATCCCTGGCCGTCCAGCGCTTGCATCCGCGCCTGCGCCCGGCTGCCGATCTCGCCGCCGGCCCGCGCTGCGGTCTGGTAGTGGCTGTAGGCGTTCCTGACATTGCCCTGCTGTTCGTAGACCTGCCCCAGGTAGTAGTGGGCGTAGGGCGTCTCCAGATAGCCCAGTGAGCGGTTCAGGTCGCGCTCCGCGGCGGTGTAGTTCTCCAGCTGGGCGCTGGTCATGCCGCGCTTGAGCCAGTGGGAAAACAGCTCCGGGTTCTTTTGAACGGCGCGGTCGTAGGCTCGGTGGGCGCCCTGGTACTGCTTCTTCTGTGCTAGCAGATCCCCCTCCAGCGCGTAGAAGGTCGCTTCTTTGGGCTGCTGTTTCTGGGCCCGGCGCACCAGGGTCAGGGCGCGGTCGTACTGTTTGTCGCCGGCGGCCGCCATGGCCTCGTCGTAGCTCTTGTAGGCGTCCGCATCGCGCTTGAGCTGGGCGATGGCCCGCTGGTAGGCGGCGCGGTTGGTGGCGCCGCCCTTGGGCAGCTTTCTGGCGTGTTCGATATTCGCGTCGACCCGTGCCTGGGACGGCGGGTGGCTGGCAAACAGCGCCTGCAGGCCGCCGGACTGGCGCCCTTTCGACAGCTCCACGAATTTCTCCTGCAACCGCACCGCGCCCTGCGGATCGTAGCCGGCGGCGGCCATGTATTGCATGCCGTATTCGTCGGATTCCAGCTCGTTGTCGCGGCCGTAGCGGGCGATATAGGCGCTGCCGCCCAACTGGCCGCCGAGGGCCACCAGATCGCCGTAGTCGGTGTTCTTGGTGGTGGCGCCCAGCACTGCCAGGCCCGCGCCCAGTACCTGCTGCTGGGACATGGCGGCGGCGGAGTGGCGCGCGGCGGCGTGGACGATCTCGTGGGCGAGCACCGCGGCCAGTTCCGATTCGTCTTCGAGGATGGTCAACAGGCCGCGGTTGACCGCGATCTTGCCGCCCGGCAGCGCCCAGGCGTTGGGCGTGGAGTTGTTCAGCACTGCGAACTCGTAGGGCAGCTGCGGCTGGTCCGACTCCCGCGCCAGCTTCTGGCCCACGCGGCTGACGTAGTCCTGCAGCGACGGGTCGACGATATATTTGCCGCCCTGCTGTTGCTGGTTGACGGGGTACTGCTCCTCTCCCAGCGACAGCTCCTGGCCCTGGGACATCAGCGACAGCTCCTTCTTGCCGGTCACCGGGTTGACCGCACAGCCGGCCAGCAGTGAAACGGCCGCGGCGGCCGCGGTTATCTTGAGTGTGCGCGAGATCATCGCCTCCTCCCTGTATAATATCTGGTTTATGACCCTATTTTACACAGTCCCGGGAGCGAGGTTATGACGGCACTGCAGGTTATCGAATTATTCGCCGGTATCGATCCGGATGGGCAGCCGGTGGTGGAGCGGTTGCAGGTGCGGGTGAACGAGGACGACAGCTGCCAGCTGGTGCGCTCGCCGGTGTTTATCAAGGGCATCGCCAGCGGCGATACCATCAAGGTGGACAAGGACAGTCAGCAGTTCGAGCTGGTCAAGCGCTCGGGCAACCTGGCGGTGCGGGTGCTGTGTCGCGGCGACAGCGCCGCCCTCTCGGACAAGCTGACGCCGGAACTGGAGAAGCTCGGCGGCGAGCTGGATACGGAGAACCCGCGCGTGCTGGTCTATTCCATTCACGTAAGCTGCGGGTTTGCCAATATCGAAGAGATCCTGAACGGCGCCTGCGACGGCGCCAACAGCATCTGGAACTACGGTAATGTATACGACCCGGAGGACGGCCAGACACCGCTGAACTGGTGGGTGGATATCCTCAAGCCGGAGTAGGCCCGGCGCAGGCAAAGCCTCCTGCCCCAAAGCGGGTGCCACTTCAGACGCGAATATTCATTGTTATACAGGGAATCCGATGTTAATTGTTATCTCCCCGGCCAAGACCCTCGACTACGAAAGCGAGATCCCCGCGCTGGAGTCCACCCAGCCGGAATTCCTCAAGGAGTCCGCGGCGCTGATAAAGGAATTGCGCGAGCTGGGCCCGCAGGATATCTCCAGCCTGATGAAGATCTCCGACAAGCTGGGCTCGCTGAACTACGACCGTTTTCAGAGCTGGAAGCGCCCCTTCACTGACAAAAACGCCCGCCCGGCCGCACTGGCGTTCAAGGGCGACGTCTACAGCGGGCTGGAAGCGGAGACCATGGGTGTGCGCGACTTCAACTATGCGCAGAAGCACCTGCGCATGCTCTCCGGCCTCTACGGCCTGCTGCGGCCGCTCGACCTGATGCAACCCTACCGGCTGGAAATGGGGATCAGGTTCGAAAACGCCCGCGGCAAGAACCTGTACGAATTCTGGGGCGACAAGATCACCCGGGCCCTGGACGAACAGCTCGGGAAGCTGAAGAACCGGGAGCTGGTCAATCTCGCCTCCAACGAATACTTCAAGGCGGTGCAGCCGAAAGTGCTGGACGCGGACATCATCACGCCGCATTTCAAGGACTGGAAAAACGGCCAGTACAAGATGATCAGCTTCTTCGCCAAGAAGGCGCGCGGGCAGATGAGCCGCTGGGCCATCGACAACCGCGTGAAAAAGGCCGCGGAGCTGAAAGATTTCGATGTGGCCGGCTACGCGTACAACGCGGAGCTGTCGAAAGGCAACGACTGGGTCTTCACCCGCGACGAGGCACAATGAGCGAAGGACAACTGCCGGACGCCCCGGCCTGCGCGCGCAACCGCGACCCGATCCTCGAGCAATTGCAGCGGCTGCTGGCGGATCGACGCCGGGTTCTGGAGATCGGCAGTGGCACCGGCCAGCACGCCGTCTATTTCGCGCCGCGGCTGCCGCACCTGGTCTGGCAGACCTCGGAGCGTGTGGACAACCTGTCGGGTATCCGCGCCTGGCTGGCGGAAAGGCCCGCCGCCAACCTGCCGGCGCCGCTGCACCTGGACGTCGACGGCGACTGGCCGGCCGCGGATGTCGACGCGGTATTTACTGCCAATACCCTGCACATCATGTCCGCCGACTCGGTGCGCACCCTCTTTCGCAAGCTGGTATCGCTATTGCAGCCCGGGGGGCTGCTGATAGTCTATGGCCCGGTAAAGATCGCCGGGGAATTCATTGGCCCCAGCAACGGCGACTTCGACCACTGGCTCAGGGCGCGGGATCCGCTCAGCGGCATCCGCGACCTGGAGTGGCTGGACCAGCTGGCGCGTGACGCGGGACTGGTGCGCGAGGAATTACACGACCTGCCGGCCAACAACCAGTTGCTGGTTTACAGACAGAACAATGGAGGGGAATCCTGATGCCCGAGTGGTTTGAGATGAGCGTGGTCATCGCCTTTGCGATCGCAGCGGTATTTTTCTTTGCCAAGTACCGCGAGACGGCCAATACCCTGCACGAGAGCGAGCGCATGAAAAAGCGCCTCTCCGACGACCTGAACCGCTACCGCGACGTACCGCGCCTGCGGGCATTGCGCGATGCCATGGTCAGCGCCGACGGCCTGCCGCTGGACGACGACGGTCGCGAGCACCTGCTGCTGCGCGACGGCGAGCTGCAATTGCACCATATTTCGATGCGCCGCCAGTGCAATACGGTGAGCGAGGGAGATACGGTGACTTATACGAAGAATGGCGAAGAGGTGAAGCTCGAGGAGCTGGAGTAACTTCGCCTGCGGCCGCGAAGTCCAACAGTGTGGCCCGGTGCCCTGTCCGTTGGACTTCGCGGACAAGTCTACAGGGACGTATTTACGGTGGGGGCGCCTAGCCGTGTCCCACAAGGTGGTCCCGGTAGCAGGGCCGCCACTGAGTCATCTTACCGGCCCGACACCCGAGGTGGCCCACTCACCGGGCAGCGATCAGGCCGCGGTCTCGGAAACCAGCTTCTGCGGCGGGAAATGCAGGGTAAAGGTGCTGCCGTGACCGGGCACACTTTCCACACTCATTTCCGCGCTGTGGCGCAGCAGCACGTGTTTGACGATTGCCAGCCCCAGGCCGGTGCCGCCGCTCTCGCGGGAGCGGCCGGCGTCCACGCGATAGAAGCGCTCGGTCAGGCGCGGGATATGGATCGGGTCCACGCCGATACCGCTGTCGGTTACCGAGAAATGGCCGCCGCGCTGGTCGACCCACCAGCGCAACTGAATGGGCCCGCCGGACGGACTGTACTTGACCGCGTTCATTGCCAGGTTGGCGAAAGCGCTGTGCAGTTCCGTGCCGTCGCCGATCAGGAGGGTGTCCCGCTCGCAGTCGACGCCGATTTCGTGGCGGCCGTCACTGAAGCTGCGCGCCTCTCGCGCGATGCGCTCCATCAGCTCTCCCACTGCAATCTTCTCGCCGCCGCTGTCGCGCTCTGAGGTCTCCAGCCTTGAGAGCAACAGCAGGTCGTTCACCAGTGTGGTCATGCGCTCGGTCTGCTCGCCCATCTGCGCCAGCGGCTTCTGCCAGCCGTTCGGGGCCATGCCGCTGCCCTCGAGGGTTTCCAGGTAGCCGGCGATCACAGTCAGCGGTGTGCGCAGCTCGTGGGAGACGTTGGCGACGAAATCGCGGCGCATCTGTTCGAGATTGTGCAGGCGGGTGATGTCGCGCACGATCACCAGCGCCTCGTCGCGGCCAAAGTGGGTGACTTCCAGTTGCAGGATACGGGCCTCGTTGCCCGGCGCCGACAGGGTCAGTGGTTCCCGCGGGCCCCGGCCGTCGCTGTGCATATAGTGCACGAAGCCGGGATCGCGCACGAAGTTGACCAGCGGCTGGCCGGCGTCGCTCGGCTGCAGCGCCAGCAGTTCACCGGCGGCGGGGTTCCACCAGGCCAGGTTGCCATCGTCCTCGAGCGCCACAATGCCCTCGCGCAGCGCGCTGGTACTGTCCTGCACTCGGCGCAGCATCGCGTGCAGTTTCTGTTTCTCGCGCCTGTGGCGGCGCTGCATGCGGTAGAAATCGTCGGCGATATCGCCCCAGACGCCGAAGTTGGTCGGCGCCGGGCCGCGGCGACCGTTGACCAGCCAGCGGTCGAAGCGGCTCTGCTGCCAGAAGATCCAGATCAGGTAGACGGCCAGGCCGAGGGTCAGCGCCAGCAGCCAGCGATTGCTGGCAAAGCCGAAGATGGTGCAGCCGAGGGCGATGACTACAAAGCGGGAAAATTCGCCGATACTGCGGTCCAGCATAATCCTGCCGTTTTAAGCGGGTTGGCGGGGGCGCGACACCCCCGGAATTGGTCCGGATGGATTCTATCACCCTCAGGTTTCGGAGTCCGACGTACCCTATCCCGGCTCCCGAATTCGAACCGGGAAACCTGTCGAGTTACACCCGCTCCGCAGTCTGCACCGAAAAGCGGTAACCGGTGCCGCGTACCGTCTGGATAAAGCGATCGTGGCCGTCTACGGCCAGCGCCTTGCGCAGGCGGCGGATATGCACGTCCACGGTGCGCTCCTCCACATAGACGTTGCCGCCCCAGACGTGGTCCAGCAGTTGGGTGCGTGTGTAGGCGCGCTCCTGGTGGGAGAGGAAGAAGGTCAGCAGGCGGAATTCGGTGGGCCCCATCTCCACCGACTGGCCATGGATGGTGACCCGGTGGCCGATCGGGTCCAGCACCAGCTCGCCGGCGGTCAGCGGTTCTTCCGGTACGGACGGGCCGGCGCGGCGCAGTACCGCTTTCAGGCGCGCCACCAGTTCCCGCGGTGAGAAGGGTTTGGTGATGTAATCGTCGGCGCCGGTTTCGAGGCCCTTGATCTTGTGGTCTTCCTCGCCCTTGGCGGTGAGCATGATGATCGGCAGTGTCGAGGTGAGCTCGTCCCGCTTCAGGCGTCGCGCCAGTTCGATGCCGGAGACATCCGGCAGCATCCAGTCGAGCAGGATCAGGTCCGGCTGCTCGTCGATGACCATCGAGTGGGCTTCCTGCGCGTTCTCCGCTTCGATACAGCGGTAGTCGGCCATTTCCAGCGCCACCCGCAGCATATCGCGTACCGGCGCCTCGTCGTCGACTATCAGGATCGTGTTGTTTGTCATCTGCCTGCCATACCCTGCTTATCCAATGTCGCCATTTAACGACATTGACGTGACAAATATATGACAGTTTCGGGCCTGTCCCCAGACAAGAGTTACCCCGGCAGGTAGTGGAAAAAAATTCCCGCGAACAGCGAGGCGCCGACCCAGTTGTTATTCAGGAAGGCCTTGAAGCAGGCGTCCCGTTGCCGGTCGCGCGCCAGCCACTGCTGGTAGGCAAAGAGCCCCGCGGCCCCGGCCAGCCCCAGGTAATAGATTCCGCCCAGCTCGAAGCGCTGCCCGACCAGCAGCAGCGCAAACAGCGTCATCAGTTGCAGCATGCCGATCATGGCCCGGTCCATATCGCCGAACAGCACTGCCGTGGATTTGACGCCGATCTTGAGGTCGTCGTCCCGGTCCACCATGGCGTAGAAGGTGTCGTAGCAGACGGTCCACAGCAGGTTGGCGGTGTACAGAAGCCAGGCCAGCGCCGGCACCTCGCCGGTGACAGCGGCAAAGGCCATCGGGATGGCCATGCTGAAAGCCGCCCCCAGCACCACCTGCGGCAGGTTGGTGTGGCGCTTGGCGAACGGATAGCAGAAGGCCAGTGCCAGTGCCGGCAGAGACATCAGCACGGTGAACCGGTTGGTGGTCAGCACCAGCACCAGGGAGGCCAGGCTCAGGCCGATAAACAGCAGCACCGCGCCCCGCGGCGTGGCGCGGCCGGTGGCCAGCGGTCGCGTGGCGGTGCGCTTGACGTGGCCGTCGATGCGCCGGTCGGCGAAATCGTTGATGGCGCAGCCGGCCGCGCGCATCAGTATCACGCCCAGGGTGAACACCGCAAACAGGTGCAGGCCCGGCCAGCCGCCGGCGGCCAGCCACAGCGCCCACCAGGTGGGCCACAGGAGCAGCAGGGAGCCGATGGGCCTGTCCAGGCGCGCCAGTTGCCAGTAGGGCAGTGCGGCGGGCCAGCGCTGGTCGAGTTGTCGGCTGATCACGATTGTTCCCCTGTATCGGCAGAGACGGTGCTGCGCGCGTAGGGTGCACCGTCGGGTTCGAAGGCGCGCAGGAAGGTCTCCGCCACCAGCAGCGGTTTGTCCCGCAACCAGAAGGTGGAACGGCGGCCCCAGGCGCGCTCGTTTTCGCCGGCCAACAGGCGCAGTCCGCAGTGCGGGTTGCGCCGCAGGCGGTTGAGCAGAATCGGTCCGCGGCGAATATCCGGTTCGTTGAACAGCAGCTCCCCCAGCGGGCGGCTGTCGAGGTTGCGCAGGTAGCGGGACTTGCCCTGCAGGCAGCGCTCCGGCAGCACGCTGCGGGCGTAGACCCAGGGCCGGCCGCGGCCGCAGAGCAGCACTTCCCGCACCAGCGCGCGGCTGCGATCCCGCAGGCCCAGCGCCCGGCGCTCCTCCAGGCCGGGTTGCTGCCAGCGCTGGCTCAGCACTTCCACCCGGAACTGGCCGTCGCTCAGGTGTTTCAGTGCCGCGGTCAGCGAGCCCGGGTGCTGCAGCCAGGGCACCAGCGCCGTGGGTGGCTGCCGGTACAGAGACTCCAGCGGCTGGCTCAGCCAGTCGCCGACCGGTAGGTAGGGAGATTGGTACAACTGCGGCTCCGCTCTTTCACAAAGGGGTATTGTACCGCGGTCGGGGGATTGAGTGGATGGTGGCCATCACTGGCCACTCACCAGGCACCACTGCTTTTGATATAGTGCCGGGCTTGCCGCAATAAACAGAAAACTAGACGAGAAGCTGCTTCATGGGCCTCACTACCAGAATCCTGATCGCGATGCTCGCCGGTATTGTCGTCGGCGTCGTGTTCAATTTCCTCAATACCAGCCAATTGCTCGGCAGCGGGCTCACCGGCTTTATCAACGGTTACCTGACCGAGGGGCTGTTCGATGTGGTCGGCCGCATCTTTATCGCCTCGCTGAAGCTGATGGTGGTGCCGCTGGTGCTGGTGTCGCTGGTGTGCGGCGCCTGTGCCCTGTCCGAGGGCAGCCGTATCGGCCCGCTGGCGGGCAAGACGGTTCTGCTCTACCTGCTGACTACTGCCGTGGCCATCACCCTGGCGATGGTCATGGGGCTGGTGATCCAGCCCGGCGTGGGCGTGGAGGCCACCGCGAGTGCGGCCTTCGAGGCCGCGGAGTCGCCGCCCCTGTCGGATGTGCTGGTGAACATCTTCCCCACCAACCCGGTGGAGGCGATGGCAGAGGGCAATATGCTGCAGATCATCGTGTTTGCGCTGCTGATGGGCTACGCCATCTCCCGCTGCGGCGAACCGGGCCAGCGCATAGCCAGCTTCTTCAATGATCTGAACGGGGTGATCCTGCGCATGGTGGGCGTGCTGATGGCGTTCGCCCCCTACGGTGTCTTTGCGCTGCTGGCCAAGACCTTCGCTACCCTGGGGATGGAGTTTATCCTCGACCTGGGCGTGTACTTCCTGGTGGTACTGGGCACGCTGCTGCTGCACGGGCTCGGGTTCTACTCGCTGCTGCTGAAGCTGCTGACCGGTCTCAATCCCGTCGAACTGCTCAAGAAGATGCGCCCGGCGCAGGTGTTTGCCTTCAGTACCGCCTCCTCCGCCGCCACCATTCCGGTGACCCTGTCCACGGTGGAAAAGCGCCTGGGTGTGGACAACAAGATCGCCGCCTTTACCGTGCCGCTGGGGGCCACCATCAACATGGACGGCACCGCCATCATGCAGGGCGTGGCCACCGTATTCATCGCGCAGATGTACGGTGTGGATATCGGCCTGATGGGCTACCTGACGGTGATCCTGACCGCGACCCTGGCCTCTATCGGTACCGCCGGCGTGCCCGGCGTTGGCCTGATCATGCTGGCGATGGTGCTGCAGCAGGTGGGCCTGCCGCTGGAGGGGATCGCCATCGTGATGGGTGTGGACCGGTTGCTGGACATGGTGCGCACCGCGGTGAACATCACCGGCGACGCGGTGGTGAGCACCGTCGTGGCGAAGAGCGAAGGCGCCGTGTCCGAGGAGATCTTCTACGACCGCAACTACAACAGTGTGGCGGATCGCGCTGCCACCAGCAGTTAGTGGCCGGTGTGAGTGGCTGGTGCTTCCGCCACTCACCGGCAGCTAGTGGTCCATGCGGTAAATTCTGTAACACTATCTCTTCGCCACAGGCCCCAGTGCTGCGTTGAAAAAGCTTGAATTAGCGCTGCTAGTCCTGCGCTTTTTCGCCTTGCCCTGGAACCTGTGGCTGTGAGCTAGAGTCACCGAATTTACCGCATGAACCACTAGTGGGCGGTGCGCAAAGTTCTGTAGCAGTTCGCTGCGCCAGAACGCCCGGCTCTGCGTCGAGAAAGCGCGAAATAGAACCACTATTCCAGCGCTTTCTCGCCTTGATCTGCGCGTTTTGGCTATGCTCCTTTGTGACAGGACGTCGTGCGCAGTCCACTAGCCACTCACCAGATCCTCCAGCTCGCCGGCATCCAGTTCGCCATCGATCTCGTCTAGAATTTCCTCGACCATCCCGGACAGGGCCAGCTTGATCGCTTCCTCGGTATTGTCCTCGGCAGTGCCGCCGCTGCGCGGTTTTCGCACCCGGTATTCTTCCCGCACGCCGAGATCGGCGATATCCAGGTTGTACTCGCGCAGGGTGCGGCCGGCGACGTCGCGCAGCCGGTGGTAGTACCGGCCCTTCAGCTCCACGGTGCCGCGTTCGAGTTCGTAGTCGCCCTCGTTTTTCAGGTTGCTGAGGTGCTTGATCACCTTGATATCGAGACGGTTCTGCAGTGTCAGCAGGCCCTCGCGGGCCACCAGTGGCACTGCCTCGTCGGTGAAGAAAGCGTTCAGTTGCAGCGATAGCCGATCCCGCAGATGCCGGCGGTACTTTCGCAACGCGGCTTCCTTGAGATCGCTGAGACTGGCGCCGTTGTCGGCCCGGGCCAGCAACGCAGTCAGGTTGGCGCCGCTGACCGGCATGGGCACGTCCATGGCGATCTCGGTGGGGACTATGTGCAGGGTGGGGTTCTGTTCGTCGCCCGAAAAACCTGCCTGCGCCGCGATGGCGGAGGAAAAGGTCAACAGGCCGGCCACTATCAGCCCACGGGCTGTAAATCTCATCACCAGACTCTCCCTGAGTTCTTATGGTTATTGTTATATCTGCGGCGAATCTGTTTATTGTTCGCTTGGTGCAGAGGTAGAGGCTGCCATCAGCTTCGGGAGAGGGCAAAGATTTTCGGTGACTGGTTGGTCAGAATTAAGGTTCTGTGATTTCCGGCACGGTGGGTCAACAAGATGTCTGTTAAAGGGCCGCCAGCTCTCGCAGCTCGTCCGCCTCCAGATCGTCCTCGATCCGGTCCAGCAGTCGCTCCACCATTTCTGTCAGTGCCTCCTCGATGGCCGCATCGGTGTTGTCTTCGGTTTCGCCGCCGCTGCGGCTGACCCGGTATTCTTCCCGCACACCCAGTTCGGCGATATCGATACGCCTTTCCCGCAGCGGCTGGCCGGCCTGGCTGTCGAGCCGGTAGTGGTAGTCGCCGCTCAGCTCCAGGATGCCCCGTTCCACCTGGCGATCGCCGATGTTTTTCAGATCGTTGAGTTTTCTGCCCACGGAAATGTCCAGGAAGTTGTGCAGGGTCAGGTAGCCTTCCTGCTGTACCACCGGCACTTCCTCGTCGGTGAAAAACGCCTGCAGTTGTCCGTAGAGTTCCTGTTGCAGCCGCGCGGTGAATTTGCGCGCGGCCTTTTCCTTCAGCGCGCTGAGGCTGTTGCCGCTGCCGGCCTGGGCCAGCAGCTTGGCCAGATCGTCGCCCTGCACCGGGGTGGGCATATTCAGGGCGATTTCCGCCGGGACCAGTGCCAGGCTGGGGGTGGCAGCGTCGCCGCCGATGCCGAGGAATCCGCCCTGGGCGAAAACGCCGCAACTGACAACGAGAAGCAGCAGCCCGCTTGCGAGGCGGCTGCGGATGGATAGCTTGTTCACAAAACTCTCCCTGAGACCTGTCAATTTTCACTCGATTGTTATTGTGGGCTCTGGCCAAATTATTTTGCTTTTAGTGTCGCCAGTGGCAGGCTGCCACCGCCGGCGGCGGAGCGCAAAAATATTGGTGACCAAAACAGGATAGCTGGTTTTGAAAATGGACGGTAGATCAGGCCTCGGCGTAACGGGGCCTATTCTGCAGCCAGCGGGCGATCAACTGGCGACGGATGTCTTCGGTGAGCGCGGCGGACGCGGCGATTCGCTGCACCTGCGGCAGCAGGTGGGCGTCCCGCTGCAGGTCGGCGACGCGGTGCTCGATCTCGCCGGTCTGGCGGGTACCGAGAATCTCGCCGGGCCCGCGCAGGCGCAGGTCCTCTTCGGCGATGGCGAAGCCGTCGCTGTGTTGCCGCAACGCCTGCAGGCGCGCGCGGCCGTTGCGCGATAGCGGCGTGCCGTAAAGCAGCACGCAATGACTGGCGATGGAGCCGCGCCCCACCCGCCCGCGCAGCTGGTGCAGCTGCGCCAGGCCCAGGCGCTCGGGGTTTTCGATGATCATCAGGCTGGCGTTGGGCACGTCCACGCCCACCTCGATCACCGTGGTGGCCACCAGCAGGTCCACCTCGCCGGCCTTGAAGGCGTTCATGACCCGCTCCTTCTCATCCGGCTTCAGGCGCCCGTGCACCAGTGCGATGCGCACGCCGTCGAGGGCTTCCGCCAGCTCGCTGGCGGTGGTTTCGGCGGCCTGGGCCTGCAGCGTTTCCGAGTCCTCGATCAGGGTGCAGACCCAGTAGGCCTGGCGGGCCTCGGCCACGGCGCCCTGTACCCGTTCCATCACCCGATCGCGGCGCTCGCCGGAGATGGCCACGGTGTTGATCGGCTGGCGCCCGGGCGGCAGCTCGTCGATCACCGAGCAGTCCAGGTCGGCGAAGGCGGACATGGCCAGGGTGCGCGGAATCGGGGTGGCGGTCATGATCAACTGGTGCGGCTGCAGCCGGCCGGAGACGCCGTCGGCGGCGCCCTTCTCGCGCAGTTCCAGCCGCTGGCGCACGCCGAAGCGGTGCTGTTCGTCGATGATCACCAGCGCCAGGTTGCGAAAGCTCACGTCGGCCTGGAAGAGTGCGTGAGTGCCCACTACCAACTGCGCTTCGCCGCTCTCGACAGCGGCCAACTGCCGGCGCCGCTCCGACGCCTTCAGGCTGCCGGTGATCTGCGCCACGCCGATACCCAGGGGTTCCAGCCAGCCGCAGAAGTTGCGCCGGTGCTGTTCGGCGAGGATCTCTGTGGGTGCCATCACTGCCACCTGGGCGCCGGCACTCATGGCGCGCAGGGCCGCCAGCGCCGCCACCAGTGTCTTGCCGGCGCCCACGTCGCCCTGCAGCAGGCGCATCATCGGGCGGCTCTGTTCCAGGTCGGCGGCAATTTCGGCGCAGACGCGCCGCTGCGCGCCGGTCAGGGAAAACGGCAGCCGGGCGAGAAAATCCCGCTCCAGCGACGCGTCGCCGGGCAGCGGCGGCGCGGCCACGGCCGAGTGGCTGCGCCGCAGTTCCAGCAGGCTCAGGTGATGGGCGAGCAGTTCCTCCAGCGCCAGCCGCTGCTGGGCCGGGTGCTGTCCCTCGGCCATCTGCTCCAGGTCGGCGCCCGCCGGCGGCGCGTGCAGGTACTGCAGCGCCCCGGCCAGTGGATAGCGCAGGGTCGACGGCAGCGCATCCGTCGGCAACAGTTCGGTGACGCCGTGCTCGAGCATGGCCAGCGCCTGCTGCACCAGGCTGCGCAGGCGCGTCTGGCTGACGCCCTCGGTGAGCGGGTAGACCGGTGTCAGTGTGTCGGGCCTGTCCGAGGTCTCGGCGCCCACTATCTCCGTTTCCGGGTGGTAGAGTTCCAGGCCGGCGGCGCCGCGGCGGGCCTCGCCGTAGCAGCGAATGCGAACGCCGCGGGCGAAGCGGTTTTTCTGTGCGGCGGTGAAGTGGAAGAAGCGCAGCGACAGGGTGCCGGTGTTGTCCTGCAACTTCACCAGCAGGCTGCGGCGGCGGCCGAAGACCACGTCGGCGGCGCGCACCTCGCCCTCGATCACCGCGTCCATACCCGGCGCCAGCGCGGCGATGGGTACCACGCGGGTGCGGTCCTGGTAGCGCAGCGGCAGGTGGAACAGCAGGTCCTGCACCGTGGCGATATGCAGTTTGCCCAGCACTTGGGCGAACTTGTCCCCGACGCCCTTGAGGGCGGTGATCGGTGTTTCCGCCAGGGATTTTCCTCCACTCACGGCCGGCTCACTGTTCCGTCAGATGGCACTGGCTGATGGCGTCGCGCAGTATGTCGATGGCGCGGTGGCGCGGGAAGCTGGCGCGCCAGGCCAGGGCCACGGTGCGCTGCGGCGCCGGCGACGAGAAGGGGCGGGTCTCCAGCAGGCCGCTGGCGTACTGGGAGGCGGTGGCGGCGGACAGCGGCAGCACGGTGATACCGAGGCCCGAGGCCACCATATGGCGCAGCGTCTCCAGCGAGCTGCCGTCGGCGGCGGTGCGGATTTTGCCGTTGCCGGACTCCCCCTCGATCGAGTGCTGCAGCTGCGGGCAGGCCTCCAGCACCTGGTCGCGGAAGCAGTGGCCCTCCCCCAGCAGCAGCACGTTGTCCTCGGACAACTGCCCCGGATCGATAGTCTCCTGTTGTGCCAGCGGGTGGTCGGCGGGCATCAGCACCACGAAGGGTTCGTCGTAGAGCGGCTGGGTGACCACATCCGGTTCGGTAAACGGCAGCGCGATGATGATCGCGTCCAGCTCGCCCTTGCGCAGCCGCTGGCGTAGCACGGCCGTGTAGCCCTCTTCCACGTACAGCGGCATATCCGGCGCCAGCCGCTGCAGTTGCGGGATGAAGTGCGGGAAGAGGTAGGGCCCGATGGTGAAGATGGCGCCCACCGACAGCGGGCTGGACAGTTGGTCCTTGCCGGCACTGGCGATATCCTTGATTGCGGCCGACTGCTCCAGCACCAGTTGCGCCTGGGCGATGATCTGCTCACCCAGTGGCGTCGCCTGCACCCGGGTCTTGGAGCGCTCGAACAGCGCTACGTCGAGCTCCTTTTCCAGCTTCTTCACGGCGATGGACAGGGTCGGCTGGCTGACGAAGCAGCGCTCGGCGGCGCGGCCGAAATGCTGTTCCTGGGCCAGGGTCACGATATAGCGCAGTTCATTCAGTGTCATGTTTTAGGCAATCAGCTGATTAAAGGTAATAGCAATTATTCATAAATCATAGCCGCTGGCCAGTACCTGGCGCCACACTGGTGCTACCGAAAGCGTCCGTTAGTAAAAATTGCTATTAATCGGACGAATTCGACGATAAAGGCGCAGAATTTTGCTATACGTGTAAGGACACAACGCGAGGAGCACCGTCATGGGCATTTTATCCTGGATTATTCTCGGACTGATCGCCGGTGCGCTGGCCAAATGGATTATGCCGGGGCCGGACCCGGGCGGCTGGATTGTCACCATCGTGATCGGCATCGTCGGCGCTTTTCTCGGTGGCTGGTTGGGGTCGCTGGTGGGGATCGGCGGGCCGGTGACCGGATTCGGTATCGGCGATATCATCACCGCGACCATAGGGGCCATCGTACTCCTGTTCATCTACCGGATGCTGAAGCGCCGCAGTCACTGAAAGCGCGGCAGCGCCGCTTCTGTGGGGCACCTGCTCCGCAGGGGCGGCTATTGCCGAAAAACCACAAAACCCGCTATCAAGCGGGTGTTCTCGAATCGACGGTATGCCTGTGGGGCCCCACTGGGGCTCTTTGTAGCGGGGTTAAAAACACAACAACAAAAGGGGATGACGGCAAGGCGGCGCTACAGCGGTCCGCATTTGCCGTGCACGTCATATATGGAAAAAGAAAAACTCTGGATTTTGGGTTGCGGGGACCTGGGGGCGCGCCTGGCCCTGCAGTTGAACCGGCAGGAGTACAGTATCTACGGAATGCGCCGCAATCCATTGGTGGCGCTGGCAACCAAGCGTCGCGCGGATGTGGTCAATTGGCGCCGCGGCGACGCGACGAAAAAGCGGGACATTGAGCGGCTGCTGGCGGACGGCGCCGACGTGATCCTGGCCACCTTCACCCCGGACGAATACTCTCACGGCGGTTACTGCCGCGCCTATGTCGATACCGCCAACGCCCTGGCCGAGGCGCTTCCCAACCTGCCGCGTCCGCCGCGCCTGTTGATCTGGGTCTCCTCCACCCGGGTCTACGGCCAGAGCGGCGACGAGTTCCTCGACGAGCGGACACCGCCGCTTCCCAACAGTTTCCAGGGCGATATGCAGCTGGCGGCGGAGGAGATCATCGGCAATGCCGTGCCCACCACCTGCGTGGTGCGTTTCGCCGGTATCTACGGCCCGGGTCGCGACCGGCTGCTGTCCCAGGTACGCGCCGGCCGCTGCGCACCATCGCAGCCTCCCCAGTACAGCAATCGTATTCATGTCGACGACGCCATCGGTTTCCTGATTCACCTGATGGAAAAGCACAAGCGGGGCTGGTCGCCGGAGAAACTGTATATCGGCGCCGACAGCATGCCGGTACCCATGCACGACCTGCAGCAGTGGCTGGTCAAGGCGATGGGTTACACCAGTGCGCACCTGCGGGAAATCGTGCAGACCAGCGAGCGCCGCTCGAAGAAACTCAGCAACGAGCGCATGCTGGCCAGCGGTTACGAGCTGAAGTATCCGGACTACAAGGTGGGTTACAGCGCGCTGCTGGAGTCTGAAGGGTGAGGGACAATGAATGCGGAATGACGGCTTCGTGGCAAGTGTGTGCCGTTGAGTGGGGTCCATCGTCGGTCCTCTCGCTTCGATGTCGGCTGTAACCCACCGTACCGTCTGGGCCACGCCGAAAGCCGGCGATATCTCCAGACTGGAACAGAAAACCGAGCCGCTGGGCGCCCTGCCCGATGATCGCGTGCGCGTCGATGTGCACGCGGTGGGGCTCAATTTTGCCGATATCTTCGCCCTCACCGGGCTCTACTCCGCCACGCCGCAAGGCGCTTTTATTCCCGGGCTGGAATTCGCGGGCGCCGTATTGGAGTGCGGCGCCGATACCGCGGGTTTCTCGCCCGGCGACCGGGTCATGGGGGTGACCCGCTTCGGCGGTTATGCCTCGGTAATCGATAGCGAGCCGGATACCCTGATACCGCTGTCGGACGACTGGGATTTCGCCCGGGGCGCGGCCTGGCCGGCGCAGACGCTGACGGCCTGGTATGCGCTGACCAGACTGGGCGCGCTGCGGGCGGGGCAGCGGGTACTGGTACACAGTGCCGCCGGCGGCGTGGGGCTGCAGGCGATGAAACTGGCCCGCGCGCTGGGTGGCGAGCCGGTGGGCACCGTGGGCAGTGCCGACAAGGTGTCCACGCTCGCCGGGGCGGGATTCGACCGTATCCTGGTGCGGGAAAAGGATTTCGCCCGGCAGTTGCAGCGCGAGGCGCTGCAGTTCGAGCTGGTGCTGGATGCCGTCGGCGGGCGCGTGCAAAAGGCGAGTTTCGACGCGCTGGCGCCGATGGGTCGGCTGGTGGTTTTCGGTGCGGCCGAATTTACGCCGAAGGGCAAGCGCCCGGATTACCTCAAGGCGGCCTGGCGCTACCTGCGCCGCCCGCGCTACGACGTCATGGACATGATCAGCAGCAATCGCTCGGTGCTGGCCTTCAACCTGATCTGGCTGTGGGAACAGAAACCGGAGATGCGGGCGCTGCTGGCCGAGCTGGAACGGGTGTCGCTGTCACCGCCACTGGTGGGCCATCGCTTTTCCTTCGACGATGCCCACGCGGCGCTGGAGCTGCTCCGCTCGGGGCGTTCTGTGGGCAAGGTGATTTTGGAATGCTGAACGATGAATGCGGAATGATGAACACGCGATTAGGCATTCTGCAGCAGGCGCAGTCCCGGGTCGCGACCTGACACTTGGTCAGTATCGCCCCGATGGCTGGCAGACACCCCATCCCCCTGTTCCGCATTCATCGTTTAGATAACCATCACCGCTTCCGCCTCGAACAACGCTCCCTTCGGCAGTTCCTTCACGCCCACGGCGGCGCGGGCCGGGAAGGGCTCGTCGAACGCTTCCGCCATGATTTCGTTCACGGTGGTGAAGTTGCCCAGGTCGGTCAGGTAGAAATTCAGTTTGACGATATCGCCGAGGGAGCCGTTGGCCGCCTCGCAGACCGCCTGCAGGTTCTCGAACACCTGGCGCGCCTGGTCGGCGAAGTCGTCGGAGACGATCTCCATGGTCTGCGGGTCCAGCGGAATCTGCCCGGACAGGTAGACGGTGTTGTCCACTTTGACGGCCTGTGAATAACTGCCGATGGCTGCCGGTGCCCTGTCTGTTTTTATCACCGCGCGATTGGGCATGTCTGTACTCCTCCCCGGTTGGGGCCGCTTGCTGAAAAAGAAGGCGGGAGACTATAGCGCGAAATACCGGAATCCGGAACACGCGGCCCAGGATCCGTCGGGTGCACTGTGGATCGGGCCTGTGGAGACTACCGGAGATTGATCCGTAAGCGGGTTCCGGGTCGGCCCTGCTGCCGGGGGCTGTTTGCTCAACAGCCTCATCGGCAATCGTTTCCCAAACAGCCCCCGGCAGCAGGGCCTTCGAATCCGGCTTCGCTATTCTTTTTTGACATTGATCGGCCGGTGCGCACGGCGCACCCTACCGAGGGGCCCGGGCGGGGCTCCTACGGCCGCGCGATGCGAATCACCGCCGGCAGGTTGCGCAGCCGCTTCATCACCCGCGCCAGATGTACGCGATTGCTCACCTCGAGTGTCATGGCGATGACGCTGTTGTGTTCGTCTTTCTCGTCCACGTGGATCTGTTCGATGCTGGCGCCCTCCTCGGTGATGCGGGTGGCCAGGCGGGCGATGATGCCGCGTTCGGATTCCACTTCCACGCGCACGTCGCCGAGGAATTCCCCCTTCACGTCCGGCGACCAGTTCACCGCCATGATGTTTTCCGGGTGTTCGCGGAATTCGATGGTGTTGCGGCAGGTGTCCCGGTGGACCACCACGCCCTTGCCGGAGCTGATGTGGCCGATGATGGTGTCGCCGGGAATCGGCCGGCAGCAGCGGGCGAAGCTGATCAGCATGCCCTCCTGCTCGTCGATGGTCAGCGGCGAGGAGATGTTGCTGGCTTCCACTTCTTCGCTGCCCCGGGGCACCAGCTGCTTGGCCGCGGAGAAGGCCACCTTGTTGCCGAGGCCGATTTCCTCCAGCAGCTTGTCCAGGGTGGAGCAGCGGGTCTCCCGCAGGCCGGCCTGCAGTTGTTCCTCGCTCAGGTCCTGCAGGCGCCGGTTGAACTTGCCCAGCGCCTTTTCCAGCAGCCGCCGGCCCAGGGCCACGGAGTCGTGGTGGCGCTGGTGCTTGAGGAAATGGCGGATGGCGCTGCGCGCCTTGGCGGTGACGACGAAGTTGAGCCAGCTGGGGTTGGGCTGGGCGTTGCGGCTGGTGAGGATCTCCACCTTCTGGCCGCTCTGCAGAGGCTGCGATAGTGGCGCCAGGCGCTGGTTGATGCGCACCGCCACGCAGGAATTGCCGATATCCGTGTGCACCGAATAGGCGAAATCCACCGCGGTGGCGCCGGCGGGCAGGTCGATGATCTGTCCCTTGGGGGTGAAGACGTAGACTTCGTCCGGGAAGAGGTCGATCTTGACGTTCTCGATGAATTCCAGCGAATCGCCGGCGCGCTGCTGCATTTCCAGCAGTCCCTGCACCCAGCGGCGGGCGCGGATCTGGCTGGTGCCGCCGGTGTTGATCACCTCGTCGCCGGCGGCCTTGTAGAGCCAGTGGGCGGCGATACCGCTGTTGGCCATCTCGTCCATTTCCTTGGTGCGGATCTGCACCTCGATGGGTACCCCGTGCATACCCAGCAGTACCGTGTGCAGGGACTGATAGCCGTTGGATTTGGGGATGGCGATGTAGTCCTTGAACTCGCTTATCACCGGTTTGTAGAGGTTGTGCATGACCCCCAGTGCCCGGTAGCTGGCGTCCACGCTGTCGACGATGATACGGAAGGCGTAGACGTCCATGATTTCCCGGAACGACTTCTTCTTGGTGCGCATCTTCTGGTAGATGCTGTAGAGGTGCTTCTCGCGGCCGATCACCAGCGCGTCTATGTCCTCGCGCTGCAGGCGCAGTTCCACCGCGTTCTGGATTTTCTCCAGCAGTTCCTTGCGGTTGCCCCGCGCGGCCACCAGGGCCGCGCGCAGGCGGCTGGCGCGCAGCGGGTAGATGGCGAAGAAGGCGCGGTCCTCGAATTCGATGCGCACGTCGTTCATGCCCAGGCGGTTGGCGATGGGGGCGTAGATTTCCAGCGTCTCGCGGGCGATGCGGGCGCGCTTGGCGGGTTTGAGGGCGCCCAGGGTGCGCATGTTGTGCAGGCGGTCGGCCAGCTTCACCAGGATCACGCGGATATCCCGTGCCATCGCCAGAGCCATTTTCTGGAAGTTTTCCGCCTGCTTTTCCGCCGGGCTGTCGGTTTCGAACTGGGTCAGCTTGGAGACGCCGTCCACCAGTTCCGCCACCTCGTCGCCGAACTGTTCCACCAGTGCGGCCTTGGGTATGCCGGTGTCCTCGATGACGTCGTGGAGCATGGCCGCGGCCAGGCTCTGGTGGTCCATGTGCATGCCGGCCAGTATCGTGGCGACGGCGAGCGGATGGGTGATATAGGGTTCGCCGGAGCGGCGCTGTTGCCCGTCGTGGGCCTGTTCCGCATAGAAGTAGGCGCGGCGGACTGTCTGGATCTGGTCGGGGGGAAGGTACGACGAGAGGCGGTGGGCAAGACTATCGATGGTGTGCAAAGCCGCGCGCGCCTCTCGGTTCGGTGATCAGTTCAGGGGAAATTCAACAGTCCGGTCAGTGCCGACGGGCGGGATCAGCCCAGGTCCTGGTCGGACAGGTAGACCGGTGCCGCCGCTGCGGGCTCGGCCGGTATTTCGTCTTCGTCCGGCTCGTCGAGGATACCGACGTCCACCAGGCCCTCCTCGATCTCGCGCAGGGCGATGACCGTGGGCTTGTCGTTCTCCTCCGGAACCAGCGGATCCCGGCCGCCGGTGGCGATCTGGCGGGCGCGTTTGCTGCCCACGATGACGAGTTCGAAGCGGTTGTCGACGTGCTCGAGGCAATCTTCAACGGTAATACGTGCCATAGACTTTCGATTCCATCTATATTTGAGGCGCCGCGCGCGACGCAGTGGGTGCCCGCCGGGGCGAATTCGGACCGGTTATTCTACCGGACCGCGAAGTGTACGCAAATCGATCAATCGGCTCAATGGCGCAGAAGCTTTTCCAGCAGCCCGCCAAAGCGCTCCTGCTGTTGTTTCAGGCGCTGGCGCTGTGCCAGCACTATGGCCCGGAGTTCCTCCAGCGCGTGCTCGAAAGTATCGTTGATCACCAGGTAATCCGCTTCCGGGTAGTGCGACATCTCGTCGATGGCCTGGTCCATGCGCCGCTCGATCACGCTGTCGTCGTCCTGGCCGCGGCCGGTGAGGCGCTGGCGCAGCGCTTCCTGCGAGGGCGGCAGGATAAAGATGCCCACGGTGTCCGGCATCAGCCGGCGCACCTGGGCGGCGCCCTGCCAGTCGATCTCCAGGATCACATCGGTCCCCTCGGCCAGGGTCTTTTCCACCCATTCCTGCGAGGTACCGTAGTAGTTGTCGAACACTTGTGCGTGCTCGAGAAAGGCGTTCCTGTCCAGCATCTGCCGGAACGCGTCGCGGCTGACGAAATGGTAGTTGACCCCCTCCTGCTCTCCCGGGCGAATGGGCCGGGTGGTGTGGGATACCGACACGGTGAGTTGGCTGTCGCTGTCCACCAGCGACTTCACCAGGCTGGTCTTTCCCGCGCCGGAGGGCGCGGACACGGTAAATAGGGTTCCTGTAGGCACGACTGATCCTGTATCCGGACAAATGCGCGGGCATTATAACCGGCACTGGCAACGGGCAAAGATACAGAGCCGGGAGATTGGCGTCCGGAAAGGGGAAAAGGCCGAGCCCCGGCCGGGTTGGGGGGATGTGTTGGGATTTCCGGCGGCGCAGCCCGCACCATCAAACCGCATGGTGAAGGCGACATCGCCGAGCCCGGCCGGGGCCGCCCGGCGGAAGTTTCCCCGATCACCTCTTACCCCCTGTGATCGGATCGCGCTTCCTGTTGCTAATCGCTAACGGAGGCGACTGTATCCTCTTTACCACTAAATGCCAACCACAGCCATGCCAGTCCGCTCGCCAGCGCGTAGCCGGCCAGCGCCGCGGACAGTGCAAAAGGCAATATCGGCGCCACTGCAAGCAGCAGCCCCAGGCGCGCCAGCTCCCAGTGGCGCGCCAGCCGGTGGCCGTCGAGGATGCGGCCGTTGCTGATCAGGCCGAAGGCCAGCAGGCCCACCGCCAGCAGTTGCTCGCCGTAGGCCATGTCCCGCGCGTACCAGAGCAGCGCCAGGGTGGCGCCGGAATAGCAGAGGTGCTGCGCCAGGGCGTAGAGGCGCTGGCCGCAGCCTATCTGTGGGTCGAAGCGCCGGAAGTCGCCCAGGTCGCAGGAAGGCTCCGGCATCGCCTCCTCCGCGTCCGCCGGTCGGTAGCCGGTGCGCCGGAACCAGAGGGTGAGCTTCTCCCGCCAGCTTTTCGTGTACCAGGCGTCCAACGCCATGCGCCGGTAGTGTTGCAGGTTGGCCGCCAGCGGATCGAAGCTTCTGAGTGGCTTGCGCACACCGTAGATACAGGGCTCCTGTTCCAGCTCCTCTTGATAGCTGCCGAACAGCCGGTCCCAGATAATAAAGACCCCGCCGTAGTTGCGGTCCACGTACACCCTGTTCTGGGCGTGGTGCACCCGGTGGTTGGACGGCGTGACGAAGATCCACTCTATCCAGCGGACTTTGGGGAATTTCTGCGTGTGCACCCAGAACTGGTAGATCAGGTCGATGGCGCCGGCGGTGATCATCAGCTCCGCCGGCAGGCCGATCAGCAGCAGCGGAAGATAGAAGATCCAGCCGATCGGCAGCCCGCCGCTGGGCTGGCGCAGCGCGGTGGTGAGGTTGTAGTCCTCGCTCTGGTGGTGCACCAGGTGGTCGGCCCAGAGCAGGTTGATCTCGTGGGCGAAACGGTGCTTCCAGTAGTAACAGAAATCGTAGGCCACCACCGCCAGCAACAGGTGCCAGGGATTGGCGGCCGTCCAGTTGAAACCGACGGCCTGGTAATAGGGGGTGAGCAGCTCGTAGGCGGGCAGGTAGATCAGCAGGCCCACGCCGGAGCGCACCAGGCCGCTGATGCGGCTCATGATACCGGCGCCGAGGCTGCCGATGGCATCGTTCAGCCGGTACAGGCCCCAGTTGCGCCAGCGGTCCAGCGCCAGCTCCACCAGAACCGAAACCAGGAAAAAGGGAATCGCCAGGGTGACAAGGCTCACGGGTACCTCTTTGTATTTTTTATATCGGTCGATTTGTGGTGACTTTGCCACAGCCGGCGGTGCCGGCCCAGTCGCCCGGGGCCGTATTTTCAAAATCCATCAGGTTTTGCCCGCCCGGGTTGTGGTGCGGGCCGGGGGCTGGAATAATTTTCCCGGCCGGTACAGACGGACTGCACCGGACATAACAACAAGCAAATGGAATAAGGAAGCATAATGACTACAGCCGCCAATCCCTACGCCTCACCGCAAACCACCGACCTTACCGAGGGGCGTGACGAAGCGCCGGCCGAACCCAGGGTCTTCAGCTATGCCGGCCGTCTCGGGCGCATGCGCCTGGTGGCCTACACCTTCTACATGTCGCTGATCACCATGCCGCTGGCGTGGATGGCGATGGGGCTCATGTTCTCCGGCAGCATGGTGCTCGGCGTTCTCACCTATATTGCGGTGTTCGGGGTCAGCCTGGTATTCGGCCTCTCTCTCTACGTGCGCCGCCTGCACGACCTCGATCAGCCGGGTATCTGGGTGTTGCTGCTTGTGCTGCCGCTGGTGAACCTGGGCCTGATGATCTACCTGCTCTTTTTCCGCGGTACCGATGGCGCCAACCAGTACGGCCCGGAGACCACGCCCAATTCCACTGGTGTCAAGGTCGGCTTTGTGCTGACACTGGTGTTTGTGGTGGTGATGCCGATACTGGCCGCAATCAGCATCCCCGCGTACCAGGATTACGTGGAGCGCGCGCAACAGTCACAGCTGCAGTAACCGTGTGCGGATTTTGAGTTGATAATAAAAAAGGGGCGGCCGATCGGCCGCCCCTTCTCTTTGCTGCAGGCTGTTACTGACTCTGCGCATCCAGGGTCACGCCCGAGTAGGTCTCGTAGCCGTAGATGCTGATATACCAAGTGCCCGATTGCGGGTTACTGAAGCTGCAGCTCTCGTCATTGCCCCACTCGTAGGGGCGACAGTCGTAGCTGCTGCTGGTGGGCTGGGAGCCGTAGCGTACATACAGGTCGCCGTCGCCGCTGCCGCCGGACATCTGTACGTCCAGCGTCGACATGTCGGCATTCACCTCCAGGGTGAAGTGCTGCCAGGAGCCCTGGCTGCCGGACAGGTCTGTCTCGGTCCAGCCGGTGGCGCCACTGCCACCGCCACTCTCGTCGAAGCTGCCCACCAGGCTCACGCCGGAGAAACTGCTGTAGGCGCGCACCATCACATAGTAGGTGCCCTCCTGCACGTTGGAAATGCTGCAGGTCTCCTCGTTGCCGCTCTGATAGGGACGGCAATCGTAACTGGAGGTGGTGGGGGCGGAGCCGAATTTCACATAGAGATCGGCATCGCCGCTGCCGCCGGAGATCTGGAACTCCAGGTTGGAGGCGCCCGCCGGTACGTCCAGTGTGTAGTGCAACTCCTCGTCGGTGCTGGCGGCCAGGTCCGTCTCCGCCACGCCGTTTTCCAGCACGCCGTCGCCCGGATCGGTACCGCCGCCGCCATTGGCCGCGTCCACCGCCGCCGCCGCATCGACGATACCGGCACCGCAGCCGCTACAGGACGCGGGGAAGCTGCGCGCCGTGTTCTCCAGGATGGAGCCCACTTCAGACGGGGTGATGCTCGCGTCTACCGAGTAGAGCAGCGCCGCCGCGCCAGCTACGTGGGGGGCGGCCATGCTGGTGCCCTGGTAGAAGGCGTAGCTGTCGCTCTCCGGGTCCTGGCTGCCGCTGTTCAGGGTCGACAGCACGCCGTTGCTGGTGGTGGAGGTGTCGCCGCCGGGGGCCGCCACTTCCACCACGCTGCCGTAGTTGGAGTACCAGGCGCGGCCGCCGGATCTGTCTACCGAGGCCACGGTGACGACGCCGTCGCAGCTGGCCGGGGAGTAGCTGCCGGCGTCGTCGTTGGAGTTGCCCGCGGCCACCACGACTGTGGAGCCGAGGCTGCGGGCCGTGTCGATCGCGTTCTGGGTGGTGCTGCCGCAGTTGCCGCCGCCGCCGAGACTCAGGTTCAGTACCTGCGCCGGGTTGGCGTTGTCGGGTACACCGCTGACGGAACCGCCGGCGCCCCAGACAATCGCGTCGGCGATATCGGAGGTATAGCCGCCGCAACGGCCCAGCACGCGGATCGGTACCACCTTGGACTTGTACGCCACGCCGGCAACGCCGCTGCCGTTGTTGGTGACCGCCGCCACGGTGCCGGCCACGTGGGTGCCGTGCCAGCTGCTGTCGGTGGCCGGGGAGCCGGAGTAGCAGGCGTCGGCCGGGGCCCAGTCGCCCGGGTCGCTGGCGTCGCTGTCGCGGCCGTCGCCGTCCCGGGCTATGTCCGAGTCGGAGATCATGTCGTAGCCCGGCAGCAGGTTGTCCGCCAGGTCCGCGTGCGGGCGATAGCCGGTGTCGATCACCGCCACTGTGACGCCGTCGCCCTGGGTGGTGTCCCAGGCGGCGGGCAGGTTCAGGCCGGCGGTGGCCTCGAAGTAATGCCACTGCTCGCCGTAGCGGGAGTCATTGGGGGTGGCCATGGGCTGCATCAGCAGGTCGGGCTCGACGTATTCCACATTGGGATCCTGCTGCAGGCGGCCGGCAATCGCCGCCAGTTCGGATTTGCCCTTGCGGCCGTCGAGGCGCATCAGCTGTGCGCCAGTGGCCAGGCGACGCATATGCCTGAGGTCCATGCCGGCCATGCGCGAGGCGTGTTCCAGGGCCGCCTGTGACATGCCGGGGCCGCTGCCCATCTGCGCGGAGTTTTTGTATTTGACGATAATGCGGTCGGTCATCGGCGCCGCACTGAAGGCTGCTGCCGAGGGATTGTTTTTTTCTACCGCCGTGGCGAAGGGGGCACTGGCGAGCAGCGCGGCGGCGCTTACCAGTGCGGATTTCCGCAGTAGTTTATTGATTGGTGATTTCATTGTTACTAGATGCTCCATAATTATTTTTGTCGGAGTGCTTTATATTGTGGTTGTTGCACTACCGGTTTGATTCAACTTTTTTAATGTTTTGATTACCCTCCTTAGCTTTTTTCCGCAGTGAATGGCCTGTGAGATCGGCTTGGTTGCGCACCAATTTAGCGCAAAAGTAGCCGTAACATTTATCCTAAGTATTCTCTATAACGGTAATGACCCTCCTTCCCTCAGTGGAAAAATGCCCCCAAAAGTGGATTTTTGTGTCAATAAGTAGATCCTTTTAGTCTAAGGATAAGCCCATATGGAATACGAGAAAGAGGCCGCAGCAGTTTTGCAAAGTGCCGCAAATACAAAAGAAGGAGGTGAGGGGGATAAGGGAGGCCAGGTGGGTTTGGCGGGAAGGGTATATAGCGCCGCCGCGGTCAGTAAAAAAACATTGCGTGCGGCGCCTGTCTCGAAAAATTTTCCGCTTATTCGATATTTTGCACTTGCTCCCGCATCTGCTCGATCAACACCTTCAACTCCACCGCCGCCTGGGTGGTATCGGTGACCACGGACTTGGAAGACAGTGTATTGGCCTCGCGGTTGAATTCCTGCATCAGGAAGTCCAGCCGCCGGCCGATGGCGCCGCCGCCTTTGAGTACGCGGCGGGCTTCGGCGACGTGGGCGTCGAGGCGGTCGAGTTCTTCGTCCACGTCGGCTTTCTGTGCCAGCAGTACGATTTCCTGTTCCAGCCGGTCCCGATCCAGGTCGTCCAGCAGTTCTTCCAGGCGCGTGCGCAGTTTTTCCCGCTGGGCGTCAAGGATCTGCGGCAGCAGTTTGCGCACCTCGGCCACCTGTACCTCTATGCTCTCGAGGCGCGTCTCGATAAATCTGCGCAACTCGGCGCCCTCCCGCTCCCGGTTGGCGGAAAGCTGTTCGAGCGCTTCCCGGAACGCCTTCAGGATCGCGGAGGACTGTTCCTCGGTGTCGGTTTCCGGTTCCGCGATCACGCCCGGCCACTGCAGTAGCTGCAGCGGGTTGAGCGGTGCCGGCCCGTCGATCTGCGAGGATACCCGCCCGGCGGCGCTGACCAGGGCGCGCACCAGTTCTTCATCCACCTGCACTGAGGTCTGCTCGCCGGTATCGGCCTTGAGGGTCAGGCCCAGTTCCAGCTTGCCGCGGGCCAGCTGCTTGCGCAGGGCCTCCCGCAATCTGGTTTCCAGCGGGCGCGCGGCTTCGGGCAGGCGGAAGTGCGGTTCCAGGTATCGGTGGTTGACCGAGCGCAATTCCCAGGTGGCAGTGCCGGTGGCGAAAGAGGCCTCGGCACGGCCGAAAGCGGTCATACTGCGCACTGATTTGCTGCCCATTGCGACTCCCTGAAGGCGTTGACTGTTATCCGGTGGGGGCGGGCATCATAGCATGCCCCCTGCGAGCCGGGTGGCTCAGGGTATACAATGGAGCGCTTTGTAAGAAATGGAGAGGTGGAGCATGCAGCGTCCCAGTGGTCGAACGCCCGAGCAATTGCGCGAGGTGCGCATTACCCGCAACTATACCCGTCACGCGGAGGGCTCCGTGCTGGTGGAGTTCGGCGATACCAAGGTGCTGTGCAACGCGTCGGTCGCCAGCGACGTGCCGCGCTTCCTGCGCGGCCAGGGCAGTGGCTGGATTACCGCGGAGTACGGCATGCTGCCCCGCTCCACCGGTTCGCGCATGGGGCGCGAGGCGGCCCGCGGCAAACAGGGTGGGCGCACGGTGGAGATCCAGCGCCTCATCGGTCGCTCCCTGCGCGCGGCGGTGGACCTGAAGAAGCTGGGCGAGCACCAGATCACCCTCGACTGCGACGTCATCCAGGCCGACGGCGGCACCCGCACCGCGTCCATCACCGGTGCCTGCGTGGCGCTGGTGGATGCGCTGCGCTATATGCAGCGGGAGAAGATGATCAGTACCGATCCGCTGAACAATATGGTTGCCTCGGTGTCGGTCGGCATCTATCGGGGCGAGCCGGTGCTGGACCTGGACTACCCCGAGGACAGCAGCGCCGACACCGATATGAACCTGGTGATGGCGGAAGACGGCGGCATGATCGAGATCCAGGGCACCGCCGAGGGCGCCCCCTTTACCGAGCAGGAGTTTGCGCAGATGTTGGCGCTGGGTCGGGCGGGGATCGATGAGCTGATCGATCGGCAGAAAAAGGCATTGGCGGAGTGACGGAGCAGGGTGCGCACGGCGCACCCTGCGGCTTCGACCAGTGTGGCGCGCGCACCGCGCGTCACACCTCCAGGTCGTAATCCATGATCACCGGCAGGTGGCTGCAGAAGTCGACGTTTTTGTTGATGGCGCCGTACTCGATGCGGTTTCTGAGGCCGTGGGAAACCACCTGGAAGTCCGTGCGCCAGCCGTCGCCCTCGCCCACTTTGCCGCTCGGCCACCAGGTGAATTCGTCCGCGTCTTTCACCACCTTGCGGAAGGCGTCGATGTAGCCGATATCGTTGAACAGCTGGTCGAGCCAGCGCTGCTCGTGGCGCATGAAGCCGGGGGTGTCCTGGTGGTCCTGCCAGTTTTCGACGTCGGCGCGGCGGTGGGCCATGCCCCAGTTGCCGCAGAAGATGAAGTCGCGGCGCTTGCGGCTGATCTTGGTCAGGTGCGCCTGCATGTCGTCGAAGAACTGGACCTTTTTCTCCAGTGAGGACTCGTCGGTGGCCACCGGTGCCAGCAGGGAGCCGATGCTCAGGCGTTCGAAATCCGCCTGCAGGTAGCGGCCGAACATATCCTCGCCATTGGAAAAGCCCATGCCGAAGATGATCGCCTTCGGCTGGCTGCGGGTATAGATGGCAACGCCGTTTTCGTGCGGGGTACCGGAGTCGAAGAAATAGCTGTAGAAGCCGTCCGGGTGGAAGATCGGGTGATCCAGCTCCGGTTCCAGCGAGCGCAGGTCCTGGAGGCAGATCACGTCTGCATCCTGGTCCGCCAACCAATCGTAGAGGCCGCGCTGAGCCGCCTGATGAATGCCGTCTACCGACAGACTCACTATTCGCATTATTAGCCCCTTACCAGCGGACTGTGTATGATTACTAACATTATCTAACAGTCATTCTCCGACAGGTCCCTGCGGAGAAGTCTCCTTTCACCTTAGCCAATAGTTATCAAATTTCCATGCAGCAGTATCAGCGCGATTTTATCCATCTGGCCCTGGATCACCAGGTGCTGTGCTTCGGCGACTTCATCCTGAAATCCGGGCGCCAGAGCCCCTATTTTTTCAATGCCGGCCGATTCCACACCGGCGCCGCACTGGCAGCACTGGGGCGGGCCTACGCCGAGGCGATCATCGCGTCGGGGGTGGAGTTCGATGTCATCTTCGGGCCGGCCTATAAAGGTATACCGCTGGGTGCGGTAACCGCCGTGGCGCTGGCGCAGAAAGGTGTGGACAAGCCCTTCTGCTACAACCGCAAAGAGGCCAAGGATCACGGCGAGGGCGGAACCTTAGTGGGTGCGCCGCTCAAAGGCAAGGTTTTGATCATCGACGACGTGATTACTGCCGGCACTGCGGTGCGCGAGGTGATGGCGGTGATCGAGCGGAACGGCGCCGAAGCCGCCGGTGTGGTGATCGGCCTCAACCGCCAGGAGAGGGCCGGCGAGGACTGTGAACTTTCCGCTATCCAGCAGGTGGAGCAAGAGTACAATATCCCGGTATTCGGTATCGTGCAGCTTGATGATATCGTCAGCTTCCTGCAGGAGGAGTCGCAGGATAGCGAAACCCTGCGGAAAATCGTGGACTACCGGCAGCGCTACGGCGTCTCCAGCCAGTGACCCCGCATCGGTCGCGGCCCGGGACGGCAGCGCGCCGGACAATTCAGTGAGAAGTGCGATGAAAATCGCCCCGTCAACAATATCGCTACTGCTGGCCGCGGCCCTGGCTGCGGGCGCCCCGGCAACGGTGTGCGTCGCCGGGGAGACAGAGTTCGGCGACGATGTGCTCTACCGCTATACCGACGAAAACGGCGTCCAGGTGCTGGACGACGCGGTGCCGCCGCGCTATGTGGCCGGCGGCTACGAGATACTGGGCCGCTCCGGGCGCGTGCTCAAGGTGGTGCCGCCACAGCTGACCGGCGATGAGCTGAAAGAGCAGAAACGCCGCCGGGCGCAGGAAAAGGCGGACCGCAAACTGCTCAAGCGCTACAACAGCATCGCCGATATCGAGAGCGCCCGCTCGCGCAAGCTGGCCACCGTGGAGCAGGATATGGCGATCATGCGCTCCAACATCGTAACGCTCGGCAACCAGATAGAGCAGGAAGAGGCCAAGGCTGCGCGCACCCAGCGCAACGGCGGTGACGTGGTGCCGGAACTGCTGCAGCGCATCGAGGACCTGCGCCAGGAAGTGGAGGTGGTGCGCGAACGCCTGCAGCGGCGCGAAGCCGAGGCGGAGCGTCTGGACAAAGAATTCGATCGCGCCGCGGCGCGCTTTGCCGAAATCGCCGACTAGGCGCCTGCTGCGTAGGATGGGCAAAGGAGCGCAGCGACGTGCCCATCAGCCGCACCGGTGATGGGCACGCTCCGCTTTGCCCATCCTACCCACCCATCAGGGCACCAGCGCCGTCTCCCGAAAGAAACCCGCCATCAGCACTGGCCACTGCTCCGCCCAGTATTCGGTGGGCTTGCGTTTGAAGCCGCTGCGCACGTACTGGACGATACGGCCCTCGGCGCTGGCCATCAGCAGGTTGGCGGCGCCGCCCAGGGGAATGGCCGGGCGCAGTTGCTCGCGCAGTTCCGCCTCGCGCAGAATCTGTTTCAGCTGGGTTTCCAGGCGATCGAAGAACTGCAGGATGCGCCCGTGCAGCCGGTCCGTCTCGCCGGTGAGGGCGTCGCCGGTGAGCAGGCGGGTGATACCCGGGTTGCGCTCGCAGAAGGCCAGCAGCAGGTGCAGGATTTTCTGGCAGCGTGTCAGGGCCGACGGCTCGTCCTGCAGGATCAGGGACACGCGACTGAACACCGTCTCCTCGATAAACTCGATCAGTCCCTCGAAC
Source organism: Microbulbifer halophilus (assembly GCF_026183675.1). Lineage (GTDB taxonomy): Bacteria > Pseudomonadota > Gammaproteobacteria > Pseudomonadales > Cellvibrionaceae > Microbulbifer > Microbulbifer halophilus. The sequence goes on from NZ_JAPIVK010000003.1 coordinate 145,808, forward strand.
ATTTTCGACTTGCTGGGGAAGTGGCGGTACAGCGCCGCCTCGGAAAAGCCCACCTCCCTGGCCAGGGCCGCGGTGGTGATGCGGGCGCCGGGGCTGGCCTCCAGCATATGGGCCAGGGCCTGCAGAATCTGTTGACGCCGGTTGATCTTTTCGCTGCTCATTGACTGCCTTGTAACCCGGGCGCTGCCCGGATGCTGGGTTTCTTGTTATCGCCGAGAGAAGTGCGGCGGCGGAATGCTAACGATTCGCCGCGCCCGCTTCAAATGCTATCCGATGAATAGACGCCCGCTGCGCGTCGGGCTTCAGTTGCCCTCGTTGGTGATCAGGGTGCCGACGCCGGTATCGGTGAAGATCTCCAGCAATACCGCGTGGGGCACGCGCCCGTCGATGATATGCGCCGAGGTCACACCGGCCTTGACCGCGTCCAGGGCGCAGGCGATCTTCGGCAGCATGCCGCCATAGATGGTGCCGTCGGCGATCAGGCCGTCCACCTGCAGGGTGGAGAGCCCGGTGAGTACCATGCCTTCGCTGTCCTGCAGTCCGCCGACGTTGGTCAGCAGCATCAGTTTTTCCGCCTTCAGGAATTCGGCGATTTTGCCGGCCACCAGGTCCGCGTTGATATTGTACGAAGTGCCGTCCTCGCCCACACCGATGGGGGCGATCACCGGAATAAAGTCGCTGTTGATCAGCATATCGATCACATCGGTATCGATGCTCTCCACTTCGCCCACGTGGCCGATATCGATGATCTCCGAGGCGTGCAGGCCGGCGGTTTCGTGTTGCATCTTGAGTTGCCGGGCCCGGATCAGCAGGCCGTCCTTGCCGGTCACGCCCACGGCGCGGCCGCCGTTGGAATTGATCAGGTTGACGATCTGCTTGTTGACGGTGCCGCCGAGGACCATTTCCACCACGTCCATGGTCTCGCTGTCGGTCACGCGCATACCGTCGACAAAGCGGGATTCGATGCTCAGCTTGTCCAGCAGTGTGCCGATCTGTGGTCCGCCGCCGTGTACCACCACCGGGTTCATGCCCACCAGTTTCATCAGGATGATGTCGCGGGCAAAACTGTTCTGCAGCGCCTCGTCCACCATGGCGTTGCCGCCGAACTTGACCACCACCGTCTTGCCGATAAAACGCTGGATATAGGGCAGTGCCTCGTTCAGTACTTCGGCGACACGCAGGGCGGATTTGCTGTCCAGTGACATAGGGTTTCGGTTTCCTTTTTTATGCCGGCGTTTTGCGTCTGTAGTAGCCTGCTTGCAGGTAAAAAAACAGGTCGCAGGGTGCGCCGTGCGCACCAATGGATTCTTTGCGGTGTTTCGGAATTGGCCCGGTGCGCACTGTGCACCCTACACAAGTTGCCAGTCGGGCACGGCCAGCTTGGGGTCGATTTTCTTCAGTTGGGCCATCAGCTGCTGGCGGATACGCTCCAGCGCCTCTTCGGTTTCGGCCTCGAAGCGCAGCGTTAGCGCGGCGCCGGTATTGGAGGCGCGCACCAGTCCCCAGCCGTCCGCGTACTCGATGCGCAGGCCGTCGATGGTGTTGATATCGGCCTCGCCGAAATCGCCCTGTTTTTGCAGCTTTTCGATCAGCGCAAATTTTTCGCGCTCGTCCACCTCGATCAGGATTTCCGGTGTGCTGACCAGTTGCGGCAGCGATTCGAGCAGCTCGTCCAGGCTCTGTTCGCGCAGCGCCATGATTTCCAGTATCCGCGCGGCGGCGTAGATGCCGTCGTCGAAGCCGAACCAGCGGTCGCGGATAAAAATATGGCCGGACAGTTCGCCGCCGAGAATGGCCTTTGTCTCCAGCATCTTGGTTTTCATCGGCGCGTGGCCGGTCTTCCACATGATCGGGCGGCCGCCGTACTGGTTGACCAGCTGCGCCAGGGCGCGGCTGCTCTTCACGTCGAAGACGATATCCTCGCCGGGATTGCGCGCCAGGATATCCCGGGCCAGCAGCATCACCAGGCGGTCCGCCCAGGCGATGCGGCCGGAAGACGAAACCAGAGTCACTCGGTCGCCGTCGCCGTCGAGCGCGACACCGAGATCGGCGCCGGTCTCCTTCACCTCGTCGATCAGCGCCTCGAGGTTCTCCGGGCGCGATGGGTCCGGCGGGTGGTTGGGAAAGTTGCCGTCGATCTCGCAGAAGAGCGGTGTCACCGCACAGCCCAGTTGCTCGAACAGACGCGGCGCCAGCAGCGAGGTGGCGCCGTTGCCCGCGTCCACCACCAGTCTCGGCTGCCCGGCCAGGGCCACATCGTTGAAGATGGCGTCGATATAGGTCTCGCGAATATCCTGCTCGCGATTGCTGCCCTGGCCGCTCTTGAAGGGCCCCTTCTGCATCAGTTGGTGCAGGCGCTGTAGTTTGTCCTCCGCCAGCGGCCGGCCCTTCATGACGATCTTGAAGCCGTTGTAGTCCGCCGGGTTGTGGCTGGCAGTGACGACGATACCGCTGCTGGTGTTTTTGCCCCTGGCACAGGCGAAATACAGCAGCGGCGACGGCACCAGGCCCAGGTTTACGCTGTTGCAGCCGCTGTCGAGAATGCCCTCGATCAGGCAGCTGGCCAGCAGCTCGCTGCTGTTGCGGCCGTCGCGGCCCACCAGCAGCAGCTCCTCGCCGATGTGCTGGGCGAGGCTGCCGAGTGCGCGGCCCAACTGGTAGGCGAAGGGCTCATTGATTTCCCTGCCGGCGATACCGCGGATATCGTAGGCGCGAAATACCTGCCGCGGGAAATCGGTAGTGGCCTGCAGCTCCGATTTGGCCGGCGCCTGCGCCGCCGGCTGTTCGACCGTGGCGCTGGGCGCGACGCGCTGCGGAACCGGCTCCTTCCCGCTTTCGGCGAGCAGGTCCGGTTGGCCGGGCTCGGGATGGTCGGCATTGCCGCCGCGGGCACTACTGCCAATGCTGCGCTCCCAGGGCGCCGGGATATGGCGGGGCACAAAGCGCAGCAGCAACAGCAGGGTGATCAGCAAACCGATACCGCCGCCGATATAGCACCAGCGCCCGGCGATGCCGTGTGTGCGGGCAAAGCCGGCATCGGGGGTGAATTCCACGGTCAGGTAGCTGCCCTCGACTGCGGCCCTGGCCGAGCTGCCCCTGCCCTGGCCGGCGCGCCACAGCGCCCGCGCCGGGCCGTCGGAGAATTTCTGCAGCAGAACCAGTTGCCCGCCGCCGCTGTGCAGCTCTTCCAGTGTTGTGGCAAAGGTGTCGAACGGTTGTGTCACCAGCAGGGCGCTGTCGCCTTCCAGGGGGATGGCATTGTGTAGTTGCCGCCGGTCGTCGACACCGGTGCGCAGGATTTCCAGCGGTTGAGACGCCTCCTCCAGGCTGCGCTCGAGCAGGTCCACCAGGGCGAAATTGAGTGGCGGCCGGCTGCCTGCGCCCACGCGGATGTCGCCGCGCCCGAAAAACTGTGCCCGGGCGCCGTCCGGCAGGGCGGCATTGTCGTTCAGTGTGGCGGGGGTGAAAGCGCCGGCCAGCTTCTGCAGTTGGCCGGCGCGCGCGCGCAATTGTTGTTGCAGCTGCGCGGCGTCTTCCCGGACGCGGCTGTCGGCCGCCGCCGCTATCTGTTCCGCACTGCGCGGGGCGACGATATTGCGCTCGATATAGTAGGCGCCGCCCATCCAGGCGGCCACTGCCAGCAGGGCCGGCAGCAGCAGGCCGCGGTGAATCACGGGGAGGCGATCGGGTCTGTCGGAAGCCACGGGAAATTCCAGTAACGCTGATTGTTATTGTGCAAATGCCTTGTCGGCGATGATTTCGATCAGTTGTTCGGCCAGCCCGGTTTTCAGCGCCGGCGGCAGTTCGCGGCTGCCGCCGGCGTCAATCACGGTGACGGCGTTGCGGTCGCTGTCGAAGCCGCTGTCCGCCGCGCTGACATCGTTGGCGATGATCAGGTCGAGGTTCTTGCGGGCCAGCTTGCCCCGCGCGTGCTCGAGCATTTTTTCCGTCTCCGCGGCAAAGCCCACGGTAAAAGGCCGCCGCTCTTTGCGTGCGGCGATGGCGGCGACGATATCCGGATTCTTTACCAGTGCCAGGCTCTCGCGCTCCCCGTCACCGGTCTTCTTGATCTTCTGCGCGGAGATTTCCGCCGGGCGGAAGTCCGCCACCGCGGCGGCGGCGATGAATATATCGCACAGGTCGGCGGCGCGCTCGGCGGTTTCGCGCATTTCCAGCGCGTCGGTGACATCGATGCGTTTGACCCCCGGCGGCGTGGGTTGATTGACCGGCCCGGCGATCAGTGTCACCTCGGCGCCGGCCCGCTGCGCCGCCGCAGCCAGCGCAAAGCCCATTTTGCCGGAGCTGTGGTTGCTGAGAAAGCGCACCGGATCCAGCGCTTCGCGGGTGGGGCCGGCGGTCACGGCGATTTTCCTGCCCGCCAGCGACGCTGTCGGCCGCAGCAGGGATTCGGTTTCCGCCACCAGTGCGTCGGGTTCCAGCATGCGCCCGGGGCCCACATCGCCGCAGGCCTGGCTGCCGGCGGCCGGCCCCCAGATCAGCGTACCGCGACCGGCCAGCGTGTCCGCGTTGGCCGCGGTGGCCGGGTGGCGCCACATGGCCTGGTTCATGGCCGGGGCGATGGCCAGCCTCGCCTCGCTGGCCAGGCACAGGGTGCTCAGCAGGTCGTCCGCCATACCGGCGGCCAGCTTGGCCATCACCTGGGCGCTGGCGGGGGCGATCAGGATCAGGTCCGCCCACTTGGCCAGCTCGATATGGCCCATGGCGGCCTCGGCGTCCGGGTCCAGCAGATCCGTATGCACCGGGTTGCCGGACAGTGCCTGGTAGGTCATCGGTCGCACGAACTCCTGCGCGCCGGCGGTCATCACCACGCGCACGTCGGCGCCGCGCTCGCTCAGGCGGCGCACCAGGTCGGCACTCTTGTAGGCGGCGATACCGCCGCTGATACCCAGCAGGATGCGTTTTTCGGCCAGGGAAGACATAGGGCTGTTTCCGAAATCCGGGGAGCGGGTAAGATTAGCATTTCTGCGCCCGATCAATAAGGAAAGGAATCGACGCCATGGAAGGGAATCTGACCATCAAGGACTGGCCGGCGGCGGAACGGCCGCGGGAGAAGCTGCTCGAGCGGGGCGCGGAGGCGCTGTCGGATGCCGAGCTGCTGGCCATCTTCCTGCGTACCGGCGTGACCGGTTTGTCGGCGGTGGACCTGTCGCGCCAGTTGCTGGCGGATTTCGGCGGCCTGCGGCCGCTGCTGGAGGCGGACAGGGGCGAGTTCTGCCGCGGCAAGGGGCTGGGTGACGCCAAATACGTACAGCTGCAGGCGGTGCTGGAGATGGCGCGGCGCCACCTGGCGGAGGCGCTGCAGCGCTCCGACGCCCTGCGCAGCCCCGGCGCCGTGCGCGACTACCTGTCCGCACAACTGCGCCACCGCCGCCGGGAGGTCTTCTGCTGTCTCTACCTGGACACCCAGCACCGCGTGATCGCCTTCGAGGAACTGTTCGAGGGCACCCTCAACGCCGCCAGCGTCTATCCCCGCGAGGTGGTGCAGGCGGCCCTGAAGAAAAACGCCGCCGCGGTCATCCTCGCCCACAACCATCCCTCCGGTGTCAGCGAGCCCAGCCAGGCGGATATCTGGATCACCGAGCGGTTGAGCAAGGCGCTGGAGCTGGTTGATATCAAGGTGCTGGACCATATGATCGTCGGCGAGGGGCAGGCGCTGTCGTTTGCCGAGCAGGGATTGCTGTGAATGGTGGAAAGGCCCGGGATCCTTTTGCGTCATTCCGGATCAAGTCCGGAATGACGAGAGGACAGATACAAGGGTGCGCCGTGCGCACCGTTGACCTGGTGGTGAGCACAGTGCAGCTACTGCTCCCGAGCCCCGATTTCCCTGTACAAAACTTGCTCCCCGCCCCCTCTTCTGGTATAAAACGCCGCTCTTTGCGGCCGGGCCAGATTCTGAACAGTATCCGCCGCCGCCCAGGAACCGGACTAGAATCCCGAATTGATGTCCCCGCACCCCTGTCATGCGGGCACGAGAGTTTTGAAGAGGCCAACAGATGTCCAAGGTATGTCAGGTAACCGGTAAGCGCCCGGTCACCGGTAACAATGTATCCCACGCCAAAAACCGCACCAAGCGTCGCTTTGTGCCCAACCTGCACAGCCACCGCTTCTGGGTGGAATCAGAGAAGCGCTTCGTGAAGCTGCGCGTCTCCTCCAAGGGTATGCGCGTGATCGACAAGAAAGGTATCGATACCGTGCTGAAAGAGCTGCGCGCCCGCGGCGAGAAAGTCTAACCGGCGTCGAGCCGCTGAGAGATTGGAGACAGTAAGATGCAAGAGAAGATTCGCCTGAATTCAAGCGCCGGTACCGGCCACTTCTACACCACCACCAAGAACAAGCGCAACATGCCGGAAAAGATGTCGATCAAAAAGTACGATCCGGTCGTCCGCAAGCATGTGATCTACAAGGAAGGCAAGATCAAGTAGTTGCCTGTCTTGAAGCGTTCGAAAAAGCCCGGTTTTTGCCGGGCTTTTTTCATTCGGGCAGCCTTCGGCTGTGCAAAACGGCAGTCCTGCCGTTTTGTGTGGGTTGTTGTTCATCAGAAGCTGAAAGAATAGCTCCCCTCTCCCTCCGGGAGAGGGGTCGGGGGAGAGGGGCATGCCGGAGCTGCCAGAAGTAGAAACCACCCGCCGCGGCCTCGGCCCGCACCTCGAGGGCCACATCGTGCGTTCGGCCACCGTGCGCCAGCGCCGGCTGCGCTGGCCGATAGATCGCGGTTTCGAGAAGCGCATCGCCGGCGCGGAGATCCTGCGCCTGGAGCGCCGCGCGAAGTACCTGTTGGTGCACACCGACAGAGGCTGTGCCATCTGGCACCTGGGCATGTCCGGCAGCCTGCGCCTGGTGGAAGCGGACTGCCCGCCCGAGAAGCACGACCACGTCGACTGGACCCTGGATAGCGGCCTGATACTGCGCTACCGGGACCCGCGCCGTTTCGGCGCCCTGCTGTGGACCGGCGGAGACCCGGTCGCCCACGACCTGCTCAGCCACCTGGGCCCGGAACCCCTGTCGGACGATTTCCACGGCGACTACCTGTTCCAGCGCTCCCGCGGCCGCCGCCAGTCGGTGAAGACTTTCGTCATGGACGGTCGCATCGTCGTCGGCGTCGGTAATATCTACGCCAGCGAATCCCTGTTTCTCGCCGGCATCCGCCCGCAGACACCGGCCGGTCGTATCTCCCGCGCCCGCTATTGGCGACTGGCCGACGCCATCAAGCGGGTATTGGCCCGCGCCATCGACGACGGCGGCACCACCCTGCGCGACTTTATCGGCGGCGACGGCAAGCCCGGCTACTTTGCCCAGCAGCTCAATGTCTACGGCCGCGCCGGCGACCCCTGCCCCAAGTGCGGCGCGTCGGTACGCGAGGCGGTATTGGGCCAGCGCAGCACCTTCTTTTGTAACAGGTGCCAGCGCTGAGGGCAGTGATGCAAAGCGCTGCAGGTTCCGCTTGGCAAAAAATTGTCGGCGTCGCTGAGCGGCGGTTGGGAAAATATCCTCCCGAGACTATAAATCGGATTCCGTAGCGACGATTCGGAAGTCTGCCCGTGATCATGATGCTGCCCTTCGTCACAGTGCTGGTATCCGCCTGGTTCGCCTGGCGCTTTTACCATATGACCGATCCCATGAACCTGTCGCTGTAGGAGCCGCCGGTGAAACTCTCCCTCGGCCGCACCGCCCCCTGCGTCAACAGCCTCGCACTGCTGGGTGTCAGCGGTATCCTCTGGTTCGCCTTCGGCTGGCAGTTGGTCCTGCAGGAACTGCCCTGCCCCCTGTGCCTGTTGCAACGGGCCGGCTTTGCCATGGTGGGGATCGGCTTGCTGCTCAACGTCTGTTTCGGTTCCCGTCCGCTGCACTACGGTATTGTCGTCATCTCGGCGCTGGCGGGCATGGTGTCGGCGGTGCGCCAGGTGCTGCTGCATATCGCCCCGGGCGACCCGGGTTTCGGCTCGCCGTTTCTGGGCCTGCACTTCTACACCTGGGCCGCGGTGGCCTTCTTTGCGCTGTTGGTGTGGAGCGGCCTGATGCTGATGTTCGACGACATGGCGAGCGGCCCCGAGTCCGGCGGGCGGCGCAGGCCCGGCTGGCTGGGGAAGCTGGCGATAGCGGCGTTTCTCTCCATACTGCTGATCAACGCCGCGTCCACCGCCCTCGAGTGCGGTTTCGGTCCCTGCCCGGACAACCCCACCGGGTACCAGTGGCTGCCCGGCTGAGCGGAAGCCGTTTCCTATACTGACAGCCATCGGAATCTGCACGGAGGAGTGCGCGGTATGCGAGGGATCTGCTTCCTGGGTCTGTTACTGGCCGTTCTGGCGACCGGCTGCGAGCGCGGAGAGCGCAAAAGCCTGGAACGGGAGGCCGGGGCTGAGGCGCCGCAATCCGCGGTGCAGCCGGCGGAGCTGGTATTCAAAGGCGGCCATATCTACACCCCCGACGAGGCTAAGCAGATCGCACGGGCCATGGCTGTGCGCGATGGCCGTATCGTTTTTGTCGGCAGCGACGGCGATGTCGGGGCGTACATCGGTCCGGATACCCGCGTGGAAAATCTGCAGGGCAAGCTGGTGCTGCCGGGCCTTGTCGACGTCCACGGGCACCTGCTCGCCCCCGGCGACAGGGTCGACCTGTACGCCGGTAAAAACGTGGCCGACTACCGGGAAGTGGTGGCGAAATATATTCGCGAACACCCGGACCGCCAGCTGATCGTCGGCAAGGGCTGGCGGCATACCGCCTTCGCCGGACAGCCGCCCCACAAGGGCCAGCTCGACCAGGTCAGTGACACCATTCCCATCATTCTCTTCTCCAGCGACCACCAGAGCGTCTGGGCCAATTCCGAAGCCTTGGCCGCCGCCGGTATCAATAACGACACCCCGGACCCACCCGGCGGCGCAATCGAAAAGGACGACACCGGCCTCGCCATTGGTGTGTTGCGCGGCGACAGCGCCGTGGCGCTGGTGGGGAAAATCATTCCGGAAAAAGCCGCGCAGGACTACCGCGCGGAAATTCGTGAAATAAAGGAGAGCGGCGGTCTGGAGACCAGTGCTTGGGCGGATTTTGTTGTGCTGGATAAAAGCGCAGCCGGGGCCGGTCTGGAAAAAATCCACCAAGCGAAAGTGCTGCGCGCCTATTACAAGGGAAAGCCGGTTTTCGATGCGAAGAATAACCGGTGAAATTGAACGCGGCGTAGATTGGAGTGAGCGCCGCGAAGTCCAACAGCTGCCCTGTCAGGCCGCGGAAGTCAGCTTCAGCCCCGCAATCCCCATCACAATCAACCCGATGCAGAAAAGCCTGGGCAGCGCCGTGGATTCGGAAAAAAGCACAATACCGAGAATCGCCGTACCCACGGTGCCGATCCCGGTCCACACCGCATAGCCGGTGCCCACGGGAATCGCCTTCAGGGCCTGGGCGAGAAAATAGAAACTGGCGATCATCGCCAGTATCGTCAAAACGCTCGGCAGCGGCCGGGTAAAACCCTGGGTGTACTTGAGTCCCAGGGCCCAGCCGATCTCCAGAAGGCCGGCGACGGTCAGTAGGAACCACGGACTGGTCATTGTCTGCCCCGTTTATTTGCCCAGCGCACTGCCCTCGCGGCGCGGGTCGGCGCCGCCGCGCAGCTCGCCGTCGATCAGCGCAATGGCGTGAATGCCGCTGTTCAGGTCCCGCTCTACAACCCGGTGGCCGAGTTTTCCCAGTTGCGCCACCGTATCCGCGGAGAAGTGGCCCGGTTCCAGTTCCACCCGACGGCCGATGGCGCCGATATTGCCCGCGGCAACGGCGTCTTCAATCGGCATACCCAGCCCCAGGTGGTAGAGAATGGTGCGCGCGGTGTAGTCGATAATGCGCGAGCCGCCGGGGGAGCCCACCAGCAGGCGCATCTCCTTGTCCGTATCGAAGACGATGGTGGGCGACATGGAGGAGCGCGGCCGCTTGCCCGGCTGGATGCGGTTGGCCACCAGCGAGCCCTTGGCGTCTTTCGGTGTGAAAGAGAAGTCCGTCAACTGGTTGTTGAGCAGGAAGCCCTTCACGAGCAGCCGCGAGCCGAAACCGGTCTCGATACTGGTAGTCATGCTGACGCCGTTGCCGTAGCGGTCGACGATCGACAGGTGGCTGGTGTTGGGCATTTCCGGCGAGGCCGCCTCCAGGCGCGGCTCGTCGAAAGACTGCGGTTCGCCGGCGACGGCTTGTGTGGCGCGCTCGGAATCGATCAACTGGGCGCGCCGCGCCAGGTACTGGGGCGCGACCATGGCCTGGCTGGGGACGCTGACAAAGTCCGCATCTGCGGAATAGGTATTGCGATCGGCGAAGGCCAGTTCCGAGGCCTCGCTGAACAGGTGGGTGAGGCGGCTGCCGCCGGCTTCGTATTCCGCCAGCGGAAACTCGCCCAGCATGCCCAGGATGGCGCCCACGGTGGTGCCGCCGGAAGACGGCGCATCGGCGCCGCAGACGCGATAGGTCAGGAAGATACTGCAGATGGGGTCACGCACCCTGGCTTCATAGCCGGCCATATCCTCCAGTGTCATGACACCGGGGTTCTGCGGGTCTTCGCGCACTGCCTCCACCAGCGCCTCGGCAATCGGGCCGCGGTAGAAGGCGTCGGCCCCCTCCTCTGCAATGGTGCGCAGCGTGTCCGCGTACTCGGGGTTTTCCAGCCGGTGGCCCACCGGCAGCGGCTCGCCGTCCTCGCCGAAAAAGTAACCGGCGATGGCCGGGCGCGCATCCACCTGCGGCAGCCTTTCGAGCAACTGGTGCAGACGCGGCGAGACGCGGAAACCGTTTTCGGCCAGTTCGATAGCGGGCTGGAAGAGTGTTGCCCAGGGCAGTTTGCCGTCGCGTTCGTGGGCCAGTTCCAGCATGCGCAGTACGCCGGGCACGCCCACGGAATAACCGCCGATCACGGCCTCGAAAAACGAGCGCGGCTGGCCGTCGTGCAGGAAGTAGTTTTCGTCCACGCCCGACGGCGCGGTTTCGCGACCGTCGTAGTATTGCAGTTCGCCGTCGTCGGCGCGGTAACTCAGCATAAAGGCGCCGCCGCCGATACCGGACGACTGCGGTTCCACCAGGCCGAGCACCAGTTGCGCGGCGATGGCCGCATCCACGGCGGTGCCGCCGCGGGCGAGTATCTTTTCCGCGGCGCGGCTGGCGTGGGGGTTGGCGGTGACCGCCATAGCGTCCCGCGCGGTGGCGGATTTGACTTCGGTCCGGCCGGTGGCCACTTCCGGCTGGACTTCCTGCTGCGCCAGGGCAAGCGGTGCGGTGGACAGGGTGAGGAGGGCGAGAATCAGATAACGCACGAGAAACTCCGCGGACGGTAAAAGTCCGGCCGAGTGTACCAGAAAGCGCGGGAGAGGCCGGCCGCCGTGCGGCGACCGGAGGGCGCGGGGCCCACTATCGGTTGAATTTTTCCTGCAGCGCCTGCCGCACCTGGGCGGGGACGAAATTGGTCACGTCGCCGCCGAGGGAGGCGATCTCGCGCACCAGCGACGAGGAAATGTAGGAGAGGTGTTCCGCCGGTGTCAGGAACAGGCTTTCCATATTCGGCGCCAGTTGGCGGTTCATATTGGCCAGCTGGAATTCGTACTCGAAGTCGGACACCGCGCGCAGGCCGCGCAGCACGCCGTAGGCGTCCACCTGGCGCACCAGATCGGCGAGCAGGATATCGAAGCCGATCACTTCCACATTGGGCAGGTGCTTCAGTACTCGCTGGGACAGCTCCACCCGCTCGTCCAGGGTAAACAGCGGATTTTTGCGGGTGCTAGCGGCCACCGCCACGATCACATGGTCGAACAGTCGGCAGGCCCGCTCCACCAGGTCCATATGGCCATTGGTGATTGGGTCGAAGGTTCCGGGGTAGACGACTTTTTTCATACGTCAGTTTTCCGAGCGGGCCGTGGGGAAACGCATGGTAAACAATTTGTCCCACCGGCTCAAAACAGTGCGATTCACGCACCTGTCTGGGGATCGACGCGGAATAGCCGCATTTGCACCTGCCCCGCCCGCTTGTCCTTCTCCAGATGCCAGCCGTCGGGCGTCGGCAGGGTCGTATCGCGCGGCGTTTCCACATAGACCCGTGTGCCTTTGCGGAGATGCGGGGCCAGTGCCTCCAAAGTCTGTCGCCAGAGATCGGCGGCAAAGGGCGGATCCACGAAGACGATATCGAAAGGCTCGCGCTCCGCGGCGAGAAAGTCCGCCGCACTGCTGTGGTGCACGCGGGCGTTGTCCGCCTGCAGCAGTTGCAGCTGGTCCCGCAGTGTCTGCGCCGCGCGCCGGTTCAGTTCGACAAAGTCGACCTGCCCCGCACCGCGCGACAGCGCTTCCAGCCCCAGTGCGCCGGAACCGGCGAACAGGTCCAGGCAGCGGGCGCCCGGCAGCTGGAACTGCAGCCAGTTGAACAGGGTTTCGCGCAGCCGGTCGCCGGTGGGCCGCAGGCCCTCCACGGTGGCGAACTGCAGCCGCCGACCGCGCCAGCGGCCGCCGATAATGCGCAGCCGGGATGGGGGCTGCGGGGTCGATTTGCGCGGGGAACGTCGGGTCAAGGTTTTCTCTCTGCAGTTGTTCGAGGTTCTGGCTGCCCGGGAGGTCGGGCGTGCTAAGATTAGCGCCTTTCTGCCAGCGGTACACTCGGACCCATTCATGATCTTTGACTTCCTGCGAAAAAAGAAGCCCAGGCCCGACGAGGCCGAATCCGAACAGTCACCCGCGACCGAAGAGCGGGTGGCCGGGGTTGCGGAAGAAACACCCGCGGCCCCGGAGACCGGCGGTGCACCGGTCGACAGCGGTTCCGGGGCGGCGGCCGAAGCGGAACCCGAGCCGGCTGCCGAATCCGAAAAGTTGGTTGAGAAAGCGCCTGCGGAGAAAAAAGGGGGCTTCTTCGCCCGTATCCGCCGCGGCCTCAGCCGCACCAGCGGCCAGTTCGCCGAGGGCATGGGCAACCTGTTCCTGGGCGCCAAGGAGATCGACGAGGACCTGCTGGAGGAGCTGGAGACCCAGTTGCTGATGGCGGACGTGGGCGTCGAGGCCACCACCGAGATCGTCGACCGCCTCACCGAGCGCGTCTCGCGCCGCGAGCTGGCGGACGGCGATGCGCTCTACCGGGCGCTGCAGGAGGAACTGGCGGATCTGCTGGACAAGGTGGAGGAGCCGCTCGAGATCGACAGCGGCAGGAAACCTTTCGTGATCCTGGTGGTGGGCGTCAACGGCGTGGGCAAGACCACCACCATCGGCAAGCTGGCGCACCGCCTGATGGGCGAGGGTAAATCGGTCATGCTGGCCGCCGGCGACACCTTCCGCGCGGCGGCGGTGGAGCAGTTGCAGGTCTGGGGCGAGCGCCACGATGTGCCGGTGGTGGCCCAGCACACCGGTGCCGACAGCGCCTCGGTGATCTTCGACGCGGTGCAGTCGGCCCAGTCCCGCGGTGTCGATGTGGTGATCGCCGATACTGCCGGGCGCCTGCACACCAAGTCGAACCTGATGGAGGAGCTGTCCAAGGTGCGCCGGGTGATGGGCAAGCTGGACCCGAGTGCGCCCCACGAGGTGCTGCTGGTACTGGATGCCGGCACCGGCCAGAACGCCACCAGCCAGGCGGAACAGTTCCGCGAGTCCGCCGGCGTCAGCGGCCTGGTACTGACCAAGCTGGACGGCACCGCGAAGGGCGGTGTGATCTTTGCCCTGGCGCGGCGCTTCGGTATTCCGGTACGCTTTGTCGGGGTCGGCGAACAGGCAGAAGACCTGCAGCCGTTCGTCGCCCGCGACTATGTCGCCGCGCTGTTCGACCGCGACAGTGCCTGAGCTTCCCCTCACGGCCTAGAGGGTCCAGGGCGCCGCCGAACTTCAAAGTTAAAGCTCCCCTCTCCCACCGGGAGAGGGGCCGGGGGAGAGGGCGTCATCCGCCCCTCCCAGACAAGAACAATAACCGCCCATGACCACCTTCGCCCATGATTACGTTTGACAGCGTCAACAAACGCTACGAATCCGGCCAGGACGCCCTGGCGCGCGTCAGCCTGGAGATCGAGCGCGGCGAGCTGGTGTTCCTCACCGGGCACTCGGGCGCCGGCAAGAGCACCCTGCTGAAACTGCTCACCGCCATCGAGCGCCCCACCCGCGGCAGCATCCTGGTGGCGGGCCAGAACCTGAACCGGCTGCGCAACGGCCAGATTCCCTACTACCGCCGCAACTTGGGTATCGTCTTCCAGAACCACCAGCTGTTGTTCGATCGCAGCGTCTACGACAACGTCGCCCTGCCGCTGTCCGTTTCCGGCTGCAACAAGCGCGAGGTGGGTCGCCGGGTGCGCGCGGCGCTGGACAAGGTGGGCCTGCTGCACAAGGAGCGCCAGAACCCGATCGTGCTGTCCGGCGGCGAGCAGCAGCGGGTGGGCATCGCCCGCGCGGTAGTCAACAAGCCGGCGGTGCTGGTGGCTGACGAGCCCACCGGCAACCTGGACCCGCAGCTGTCGGCGGAGATCATGCAGCTGTTTTCCGATTTCAACGCCGTGGGAGTGACGGTAATGGTGGCCAGCCACGACCTGGAGCTGGTCGCGCGCATGAAACGCCGCGTGCTGACACTGCAGGCGGGCCAATTGATCTACGACGGGATTCCGAGCCGTGAAGCAGCCTACCCGTAGCACCAGTGCCAGCCGGTCCCGCCGGACGCAGCGGCCGGAGCCGAAAGCCCAGCGCAGCACCGGCGCCATCGCCGCGCGCACCGGCCTCGGCGACCGCTGGCACGCCTGGGTCGGCCACCACCGGGAGATGGCCGGCGAGGCCCTGCGGCGCTTCTTCGCCACCCCCCTGGCCAGCGGCATGACCGCGCTGGTGATCGCCATTGCCCTGGCGCTGCCGACGGCGCTGCAACTGGGGCTGGTGAATTTCCAGCGCGCCCTGGCCGGCTGGGACGGCCAGCCGCAGATCTCCGTGTTCCTGCACAAGGAGGCGCGCGAGTCCGCGGTGGACTCCTTCACCGAGGAGCTGCGCGCGGACGCCGACGTTGCCGAGGTCACTTACATCTCGCCCGAGGAGGCACTGGAAGAGTTTCAGCAGAGCTCCGGCCTCGGCGATGCCATGATGGGGCTGGACAACAATCCCCTGCCGGCGGTCCTGCTGCTGCGACCGCAGAATACCGACCGGGAGCACCTGCAGGCACTGGCGCAGCGGCTGCGCGACAGCGCCATGACCGACGCGGTGGTGCTGGATATGGCCTGGGTACAGCGACTGGCGCAGCTCACCGAGCTGGGACAGCGCCTGTCCGCCGGTCTGGCGGTACTGCTGGCAATGGGGGTGCTGCTGGTGGTGGTGAACACGATACGCCTGCATATCGAGAACCGCCGCGAGGAGATACTGGTGGTGAAACTGGTGGGCGCCACCGACGCCTTCGTGCGCCGGCCCTTCCTGTACAGCGGCCTCTGCTACGGCTTTTTCGGCGGCCTGCTGGCGTGGCTGCTGGTGGCCGCCGGCGTGGCGCTGCTGTCCGGCCCGGTGGCCGGCCTGTCCTCCTCCTACGGCAGCGGCTACGCGCTGCGCGGCCCCGGATTCCCCTATCTGCTGGCGCTCACCGCCGGCGCCGCGCTGCTGGGCCTGGTCGGTGCCTGGCTGGCGGTGGCGCGGCATATCCGGGCCATAGAACCGCGCTGACCCATTGGTCGCGTAAAGTTGCGTAAAGCGGTCGCAGTCGCGGAACCCGGCCTGTGGATAATCCCTCTAAGAGCCCGTCCTGCAAGGCATTGCGGCGTCGCAGACCGGGCTTCCTAAGCCGGTCGCGCCAGTGCTAAACTTGGAGCCAACCTGTCGCCCGCTGACCGCGGGGACAGCCGCCCGGCCCGGCGCCGGCGGCAGACATATTTTGAGAGGAGAGACCTGAATGGGAACCAGCCTGCAGCCAGTACATACACTGTCTCCGGGTGCCGACCTGAACGCCTATATCCAGACGGTCAGCAGCTTCGAGGTGCTGAGCGCGGAGGAGGAAAAGCGGCTGGCCGAGGACCTCTACTACCGCGAAGACCTGGAGGCGGCACGCCACCTGGTGATGTCGCACCTGCGCTTCGTGGTGCATATCGCCAGATCCTACTCCGGCTACGGCCTCAACCAGGGCGACCTGATCCAGGAGGGCAACGTCGGCCTGATGAAGGCGGTCAAGCGCTTCAACCCGGAAAAGGGCGTGCGCCTGGTGTCTTTCGCCGTGCACTGGATCAAGGCCGAGATTCACGAATTCATCCTGCGCAACTGGCGCATCGTCAAGATCGCCACCACCAAGGCGCAGCGCAAGCTGTTCTTCAACCTGCGCGGCCAGAAGAAAAAACTGGCCTGGCTGACCAACGCCGAAGCCAAGGCGGTGGCGAAAGACCTGAACGTGGACGTGAACCACGTGCACGAGATGGAAGGCCGCCTGGCCGCCCACGACGCCGCCTTCGACGCCGGTGCGGACGACGATGACGACAACGCCTGGCAGGCGCCCGCCCACTACCTGGAGGACCGCAGCTTCGACCCGGCCGCCCAGCTCGAGCGGGACAACTGGCAGGAGACCAGTGTCAGCAGCCTGGGTGTTGCGCTGGAGCACCTGGACGAGCGCAGCCGCGATATCATCCGCGCGCGCTGGCTGTCCGAAGGCAAGGCCACCCTGCACGAACTGGCGGACAAGTACGGCGTCTCCGCCGAGCGCATCCGCCAGTTGGAAAAAAACGCGATGAAAAAAGTGCGCGCGGCCATGGAGGCCTGATTCCGGCACCCTTTATTCAGCGAGCAAAAAACCGCGCAACCGCGCGGTTTTTTCATTGGGAGGAAGGAAAGTCGCCCTCTGGGAGGGAGGCCGGCGAAGAGGCTTCGATCGGCGCCCCCTCTCCCTAACCCTCTCCCGGAGGGAGAGGGGACTGCCCGATGTTCCCTACAGAGCTCCCCTCTCCCACCGGGAGAGGGGCCGGGGGAGAGGGTGCTGGAGTGGCCCCATACTGGAACCCGGCACACCGGGAAAAACCCAAACACGGAAACCACCATGAGCAAACTCTACCTACTACTGACCGCCCTCCTCGGCGGCAGCGGCGTGATTCTCGGCGCCTTCGGCGCCCACGGTCTGCGCGGCAAGGTCGCCGAAAATCTGCTCGAGGCCTACAAGACCGGCGTTCACTACCAGCTGATCCACGCGCTGGCACTGTTCGGCGTCGTCCTGCTGATGCAACAGTGGGGCGAGCGGACATCGCTGCTGGCGGCCGGTGCCCTGTTTGCGCTCGGTGTACTGTTTTTCTCCGGCAGCCTCTACGGTCTCACCTTCGGCGGTCCGCGCTGGCTGGGGCCGGTGACGCCGCTGGGCGGGTTGCTGATGATCGGTGGCTGGGTGGCGCTGTTTATCGCCGCGCTGAATATTGCCAAATAATTTTCTTATTGTTGTAGAAACGTTTGGCCGCTTTCAGGTAACCAGAGTCCCGAATTCGCATCAGAGGTCGCGAACAATGCAAGACGAGTCCGCGGAGGATTTTCCCTACCGCACCGAATACAAGAGAAAATCCATCCGCAGCTATGTAATCCGCGCCGGTCGCATGACCGAGGGCCAGCGCCGCGCCTTCGATACCTACTGGGGCCGATACGGACTGTCGCTGTTTGACGGCCCGCTGGATCCGCTCGAGGTGTTCGGCCGCACTGCCCCGCTGGTACTGGAGATCGGTTTCGGCATGGGCGACTCGCTGCTGGCGATGGCCGAGGCGGAGCCGGAGAAGGACTTTATCGGCATCGAGGTACACCCGCCCGGCGTCGGCCGGCTGATCAACAACGCCGGCGGCGCCGGGGTCGGGAACCTGCGCGTCTACATGGCCGATGCCGTGGACGTGCTGAACGACTGTATCGCCGACGCGTCACTGGACCGTTTCCAGCTCTATTTTCCCGATCCCTGGCACAAGAAAAAACACCACAAGCGCCGTATCGTACAACCGGAATTTGTGCGCCTGCTGTGCGCCAAACTGAAACCCGGCGGCCTGATGCACCTGGCAACGGATTGGGAAAATTACGCTGAGCATATGCTGGAGGTACTGGAAGCGGAGGAACGGCTGGAAAATACCGCCGGCGCGGGAAATTATTCCGGACGCCCGTCGTTCCGCCCGCAAACCAAATTCGAGCGCCGCGGCCAGCGCCTGGGTCACGGTGTCTGGGATCTGCTCTATCGCCGCAAATGATTCGGCTGGCGCGCGCGGCAATATGACAGAAAAATTGCGTTGGCTGGCGCGCCGTTGCGACGCCCCGGTTGTCTGCTATCTTCAATCAGACCCATTGCCGGTAAATGGAACTTCCGGAGCCCACAATGACAAAAAGCCGCCAGATTTCGTCACTCGCCCTCGGTCTCGCTTTTCTAAGCGTTTTCTGTGCCCTGCCCGCCCTGGCGGATGAAGAGACGACACTGAACCTCTACCTGAACGGCGGCCAGTACTGGTTCGACAGCGATCGCCTGGAGGGCACGCCGCTGGACGGTTTCGAGCTGCGCGACTCCACCGGTGGCGGTGTCGGCTTCGGTTACAGCATGACCGATCGCTGGGCAATGGAAGGTGCGGTCGACTATTTCAGTGTGAGCGTCAAGGAGATCGACGAGAAGGTCGACGTCTACAACTACCACCTGGACCTCTTCTATCACTTTCTCGGTCGCTTCTGCGGCAACGAGTGCTGGCAGCCGTACGTGGCTTTCGGTGTCGGCGAACTACGCGTGGATTACCGCCACGATCACGACGACCATCTGGATTGGCACAACCGTCAGACAATGGCCAACCTGGGCCTGGGCATCAAGTACCAGTTGGGCCCACGCTGGCAGACCCGCGCCGACCTGCGCGCTTTCCAGGGGGTGGAGCGCGGCGGTCTGGACGGCTTTCTCAGCGTGAGTATCGGCTACCAGTGGTATGAGTTTACGCGCGAGGTGCGGGACTACGACGGCGACGGGGTTTTCGAGGGGATGGATCGCTGCCCACAGACGCCGCCGGGTATCCCCGTGCTCGGCGACGGCTGCCCGGCGGACAGCGACTACGACGGCGTGCCCGACTACGTCGACAGTTGCCCGGGTACGCCGCGGGGGATTGCCGTGGATGAAGGTGGCTGTCGCCAGTAGAGGCGAACGCAAGGTTCGCCCCCAACCTGTAAACGTTACGTCTGCCCGCGCGCGGCCTCCAGCTCCTCGCTGATTTCCAGCCACTCCATTTCCAGCGCCTCCAGCTCTTCCCGCTGCTGCGCCTGGGCCTGGTTGAGCCGCGCGATTTCATCCTGCTGGCCGCCGCTGTAGAGGTTCTCGTCGGCGAGCTGTTCGTCCAGTGCCGCCAGCTGTTTTTCCGCCCGGCCCATTTTCTGTTCCACGCTTTTCAGCCGGTTGGTCAGTGGCTTCAGCTGTTCCCGCCGCGCCGCAGCGGCGCGGCGCTGGGCCTTCCTGTCCTCGGTCGGGGCGGTCCTGTCATCGGCCTTTTCATCGCGGTTCTTCTGCTCGCGGTTGAAGCTCAGCAGCCAGCGTTTGTAATCCTCGAGATCGCCGTCGTAGGGCTCGGCGCGACCGTCGGCGACGAGAATGAATTCGTCGGTGGTATTCGCCAGCAGGTAGCGGTCGTGGGAAACCAGCACCACGGCGCCGGGAAATTCCGTCAGCGCCAGTGTCAGTGCGTGGCGCATCTCCAGGTCCAGGTGGTTGGTGGGCTCGTCCAGCAGCAACAGGTTGGGTTTCTGCCAGGCGAGAATCGACAGTGCCAGGCGCGCCTTCTCGCCGCCGGAAAAGTCGCCCACGGGTTCGAACACGCGGTCGCCGACAAAACCGTAGCCGCCGAGAAAATCCCGCAGCGACTGTTCGCTCGCCTCCGGCGACAGCCGCTGCAGATGCAGCATCGGCGACGCCGCGCTGTCCAGCGCCTCCAGCTGGTGCTGGGCGAAATAGCCGATAGCCAGGTGTTCGCCGCACTGGCGCTCGCCTCGAATCGGGGCCAGCTCGCCGGCCAGTGTCTTGATCAGTGACGACTTGCCGGCGCCGTTGGGGCCCAGCAGGCCGATGCGCCGGCCGGGCTGGATGCCGAGCTGCACTTTGTGCACGATGACCTTGTTGTTGCCGCTGTTATCCCGGTAACCGATATCCGCATCGCGCAGGTCGATCAGCGGGTTGGAGGTCTTCTCCGCCGCCGGCAGGGTAAAGCGGAACGGCGAATCGACATGGGCGGGGGCGATGGTGGCCATGCGATCCAGCGCCTTGAGGCGGCTCTGTGCCTGCCTGGCCTTGGTGGCCTTGGCGCGGAAGCGGCGCACGAAGTCCTCCATATGTGCGCGCTCCGCCTGTTGCTTTTCGTACTGCGCCTGCTGTTGCGCCAGGCGTTCGGTGCGGGTGTGCTCGAAGTTGCTGTAGTTGCCACTGTAGAACACCAGTTGGCGATGCTCGAAACTGACGATGCCGTCCACCACCGCGTCGAGAAAATCCCGGTCGTGGGAGATGATCAGCAGGGTGCCGGGAAAACGCTGCAGCCACTGCTCCAGCCACAGGGTCGCATCCAGGTCCAGGTGGTTGGTGGGCTCGTCCAGCAGCATCAGGTCGGCGGGACACATCAGCGTCCGGGCCAGGTTCAGCCGGATGCGCCAGCCGCCGGAGAAACTGCGTACCGGCCGCTGCTGCTCGGCGTGGCTGAAGCCCAGGCCGTCGAGCAGCTGTGCAGCGCGCGCCGGGCCGCTGTAGCCGTCGATGGCCGCCAGGCGCTCGTGCAGCTCGCCCAGCCGGCGGGCGTCGGTATCGCCGCCGTTCTCGGCCCGCTCCAGCTCCCGCTGTAGTTGCCGCAGTTCCCCGTCGCCGTCCAGCACATGGTCGAGCGCCGTCTGTTCGCCCGCGGCCACCTCCTGGGCCATATGGGCAATACGCCAGCCGGCCGGCACTTCCACGCGGCCGCTGTCGCTGTCCAGCTCGCCCAGCAACAGCTTGAACAGGGTCGACTTGCCGCAGCCGTTGGCGCCGATGATCCCCACCTTGTGGCCGGGAAAAATGCGGCAGTCGGTATTGCGCAGCAGTTCGCGGGTGCCCTGCTGGATGGAAACGCCTTGCAAGTTGATCAAAGAAAGAACCTCATGGAGCCTGTCGATGCTAGGCTATCGGAATAACAAACGGTCGGGATTCTAACGTGACAAAATCCGCACCTCCATCTTCTCCCCTGGACAATCCGCTGTGGCAGTTCAGCCTCGAATTCTACCGCCGCGCGGAGGTGCAACAGTTCCTGCTCGACTGCCAGGACAAAAAGGGCGCGGACGTCTGTCTGATGCTGTGGGCCAGCTATGTGACCGCCTGCGGCCGACAACTGAGCGAAGAGAGTTGGCGGGTGGCGGACCGCGGCCTGGCGCCGCGGCGCCGGATGATTGCCAGCGTGCGACACCTGCGCCGCTGGCTGGGGCGGATGCGCCCGCGGACCCAGCGCCTCTACGAAGCCTGCAAACAATACGAATTGAAACTGGAGCAGCGCCAGTTGGCGGCACTGTGGAAGTTGCAGGGAGAGTCCTGGCCGGAGGACCGGTCGGCACTGGCGCTGGCGGGCCAGCAGTACGGCCTGCTGCAAAAAGAACAGGCCCGCTGGGCGGACCTGATCGACAGCTATAGGGGGTAGTTAGTTCCTATTTCTCGTCGTCCCCGGAGTCTTCGCCGGAAAACAGGCTGTTGGCCGGTGTGATCGGCGTGATGCTCGGCTTCGGCGGCTCGACCGGCCTGGTCGGTTTCGGCTCCGCTGGCGACGGGGTGCCGAAGGGGCGCGGTTCCGGTGTCTTGCCCAGGATCGGTGTACCGGATTCCGGGCGGGACTCGGCGGGGCCGGTTTCCCGGGATTGGCTTTCCGGCGGCTTTTCTGCCGGCGCGGTGGGTCTGGTTTCCGGAGTCTCGGCTTGAGACGGCTTTGTCGGCTCGACAGTCGCGTCGGCCTTTTTCTCGGCCGGCTTGTCTTCGGCCGGTTTTTTCACCGGTGCTTTCTTCACGGAGGCCTTTTTCACCGGCGCTTTGGAGGGAGACGGCTTTTTGGCGGCCGGTTTGGTCGCGGCTGTCTTTTTGGCGGGCGTCTTGGCGGCGGTTGCCTTTTTCGCCGGCGTCTTCTTGTCTGTGGTTTTCTTGGTCGTCGCCTTTTTTGCAGCGGCTTTTTTCGGTGCCGCCTTGGCGCTGGTCTTTGCCTTCTTGGCGGCCGTTTTCCCGGTTGCCGCTTTCCTGGCAGTGGACTTGGCAGCGGTCTTCTTGCTCGGGGTCTTTTTCGCCGCAGTTTTCTTTGCTGTGGTCTTCTTCTTGGCGGCTTTCTTTTTCTGTGCCTTCAGCGCTTCCTTCTCCGCCTTGGCCGCGGTCCTGGCGACCGTCTGTGCCGCCTTCAGCTCCTGTTTGGCCGCGGCTTCCGCCCGCTTGGCTTCCGCCGCCGCATCCCTGGCCTGCTGCAGTTCTTTGTTCAGTTTGTCCACAGCGGTCTTGGCGGTATCGATGCGCTTTTTCACCGCGGCGGTCTTGCTCTTCCTGGCCGCGGTGCGGGCCTTGGCGAGTCTCTCTCTGGCCTTGGACAGCTTGCTCTTGGCGGAAGTCACCGCCTTGCCAGTTTTCTGTACCGCTTTGCCGGCGTCGGCAACCTGTTTGGTACGCGCCTTGTCCAGTTGATTGGTGAGCTTGGCAATTTGTGCTTCCAGTTCTGCGACCGGATTGACAACTTTTTGTTTGGCAGCCATGAGTCAATATCCTGAGGTTTATTTGCGATTCGGCGCACCCGGGTAGTGCAGGTACCCGGCATTTCTGCGGCCTCGGCCACATTCACAGATCCATGCACTGATCGGTTGCCCCGAAAGCCGGCAGACCTGGCGGTTTGCGAGGCAACAACAGGTGGAAGCCCGATAATAGCGCTGTTCTACCAAAAAATGTATGCCGCTGACCGGTAAATGAAGCATCGATTTACGGTTTTTGCCAAGTTTAACGGCCAGATACCGCCCCGGGAGTTGTGAACCCGGCCGGTATGCACCGGCTGTCCCCTTGCGTTAGACTTGCACGGCACCGGCTGGCTTGGCGCGCCCAAGTCGCTTTCAGAGCCTTTATGGCTATACACGAACCACAAATGCATCACGGACAAAGAGACAATTTCCATGAATAAATATCCTTTGGCTGCAGCAATTGCCCTGGGCATAGCGCTGGCCGGCTGTAATAAACAGGAATCCGAGAAGGCGGAAGAGGTCAAGCTCGAGACCCAGGAGCAGAAGGTCAGCTATATCATCGCAGAGGATATGGCCAAGCGCCTGGACTCCCAGGGCGTGGAGCTGGATTCGCAGGTGGTACTGATGGCGCTGAACGATGCGGCCGAGGGCCGTGAGTCGCGCCTGTCAGATGAGGAAAAGCAGCAGGTGATCTCCGTTTTCCAGGAGAATATGCAGGCCAAGCAGCAGGAAATGATGGCCGAGCAGGAGAAGGAGCTCAAGGCACAGGCCGAGGAGAATCTGGCCGAAGGCGAGGCCTTCCTCGAGGAGAATGCCCAGAAAGAGGGTGTGACCACCACCGATTCCGGCCTGCAGTACAAGGTTATCACCGAGGGCAGCGGCGACACCCCGACCGCCGAGAGCGTGGTTGAAGTGGACTACCGCGGTACCCTGCTCGATGGCACCGAGTTCGACAGCTCCTACGCCAACGGTGAGCCGGTACAGTTCCCGGTCAACGGTGTCATCAAGGGCTGGACCGAAGCGCTGCAGCTGATGAAGGAAGGTGCCAAGTGGGAGCTGTATATCCCCGCTGACCTGGCCTATGGCCCGGGCGGCGCCGGCGGCAAGATCGGCCCCAATGCCACACTGATTTTCGAAGTGGAACTGCACAAAGCCAATGTGCAGCAGGACCAGGACGGCGACAGCGGTGCGGCCGATTCCGCCGAAGAACCGGAAGCCCAGAGCGAAGAGAGTGCCGAGCAGTAAGCTGCTGCGCGCTCAAGCTGACCTGTAGGGGCGAACCTTGTGTTCGCCCTTTTTGATTCTGGCACCTTGGCTGGTGCCGGTAGCCAATCTTGTGACGGCCCTGCTGTCTGGCGAAGAAGGTCGGGGCGCTATAGTAAAAAGGGCGAACACAAGGTTCGCCCCAGAGATAACCGGACCGGCCGCTTTCAGGCCAGCTGATTCTTGTGCGCCGTGTGCAACAGCGCGATCATCTTGTCCTCAGACTCGAAGCGGTTTTCCAGGGCCTCGCCCAGTTGCGACAGGTCCTGGGCGAGGCTGGAGAGGTCGTCGGTCTCCAGGTACTTGTCGTTGAAGTCGATGGCGATATCCGTGGTGCCGTCGATGCCCTGGTAGAGGCTGCGGCATTCTTCCAGGGCGATCTTGTCACCGAAATCCTTTCCCTCGCGAATCAGTTGCTCGTAGACTTCAAAGTGACCGGCGGAGACGTAGTCCACCAGTTGCTGGCACAGTTGGCGCAGGTTATCCCCCGCCTCGTTGTCGCCCTCGCTGAACGCCTTTTTTTCCGACAGGGCGCAAAAGCGCACCAGCAGTGCCTGGCGCGACAGTAACCAGCGGTCGATGATGTCGCTTACCCCACCCCAACGCTCGCGCGCCGACTTGCAATTCTCCAGCATTTCAAAAACTTCCTTTCGTTGCCTTTTACTGCCGCCGCGCCGGCACCGTGAGAGATGGCAGCGCAGTCTAATGGAAGATAGGAGATTCGCCCGCCGGCGGCAAGGAGGCCAGCGCATTGAACGCCAAAATAGCGCTGGCTTAATACGCCGCGCCCGGAAGAGAAAAGGAAACCGGGGTGTACACACCGACACACTGCCGCCGCGACGATCGGGCAATTCTCTACCGGGGCCGCAGGGTGGCCGGGGCCTTCAGTTGAATACCCCGGCCAGCAGCGGCAGCGCGATCGCCGTCAGCGCCCCGCACAGCCCCATCGCCAGCGCCGCGAAGGCGCCGCACAGGGCGCTGATTTCCAGTGCGCGCGCGGTGCCTATCGCGTGCGCGTTGATCCCCAGGGCGAAGCCGATTACGCGGTGGTCGCGGATTTCCAGCCGGTGCAGCAGCGGCGGTCCCAGCACCGCGCCCACGACACCGGTGAAGAGGACGATACCGACGGTGAGGCTCTGTGCCGCGTGTATCTTGTCGGCCACGGCCAGCGCCACGGGCGTGGTCACGGACTTGCCGGCCAGTGCCAGCAGCGCCGGCTCCGTCGCCCCCGCCAGCAATGCAATCAGTATCGCCACCACCGGTGCCAGCGCGGCGCCGACCACCAGGGTCACCGCCAGCGGCCAGCCGGCGCGGCGAATGATGCCCAGGTTCTGTTTCAGGGGCACCGCCAGCGCCACCACCGCCGGGCCCAGCAGCGCGTAGAGCAGTCCGCTGGCCCGCTGGTAGTCGGGGTAGTCGATATCCAGGCTCCACAGTACCGCCGCCACCATTGCACTGGCGCCGACGATCGGGTGCAGCAGGGTGGTGCCGCTGCGGCGGTAGAGCATCAGGCCAAACAGGAAGGCGACTGCGTTCAGCGGCAGTACCAGCAGCGGGCTGTGCAGCAGTTGCTCGAGTTGTTCAGCCATCGCCGCGCTCCCCGCCCCCGTCGCGCAGCAGTTTTTTAAGCAGCAGTGCGCAGAGGGTGAAACTCAGCAGGGTGCCGACCGTGGTTGCGGCCAGGATGGCGAGCCAATCGGTGGCGTCGAGATGGCGCAGGAAGAAGACGCCCGTCGCGGCGGGCAGGAACAGCAGCGCCAGCAGGCGTAGCAATTGGCTGCTCACCAGCGCCAGGCCCCGCGGCACGCTGCCGTAGATCATCAGGCCGGCGAGCAACAACAGCATGCCCACCACCGGGCCGGGCACCGGCAGCGACAGGCGATCGCTGAGGAGGTCGCCCAGCAGGCTGCAGCCCAGCAGAATCGCGGCGCCGCCGAGCCAGTGTGCTATCGGTCGAAATGCTTCCATTCTATGCCGTGGGCGGTTTTGTGGGACCGGCCGCACCGGCCTGTGCCGGTGCAGCCCCGTCGGGTCAATATCTGCGGAATGCCTGCCAGACGCCGAACACGATCAGGCCGGCGAAACCTACCGCGGCCCAGGCGGGGATCGTCAGGCCCAGCCAGGTCCACTGCACCTCGGCACAGTTGCCGTCACCGGTGAGCATCGTCTTGACCACTTCCGCCAGTGGGAAGGCGTCGAGCATGTAGGTGATTCCCGGGCCGCAGGCCGGCACCTGGTCTTCGGGCAGACTCTGCAGCCAAAGCTGGCGGCCGGAAAAATACAGGCCGCCCATGGCCCACAGGGATACCAGCAGGCCGTAGATGCGCCGGCCGATAGTGGCCGGGCTGTGCAGGAAGGCGATCAGCGAGACCAGCCCCACTCCCAACAGCATCACCCGCTGGGTAATACACAGTGGGCAGGGCTCCAGCCCCTTTACATATTCGAGATAGAAGGCGGCGCCGAGCAGGAAGATCACGGCGAGAAAAACCAGCAGAAAGGTAACACGCGGGTTGGGTAGGCTCATGGTTTATTGGATCCTGCTATTTATTTCCAACTGGGTAGTGCTGCCGAAATCGGGCGGCTTCGCGATTCAGGTCGGTCAGCAGCCATTCGAAATTCTCGTGCAGTGCGCTGTCGGCAGCGCGCAGCTCCGGCAGCGTCTCCTGCAGCGGTACCGGGCGGCGCAGCCGCTGGCCCACGCGCTCGAGGGTGCGCCGGATCACGGTCGGGTCGCCGTAGCTTTCGAGCAGCCTGTATTCCTCGGCGCGCTGCATGAATGTCAGCGCGCGGGGCGGAATATACCGGCTGCGGGCGTGAAAGTCCCGCCAGCATTGGTCACAGAATGCCTGAAGCGGTTGCGGGTGCCAGTGGGGCCACTGGCGGTTGAGCAGGTGATCGAACCAGATATCCAGCACTATACCGGCGTAGCGGCGCCATTGTGGGTCGAGCAGGGTGAGGGAATCGCGATAGGCGGGGTGGTCGTCGGTGGTGGCGTCGATACGCCGGTGCAGGTGGATTCCCGCCTCGATGGCCGCCGGTCGCTCGCCGCGCAGCGGGCCCTTGACGAAATCGCCCAGCAGCCCGCCCAGGCGCCAGTCCGGGTCGGGGCCGGACAGCAACAGGTGGGCGAGATAGTTCATGGATTTTCCCTGTAGGAGCCTGCTTGCAGGCGAATATCCTCGGCGCAGTACCGCGCCCGGCCCTGATAGCTTTGTGTAAGTTTCCAGGCGGGCTCTCTGCGCGGTTACCTACCGCTGGCAGAAAATATACTGCGCATAGTACTGGCCGAGAAAATCCTCGAAAGTTCCCGTGTCCGCGTCCTCGACTTCCCGCTGCGCGCGCAGGGATTCCGCGGCCAGGTCGGCGAAGCGCTGTTGTTCGGCGGCGTCCAGCGGGCGCTCGATAAAGTAGCGACGGTGTTCCTCGGCCTTGTCCTGGGCCCACTGGAAAAAGCCCTGGCCGCGGCTTTCCATCTCGGCGAGTATCTGCGCCGCCGGTGTCGGCGCCTCGCCGTGGATCTTGGCCCGCTGATCCTCGACGGCGCGCCGGTAGTCGTCACCGTCCCAGGCCGTGTCCAGCAGTTCCGCGATCGGCGCCATTTCGTCGAGCAGTTGTTCGGCCCAGTCGGTAAGTTTGCGCTCACCGCCGTTGTGGATCAGTTGCAGTTCCGGATCGCGGCCGCGGTAGACGATGCGGTCCTGGTTTTCCCGGGTTGCGCGGTCGTCGGCGTCGTCGGTCTTGGGGCTGGGTTCCAGCAGGCAGTGCAGCAGGAAGCTGTCGAGGAAGCGCATCTGCTGCGCGTCGATACCTTGGGGTGCGAAGGGATTCAGGTCGAGGCAGCGCACCTCGATATATTCCACACCGCGGTTGTCCAGCGCCGACAGCGCCGTCTCGCCCATCTGCGCCGGGTTCTTGGGCCGGATGGGTGAGTAGAATTCATTCTCGATCTGCAGCAGGCCGGTGTTGAGCTGTTGGTAGTGGCCTTCCGCATCCTTCACGCCCCGCTGGTGGTAGGGGCCGTAAGGGGTGCTGATGGCGGAGCAGAGGGTCGACAGGTAGCTGGGCAGATCGTTGTAGCAGACGATCAGCGTCTGCTGTGCGTCGCTGTTGTAGCCCAGGTCGCCCATGCGCAGGGAAGTAGCGTGGGGTGCGTAGAGGCTGCGGGTGTCGCCGAACGGTTCCAGCCTGTGTTCGCGGCCCTCGACGAAGGTACCGCACACCGCCGGTGCGGCGCCGAACAGGTGGATCAGCAGCCAGTAGTGGCGGCGGAAATTACGGATCAGGTCGAAGTAGCGGCGGGTCTTGAAGTCGCCCAGGTTTTCGCTGCTGCCCTCGCGCTCGTGCAGCCACTTCCAGAAGTCGTCTGACAGGGAGAAGTTGTAGTGAATGCCGGCGATGGTCTGCATGGCGCGGCCGTAGCGCAGCCCCAGTCCCAGGCGGTACACGGTTTTCATGGCGCCGCTGTGGGAGCTGCCGAAGCGCGCCACCGGGATGTCGCGATCCTCGCCGAGGCGGCAGGGCATGCTGTTGACCCACAGCCGCTCGTCGCCGATCTGGCTGTAGGTGTAGCGGTGGATGCCGTCGAGGATGTCCAGCGCGGCCTCCGGCGTCTCCACCGGCGGCGTGATGAATTCCAGCAGCGCCTCGGAGAAGTCGGTGGTGATGTAGTCGTGGGTCAGCGGCGAGCCGAGCTTTTCGCCGTGGGGCGTCTGCGCCAGGGCGCCGTCGGGGGCGACCCGCAGGCTCTCCTTCTCGATACCGCGGCGAATGCCCTTCAGCAACTGCAGCGATTGCGGCCGGGACAATGCGGCCAGGTGGGGATTGGGCACTCGTTACTCCTTGCTCGCGGTTGCCGCGCCTTGGTCGGGCTCAGAGAGCCCATATGGGGGCGGCCGCCACATTCTCAACCGGCTTCGGGCACGGCCTTCCGTTCCGCTTCATCCCCTTCCGCTTCGTCTGGCCGGTCGGGTTCGATTTCCGGCGGCTCCTCGGGGGTGTATTCGGGCTGCTCCTCCGGCGGCGTTTCCGGCACCGGTTCCGGCGTCACTTCCGGGTTCTGTTCCGGCGGTGTCTCCGGCGGGTAATTGGGCTCGATCTCCGGGTCGCCCGGGGCACTTTCGGTTTGTGCCAGCAGTTCTCTGTCCGCCAGTGCCTCTTGCGGCACGATCGGCTGGCGCTTGGGGTTCAGCTCGCACTGCAGCAGCTCGATGCGCAGGCTCACATCGCGGGTGTTGGCCTCGAACATCTGGTTGATGGCGACGTCTTTGTGCTCGCTGCGAAACAGCTTGGCGGCGTCGCGGCCATCGAACCATTCGTTGCTTTTGCTCAGGAACTGTTTGTGCTGGTTGGTCAGCACGTAGACGTGATTCATGCGGCAGGACAACTTTGATGCTGTAACACCGGGGCAGTGTAGCGATGGCGGCTGTGAGGCT
Organism: Microbulbifer halophilus; assembly: GCF_026183675.1. Lineage (GTDB taxonomy): Bacteria > Pseudomonadota > Gammaproteobacteria > Pseudomonadales > Cellvibrionaceae > Microbulbifer > Microbulbifer halophilus. The sequence continues at coordinate 175,141 of NZ_JAPIVK010000003.1, forward strand.
CAAGATGGGGGCGCAGGGGGCTGGCCGCGGCTCTCGGATTCCGGCGCTACGCGCCTCCATCCGGGCTACGCATGGGGGAATGGCGTAGCCCAGATGGAGCGCAGCGGAATCCGGGAATCCCGGACTCCGGGCAGCGCGTTACAGCGGCGCCAGCGGATAGTGCTCCGGGTACGGCAGGCGCGCGGCACCGCTGTCCACTGCGGCGCGGGCGACGGCGGCGGCCACTTCCGGCAGCAGTCGCGGGTCGGTGGGTTTGGGCAGGATGTAGGCCGGGCCGAAGTCCAGCTCGATACCGCCGTAGCCCTCGCGCACCGAGTCCGGCACCGGTTGGTGGGCGATCCTGCGGATGGCCTCGATGGCGGCTAGTTTCATCTCCTCGTCGATGTGGGTGGCGCGTACATCTAAAGCGCCGCGGAAGATGAAGGGAAAACAGAGCACATTGTTGACCTGGTTCGGGTAGTCCGATCGACCGGTGGCCATGATCAGGTCGTCGCGCACGCTGTGGGCCAGCTCCGGGGCGATCTCCGGATTGGGGTTGGAGCAGGCGAAGACCACGGGTCGGGGCGCCATGTGCTCGAGCTGTTCCGCGGACAGCAGGTCCGGGCCGGATACGCCCAGGAACACATCGGCGCCCTCGATGGCATCGTCCAGGGTGCGCATTTCCGTGTCCCGCGCCCATTCGCCCTTGTAGGCGTTGATATCGGTGCGCCCGGAGTGGATCACACCGCGGCTGTCGAGCACGGTGATCTGCTCCTTGCGCGCGCCGGCGGCCAGTAGCAGTTTGCAGCAGGCGGTGGCGGCGGCGCCGGCCCCCAGGCAGACGATGCGCGCGTCCTCGATCTTCTTGCCCTGGATCTCCAGCGCGTTGAGCATGCCGGCCACGGTAACGATGGCGGTGCCGTGCTGGTCGTCGTGGAACACCGGCACCTGGCAGCGCTCGATCAGTGCCTCCTCGATATGGAAGCACTCCGGCGCTTTGATGTCCTCCAGGTTGACGCCGCCGAAGGTGTTGGCGATATCGGATACCGTCTGGATAAAGCGCTCGGGGCTGGGGCTGTCCACCTCGATATCCACCGAGTTGATACCGGCGAAACGCTTGAACAGCAGCGACTTGCCCTCCATTACCGGCTTGGACGCCAGCGGCCCCAGGTTGCCGAGGCCCAGGATGGCGCTGCCGTTGGAGATCACCGCCACCAGGTTGCCCTTGCCCGTGTACTGATAGGCGGCCTCCGGATCCCTGGCGATCTCCAGCACCGGTTCGGCAACGCCGGGGCTGTAGGCCAGGGACAGGTCTTCCTGGGTCTGGGCGGGGGTGGTCAGTTCTACCGATAATTTGCCCGGAGTCGGCAGCGCGTGGTAGTCGAGCGCTGCCTGGCGCAATGAGTCCGTCATCTCGAAATAATTCTCTTTGGTGCTGCGGGGAAGCCTTCTGTGTGCTCCGCCCTGGTTACTGCGGGGGCGGAGAGAATAACCGGAGCGGTTGTGGCTCACAAGGCCAAAAAACGGGCGGAGCCGTTAATTTCTACTAATTTCGATGGAGAATTCGGAGTCCGCAGCAACAAAGAAGCGCTTATTTTGTGGAAACCGGGATGTGTATTTCGCACTCCGGTCCGCCAGCCAGCCTTTCACTTCTATTTGTGCGCCTTGCCAATCGCGCCGGTCGAGCTGGCCAGAATCCCGTCCCCGGCGCCCGTAAAATCAGGCACAAAAAAAGGCACCGCGGGAAACCCGGGGTGCCTTTCTGGCTCGCTTGAGAGCAGTCGCAGCGCTTATTTGCCGCCGATACGGCTGCCGAAGCGCTTCTTGAAGCGGTCCACGCGTCCGCCGGTGGTCGCTTCGCGCTGCTTGCCGGTGTAGAACGGGTGGCACTGTGCGCACACATCCAATTGGAAATCCTTGCCCAGGGTGGAGCGGGTCTGGACCACGTTGCCGCAGGAGCAGGTGGCGGTAACCTCGGTGTACTTCGGATGGATATCTGTTTTCATGATGGCCTCTTTTCGAATCCGCCACCCGATCTGTTGCCGAGCACGGAGTCGTCGTTGATACAGGAACTGCGGGAGTTCCGGGCTGTTTAAAAAGTCGGCGCATACTAATCAGATTAGCCGGGAGGATCAAGCACAATCGGGACCCGGGACGCCGATGCGAAGCCGGGAGGTTGGCGCCCCCCTCCCGAGTTTGCGGAGAGAGGGCCCGGTGGCCGGCAACTGCGCTATCATGCGCCCTTCGATCCAGCAGTACGGGGAGGGACAATTGGCGAATCGCGGCGCAAATCCGGCAATTCTGCGGCTGGCGGTGCCGGTACCGCTGCGGCGCCTGTTCGACTACCTGCCCCCCGAGGGCGCGGACCCGGCCGCGCTCGCCCCCGGCCAGCGCCTGTGGGTGCCCTTCGGCGGCCGCAAGCTGGTGGCGGTGCTGGTGGATATCGTCGCCGAATCGCCGCTGGCGGAGCTCAAGCCGGCGCTGGAGCTGATCGACCGCCAGCCCCTGTTCGACGGCGCCGGCCGCGACTTCCTGCAATGGGCCGCCGACTACTACCAGGCGCCGGCCGGCGAGCTCTACGCCGCCGCGCTGCCGGTCGCCCTGCGCAAGGGCAAGCCCGCCGACCACTGGGCCGAGCAGTGGCTGCAACTGACCACCGAGGGCAAGGGGCTGCCGGAAACGGCCCTCGCCCGGGCGCCGAAACAGCAGGCGCTGCTGCAACTGCTGCTGCAGAAGGGCCCCAACAGCCGCACCCAACTGAAGGCCCTGAAGCACTCTCTCCCGGTTATCCGCGCCCTGGCCGATCGCGGCCTAGTGGAATGGGTTGCCGGTCCCACGGTGCCGCCGCCGTTGCCCGACGCCGAACCCACGCCGCCGCCGGCGCTCAATGACGAACAGCGCCAGGTGCTGGAGGCGATCGACGCCGAGCGCTTCTCCGTCTCATTGCTGGAAGGCACCACCGGCAGCGGCAAGACCGAGGTCTACCTGCGGTTGATGGAGCGGGTGCTGGCAATGGGCAGGCAGGCGCTGCTGCTGGTACCGGAAATCGGCCTCACGCCGCAGACACTGCGACGTATCGCCGCGCGCTTCCCGGAGCGCAGTATCGCCGCGCTGCACTCGGGGCTGGCGGATGGCGAGCGCGCCCAGGCCTGGCTGGCGGCGGCCGCCGGCCAGGCGGATATCGTCATCGGCACCCGCTCCGCCATCTTTACCCCCCTGCCCCGCCTGGGCGCGGTGATCGTCGACGAGGAGCACGACGGCTCCTTCAAGCAGCAGGACGGCGTGCGCTATTCCGCCCGCGACCTGGCCGCGGTGCTGGGCCGCAACGCCGGCGTGCCGGTGCTGCTGGGCACGGCCACGCCGTCGCTGGAGAGCCTGCACAATGCGCTGTCCGGCCGCTACCGGCACCTGCGCCTCCGGAACCGCGCCGGCGACGCGCGCCCGCCGGAGATCAGCGTAGTGCCGACACTGGGCCAGCAACTGGACGAGGGCTTCGCGCCCCAGTCGCTGCGCCATATCGGCGAAACATTGCAGCGCGGCGAACAGGTACTGGTATTCATCAACCGGCGCGGCTATGCCCCGGCGCTGGCCTGCGATGACTGCGGCTGGCTGGCGGATTGCCCCCACTGCTCCAGCAAACTGACCATGCACCGCCGCCAGCGCCACCTGCGCTGCCACCACTGCGACTACCGCCGGCCGCTGGTGAACAGCTGTCCCCAGTGCCACAGCCGCGCCCTGTCCGCCCTCGGCGGCGGCACCGAGCGCAGCGAGGAACTGCTGGCGCAGCGCTTCGCCGACTACCCGGTGATCCGCGTCGACCGCGACACCACCGCCAGCAAGCGGGCCCTGGACCGGCTGCTGGCGCCGGCGCGGGACGGCGAGCCCTGCCTGCTGCTGGGTACCCAGATGCTGGCCAAGGGCCACCACCTGCCGCGGGTGACGCTGGTGGTGATCCAGGATGCCGACGGCGGCCTGTTCAGTGCCGACTTCCGCGCCCCCGAACGCACCGGCCAGTTGCTGGAACAGGTGGCGGGTCGCGCCGGGCGCGGCGACCTGGCCGGCCGGGTACTGGTGCAGAGCCGATATCCCGAGCACCCGCTGCTGCAACTGCTGCTGGAGAAAGGCTACGGCGCCTTTGCCCGGCAATTGCTGCGCGATCGCACCGTGGCCCAGTTGCCGCCGCTGCGGGCCATGGCGCTGGTGCGGGCCGAGTGCGAGGAGCCGCGTTGGGCAGAGGAATTCCTGCAGACGGCGCGGGCGCAGATGGAGGCGCTGGCGCCGCCGTCGCCGGAGCTGGCCTACCTGGGCCCGGTGCCGGCTCTGCTGGAACGCAAGTCCGGTCGCTTCCGCTTCTATGTTCAGGTCACCGCGGAAAAGCGCGGTGTACTGCTGCCGCTGCTCGCCAGGCTATGCCAGTGGGCCGAGGGCAACCGCAACCGGCGACTGCGCTGGGCAGTGGATATGGATGCGCAGGAGTTGTCCTGACAGAACTTTGCGTAGGGTCCACACTGCCGCACGCCAATACGGGGACAATAGCGTTACAATTCCCCGCCCCACTGCCGATACTCAAGTTTCGAGGTTTAGTTTCGGCAGCCGGGGCGGAGAGCGCCTTTCTGGGACACGCCGTGTATACGTCCCTGTAGGCTTGTCTGCGAGGTCCCTCTCGCAGACAGTCCCAGAAAGGCGCTCTCCGCCCCGGCTTGTGGCATCGAAAAGCATTTCGAATTCCGGAACTTGAGTGCCGATAGAATACCCAGCCAGCAACAGAAGAGATTTCCATGAGCCGCCGCAACGCCAGTCGTCGCAAAAACAACGCCGCGGGCAAACCCGCCTGGGTCTGGTTTGTCCTGGGCAATTTTGTCGGTGGCTTCGTCGTGTTCATGGTTTTCCTCAACGGCCTCAAGGAGGACGGCGCCTCTGCCCCCGGCCAGCACGAGACGCCGGCGCGACAGGCGGAGGAGGAATCCGATTCGCCGCGCTTCGACTTCTACACCCTGCTACAGGAAAACGAAGTGGACGTGCCGCCGCCGAAAAACCCAGAACCGGCGCGCCACAATACTCGCAAGGACGAGCCGGGCAGTCGGCCGGCCGCGGCGGCCACCGGGAGCGGGGACCAGGAATTGGTGTATATCCTGCAGGCGGCCTCCTTCCGCGACCCGGCGGAAGCGGAGAAGCTGCGCGCAAAGCTGACACTGGCCAATCTGGAAGTGCAGGTGGAAAAAGCCACCGACAGCCGCGGCACCTGGCACCGGGTGTTGATCGGCCCCTACAGCAACCGCTCCCGCATGGCCCGGGCGCGTTCGACCCTCGCCCAGCACGAGCTGATGCCGTTGGTGCTCAAGCGCCCGGCGAACTGAAGATTCTGCCAGGTCGGTCGCGCTGCGCGCCCGAGTCAGCGTCTGGACCGGACCAGCTTGCGTGTCAGCCGATGGGCAAAAGGCGCGATGAACGATACCAGCGGAAACGCCACTATCCAGGCCACCACCCAGGCGCGCAGCCAGCGCGTCGGGAAGCCGAAGTCGACGCCGGTATTGATCACGGTGATGACCCCGGACATCAGTAGCGACATCAGGCAGGACATGATCAGGGCGAACACCAGCGTGTAGAAGTGCGAGGACAGAGAGGCCAAGACAGAACTCCTCGGAAACCGTCGAAAATACAGCGAGCGCGCATTATACGGCCCGTTGTTGTTGAAATTCCCCCACCGCGACCACACTTACAGAACCTGAAAGCGATTTTTCCGCGCGGGGCCGGGCCCGACCGTCCCCGCCGCAGACACCGACCACCAATCCGAGAGGCCTCCATTGGAACAGTATCGCGGAACCACCATTCTCTCCGTCCGCCGCGGCAACAAAGTCGTCATCGGCGGCGACGGCCAGGTCTCCATGGGCAACACCATCATGAAGGGCAATGCCCGCAAGGTGCGCCGCCTGTACAAGGACCAGGTGATCGCCGGCTTCGCCGGCGGCACCGCCGACGCCTTCACCCTGTTCGAGCGCTTCGAGGCCAAGCTCGAGGCCCACGGCGGCCAGCTCACCCGCGCCGCGGTGGAACTGGCTAAGGACTGGCGCACCGACCGCGCCCTGCGCCGGTTGGAAGCATTGCTGGCGGTGGCCGACGCCACCGCCAGCCTGATCGTTACCGGCAACGGCGACGTCATCCAACCGGAGGACGACCTGATCGCCATCGGCTCCGGCGGCCCCTTCGCCCAGTCCGCCGCCCGCGCGCTGCTGGACAACACCGAACTGGACGCCGGCACCGTGGTCCAGCAGGGGCTCCGGATCGCCGGCGATATCTGCGTCTTCACCAACCAGAATCACACCATCGAAGAACTGGATTACTAAAGGCCTTCCTTGGGCGCGCCGAGCTAATTTTTGAGCGCTGAAGGCTCCAGCTCGGTCAGCGGGCCGAAGGGCTGCCCTAAAGATTTGCACACGAGAATTTTCATGTCCCAAAACCAGATGACCCCCAGAGAAATCGTCCACGAACTCGACCGCCATATCGTCGGCCAGCAGGAAGCCAAGCGCGCCGTGGCCATTGCCCTGCGCAACCGCTGGCGCCGCATGCAGGTGGACGAGGAGCTGCGCGCGGAGATCACCCCGAAAAATATCCTCATGATCGGCCCCACCGGCGTGGGCAAGACCGAGATCGCCCGCCGCCTGGCAAAACTCGCCGGCGCGCCCTTCATGAAAGTGGAAGCCACCAAGTTCACCGAAGTGGGCTACGTGGGCCGCGATGTGGAATCCATCATCCGCGACCTGGTGGAAATGGCGGTCAAGCTGGAGCGCGAAAAGGCCATGGCCGGCGTCGAGCAGCGCGCGATGGACGCCGCCGAAGAGCGCGTACTGGACGCCCTGCTGCCACCGGCGCGCAACACCGACCCGGGCGAGCGCGATTCCGGCACCCGGCAGATGTTCCGCAAGAAACTGCGCGAGGGCGAGCTGGACGACAAGGAAATCGAGGTGGACGTCTCCGCAGCGCCCATGGGGGTGGAAATCATGGCGCCCCCCGGCATGGAGGAAATGACCAACCAGCTGCAGGGCATGTTCTCCAATATGTCCCAGGACAAGACCAAGAAGCGCAAGCTCACCGTCAAGCAGGCGATGAAACAGCTCACCGACGAGGAAGCGGCCAAACTGATCAACGACGAGGAGATCAAGACCCGCGCCATCCAGTCCGCCGAGCAGAACGGGATTGTCTTCCTCGACGAGCTGGACAAAGTGGCCAAGCGCCAGGAAAGCGGCGGCGCCGACGTCTCCCGCGAGGGAGTGCAGCGCGACCTGCTGCCGCTGATCGAGGGCAGCACCATCAGCACCAAGTACGGCATGATCAAGACCGACCACATCCTGTTCATCGCCTCCGGTGCTTTCCACCTGTCCAAGCCGTCGGACCTGATCCCGGAACTGCAGGGCCGCCTGCCGATCCGCGTGGAACTGGACTCGCTGACTTCCGGTGATTTCCAGCGCATCCTCACGGAACCGTCCGCGTCCCTGACCGAACAGCAGCGCGCCCTGCTGGCCACCGAGGGCCTGAAACTGGAATTCGCCGAAGACGGTATCCGCCGCATCGCCGAAGTGGCTTACGAGGTCAACGAAAGCACCGAAAACATCGGCGCCCGCCGCCTGCACACAGTGCTCGAACGGCTGCTCGAGGAAATCTCATACGACGCCGGCGACGGCGACAAAACCGTTACCATCGACGCCGCCTACGTAGACGAACACCTGGGCGAACTCAGCCAGAACGAGGATCTGTCCCGCTTCATCCTCTAACTCCGCGGCTTAAAAAGAAAGCTCCCCTCTCCCTCTGGGAGAGGGGCCGGGGGAGAGGGCTCCCGCAGCGGCCCCACAACCAGCTACCTATGAAACCACCCAAAAAAATCCACCTGAACCGCGCCGAAAAAACCCTCCGGGTCATTTTCGCGGATGCGGAATACACCCTCCCCGCCGAATACCTCCGCGTCTTCTCCCCCAGCGCCGAAGTCCGCGGTCACGGCGCCGGTGAGGGCGTCCTGGTCAGCGGCAAAATCCATGTGGGCATAGACCGGGTGGAAGCCTCCGGCCGTTACGCCGTGCGCCTGATCTTCGACGACGGCCACGACACCGGCATCTACACCTGGGGCTACCTGCGCGAACTGGGCGAAAACCACGCAACCAACTGGAACGACTACCTCCAACGCCTGCAGAAGGCGGGAAAGGGCCGCGATCCGGACGAGAGTCCCGTAAAAATCATTTCGTAACAAATCCGTAGTAAACTCCCGCAACGTTTGTACTTATTTGTTCCGGGAGGGGAATCGTGAAGTTTCTGAATTCGGTACTGGCATTGGGCGTCGCCACTACAATAGCCGCCTGCAGCGAAAGCGGCGCATCTACTGCGGAGACCAGGACCGCCCCTCCCGCCCTGTCCACTGACCAGCGCAACAGCACCTGGTACCGCGACGCACAGAGCAGATTGCAACAGGCCAGCCAGCGCCAGATTGACAACACCCCCGGCGCGGCCAAAAACATCATCCTGTTCGTCGGTGACGGCATGGGCATTTCCACCGTCACCGCTGCGCGGATACTCGCCGGCCAGCAACAGGGTCGGACCGGCGAGGAATACCAGCTGAGCTTCGAGCAGATGCCCTTTGCCGGCCTGATCAAAACCTACAACACCAACCAGCAGACCTCGGACTCCGCCGGTACCGCCAGCGCGCTGATGACCGGCGTCAAAACCAAGGCCGGCGTCCTCAACGTGGACGAAACCGTCGCCCGCGGCGACTGTAAAGCCGGGCTCGAACACCCACTGACCACCGCCCTCGACCTGGCCGAACTGCACGGCAAGCGCACCGGCATCATCAGCACTGCCCGTATCACCCACGCCACGCCGGCATCCACCTACGCCAAGGTGCCCGAGCGCGGCTGGGAATACCAGGCACCGGAAGGTTGCCGCGATATCGCCGCACAACTGGTGGAGATGGACCGCGGTGACGGTATCGACGTAATCCTCGGCGGTGGCCGTCGTGCCTTTATTCCGCAGAGCGTCACCGACCTGGAAGGCGAAAAAGGCAAACGCACCGACGGCCGCAACCTGGTGCAGGAGTGGAAAAACCGCTACGGCGCAGCCGCCACCTACATTGAGGATGAAAAAGGTTTCAAGGCCGTAGACGCGGCCAAAACCGACAAGTTGCTGGGCCTGTTCCAGCCCTCCCACATGCGCTACGAATCCGACCGCGAAAATGACAAAGCCGGCGAACCGTCACTGAGCGAAATGACAGCCAAGGGCCTGGAGCTGGTGCAGAAAGGCGAGGACGGCTACTTCATGCTGGTGGAAGGCGGCCGCATCGACCACGGTCACCACGCCGGCAACGCGTACAACGCACTGACCGACGCGGTGGAATTCGCCAAAGCCGTACAGGTCGCCATGGACAACACCAGCACCGAAGACACGCTGATCATCGTCACCGCCGACCACAGCCACGCCTTCACCATGGCCGGCTACCCCACCCGCGGCAACCCGATACTGGGCAAGGTCATCGGCAACGACGAACACGGTGCGCCGCAGGATGCCCCGCAACTGGCCGCCGACGGCAAACCCTACACCACCCTCGGCTACGCCAACGGCGCGGGTTTTGCGGACCTGGGCGACGAAACCAACTCCGATGCCCGCCGCGATGCGCCGGCGCACAGCGGCCGTGTGGATCTAACGGAAATCGACACGACAAAACCCGGTTTCTACCAGGAATCCCTGGTGCCCACCGGCAGCGAGACTCACGGCGGTGAGGATGTGGGTATCTGGGCGCGCGGGCCCGGGTCGCACTTGTTGACCGGCACCAATGAGCAGAATTATGTGTTTCATGTAATGGTGCGGTCCGGGGGATTGCTGGACTGACTGATCCGGTTTAGGCCGGGGCACCGTCTTTCGACGGCGTCCCGGCAGATTGATAGGGAATGAGCCCCGCTAAGTGCGAATCCCGCCGGCGCAGAAAATCCAGCAACAGCGCCGGGTAATCCGCCGTCACCGCCCGCGCGACGGAATCCCGTGCGGCCAGCCACGCGCGCCAGCGCTGCAGTTTCGGCAGTTGCTGCAGGATGCCGAATTCTCCGATGGTGTCGAACACATCGAAGTAGCGGAACGCCGTGGCAAAGGCAGCGTCGACCATGCCGAATGCCTCGCCGTTGAAATACGGTTGCGCCTCCAGCGTCGATTCCATAGTTTCAAACTGCGACCGCAGCGCGGTCGCCTTCTCTGTAAACAATTCTCCGTTAGTGGCGGAATAGAGGCCGGCGATATTCGCCAGTATCGCCGAGGCCAGCTCCACCAGGCTGCGCTGCTGCGCCCGCTCCAGCGGATCGGTCGGGTAAAGCGGCGGGCCGGCGGTGTCCTCCAGGTATTCGCAGATCACTGCGGACTCGAAAATCGCCCGGTCGCCAGCCAGCAACACCGGCGTCTTTGCCAGCGGTGCCAGGCGCAGGAACCAGTCGGGCTTGTGCGCCAGATCGATATCCAGCCGCTCGAATGGTAGGCCCTTCTCCATCATCGTGATCGCGGCCCGCTGCACATAGGGGCACAACTCGTGGGAGACCAGCGTCAGTGAGTTATCCACAATCCGCACCTCACACCGGCGCCGGGCAGAGATGCCCGCTGCGGCGCAGGCAGAAGGCGCCGTCCCCCATCAGCCAATAGGCCACGGACACCAGCGCGAGGAACAGCGGATACTCCCAGCCGCCGCCGGCACTGGTGTGCACCCAGCCGTTGGGCATGTGCACCCAGGCGGCCGCGAGTAGAATTGGCGTCAGCAGCAGGGCCACCTGGCGCGGGTAGATACCCACGAGCAAAGCGGCACCGCCGGCAACTTCCAGCGCGAACACTGGATAGGCCAGCGCCCCCGGCAGGCCGATACTGTCGAAATAGCCGGCCGTGCCCGGTAGCGTAAACACCAGCAGTTTCAGCAGCGCGTGGGCCAGCCACATGGCACCCAGCGCCAGGCGCAGTATGGCGAGACCCAGTTGCTGCCCGCCCGTCGCGATCAATTGGTTCATTGCATTGCTCCATTGCCGTTAAGGTGGAAACCAGTCTAAAGTTGCGAAAATGCAAGGGAATAGGCATCGGCGCATACGATGAATGCAAAAGAGCAATACACCCTCGGTGCGCAGGACCTGCAGACGCTGTTGGCACTGCTGCGCAGCGGCACCCTGGCCGTGGCAGCGGAGCGGCTGCATGTGGATACCTCCACCGTATTCCGCGCGTTGCAGCGGATGGAGAGCGGCCTGGGCCAGCGGCTGTTCGAGCGCTCCCGCGCCGGCTACCGGCCCACGGAACTGGCCGCGGCGCTGGCGGAGCGTGCCGAGCGCATCGAGAGCGAACTGGAATCGGCCCGCTCGGAGGCCCAGCGGCAACGGGCAGAGATAGCCGGCACCCTGCGCCTGACCACCACCGACACCATCCTGCACGGGCTGGTGGCGCCGCAGCTGGCCGCACTGCGCCGCGCGCACCCGCTGTTGCAATTCGAGATCTCCACCGGCAACCAACTCTCCAACCTGACCCGGCGAGACGCCGATATCGCTCTGCGTGCCACCCAGCGCCCGCCGCCGCACCTGGTGGGCAGACAGGTAGGCCCCATCCGCATGGCCCTGTACGCGGCGGAATCCGCGACCGGTGCCTACTCGGAAATGAACCTGGAGGAAGCGCCCTGGGTGGCGCCGGACGACGCGCTGCCGTCGCACCCATCGGTACTCTGGCGCCGGCACCGCCATCCCCGCAACCTGCCCGCTTATCGGGTGGACAGTATTCTGTCGGTGGCCGAACTGATCGCCGCCGACCTGGGCATCGGTGTGCTGCCGATATTCCTGGGCGATGGCCGGCGGGACCTCAAACAGATTTCGCCACCGCTGGAGGAATGCGAAACCCAGTTGTGGCTGCTGACGCATCCCGAATGCCGTCACCTGAGTCGGGTTTCGGTGGTGTTTTCCCACCTGGCGGAACACCTGAAATTGCACGGTTAATCCGGCCATAAAACCGCCTCGTCGCAAGCCCGCTCGATTTTCGAAAGGGCTCCAGTGTCTCGATCAACTAGCTGTGCAGAAATCTTTCTTTAAAGGCAATGCCAAAGCGAGTAGAATTTCTTGACGATCTGTTAGCGTTCTGTTAGCAAACCTTGATGGCCTATGACTACGATCACGCAAGACCCCGAAAAACTCGCGGACAAGTACCGGGCGGTATTCTGGAGCGAGGATGAATTTCCCGTCGATCCGGTGACCATTGCCCGGCACCTGGGGGTAGAAGTGCTCGAAACGCATTTGCCCAAAGATGTATCGGGAGCCCTCATCAAAGAGGTCAATGAAGATCCCCGTATCATCCTGGAGACCACCGATCACTCAAACCGCAAGCGTTTCAGTTGTGCCCACGAGCTGGGCCATTATGCGTCGCGTGTCGAGTCCGATGACGAGGATCGACAGTACGAATACGTGGATTTCCGCAACGGTGTATCCGCTACCGGGCAGGATTCGGAAGAGGTATTTGCCAACAGCTTTGCCGCCTGCCTGCTGATGCCGGAGGACGAAATGCGCCTTCGGTTTCGCAAATCCACCCATGCGGAGCTGGCCGCCTATTTCGGCGTCTCGAATGAAGCCATGAAATGGCGTCTCAGGAAGCTCAACCTGTTGTAATGTCATAAGAGCCTCATGACAGTAGAAGAAAAATCAAAAAAGAAATCAGAAGCGCTCTCAGCAATCCGGATCGCCCTCAATAGTGACGCGAGAAAGGTCGACCCGCTTACCGAGCAGAAGATAGAAGACTCAAAAAGTGACAGAGGCCTGAAAAAGCTTTACGCCAAGTGGTTTATTGGCATTCTGATCGGGCAGTTGCTGATCATGAACCTGGCCTTTACGGCTGTTGGCCTAAAGTGGATGGGCTTTGAAAAATACGAGCTCGAACTCTATCTGGCCGGCACATTGGCCGAGGTCTTCGGTATCGTACTGGTGATCACCAAAAACCTGTTTCCCCAGCACGGGGCCCCCTCCCTGAAATAAACCTTTCAAAAAAGCCCGCAACTGTCGGCAGGGAGACGCCGCTGTGCTTGCTGACATATCCGGAATCACGGCTCTGTGGCGGAGCGGCTGGCGCTGGGGTAGCCAGCCACTGTGCCTGAGGCCAGGCCGAATACAACTGCTGTGCGTCGGCCCGGTTTGTCGCCAGGGAGGTTTCAGCTTGCCACTTTAGGCAGGAAAGAAGTATCGACATGATACTTTTTGGGGTTGTCTTTTTCTATCAGGACCGTCAGCTCGTCAATGTCGATATGGTCCGAAGGATCAAACCAGATATTTTCACTGTTGAATATGTGTATTTCAGAGGTGGCGGGGTTCTTCCATTGAGCGGAAATTCTATAGGGATGTCTTCCGTTTACTTCAAGGGAGCTGTTGAGTTCCACTCCGGTAAACTTGGCATTCACTGAAATGCCGTTCTCTTTCAGGTACTTTATCTTTCTTCCTTTCAATTTACCGAACAATATTATTGAAAGCCCTACCAGTGAAAAAACTGCACCCAGGACGCCCAGGATCGAAGCCACCCCCCACAGAGAAAAGAAGCCATTGATTCTGGCCTGCTGGGGAGAAAATTCCTGGTAAAGGACTTCAACTTTCTCCCCCTCATAATAACTTGGAGGGTTGCTGCTGGATGAAGACATAAATTCAATGAGGGAGCCATCTCGGGTCATGAACTTTACTACCGGTGCATAGGTAACGGAATCACTCGACCGTGAGCGAACAAGCTCTATCACCGTGCCTTCAGTCGCTAGAGCGTTGCCCAGAAAGTCCTGTGTGCTTTTATAGGAGAAAAAAGCCCCTATCAGCAAACCGAGCCCTATCGCTGTGAAGACGTATTTAAGTATTGATACCGCTTTCATATCGTTTCCTTTGTCGCTCTAACAGGGCCGTAGAAAAGTCATATTGTATAAATTACAATCTACAGCCGCTTCCTATATAAAAATGGGCGTTATTTCAGCACGCCCAACCTGCATTATCCCTCATTTCTTATGAAGCGGTCTAATGCTGCCGGGTACAATCGCCAGCGCGCGGTCGGTGGTCAGCCAGTAGAGTTCGTCGGGCAGAAGATTCAGGTCATTGCTGAGGGAATCGCGGTTGTTGTGCTGCCCGCTGCTGCTTTCAAACAGCACCGATACCGCGGCAATTCCCGCATGTGGGTGTGCCCCGAAGGTCGGCTCGGTCATGGTGTAGTGATCCACCATGATCAGCGGCCCCTCTGCACGCTTATGCCACTCGAGGCCGTTCCATGCACCGCTCAATAAACGACAGCGCCACGGCACAGCCAATCAATCCCATGCCGACAACCAGCGGGATGCGTAAATCCCACCCGGTCATTACCCCGGCGGCAGCGGTGCCGGCGGAGCCAGCCGTGATCTTCATCGCCGCCACCCACAGGAACACCTGTCCGCGCCCTTTGGCCGGTGCATACTCCGTCCGCGCCGCCAGCGTGGCGGCAAAGAAAAACGCATTGACGATCCCCGCCACCCAATAGGTCGCGATGGCGATGGACAAGGTCGGGCTGATCATCACCGCAAACAGCCCGCCCACGACACACAGGGCCAGGCCCGACATCAGGTGATCCGGACTACCCCGCAATGGCTGCAGCATGACGCCTACTGATCCGGTGAGATTCCCGATCCCGTAAGCCGCCGTCATGGCCGCCGCGCTGGCGGCAGGGATACCGAGCAGGGCCGTCATGTGAACGGCGGTGATGGGCAGGGCCGCCATACTGAAGGCCACCAGCACAGTCATATACAAGGTGCGGCGCAGCGGGCCATCCTTTGCCATCAGTGCGATGGTGCTCCAGGCGCCCGGCACGCTGCGGATATCGCCGCCGTGCTCGGGGGCGCTGTAGGGCAGCCGCATGACCAGCCAGGCGGCGCCGAAGGCCGCCACCGCCAGGCACAAAGCGGCCAGTCCCGGCGAGGCCCATGAGGAGACGGCGGCCACTACCGAGGGGCCGACCGTGCCGCCGATGCCGTAGGTGGCCACGTCCCAGCCCTGCGCGCGACGCTGGCTGTGCTGATCGCGGCCGGCGATCGCCGGCAATCGGCTGCTGATACCGCCCGTCAGCAATGGGCCGCAGCCGCCCGAAATCGAGAGCAGCAGGCCGGTGAGGACGGCCGGTGCCTGGCCGTAACTGATGACCGCTGCCGCCAGCGCGATCGAATAGAGGACGCAGGCGAAGGCGATGATCCTGCGGCCGTCGTCGGCCAGGTCGATGCGCCGTGCGACAAAGGGGCCGAGCAGGTGCGGCGCGGTGATGCAGGCACCCAGCAGGCCGGCCAGGCTACCGCCTCCGCCCTCCGTTGTGACCAGCAGTACGATGGCGACCACGGCGCCGCCATCGGCCGTGCGCGCCAATGCGGCGGCGATGATGTAGCGGGCCAGACCGGACCAGCCGGTGCTGTCCCGGCTCGCCGTATGCGCGGAAGCAACTTCCCGTTCCAACTGCTCACTCCCGGTCCGGCCAGGCGGCGCGAACGCCGCGAGTGGCCTCCGGGCAATGGGCGGGACAGCCACCTTGTGCCGCCAACAGCACATTATCCAGGGTGACGATACTAATCGCCTGCGCAACGCGGCTCATCAGGCCAGGTCCAGCTCGTCGAGCAGCGCCGCGAGCTGTTGCCGGTCGGCCCCCTCCAGCGTCTTGAGCGGCAGCGGCAGGGTGGGATGTTCAGCCAGCCCCCGCAGCTCCGCGGCGGCCGCGACGACACGCAGGCTGCCGCCATGCTGGTCGAACAGTGCCCACAGGGGGCGCAGCCGCTCGGACAGGCGCGTGGCTTCCTGCACATCGCCGGCCTGTGCGGCGCGGGTGATGGCCAGCGCCGCCCTGGGGAAGAGGCCGCCGATCACCGAGTACCAGACCTCGCATCCGGCATTCAGCCCCGTGGCGGCGAGAGCATCACCGCTGACGCCGATCGTCACCTGCGGCGGGACCAGGGCGCGCAGGCGCTCGACACGCGCCCTGGCCGCCCGGGGTTCCACCGGAACGCCGGGAATCTTGATCGAGCGCACGTTCGGAAGCTGGGCGATCCGCTCGTGCAATTCATCGCTGAACTCGAAATGCGTCGTGGTGGGGTTGTCGTACACGCACAGCGGCACGGACAGGGAGCGGGTCACGGTTTCGTAGAGGGCGAAGACTTCATCGGCGGAGAGCTTCTGGTACGACATCGGCGCCAGCAGCACCCCGCTCGCCCCCGCTTTCTGCGCGTCTTCGGCCAGGGCCAGCACATCGCGCGTGCGCAGGGCGCCGATGCCGATAATCACCGGCACCTCGCCGGCATGCTTCACCGCCAGTTGCGCGGTGCGCATACGCTCGGCCCGCGTGAGATAGGCATAGCTGCCGGTCGATCCCAGGGCGCCGATGGAATCGACACCGGCGTCTGCCAGGCGCTCGACCAGCCGCACGAACGCCGCCTCGTCGATGCCGCTCTGGTTCATGGGGGTCAGGGGAAATGCGCTGAGACCGGAAAACATGGTCGGTTGTCCTCGTATCAATAAAGGGAAGGCTGCTATTTCTCTTGCTCTGGGCCTAAGATAAAATTGTCACGGGACTCAATATATATTGGCATAGGACAAAAGTGAAGATCACCGGTAAAACTGCCCTGGAAATCTCCGAATGCATCCGTGCAATGGTGCAGAGTGAAGACCTGTTGCCCGGCGATTCTCTGCCGCCCGTGCGTGAGCTGGCGGAAACGCTCGGTGTGAACCGCAATACGGTCGCGGCGGCCTACAAGCGCCTGGCGAAAGCGGGCATCGCCGTCACCCGGGGGCGCCTGGGCACCACCATCTGCGCGCCGCCCCGTGCAGGCGAGCAGGAGGGGCTGAGTAGCGGAACGGCATTGATCGACCTCGCCGATGGCAACCCCGATCCCCAATGGCTGCCCGATCCGCAGGCGCTACTGGCCGAGTGCCTCCCCAGGCCGTTCCTGTATGGCGAGGACACGATCCTGCCCGAGCTGCGCCAGTTGGGGCACGATTGGCTCAAGCCGGATTGCCCGTCCGACCACCAGCTGGAACTGACCCACGGCGCCGTAGACGCCATTGAACGCCTGGCGACTGCACACCTGGTGCCCGGCGACAAAGTGGCCGTGGAAGACCCCTGCTTCCTGGGCACCATCAACGCGCTGCGCCTGGCCGGCATGCAGACGGTGGGTGTGGAAATCGACGACGCGGGTATGCGCCCCGAGGCATTGGAGGCGGCCCTGGACCAGGGCGTGCAGGCGGTGCTGGTCACGCCGCGCGCGCACAACCCGACCGGCTGCAGCCTGTCCCGACGTCGCGCGGACGCCCTGAAGCGGATTCTGGCGGCGCATCCGAATGTGCTGGTCATCGTCGATGACCACTTTGCCCTGCTGGCCGAGACGCCGTATCACTCCATCATCCCGGCCACAACGGCCCGCTGGGCGCTGATACGCTCCGTTTCCAAAGGTCTGGGGCCGGACCTGCGCCTCGCCTTCGTGGCCTGCGACCCGGCAACGGCGGAGCGGCTGCGAACCCGCCTAGCGCCCGGTATGACCTGGATCAGCCACATTCTCCAGGCGATCGTTGGCGCCTGCCTGGCTTCAAAGGATGTCCGCAAGCGACTCGACAAGGCGCGCAGCGAGTACGCGCGCCACCGCGAAGAGATGCGCACCGCCCTGCAGGCCCAGGGAATCGAAGTGCCGCCCGCCTCGGGTGGTTTCAATGTATGGCTGCCGCTACCCGGGGACGCGAAAGATGTGGCCTACGCACTCGCCAAGAAAGGCTGGCTGGTGCGGCTGGGCAGCGCTTTCGAGGTACAAGGCCAGGCCCGGGCGATCCGGGTTACGGTGTCTAGGCTGCAGGACGGCCAGGCGCAGCGTTTTGCCGAGGATCTGAAATCGTGCCTTGCTACCGGACCGTGATGCTTGGGAGGGAGGGCCTGTCTGCGTCGGCTGTTACTGATGTTCGCTGTGAGGGGGGCTAGATCATACGGTGGGATCCGGATGCGGTGGATCGATTGACGTTCAGGTGGGGTCTGTCTGCGACAATTACAATTGTTGGGGTCAGACAGAGTTGAGTCACGCCGCGTGAAAAGAAGCCCCAAAACACCACGCGTTTTTAAATGACCCCACTGCGCTTCTTTGCCCATTCTACAAGAAAAATCGGCTTATCTTAGAGTCTTCTGATATGGAGCTGATCTACCCTATTAATCATTACCGCTACCGCCAACCCATGCTGGTCAAGTCTTCCTCAAAAATCAGGCCCTCCAAATCATACTCCTGATACAACTCTTTGAATTTCTGATTACAGAACGGGGCCTGATAGAATTCATACTCCGATTTGAACAACAGCTTGTCTTCTATATCGCTATCATCAAACTTCAAGGCGGTGACAGTCATGGGCTCTCCGAACTCATCATCTTCACGAGAGCTGCTGTCGAGATCGACTTTTCCTTCTGTCATCAAGTGGAATAAATAGAAATCATGGCCTTCTACTTCCACCGGCAAGAATTCACCGAACGGTTCCAGCATCAACTTGAAGTAAGCATGTGCACGACCAGAGAACAATAAGCCTGCGCCTTTCCAGACAGATACATCCGGAATCTTTACAGACTGGGTACCCTCCATAGGGGCAAAGGTGGATTTCACGTCGCCCCATATGTCAATAAGCGGCGTGTTACCTGTGCTGGTCATCCGCTTGATCTTACGGATTAGATCTGGCCTGCCCAACTGTTCGACGATTTTTATCGTATCAAGCTGTAGGGTTTGGTAGGAGTCGTAATCATTGACAAGTCTGTAGGCTTTCATGCAATCGGATTTCAGTTCGTATTTTTCTGTAGTGTCTACTGAAGCAGCTGAGTTCTTGACCTTATCCGAATGTTCGTTGAATACTGCGACAAATTTAAGATAGGTCTGGATCAAGACTTGAGTAAGTTGTCGATTTGATCGATATTTCCGGCTTCACTTATGAAATGGAGCTGGGAAACATGGATAGAGCCTTATCATTTAAGGAGCATAAGGACAAATATAGTAATTTACGTTCCGAGGTATACTCGGAAGTCCCAAAGGCAATAAATATGCCAGGGGTTACATTAACTCCTATAAACATGATGGCTTTGGAGAAGTATAAACTATGGCCAAACAATTCAAGAGTTCCTCCAAATGGTGGTTGGGAGTGGGATTCATGGGTGGCGTACTATAGAAGAAAGTACCCTAAAAGGTTTGAGGCAGCCATATGGTTTGGCTCTATTCTATGCGGGCTTCTTTTGGGAAAAATGTCTGCCAAGAATGTACATGTGAGACTGGAAGTTCTTGAAAGCTCGACCGATACTGCGCACCCGCTGAAAGGTAGGGTAGCATATATAGCACTATCTGCGGTTGAAATGTATGGGTACGCACTGGGAGCGAAAGAAGCTCGAATTGTTGATCCTGTTGATGGTGCTATAAATAGTTATAAAAAATTAGGCTATGAGCTATTCGAAGGGACCAGTAAGAATGAACCACGTTATCTAGCTAAAGTCTTGTGAGGTGTTTATGAGCCAGAAAAATGAAACTGCCGAAAAAGATCCACAGATCAAAAAAATGAAAGAATATTCCCAAAAAGTTGCATTGCTCAAACCAATAATTGGGACAGATGAGCCTGAAGGAAAAATAAACAAAAAGCCAGAAGTCTTGAAGGGAGAATGATTATGTGTAGTGAACCTGAGAAGGAGCCATCACAAGATGAAGCGTTAAAACGGCTTAAGAAAAAGTCAAAAGAAATTAAGTCCAAGAATGTTGTTCCTCCTGTGGATGACGAGGAACCAAGTGGAAGGCTGTCTGGTGGTCCAGATAGTTTGGATCTAAGCGACGACGAAGATTGAAATGGGTTAGTTGGATTAGTTCAGGCTGTTTTTCAGAACTACATTGATCGACAGAGTCAATGCTTTGGCTTCCAGATCTTGCCAGCCTGCCAGGATATCGAGCTCTTCAGGAGAAAATGTTCGCTTCGCCTTCATCCGCGTCTCGATTCGCCGCTGCTCAATCAGCTGTTCCGTCTCCTGCTCACTAATATATATCTCGCGCGAGCCACGCCTGCCTGAAGGCGAACCCCCGGTCGCTTCAATCCAGTCGCTCACAACTTCGCCCAATGGCAGCGATTCAACTCTGATAAAATTTGCCAGCTGTGCTCCCGCCCGCTGGATAAGTGAGTGCATCCTTTTCAGCAGTTGCTCTGGTTCTTCCATAGAAGGCCTCGGTATGCCGGTGCCGATTCTCCTCGGGTGTTGTTGAAGAAGAAAATAGCGCCACAAAGAAAGCCGGTGTGGCGCCCCCTCCCTCAATGTGGGTAACGACAGACTCTCAGTTCCAGGTGCTGCACTACCAATACTAAGTAATACTTAGAGGTGGGGCAAGGAAAATCTAAGACTATCTTAGCCTTTGTCATGGAGGCTAAATGTCTGTTATCGGGAAAAGGCTTAAGGAAGCTCGGTCGCGTGTGGGGCTTTCCCAGGAGCGCCTTGGTATTCTGGCTGGCATAGATGAGATGTCGGTCAGTGCGCGGATGAGCCAGTATGAGCGTGGCGTCCATACCCCCGGATATCCGCTGGTGGAGCGCTTTGCCGAGGTGCTGGAAGTGCCGGTTGAGTACCTTTATGCGAAGGATGACGACACTGCGGAACTGCTGTTGTATTTCCACCGGCTGTCGGCGGATAACAAGGCACGGGTGATAGAAATGACGAAAAATATGGACCTTGAAAGATAAGCGCTTGCTGTGCCCCTCATGCCTACAGCGGGCCCGAGAGATAAATCCTCAATTTCTGCAAGAGAAATCCAAAGCGATTTCACTGCATCGCGATAACCATTGGGTATGCCCCGTTCCTATAATTGCGGCCTTGCGAGAGTGACTAGGTGCCGGATGGCGTTTTCTTCGTTATCGAGGAAATTGGCAAAGAATCACGTAACGGCGTCTTTGCTCCAGTTTATGTTTCTTCTTTCTTTGTCGTTGATCCCTATCGAGTGCACTTCCCTCCGAAAGGTTGGCTTATCCATGAAGAGCGCTTAGATATTTCTCTTTCTAAGCTTTGCTTATTTGAACAAATTGCCTTCGTCACAGCGCAGACTTTTGGTGATCTGGTCCAGCGTCTTCAGAGTGGTATTTTGGGAGGCACTCTCCAGGCGGGTCAGAGTAGCCCTGCTGATACCTGATTTGCGGGCAAATACGTCCTGAGTTTGCTGGCCCCGGCGGGCTCTTAGATTTCTGGCCAACTTCTCTGGCAAGTTCACATGTGAACGCGCCTGTATGTGCAGCACCTAAGGCTCTCCAGCGCTCGGATAGTCCAACAGATCCTTGGGTTCTACACCCAAAGCCCGGGCCAGCCGGAAAATGTTGGTCAGGCTCACGTTGCGCTTACCGTTCTCAATACCAGAGATATAGGTACGGTCCAGCTCGCAAAGCCCACTCAAGTCTTCCTGGCTCAGTGGTGGGTTCATCTGCTTGCGTAGTGCAGCCACGTGTCGGCCGAAGGGTACCAGTGCCGGATTGGATTCAAGTTTCCTGGCCATGTGTAACCTCAAAAATGTTACACATAAGCAACATTTGGCGCCTATGGCTATGGACTATGAGTCACATTTCCGTACAATCCGCTGCTGTAGTCTATAAGTCACATGCAAGGGATTGTAATCAGCCATGGCAAATGCTCAAGAAGACACCGCCTCCACCCCGGCCCAGGAGCTATTGAGCCTCTATGACGAATTCAGCGAAATTGAAGCATACTGCGCATTCTTCTGCGACGCCGTCGCGGCGCTGGGCGCCACGAGAAACTTCCCCTTGGAGCCCGCAAGTGCAGGAGGGCTGATGCTTGTCGCTGAGCGCGTGAAGGCCGAGGTCGCCGGGTTGAAGGATAAAGTTAACAGGATCAGGTTGTATGTTCAGGCGAGAGAGTAGCTAATCGGGAAAGGCGTCTAATTGTCTTATGTTTTTGGTTTTTAAGTGAAAGTGCTGAATAGTTACCTGTAGGGTTAACTCTGGTTTTTCAAAACTACAACCTGAATCCGTGACTTCAAGGCGGATGCAGAGCGTAAGATATTGGCGTCACAGTGGATTTTTCGAAGAAGTGGCGTATCGGTGATTACGGTCGACTGAGAAAAATTCGCTGTGGCGTCAAGAGTTTGCGCTCGGCGCCGTCATGAAGTCACGGATTCAGGTGCAAGGCTGAACACCCTTTACCCATCCCCCAGACATGTTAGCCTCACAGGCCACCCTTCCTCGTTTGGCTGCCAGCAAGGATGTCATGCCCAGAGATACACTGCCCAAAGGGCTCTATGACAGCCTGACGACCCAACGAGGCTGTAGAAAAACTATTTCTCGAAAACAGCTCTTCCAGCTGCACTCTTGATTGATCACTGTTGATCGATTTAAACACAATCTCTTTACATAGTCATCCAATAAGCGAGGCAAACCGGCTCATGATGCCGATTGCCTGTCAGCTCATTGAATCGCTCCATAATTCATCAATTTCTC
>NZ_JAPIVK010000030.1 GCF_026183675.1 Microbulbifer halophilus
GACCTGGCCGGCGACGCCCTGCCGCAGGTGCGCGCGCCGACGCTGCTGGTGGTGGGTGGCGACGACACCCACGTGATCCAGCTCAACCGCGAGGCCGCCGCGCGCATGCGCGTCGGGCCCGAGCTGGAGCTGGTATCCGGCGCCAGCCACCTGTTCGAGGAGCCGGGCACCCTGGACCGGGTGGTGGGGTTGGCGATCGACTGGTTCCGGCGGCACCTGCGATGAGCCGCCTGAAGCTGTTCAGTCTCGACGCCGGCGCCGAGTTTGCCGGCCGCGTCGCCGCCGCCCTGGGCGAGCCACTGGCCGCCCACGAAGAGCGGGATTTTGTCGATGGCGAACACAAGATGCGCCCGCTGGACGATGTCGAGGGCGCCGATGTCTACCTGGTGCAGTCGCTGGATACCGACGGGCACAGCAGCGTCGACGACAAGCTGGTGCGCACGCTCTTCTTTATCAATACCCTGAAGGACGCCGGCGCCGCGCGGGTGACGGCGGTGATTCCCTATCTCTGCTACGGGCGCAAGGACCGCCGCACCAAGCTGCACGATCCCCTCTCCAGCCGCTACCTGGCGAACCTGTTCGAGGCCGTGGGCACCGACGCCGTGGTGACCCTGGATGTCCACAACCAGGCCGCGTTCGAGAACGCCTTCCGCTGCCGCACCCTGCACCTGCCGGCGCAGCCGCTGTTTGTGGAGTTTGCCGCCGAGCGACTGAAGGGGGACAAAAACCCGCTGGTGGTGGCCTCGCCGGATGTGGGCGGCGTCAAGCGCGCCGAGGCCTTTCGCAAGGCGCTGGCAGAGCGGCTGAAGCGGGAGGCCGGCAGCGCCTTCGCGGAGAAATACCGCAGCGCCGGCGAACTCTCCGGCGGCGCCCTGGTGGGCGAGGTGCGCGATGCCACGGTGCTGATCGTCGACGACCTGATCGCCGGCGGCGGCACCATCTGCCGCGCCGCCGAGGCGCTTGAAAAGGGCGGCGCCCGGCGCATTTTTGCCCTGGCCGGTCACGGACAGTTCTGCGGCGATGCGCTGGACAGGCTGGCCCGGCTGCCGCTGGAGGCGATCGCGGTGACCAATTCCCTGCCGCAGCAGCGGCGGGAGGGGCTGGAAGTGGTCGATTGCGCGCCGCTGCTGGCGGAGGCCATCCGCCGCCTGCACGATAGCGGTCCCGCGGCGCAGCTGAGTCTCTGATATGGACTACTTCGAGGCCGGCATCTCCCGTTTTATCTGGGATACCAAGTATCGTCACCGGCGCCGGGACAGATCCGTCGAGGACAGTTGGCGGCGGCTGGCGCGGGCACTGGCGGCAGTGGAGGCGAGCGATCGCGGCCGCTGGGCGCTGCGTTTCTACCGCAACCTGGAGGATTTCCGCTTCCTGACCGGCGGTCGCATTCTCGCCGGCGCCGG
This sequence comes from Microbulbifer halophilus, assembly GCF_026183675.1. Classification (GTDB taxonomy): domain Bacteria; phylum Pseudomonadota; class Gammaproteobacteria; order Pseudomonadales; family Cellvibrionaceae; genus Microbulbifer; species Microbulbifer halophilus. Next base: position 1,404 of record NZ_JAPIVK010000030.1, read on the forward strand.
CACTTGCCACCAGGTGACCCTGTTCAACTGTTTCGTCATGGGCACCATCGAGGACTCGATGGACGCCATCTTCGAGCGCCTGAAGGAATCGGCCCTGACCATGCAGCAGGGCGGTGGTATCGGCTGCGACTTTTCCACCCTGCGCCCGGCCGGCAGCCGTGCGCAGCACACCGGTTCCATCGCCTCGGGGCCCGTGTCCTTCATGCGCATCTGGGACGCCATGTGCGCGACGCTGCTGTCCACCGGCAGCCGCCGCGGCGCCATGATGGCCACCCTGCGCTGCGACCACCCGGATATCGAGCGCTTTATCGACGCCAAGCGCGATCCGCACGAGTTGCGCCACTTCAATCTGTCGGTGCTGGTCGATGACGCTTTCATGGCGGCGGTAGAGGCGGATCGCGACTGGCCGCTGGTATTTCCGGAGCGGCAACTGGACGGCAGCGGCAGCGAGCGGGTGGAGCGCCGCTGGAGTGGCGAGTGCGACGCGGTGCCCTGCCGGGTGCTGAAACGGGTGCGCGCGCGGGATCTGTGGCATCGCATCATGCGCGCCACCTACGACTGCGCCGAGCCCGGCGTGCTGTTCGTCGACCGCATCAACCGGCACAACAATCTCTACTACCGGGAGCAGATTGGTGCCACCAATCCCTGCGGCGAGATACCGCTGCCGCCCTACGGCGCCTGCAACCTGGGCTCGGTGAATCTGATGCGCTTCGTGCGCGCGCCTTTCACCGACCGCGCAGAGCTGGACTGGGCCGGCATCGCCGACACCGCCGCGCTGGGGGTGCGTATGCTGGACAATGTGATCGACCTGTCCCGCTACCCGCTGCCGGTGCAGCGGGAACAGGCCCGCGGCAGCCGCCGTATCGGCATCGGTATCACCGGGCTGGCCGACGCGCTGATCCTGCTGGGGCTGCACTACGATAGCGATGCCGCCCGCACACTGGCGGCGCGGGTACTGGAAACCGTCCGCGACAGCGCCTGCCGCGCATCGATCGAGCTGGCGGCGGAGAAGGGCACCTTCCCGTTCTTCGAGCGCGACGCCTACCTCGCCGGGCCCGACGTACGGGCCCTGCCGCGGTCGCTGCGCGACGGCATCGCAAAAAAGGGCATCCGCAACAGCCACCTGGTGGCCATCGCCCCACCGGTACCATCAGCCTGCTGGCCAACGGTGTCTCCAGCGGTATCGAGCCGGTGTTCGACTTCCGCCACTCGCGTCGGGTGCTGACCGGCAGCGGCGACTACCGCGAGTTCGAGATAGTGGACCCGGCCTACCGCCTCTGGTGCGAGCGCGGTGGCGACCCGGAGGCGCTGCCGGAGGAGTTCGTATCCGCCCGGCGCCTGCCGCCGCTGGCCCACCTGCGCATGGAGGCGGCGCTGCAGCCGTTTGTGGACAACGCCATTTCCAAGACGGTGAATGTGCCCGAAGACTATCCGTTTGCGGATTTCGAGTCCCTCTACCGCCGCGCCTTCGAGCTGGGCCTGAAGGGCTGCACCACTTTCCGCCCCAACCCGATTACCGAGGCGGTACTCACCAGCGGCGGCGAGGTACCGGCCAGCCACTGCTGCGATATCGAGCGGGAGGGGGAGTAAGGGGACCGGGGAACGGGGGGCATATCCGGCATTAACGCTTCTTTACATCCGGGGCGGGAACTGTCCCCACCGGGGCCGCTCTAAACAGGCAACACAACTTGTTGCTCTACTCCATACCCCGTAAGTGAGCTTCCCCGCCCCGAGACTTCCCCAACATCGGGGCTTTTTTTTGCCGGTGGCTGGGAAGCAATTCCTGAAATCATCTGTCCGGCAGCATAGTATTCCGGACAGGCGCGTCTCCGGCAGAAACTGCTGGGGAACGCGATCCGCCGAGCCTATTCTTCCCAATGTAAAGACGGTTCTGGAAAGGTGAGAACCCACAGGCGTACCCGTCCCCCTGGGTGCGTCTGCGAAGTGCCCGTCCCCAAGGGCACTGACCCCTGGCCGGCAGTCCCCATCTGCCGGTCTTTTTTAATTCCCCGCCCGCCACCGATTCCGGTCCGTGCGTTGCCGCGCCCGTCGACGCGGGGCGTCTGTTTCCCCGTGCTATTATTGCGGTTGATAATGATTCGCATTAGCATGAATGGATGCTGTCCCCGATTGGATCGGGCCCGACAGTCCACAGAAACAAAAAACCGGGAGCAACGCCGTGAATCTACATTTTCTCTGCGCCAACCACCGCCAGTGGCTGACCGCCGACCCCCACCGCGCCGAACGGGCCTGGCTGAACTGGATGGAGCGGGGCGCCAGCCTGCTGGAAGAGCGCAGCTACGGGGAGGCGATCCCGTTCCTGGGCTGCGCCTTCGAACTGGCGGACTATCTGCTGGGCGAACAGTGGCCCGGCTATCCGGTGGCCGCAATGCGTTTTTCCGACAGCGCTCGCCAACTGATGGACGCCTACCGCCAGCGCGGAGAGAGCAACCTGTGCAATTACATCCTGGTGGGCGCCAGCTCGCGCCTGGCCCGGGAACTGGCCGATCGCCGGCACTACCGCACTACGGCCGACTGTATCCGCGCCCTCTACGTGGGCCAGTCGGAAGAGCCGGTGCCGGCGCCCTGGCGCGGCAGTGCAGCCATCGGCAATGCGCGCCTGCACTGATCCCGCCGGCCGGGTCGCCATGTCCTATCTGGAAATCGGCATTCGCGAGGAGACGCTGGTGTCGCTGCTGGCGCAGCGGCGCCTGGCGGCGGAGGATCTGCGCGGCCTGACACCGCGGGCCCGCCGGCGGCTGCGGCGGGCGCTGTTGCAGTCGCTGCTATCCGGCCCCAGCGCCGACCGTTCGCTCGCACCGTTGTGATGTTGCCGTCGGGGCGAACCCGGTGTGCGCCTGTTTGATGCTAGATGTCGGTGCCGGTAATCAGTGGCGGCCCCGCTCCCGACATCAGGACCTTCGCATCGGCCGCACAGTTCTTTTTCGGCTTTGGGGAGCTCAGGCGCAGGTTGGACCGGGCTATGCGAAGTCCAGCGAACACTGCACCTGGCCCCGCTTACTGGAATTCGCTACTCTTCCAGCGCCAACCACTCGTTCAGCTTGCGCTCCAGCTTGTCCAGCCCGTTTTTCTTGGTGGCGGAAAAGATCTGCACGCTGACGCCGGTATCCAATCCCTGTTCCTTCAGCGCCTTCTCCACCGCGAAGCGGGTGTTGTTGGCGGGGCCGTTCTTCAGCTTGTCCGCCTTGGTCAGCAGGATATGGGCCGGCAGCCCGGCTTTCACCGACCAAGTCAGCATATGCAGGTCGAACTCCTTCAGCGGCTGGCGGATATCCATCAGCAGCACCAAACCGCGCAGGCATTCGCGCTGCTCCAGGTAGAAAGCCAGGTGCCGCTGCCACTCGTCTTTCATCGAGCGCGCCACTTTCGCGTAGCCGTAGCCGGGCAGGTCTACCAGGCGCTGCGTGTCGGTGACGCTGAAGAAATTGATCAGTTGGGTGCGGCCCGGCGTCTTGGAAGTGCGCGCCAGCTTGTTGTTGCCGGTCAGCGCGTTGATCGCACTGGATTTGCCGGCGTTGGAACGGCCGGCAAAGGCCACCTCCGTGCCCTCGTCCGGGGGGCACTCCGCCAGGGTGGGGGCGCTGGTCAGGAATTGTACAGCGCGGTAGTTGAGCTTTTCGGGATGGGATTCTGACATGGGAAGTCCGTCGATTCGGTACATTAAGCAGGGGCTGTACACTGCATTGGCGCGCAAGTATATAATGCCGCGGATTTTGCGTCGCAGGCTCCCGCAGGGGTCAGGCAGGGGGGCGACGCCAGATGCCATATTCGCGCAACGGGACGACGTATGAACAGCATTATAAAGAACACCGCTCTGGCTTTCGGCCTGGTAATGATCGCGCCTTTCGCGATGGCCGAGGGAGACGCCGCCGCGGGCAAGGCCAAGGCCGCGGCCTGCGCCGCCTGCCACGGGCCCGACGGCAACAGCCCGGCGCCCACCTTTCCCAAGATAGCCGGCCAGGGCGAGAAGTACCTCGCCAAGCAGTTGATGGATATCAAGAGCGGCGCCCGCGAAGTGCCGCAGATGGCGGGCCAGCTGGACAACTTCGACGAACAGGACCTGCAGGACATCGCCGCCCACTTTGCGTCGCAGAACATGCAACTGTCCGGTTCCCAGGCCATGTCCGTGACCCTGAACAACGGCGACAGCGTCGACGCGCTGGTCTTCGGCCGCGACCTCTACCGCGCCGGCAACAGCGAGACCGGCGTGCCCGCCTGCATGGGCTGCCACTCCCCCACCGGCAAGGGCAATGCACCGGCCGGCTATCCGCGTCTCGGCGGCCAGTACGCCGGTTATATCGAGAGTCAGCTCAAGGCCTTCCGCAGCGGCGAGCGCGCCAACGACGGCGATACCCGCACCATGCGCACCGTCGCCAAGCAGCTGTCCGATGCGGAGATCACGGCGGTCGCCAACTATATCGCCGGCCTGACCGACTGATCGGCGGCGGCAAACAGCACCCGAAAGCCGGTCCCGGACCGGCTTTTCTGTGTCTGACTCTCAAGTCGCGACCGGGGCCAGGTAGCAATTTGTGCAGTTATTGCCCGGATTTCTTGCGTCCCGGAGCGGGAACTTCAATAATCGACGCTGTCTATTTGAGAGTGTCCCGGCCCGAGGCCGCAAGAATAATGTTGGAGAAGACTATGAGAGCCGTCGCCGCCCCGCTAACTCTGGTGCTAAGCATGCTGTTCAGCCTCGCCGCCTGTGCCCAGGACAGCGGCCAGTTCAAGGAAGGCCAGCACTACCAGGTGCTGTCGCAGGCGGTACCGCAGAAAGACGACAGCAGGATCGAGGTTACCGAGCTGTTCTGGTACGGCTGCGGTCACTGCTACCACTTCGAGCCGATACTGAAGAGCTGGAAGAGTGAGATACCCGAGGATGTGGCGCTGCTGAAGATCCCGGCCATCTGGCAGCCGGTGATGGAGGTGCACGCGCGCATGTTCTACGTGGCCGATGCCATGGGCGTTCTGGACAAGATGCACACACCCATCTTCAGTGCCATCAACAACCAGCGCAAGATGTTTGCCACCCGCGACGGCCGCGACTGGGATCCGGACCTGAAGGCGATCGAGGAGCTGTTCAATGCCAACGGTGCCGACGGCGCCAAGGCCGCCAAACTGATGAACTCTTTCGCCATCAACAGCAGGGTCAAGCAGGGCATGGCCAACCAGCGGGCCTACCAGCTTTCCGGTACACCGGAAGTGGTGGTGGCTGGCAAGTACCGCATCAGCTCCTCCCTGCCGGGCTTCAAAGGCAAGAGCAACGGCCAGCAGTTGATGCTGGAAGTGGCCGACTACCTGATCGAGAAAGAGCGCGCCGAGCGCGGCTGATTTCCGCTCTGCGATCCGAAACCCCGCCGTGCGCGGGGTTTTTAATGTCCGGTGTTTTGTCGCTCTGCCCGGGAGAGGGTGCCCGCTCACCCCTGCGGCCGCAGCCGGCCCCCGGCTGCTAATCTTGAGCCGAATCCCCAGAAAGCATTCCCGATGCCAGCCCGCCTCTCAATCTTCCCACTCTGCCTGCTGCTGTGGCTGTCCGGCGCCGTTTCCGCTCAGGGCGATCCGGAGCGCGAATCACTGGCGGCCCAGGCGAGCAACCTGCTTTCGTATATCGCCGTGGATTATGCCGATTCGGTTCGGGAGGGTGAAGTTCGCGACCAGTGCCTGTACGAGCAGCAGCGCCGCAACCTGGCCCGGGTGCTTGAGCTGGTGCGCCAATTGCCGGATAGGCCCGGGCGCGCGGCACTGGAGAGGAGCGTACTGGAACTGGACGGCGCCATCGCCGAAAAGCGCGACGCGGTGCAAGTGCGCCGCCGCGCCAACGCCGCCGCCGACCGCGTGGCGCAGCTCTACCAACTGCAGCGTTCGCCGGCCCGGATGCTGCCCGCCGCCGGCGAGGCTCGCGCCCTCTACCAGAAACGCTGCGCCGCCTGTCACGGCGCCCGCGGCGAGGGCGGGGCGCAAGGGCCGGCGCTGGACGACGCCGCGCGTATGGCTAGTTTCAGTCTCTACGATATTTACAACACCCTCGACCCGATCGCCGACAGCGTCCATTCCGCGGCTGTCGACAGGGACCTGAGCAGCCGCCAGCGCTGGGCGCTGGCGGTGACCGTGGCACACCTGGCAGTGGCCGGTGCCGAGCCGCCGGCCGCCGAACTGGCGGAGCGCTACCCGGCGCTGGTGGGCCTGCCGGGCATGGCCACGGCGCGGCCGGTGGAGTTGCCGCGAGACGGCGCCGCGGCGTTGCTCTGGTGGCGCGGCAACCCGGACCGCGTGCGGGCGCTGGAGCATCCGCTGGCCCGGGTCGATGGCCTGCTGCAACTGGCCGAAGCTGCCTACCGCGCCGGAGACAGCACCACCGCTTACTACCGGGTGATGCTCGCCTACCGCCGCGGCTACCTGCCGCGGCGTGCCGCACTGCAACAGCGGGACCCGCCACTGGCGGCGCAACTGGCTGGTCATTGGGAGTCACTGCGCGAGGGAATTCTCGGCAACGCCCCCGAGGCCCGGGTGATGGCCGCCTTCCAGCAATTGCGCGCCGGACTGGTGAAGGCGCGGACTCGCCTAGAGCCGGTAGCGGACGATCGTCCCCTGCATTTCTGGGCGGCGCTGCTGTTTGCCACAGCGCTGGGACTGGGCCTGGTGCTCTGGCTCGGGCTTCGACGCAGCCGCCGCTGACCTGCCACTGGCGCGCGAATAAATAATTTTGATGCTTGCGCTGCCAGGGTGGGTTTTTGCGTCTAGCCTTGAAAATAAGGGACGTGAAAAAACGCGCATCTGCGGTTTTTCATGGCGGCGAGTGATAACCGCAAGCGGGTTCGCCGTAAGGGAAAGCCGGTGGCGGTCTATCCATTGAGAGCCGCCGCCAGTCGCAGTCACCCGAACAACCGGAGTTGCGCATGAAGTTGTTGCGTCGACCCTGCTCCCAGAGTCTTCTCTTTTCCTTCCTCAACGCCTACGCACTGATCCTGTTCCTTTTCCTGCTGTTGCCACTGGCCGCCTCGGCGGATGTCCGCCAGCGCGACTGGGCCGGCAACTGGCTGGTGGTCAGCGAGGGTGACGCCCAGTTGGTGTGGCAGCTCAACGCCGACGGCACCGGTTTTGCCTACGGCTTCCAGGAGAGCGGTCGCCTGTCCCACGGTTTTGCCATCAACTGGAAGCTGGTGGGCGACCGGGTGCGTGTACGCACCGGCGCGCGGCTGCGCTGCGCCGGCGGCAAGGTGGCGGTGGCCTTTACCGGCTGGAGCCCGGTGACCTTAAACTTCGCCATAGTAGACGGCCGCCACTGGCTGCAGGACGGCGGGAAGCTGCTGAGCTTCCAGCGCCGCCTGGAGACTTGGGAGACACCGCGCGCGGGCGGCGAATGCCCGAACCTGACCAGTTGAAAGGGCCACCCCGGCCGGGCGCCACAGGGATGGTTTCTCAGGGAAGAGTAAAGCGGATTCGGAGTAGGGCTGTGATACAGCGACGCTTTATTCTCACGCTGGCAATACTGCTCACCTGTACCGGCGCCGTGGCGGCGGAGGGCGAGGGGGAAGAGGGTGAAGGCTGGCACGCGGACTCCCGCTTCGAGGCAGAACAGTGGGTGGGGGATTGGCTGATATCCCGCGACGGCGAGGCCCGCCATGTCTGGAGCCTGGACGCCGATGGCACCGGTCGCTCCTACGCGTTTGTCGAGCGCGGCGACGAAATGCGTTTCACCTACGGCTACGATATCCGCTGGTACTTCGATCCGTTCACGCAGATGGCGAATATCAAGACCGAGCGCCGCATCGTCTGTCGCAGCGGCAGACTCTATCCCTATTTCCTGACGCTGAAATCCTACGAGAGCGACTATGCGGTAAAGGGCAAGTACGCCTGGCAGACCACCTGGACCGAGGCCAGCATCGGCCGCAACCTGCTGCACAAATCCCTGATCGTGTTCGTCGCACCACTGTCCGGCTGGCACAATCCCGGCAAGGACGATCCCTGCCCGGCATTTCCGCCCATGGAACTGGAAAAAGATATCGACGGCGCCCTGGACCGCTGGGAAATGCAGGCCGAACGCAATAGCATCGAAGTGGACACCACGCCGGCCGAGGGCGAACCGGAATTCGAGGGCGAGACATTCACGGACGCTCCGGGAGCCGACGCTCCGGCGGCCGGCGGCAGTGGTCGCGGCGGCGACAAAAAAACGCGAGAAGAAAACTGACCGACCCCGTGTGGCCGGCCGAAACAGACAGACTGTTCTGGCAAAACCTCTATGAATGCGGAAGTGAGCCTGGGAAAACTGCTGCGGAATATCGATCCACAACTGGAAGGGGAGGTCTACGCTTTCGTCGCATTGCCGGAAGCGCGGCTGCGGAGCCTGTGCGCCGGCTGCCTGTGCATTTTCCGCGAGCGGGAAGGGCCCAGCGCGATATTGCCGCGTGCGCTGGCGAAGCGCGAGGGCCTGCTGCAGGACGACGCGGCCAGCGGCTACTGCCAGATCACCCTGCAGATCCACTCCAGCCTGGAAGCGGTGGGGCTGACTGCGGTGGTGTCGCGGGAGCTGGCCGCCGAGGGCATCAGCGCAAACGTTGTCGCCGCGCTGCACCACGACCATGTCTTCGTCCCCGAGCGGGACGCGCAGAGGGCACTGCAGATACTGCGCGGTATCTGCAACCGCGCCCAGTACAGTTGACACAGACAGCGGGAGCGCGGCACCCATGCAGATCGACTATCCGCAGCCGCAACCCCACGGCGAGATCCGCCAGCTGCTGCCGGATTTTTTCTGTCTGCCCGGCACCGCAAAACTCGCCCCCGCCACCGTCATCAACCGCAATATGGGCATACTGCGCTGGGGGGACGAGCTGACCCTGGTCAACCCGGTGCGCCTGCGCCGGGCGGAGGAAGAGCGGCTCGAGGAGCTGGGGCAGATCCGCCACGCCGTGCGTCTCGGCCACCACCACGGCTGCGACGATCTCTACTACCGCGACCGCTACAGCCTCACCTTCTGGCGCCAGGCCGATTCCGACCTCTACCCCGCACCGGCACCGGACCGGCTGTTGCAGGAGGGGGGGGACTGCCCGATCCCCGGCGGCCGCTTTGTGGAATTCCGCCGCAGCCGCTGCCCGGAAGCGGCACTCTGGGTGCCCTATAACGGCGGCCTGCTGTTGACCTGCGACGCCATCCAGTACTGGCGGTCCTGGCGCGGCTGCAGCTGGTTCGGACGCAACCTGCTGCGTTTCGGCGGCATCCGCCGCGGCATGCAGGTGGCGCCCACCTGGCGCGCGCGGGCCACACCGGAGCGGTGCGATCCGGCCCACTGGCTGCAGGAGGATTTCCTGCGCCTGCTGGATCTGCCGTTCATCCACTTCATGGCCGCCCACGGCGAATTCTGCCCCGACAGCGCCTACGAAAAAGTCACCGCCGCGGTGACCCGCGCCTACCCCGATATCGGCCGCGCGGCCTGATCCCCCCTTGCGGAATCGCTGCCGGCGACACCAGGATGCCGCCCGCGCGGATCGTGATAAGCTTGATCGCCAACCCGACCCGAGAATTCACAACAACACCGATTTGCCGATGAACACAAGAACCCTGCTCGGCGCCCTGATGGCGGCAGCCCTGGCCGCCTGTGCCAGCACCGACACGCCGGCGCCGATTCCCGATGCCGATAGCGAAAATATCCGCGAGCACGTGAACATCCTCGCGGCCGACGCCTTGGCCGGCCGCGAAACCGGCACCCCCGGCTACCGCAAGGCCGCCGACTATGTCGCCGCACAGTTCCGGGCCATGGGCCTGCAGCCCGCCGGCAGTGACGGCTACATGCAGCCGGTCCCCTTCCGCCGCGCCGGCTGGGATGGCCGCGAGCCGACCCTGGTACTGCAGGGGCGCGACGGCGATATCCCCCTCAGGTTCGGTGAGGACTTTATCGCCTCGCCGCCCACCCTGAGCGAGGACACCGCCACCACCGCCGGGCTGGTGTTTGTCGGCTTCGGTATCGAGGCGCCGGACTACGGTGTCGACGACTATGCCGACCTGGATGTGCGCGGCAAGATCGTCGTGATTCTCAGTGGCCGTCCGCAGGAGCTGCCCAGCGAGGTGGGCGCCCACTACGCCTCCGGCCGCACCAAGCGGGAGACGGCCGCGCGCCACGGCGCCGTGGGCACCATCCTGCTGAACACACCGCAGCGCGAGAAACGCTGGCCCTTCCAGCGCTCGGTTGAGTACCTGCACGAGGACAACCTGGACTGGGTGCGCAGCGACGGCATCCCCGGCGGCGCCATCCCCGGCCTGCACCCGGGCGTGATGCTGGATATGCCCGCCGGCCGCCAGCTTTTCATGGGCGCCGAACACAGCCTCGATACCGTCTTTACGGAAATGGACAGCGGCCTGGTGCCGCAGGGTTTCGCGCTGCCCTACAAGGCATCGCTGACCAGCGGCGCTGCGCACGAGGACATCACCAGCCCCAATGTGGTGGCGATGCTGCCGGGCAGCGACCCGGCACTGAAAAACGAAGTGGTGGTTTTCTCCGCGCACCTGGATCACCTCGGCACGGAAGACGAAGGGGAGGGCGACCGGATCAACAACGGTGCCCAGGACAATGCCGCCGGTATCGCCGTGATGTTGGAGACGGCGCGCCTGTTCCGGGAATCCGGCATACCGCCGCGCCGCACCCTGCTGTTCGTGGCCGTGACGGCGGAAGAGAAAGGACTGCTGGGCTCGGACTACTTCGCCCGGCACCCGCCGGTGCCGTCGCAATCCATCGTCGGCAACATCAACCTGGATATGCCGATGTTGCTGTACCCGTTCAGGGATATCATCGCCTTCGGCGCCGAGCACTCCACGCTGGGTAAAACCGCCGCGCGCGCCGCTGCCCGCACCGACCTGAAATTGAGCCCGGACCCGATGCCGGAACAGGTGATCTTCGTGCGCAGCGACCACTACAACTTCGTGCGCCAGGGCGTGCCCGCCATCTACCTGATCACCGGCCGCGAGGCACTGGATCCGGAAATGGACGGCACGGCGATGCAGAATCAATTCCTGCAGGACCGCTACCACCGGCCGAGCGACGAGGCCGACGAACAGATCAACTATATCGCCGCCAAGCAGTTCACCGAGGTGAACTACGCCATCGCGCGGGAGGTGGCGGATGCGGATGAAAAGCCGCATTGGTATGAGGGGGACTTCTTTGGCGATCTGTTTGCCGGGGAGTGAATGCTTCTTTTGTGACTCGTTGGCCAAAAAAAATGTGATAACCTTCGCGGCCGCCGGTATTTGGTATGCCGGTACCAATAAGACAAGAAGGTAAGGAAATCACATGATTAAAAAGTTGACTATGGGGGTTGTAGTCGCGGGTATGGTGTTTGCGAGCGGCTGCGCGAGCATTCTGAGCGATAGTGAATACCCGGTTTCCATCAAGAGTAATCCTGTTGGTGCGAATTTCACCGTGACCGACGAATCGGGGATGGATGTACACTCCGGCGTGACTCCGGATACTGTTACCTTATCCGCTTCCGATGGCTTTTTTTCTTCTGCCAGCTACACCATCAAGTATCAGATGGCAGGCTACCGCGAGCAGAGCTTTCAGCTTCGTCCGGGAATGGACGGTTGGTATATCGGCAACATTTTGGTTGGCGGCCTGATCGGCATGGTGATCGTTGACCCGGCTACTGGTGCCATGTGGAAACTGCCGGAGTCTGCGAATGTAAACCTAGAACCGAGCACCGCGTCCACAGCCATGGGCGGCCTGACCATTGCATCCGTTGATCAGGTACCGGAAGAAATCAAATCAGAGCTGGTGAAGGTTCAGTAATCCCCGACACTGCCTGATCGACTTCAACAAAAGCCGCCGCTTTTTGGGGTGGCTTTACACTTCAGGCACCTCTCGACACAACTCCAACCACCGCTCAATCCCCGCACTGCGGTACTTCTGCCGGTGCAGGGCAAAGTAGAATTCGCGGTGGAAATCCCGCTGTGGCACCGGCAGCTCTACCAGTGAGCCGCGCTTCAGTGCGTCGGTCAGCGATACCCGGGACAGGCAGCTGATACCGAGCCCCGCTTCCACCGCGCGCTTGATGGCCTCGGTGTGCTGCAGTTCCAGCAGGATATGCAGGTTCGGCAGCAGCCCGGCCAGGCCGCGCTCGAAGGTCTGGCGGGTGCCGGAACCGGGTTCGCGCACTATCCAGGTGGCCGCGCAGAGATCGCTGTCGTTCAGGTGTCTGCGCTTCGCCAGCGGGTGGTCGGGCGCGCAGAAAACCACCAGTTCATCGTCCCTCCAGGGGATCATCTCCAGGTCCGGGTGGTTGAGTTCCCCCTCGATCAGCCCCAGATCCAGCTCGAAGTTCAGCACCCGCTCGGCGATGGCGGCGGTGTTGGCCACGTCCAGCTCTACCCTCGTGCCCGGTTGCTCCGACATGTAACGGGCCATGATGCCGGCGGCCAGGTAGTTGCCGATGGTCAGGGTGGCGCCTATCTTCAGCCGCCCCAGGTCGCGGTGGGTGGCCAGCGTCTGTTCCAGTTCGCGGGCCCGCTCCAGCAGCTCCTCGGCGCGGGGCCAGAGCTGGCGGCCCAGTTCGTTCATGCGCAGGCGTTTGCCGGTGCGCTCGAACAGGCGCAGCTCGAACTGCTGTTCGAACTCCTTCAGCGCGGTGGAGGCGGCGGACTGGGACATGTTGAGGCTCTCCGCCGCGCGGCTCACATTCTCGTAGTGGGCGCAGGCGAGGAAGACTTCCAGTTGGCGTAGGGAATAGCGCACGGCAAACTTCCTGGCTTATCCAAATAATCGATAACGAATATCGAAATATCCCATTTTGCCTATAGATATTCCAGGGTTAGAATTCAACCGTTCAGAGAAGTCAGGAATAAGCAGTTCTAAATTTAGAACTAATTTGAATATACGCTGTTGATAGAAAGTTATGAGTAATTTGAATGTAGAGAAGGTGCTCGACGTCCATCACTGGAACGATACCCTGTTCAGTTTCAAGACGAGCCGCGACCCGGCGTTCCGCTTCGAGAACGGCTATTTTACAATGATCGGCCTGCCGCAGGGCAATGGCCGTCCGCTGCTGCGCGCCTATTCTATCGCCAGCGCCAACTACGAGGACGAGCTGGAGTTTTTCAGCATCAAGGTGCCGGATGGTCCGCTTACCTCGCAGTTGCAGAAGATCGAGCCGGGTGACGAGATCTATGTCAGCCGCAAACCCACCGGTACCCTGGTGGCGGATCACCTGCTGCCGGGCAAGCGCCTGTGGCTGCTGTCCACCGGCACCGGCCTGGCGCCCTTCCTGAGCATCATTAAGGACCCGGATGTCTACGAGCGCTTCGACCAGGTGATCCTGACCCACGGCGTGCGCTATGTGTCCGAGCTGGCCTACCGCGAACAGATCGAAAAGGAGTTGCCGAAACACGAGTATTTCGGCGAGGTGATCAGCGACCAGCTGCTCTACTACCCCACGGTGACCCGCGAGAAGTTCCGCAACAACGGCCGCCTGACCGACCTGATGCTGTCCGGCAAAATCTTCAAGGACCTGGATGTGCCCCAGCCGAATGTCGAGGAAGACCGCTTTATGCTCTGCGGCAGCCCGGCGATGCTGAAGGACCTGACCAAGATCCTGGACGACCGCGGCTTCCGCGAAACCCGCGCCGGTGTTCCCCACGAGTATGTGATCGAGCGGGCGTTCGTGGAGAAATAATCCCGGGAGCGTGCAGCCCTTTACCTTTTGGGCTGAAGGCTCCAGCCGCGCAAGCGGGCCGCAGGCCCGCTCCAACCATCCCCCGACAGAACAGTGGCGTTGGTACTTCGGAAGAGCGTGCGACGGATTGCGCAGGGAGCGATTACGGATATGGTGCTTTCGGAGTGTCGACCCCGGTGTTCTGTCGCCCGCGGCAGACACTCTTCCAGTGAAGTTGTCTTCATTTTCTGAACCACCCATATGGGTGGTTTTTTTGCATCCGGATAACGGCGGCGTTTTCCGGCCTACTGTGTCAGCTCCGCCCGTGCGCGCACCCGATCGAAATCCGTCTCCACCAGAATCCGCCCGTCGCGATACACCGGTAGCAACAGGTTCTCCCGCTGGCCCAGCTCTTCCAGGCGAATGGTTTCCATTTCACCGCGCCGGTTTTCCACCAGCGCCAGCCGTCCGCGCTTGGATTTTTTTTCCGGTCCGGTGACCGGGTCCTTGTAGACATCCCGCCACTGCCCGTCGATGCGGATGGCACTGGCCTTCATGGCAAAGCTCATGATGTCGCGGTCGAGTTTCTGCAGCAGCTCGCCGCCCATGCCGAAGGTGATATTGTCGGCGCTCTGTTTGCGCTCCTTCATCGCCTGCAGGATTTCGGGAATGGAGTGGCGCGAGACGCCGTCGCCCTGGATGATGCGGATGAAGTCCGGCAGCACCCGGTAGCCCTTGCTGTTTTCCGTTGCGCCGAAAATCTTCATCAGTCGCTCCAGGCTCTCGGTGACGATTTTCACCGGGTCGCCCGAATCGGGCCTGACCACCAGTGTGCCGCCGTTGTCGATCACGCGCTGCCTGAGGGGGCCGCCCCAGATGTTGTCGATCGCGTGCCAGAGATCGTAACTGTCGCTGACCACCGCCACCATCCTGTCCGGCCCGGCAAACTGGTCGAGCATATTGGCGTAGGCGTCCGCCTCCCGCTCCCTGCCCCAGGCGGTCATGGTGCTGTGTTCTGCGGCCGGAATCGAGAAGCCGGCCATATCCGCATCGTAAAAGCGCCGCGCGGCGACCAGCCCGGAGACGGTGTCGGTACCCCGGAAATTCACCAGGTGGGCCATGCCGCCGATCATCGCACTCTCCAGGCTGCTGGCCCCGCGGGCGCCGAAGTCGTGCAGCTTGAGCGGCAGCGAATCGCGGGAGTCGGCGGTCTCGTCCAGGTAGCGGGCCACGGTCTTCTTGATTGCGCGGCTCTGGGTGGCCACGGTCATCGGGTACCAGAGCGCCCGCACCATGGCCGTCTCGATATAACTGGTGAGCCAGAAGCAGGCCGGACAGGTGTTCACCACCTGCAGCATCACATTGTGCAGCGGCACCAGCGTGCCCTCCGGCACCGCGGAGATCTCCAGCGGCAACAGCCCGCCGTGCGCGGCCAGAATATGCTCCCAGCCGGCGCGGTGGAACGGCAGGCCGTGGGCGTGCAGCATCTCCTCCGCCTCATCGATATCGCGCTTTCGGATGGGCGTCTGCAGATATTGGCGCATAAACGCCTGCAGGCCGAAAAACACCGCCTCGCGAAACTCGCCGCCGCGGCATTCCACGTAACTGCTGACGTGCTCCGCCCCCGGCGGATACTGCAGGTAGTGGCTGGCTTTGTAGCTGTCGACGTTGAGAATCGGGTTTTGCCTGGTCATGTCGGTATTGTGGTCCGGGAGCGCCTGTGATCCCAAAAGCAAAGCACAGCTCGGCCGGGCCTACCGGTGGCCGGCCGTTTCTGCCACTGTAATGGCCTGTAATTGATCCCTTTTGGGGGCGCCTGTAATTTGTAGGCGCTTTTTACTGCCGTGCATCGAAATTGGGGGAAACAATGAGAGAACGACCGGTATGTAATCCGGAGGCAGACAACTGATGGCCTTTCTGCTCGAAGACGGCAACCAGCTGTTCACTGGCGCGCTGGTACTGATGCTGATGATCGCGCTGCTCGAGGGCGTCATGGTACTGATCGGCGTCGGCCTGTCCGACCTGCTCGACAACCTGCTGCCGGATCTGGAGCTGAATGCCGATGTGCCGGATAGCGGCGGTGGGCTGAACCGCGTGCTGGGCTGGCTCAGGTTCGGCGAGGTGCCGGCGCTGATTCTACTGGTGGCCTTTCTGGTCAGCTTCGGCGTGACCGGACTGCTACTGCAGATGCTGGTGCAGTCCGTAAGCGGCGCGCTGCTGCCGGCCTGGCTGTCGGTGCTGCCGGTACTGGCCCTGGCGCTGCCGCAGGTGCGCTTTGTCGGCGGCCTGCTGCGTCGCTTTGCGCTCGGCAACGAGACAGAGGCCGTCGGCCGCGACACTTTCGCCGGCCGCGTGGCCGTTATCACCGTCGGGGAAGCCGTCGCCGGTTCCCCGGCCGAGGCCCGTTTCAGCGATGCCTACGGGACCACGCACTACGTGATGGTCGAGCCCTATGACGACGAAACCTTCAGCCAGGGCGACCGGGTGCTGTTGGTGGAGGAGCGGGGATCCGCTTTCCGGGTCATTGCTGCGCCGACTGATACTTGACACCCGAATCTTTGACTTCAGGTAGGAGACAACAATCAAAATGGAGAACACACAGTGATTCAGAATCTTTCCAGCATTCTTGTAATGGCGGGCGCAGTACTTGTGGGGCTGATTGTTATCGGCACCATCTTCGCGCGTCTCTACACCCGCGCCTCCAAGGAGCGCTCCTTCGTGCGCACCGGCATGGGTGGGCAGAAGGTGATCATGAACGGCGGCGCCCTGGTGTTGCCGGTGCTGCACGAGATCATCCCGGTCAACATGAACACCCTGCGCCTCGCGGTATCCCGCAAGGAACACCAGGCGCTGATCACCAAGGACCGCATGCGCGTGGATGTGCTGGCGGAATTCTACCTGCGCGTCAAGCCGGATAGCCATGCCATCGCCGATGCGGCGCAGACCCTGGGCGTGCGCACGCTCGATCCGGAAGCCTTGAAGGAGATGATCGAGGGCAAATTCGTCGACGCCCTGCGTTCCGTGGCCGCGGAAATGGAAATGGCGGAGCTGCACGAACAGCGCAGCCAGTTCGTGCAGAAGGTGCAGCAGGTGGTCTCGGAAGACCTGCTGAAAAACGGCCTGGAACTGGAAGCCGTCTCCCTCACCGGCCTGGACCAGACGCACAAGGAATTCTTCAACCAGGACAACGTCTTCGACGCCGAGGGTCTGGCCAGCATGACCCGCTCCATAGAGGCGCGGCGCAAGGAAGTGAACGACGTTGAGCAGGAAACGCGGGTGCAGATCGAGACGAAAAACCTGGAGACGGAACGCCAGCACCTGGAACTGGAGAAGGAAAAGCGTTACGCCCACCTGGAACAGCAGCGCGAACTGGAAAACCGCGGAGCCGCGCAGAAGGCAGATATTGCCCGCGAGCAGGCCGCACAGGAGCGAGGCGCGCGCCAGGCAGGCATTGAAGCCGAGCGCGAGGTGGATCAGTCGCGCATTACCGCCGAACAGGCCACGAAACTGCTGGAAATCGAAAAGGAAAAGCGCCTGCAGGAACAGGAGATCGAGCGCGAGCGCATCCTGGACGAGCAGCGCATTTCCAAGCAGAAATCCCTGGAAATTGCCGAACAGGAACGCGCCATTGCGGTCGCGGAAAAATCCAAGGACCAGTCTGTCGTCGATCAACAGGCCAGCGTCGCTCGCGCGGAAGCTGCGCGCGCGGAGGAGCAGGTAGGCACCGCCAAGAGCGTCGAAGTGGCGGAGCGCGAGAAGCAAATCGAAATCATCGAGGCGCAGAAGGAGGCCGAGCGCCAGGCGACTTCCATCAAGGTGGCCGCGGAAGCGGAAAAATCCGCGGCGGAAGACAAGGCCGAGGCCCTGCGCCAGCAGGCCACCGCCGAAGCGGAAGCGGTGCGCATCCAGGTGGAAGCCGACCGGGAAAAATACGCCGTGGACGCCGAGGGCCAGCGCCTGATGAACGAAGCCTTCAACAGCCTCAACGAGGCGCAGGTGTCGCTGAAGCGAGTCCTCAGCCTGCACGAGAACCTGCCGAACATTATCCGCGAGAGCGTCAAGCCGATGGAGAGTATCGACGGCATGAAGATCATTTCCGTGGAGGGTCTGAACGGCGTCGGTGATCGCACCGGCGGCGGAACCGTCGAGGGCGGCGGCGATGGTAATAGCCAGAGCCTGCCCGAGGCACTGGTCGGCAGTGCCCTGAAGCACCGTGCCATGGCGCCGCTAGTGGATTCGCTGCTGAAAGAGGCCGGTGTCGGCGATCTCGGCAAGACCGTGGAAACCGAAAGCTGATCGCAGCCTGGCCCAGGAGTGTTCAAAGCCGCCCGCGGGGCGGCTTTTTTACGGGGCGATAGTTGTTTCCGTCAGTGTCAACGCAGTTGCCGGTCAAAAAACGCAATCATGTCGTCCAGGGTATCCGGCGCATCCTCGTCAAAGCAGTTGCCGAGAAACTCGTTGCAGCCCGTATCGAGAAAGGCGTGGTTCTTGCCCTCATAGACCCGGTATTCAACCGGCTGCCCCGCATCGCGCAGTGTGTCGACAAAAGCCTTCACCGCCTTCGGCGGCGTGGTTGTATCCTCGCTGCCCACATGGGCAAAAACCGCTGGCAGCTGGTAATCCTCGGCAGAGGGCACCCGGTGTAGCGGCGATACGGCCTTGTAGAGCTCGGGGTTGTCCTGCGGATTGAACCCGGTGCCGAAGATACCGCGCGGTTCGGCACCGGCCCACTGCCAGAAGCCATTCTGCTCCGTCTCGAATCCGCCCAGGGCGGTCGCGTGGAGATCGAAGGCACCGTAGCTGAGCACCGCCGCCTGGACTGCCAGGCCGTCCTCCGCGGCCACCTGCTCGGCGGTCTTGCCGGTGGGCAGATAGCTGGGATTGAAGCCGGGCTTTTCGGCATCGAAGCCGGCACTGGCCAGGTTGCGCCCGGCCGTCAGCACCATCGCGGCCAGGTGGCCGCCGGCGCTGTCGCCGGTGACCGCCACGCGCCGCGGGTCGCCGCCGTAATCGGCGATATGTTCCTTGACCCACAGCAGGCCGCCGAAAACGTCCTCGACGATCTCGTTCATACGGGTGCGGTTGTCGTTGTCGACCAGCAGCCGGTAGTTCATGTTGGCGACCACGAAATCGCCCTCGGTGGCGAGGTAGCGGGCGGCGGCATCCATGATGCTGTGGTCGTTCACCAGCCAGCCGCCGCCGTGGTAGACGACCACCACCGGGTAGCTGTCGCGGCCGGTGGATGGCACATGGATGTCCAGCGTCAACGGTACGCCCTCCGGTTGCGCCCAGGGGATATCCTCGTGCAGGGCGACTTCCGTCGCCACTGCCGCGGCGTTGCACAGGGCGAGGACAAACATCGTCAGTATCCGGAACACGGCTCTATCTCTTGCTATAGCTTTAGGGAGAGATGCCACTGTATTGACCCTCGCACCCCTGCGCCAGTACCACCTGTGAAGTGGGAAAAGCCGCCGGGGCTGGATGCCGAACCCCATGGAATACAAGGACTACTACAAAACTCTCGGCCTGGAGCGGGATGCCGACCAGGCCGAGATCAAGCGCGCCTACCGCCGGCTGGCGCGCAAATACCACCCGGATGTCAGCTCGGAGCAGGAGGCCGAGGATCGCTTCAAGGAAGTGAGCGAGGCCTACGAGGTGCTCAAGGACCCGGAGAAACGCGCCGCCTACGACCAGCTCGGCAGCGGCTACCACTCCGGGGAGGAGTTCCGCCCGCCGCCGGACTGGGACCAGGGCTTCGAATTCCACGGCGGCGGCTATACCGAGGCGGACCCGGAGGCGTTCAGCGACTTTTTCGAAAGCCTGTTCGGCCGTGCCGGCTTCGGTGGTGGCTTCGGGGCAGGGAGCGGCGGCTTTCGGCATGAATTCCACGCCCAGGGCGAGAACACCCACGCCAAAATCGCCATCGACCTGGAGGACAGCTACCGTGGCGCCACGCGCCAGATCACACTGAAACACTCCGAACTGGGGGCGGACGGCCGCCCCCAGGTCAGGGAGCGCAAGCTCAACGTCAAGATTCCCCGGGGCGTCACCGAGGGCCAGCAGATCCGGCTGGCCGGCCAGGGGCAACCGGGGATGGGCGAGGGCAAGCCCGGTGACCTGTATCTGGAGATCACCTTCAATCCGCACCGTCTCTATTCGGTGGAGGGGAGTACCGTCTATCTCGACCTGCCACTGGCCCCCTGGGAGGCGGCCCTCGGCGCCCGGGTGCAGGTGCCGACGCCGGAGGGCGCGGTGAACCTGACGATCCCCCCGGGCAGCAAAAGCGGCGGCAAGCTGCGCCTCAAGGGGCGCGGTATTCCGGCGAAGAAACCGGGCGACCTCTACGCGGTCCTGAAAGTGGTCGCACCGCCGGCGGGAGACGAGGCGCAGAAGGAGGCCTACCGCCGGTTCAGCGAGGCGTTTGAATTCGATCCGCGTGCGAACATGGGAGCCTGACGATGGCGAGCAGGAATCACGAAGCAATCACCGGCGCGATTCTCGATGAGGACAGCGAGCTCACCCTGAGCGAACTCTGCCGCGCCTGCGGCCTGCCGGCGGAACATATCATGGCGCTGGTGGAAGAGGGCGTGATAGAGCCGCGCAGCCGCGCGCGCCTGCGTTTCAGCGGCATCTGTGTGCGTCGGGTGCGCCGGGTCCACTCCCTGGAGCGGGATCTGGGGGTGAACCTGGCCGGCGCGGCGCTGGCGATCGAGTTGCTGGAAGAGATTGAAAGGCTGCAGGCGCGCGTGGCGCGGTTGGAGGATTCGGGCCAGGGGTAGCCCGGGAGGAGCCGATTAAAACGCCTTCCAATCCTGAAAGCAGAGGGAGCTGAAATTCCGCCGTAGATCGAAGCGAATTGCGGCGAAGTAGGCCTGTCAGGCAGTGGCCGCCCTGGTGATGGTCATAACCAGATAGGCGTTGTAGGCGATGTAGGCCGCCAGCAGCAACCCGCCCTCGAAGCGGTTGATGCGCCCCTGGCCGCGGAAACCGTAGCCGAATACGAACAGTGCCACCGTCAGGCCGATCACCATGGGCCAGTCCCTTGTGAGCATTTCCGGCGGTACATTGTCCATGGGCGCGATAACGCCGGCGATCCCCACCACCGCCAGCAGGTTGAACATGTTCGAGCCCACCACGTTGCCGATGGCGATATCGTGTTCGCCCTTGCGCGCGGCCACCACGGTGGCCGCCAGCTCCGGCAGCGAGGTACCCAGGGCGACGATGGTGAGGCCGATAACCAGGTCGCTGACACCCAGGGACTCGGCGATGGTCACCGCGCCCCAGACCAGTATGCGCGAGCTGATGATCAGCAGTGCCAGGCCGCCGACCACCCAGAAAATGGCGCGGCCCAGCGGCATGGAATGCACTTCCAGCTCACTCTCCACGTTGCTCTCGAGCACATCGCCCTTGCCGCGCAGACCGGAATAGATGGTCCAGCCGATCAGCGCGAAGAAACCCAGCAACAGCACACTGGCCTCCGGCCGCGCCAGCCGGCCGTTCCAGAGGAAAAAACCGGTGAGGCAGCTGATTGCCAATAGTAGCGGCAGTTCCCGGCGCACGATCTTCGAGTGCACCGTCAGCGGAATCAGCAGTGCGGTGGCCCCCAGGATCAGGCCGGTATTGGTGATATTGGAGCCGTAGGCGTTGCCCAGCGCCAGCCCCGGGCTGCCGTCCAGCGCGGCCATGGCGGACACCACCATCTCGGGCGCAGACGTGCCGAAACCCACGATCACCATGCCGATCAGCAGCGTCGGCATGCCCGCGTGCTTGGCGGTGGCCGCGGCACCCTCGACGAAACGGTCGGCGCTCCAGACCAGCAGGGCGAATCCGGCGATGACGGCGAGGGCGGCGAGAAGCATGGGGCGTCCTGTGCAAGTGTGAATTCGGGACCTGGATCCGCCGGGCGGATCCGTAAACGGAGGCCGATTGTAACGGCTCGGTGGAATTGGGGAAGGGCTTTCTCTGTGGCGGCGAATGCCCGGTCCCGATTTGTCCTCGCTCTGTCTAAAAAAACGCCATATCTGAACTACAGTGAGTACATACCCGACCGAACTTGCGAGGGCCATCCCCGATGGACAAGAAGCTTCTGCTGGGCGCCCTGATCGGCGCCGGTATTTCCATGCTCAACAAGAAGGCGCGCCAGCAGCCGCAGGCGCCCTCCGGGGCACCCGGAGGCGGGAAGATACCGCCGCCGGACTTCTCCCGCGTGCCGCCGCCGAACCCGGAGCAGGCGGGCCCGGACAGCACCAGCCTGGACGACATCCTGTCCCGCGCCGGCAAGTCCGGTGGCGCGACACCGGGCGGCTCCCGGAACGGCAGTCCCGGCGATATCTCCGGCGGCGGCATACCGGCCGGGGCGGGTGGCGCCGGTATGCTGATCGAGATGGCCCGCCGCGTATTCGAGCAGATGCAGCAGCAGGGCGGTACCGCCGGCAAAGACGGTGGCGCGCCCGCGGGCGCCAGCCTGGACGACATCCTAGGCCAGATCTTCGGCCGCGCGGGCGGCAAGTTCAGTCCCCAGGGGCCGGGTGGTCCCGGCGGCAATACCGGTGGCTGGTCCAATCCCCGGGAGAGGATCTTCGGATTTGCCGATAGCGGTGCCGGCGCACACGGCGAGGAGCAGGCGGACGCATTGCTGCGCGCGATGGTGGCCGCCGCCCAGGCAGATGGCCGCATCGACGAGAAGGAGCAACGCAATATCACCGGGGCGCTGGAGGGCAAGCTGGACAGCGCCGACCTGGAGGAACTCCGGCAGCTGCTGACGCAGCCGGTGGATATGGACCAGGTCATCGCGCGGGTCAACGACCCGGCCACGGCGTTGAACCTCTACCTGGTGTCGGCGATGACCATCAACGAGGACAATCCGAGGGAAAAGGCCTATATGGACAGGCTGGCGGAAAAGCTCGGCATCTCCGAGGAGGCGGTGCGGACCATCGAGCGGCAGTTACCGCAGATGCCGCGGGCGGCCTGAAACCCGCAGGCGCCGACGGCGCACCCCGGCCAATTCGATTTTTCCGGCGGCCCGCCAAGGGGGCCGTCACAACGCTGAAGGAGTTATCTATGAATCCTGTAAAGTTGCTGTTGAAGGTGTTTGCGATAGGGCTGCTGATTGTGGCGTTCGCCGGTTGTTCGCCGAAAGATGACGGGCCCCAATCCCCCGACAGCCAAATGACCTCGCCCCAGAATGAGGAGCAGGTCGGCCCGGTCGGCTGTTGTGAGGAAGGCATTGATTCCTGCTCCTCGCCGGCGACCAAATCGGAGTGCGAAGAATCGGACGGCGTTTTCCATAAGGGAAAAGCCTGTGATCTCGATAGTGGCAAGTGCCGCGACGGGCTCTGACCGGTACTGTCGCTTTACCTCTGCCCGTGCCAGGCGGTAGCTCTGCGGAATTCTCCCCGGTGGGATATCCGCTCGCGGGTCACCCCGGCCGCACTGTCACGGTATTGGCAGACGTCGAGATCATCACCACCTGCTTGCGGTTGCGCTGCGTAAAGCAGGCATCCGCCGGCAGCCTCCTGCCTGTATCCATATTCAGAAGTGACCAGATTCCATAATAGGTTCCAGGTTTCTCCACCTCTTGACATTAGTTACACTTGCAACTAAGTTCGTTGCACCTGAAACTAATGAGTCCGCTGTGGCACCAACGGCGCAGCTTGATGAGAGAAATAATGGAGGACCAGATGGCCGATTTATTTGAAAACCCGATGGGTCTGGACGGCTTTGAATTCGTCGAATTCACCGCGCCGGAGAAGGGCATCCTGGAAAGTGTGTTCGAGGTCATGGGCTTCACCCGGGTGGCCCGCCACCGCACCAAAGACGTGGAGCTGTGGCGCCAGGGCGATATCAACTTCATCACCAACTACGAGCCGGGTAGCCACGCCGACTACTACGCCCGCGAGCACGGCCCGTCCGCCTGCGGTCTGGCCTTCCGCGTGAAAGACGCCACCCACGCCTACAACGAGGCGATCGAGAAGGGCGCCCAGCCGGTACAGGTGGAAACCGGCCCCATGGAACTGCGACTGCCGGCGATCAAGGGTATCGGCGGTGCCACACTCTACCTGATCGACCGCTACGCGGAAGGCGAGAGCATCTACGATATCGACTTCCACTGGCTGGAAGGCGTGGACAGGCACCCGGAGGGCTGCGGCTTCCACACCCTGGACCACCTGACCCACAACGTCTATCGCGGCCGCATGGACTACTGGGCCAAGTATTACGAAGACCTGTTCAACTTCCGCGAGATCCGCTACTTCGATATCAAGGGTGAGTACACCGGCCTTACGTCCAAGGCCATGACCGCGCCGGACGGCAAGATCCGCATCCCGCTGAACGAAGAGGCGGCCGGTGGTGGTGGCCAGATCGAAGAGTACCTGATGAAGTACAACGGCGAGGGTATCCAGCATATCGCCTTCGCCTGCGACGACCTGGTGGCCTGCTGGGACCGCCTGAAAGAGCAGGGCATGAAGTTCATGACCCCGCCCCCGGAAACCTATTACGAAATGCTGGAAGAGCGCCTGCCGGGCCACGGCGAGCCCACCGAAGAGCTGAAAAAGCGCGGCCTGTTGCTGGACGGCACCACCAAGGACGGCCAGCCGCGCCTGCTGCTGCAGATATTTTCGGCCAATATGCTCGGCCCGGTGTTCTTCGAGTTCATCCAGCGCAAGGAAGACGAAGGCTTCGGCGAGGGCAACTTCAAGGCCCTGTTCGAATCCATCGAGCGCGACCAGCTCAAGCGCGGCGTGATCGGTGACAAGGACAAGAAAGACGGCGACGCCGCCTGATCGGGAGTACCTGCGGCGTAGCCCTGGAAATCAACTCGCGGGGTTCTGGACCGGCAGCGAGCGTGAAGAGCCGGGAGGGGGATTGTTTTCCGGCTCCATCCCGGAACTCCGAAATTTGAGCTTGGAACAAAGAGTATGATCAAACGCATTCACCACGTGGCCTACCGTTGTCGAGATGCGAAGGAGACGGTAGAGTTTTACCGCGATCTCCTGGACATGAATTTCCAGCTCGCCATCGCCGAGGACAAGGTGCCCTCCACCGGCGAGCCGGATCCCTATATGCACGTATTTCTCGATGCGGGCATGGGCAATGTGCTCGCCTTTTTCGAGCTGCCCAACTCCCCGGAGATGGGCCGCGACGAGAAAACACCCGAATGGGTGCAGCATATCGCCTTCGAAGTGGAGAGCATGGACGATCTGCTGGCGGCCAAGGCCCGCCTGGAAGCCGCCGGCATCGACGTGCTGGGCCCCACGGACCACACCATTTTCAAATCCATCTATTTCTTCGACCCCAATGGCCATCGCATCGAGCTGGCCGCCGATACCGCCAAGCCCGGTATGCACAGCGAGCTGAAGCGCGTGGCCGGGGATATGCTGGAAGAGTGGTCCCGCACCAAAAAGGCACCGCGGCACGCGGCCTGGATGCACGGCGAAGGAGAATTCAAACCGAACACCGAAGAGGACTCACAGTGAAGTTAGCCAGCCTGAAACAGGAAAACGGCCGCGACGGCCAGCTGGTGGTGGTCTCCGACGACCTGACCCGCATGGCGTCCGCCGCCGATATCGCGCCCACGCTGCAGAGCGCACTGGATGACTGGGATGCCGTATCCGGCCAGCTGGAAGCGCTGGCCGGCAGACTGCAGGGCGGCGAGATCGAAGGCGAGGCCTTCGATCAGGGCAAATGCCACTCGCCGCTGCCCCGCGCCTACCACTGGGCCGACGGCTCCGCCTACGTGAACCACGTGGAGCTGGTGCGCAAGGCGCGCGGTGCGGAAATGCCGGAAAGTTTCTGGACCGACCCGCTGATGTACCAGGGCGGTTCCGACACCTTCCTGGCCCCGCGCGAGCCGGTAAAAATGCCCCAGAGCGAGGGCTTCGGCATCGACTTCGAGGCCGAGATCGCGGTCATTACCGACGATGTACCCATGGGGGTGAGCGCGGAGGAAGCACTGAAGCACATCAAGCTGGTGATGCTGGTGAACGACGTCTCGCTGCGCGGCCTGATCCCGGGCGAACTGGCCAAGGGCTTCGGCTTCTACCAGTCCAAACCCTCCAGCGCCTTCTCGCCGGTGTGCGTCACGCCGGAACAGCTCGGCGACCACTGGAAAGAGGGCAAGCTGCACCTGCCGCTGGTTTCCGAATTGAACGGCGAGAAATTCGGCGAACCCAACGCCGGCGTGGACATGACCTTCCACTTCGGCCAGCTGATCGCCCACGCCGCCAGGACCCGCCCGCTGGGCGCCGGCACCATCATCGGTTCCGGTACCGTGTCCAACAAACTGGACGACGGCCCGGGCAAGCCGGTCAAAGAGGGCGGTGTCGGCTACAGCTGTATCGCCGAGATCCGCATGATCGAGACCATCCAGGACGGCAAGCCGGGCACCTCCTTCATGCAGTTCGGCGACAGGATCGCGATCGAGATGCTG
The DNA here is from genome assembly GCF_026183675.1 of Microbulbifer halophilus. GTDB lineage: Bacteria > Pseudomonadota > Gammaproteobacteria > Pseudomonadales > Cellvibrionaceae > Microbulbifer > Microbulbifer halophilus. The sequence continues at coordinate 27,480 of NZ_JAPIVK010000030.1, forward strand.
GACGAAAAAGGCCAGTCCATTTTCGGCCGTATCGAGCAGATGATCGAACAGGCCTGAGGTAGGGTGCGCCGTGCGCACCTTTTCCCTGTGCCCAATCAAACAGAAAAGCCCGGTCGAGATTCTCGACCGGGCTTTTTTTAATCTGTCGGAACCTGCCCTGCAGGCGAACGGCTGTAAAGTCGGTTTCGCCTGCAAGGCAGCTCCTACAGAATCTAAAGCCGCCGCATGGAAAGCACCGGCATACTCCGCCGCACCTTCGCCAGTTTTTCCGCCTCCAGCGTCGCAGTGATCACCGCCTCCCCCTCACCGGCCTCCGCCAGCACCTCGCCCCAGGGATCGATAACTGCCGAATGCCCCCAGGTGCGCCGTTTGGGTGTATGTTGGCCCCCCTGGTTGGCCGCAATCACAAAGCAACCGTTTTCGATTGCGCGGGCGCGCAACAACGTCATCCAGTGGGCGCGACCGGTGGTGTAGGTAAAGGCGGAGGGCACCAGCAAAACCTCGGCGCCGGCTGTGGACAATTGCCGGTAGAGTTCGGGAAAACGCAGATCGAAACAGATGCTGAGTCCCAGTTCCGCCCAGGGTGTGGCGGCTACGCAGGACGCGTCGCCGGGCTCGATACTGGCGGATTCCCGGTAGCTGCGCGCGGCGTCTTCCACCTCTACATCGAACAGGTGCATCTTGTCGTAGCGCGCCCTCAGTGAGCCGCGGTCGTCGTACAACAGGCAGGCCGAGCGGTGGCGTCTGCCCTCGACCGATGTGCCGTCGGGCCGATCCAGCAACGGCACCGCGCCGGCGGCGACCCAGACTCCCAGTTCTTTCGACCAGCTCTGCAGTGCGTGTTGAATGGGGTGATCTTTGGGGCTGGCCCCGCCGTCGGCCACAACCGGTTCCGCCGCGGCGTAACTGCCGCGGCCGGAGAAGTGGGCAAAATTTTCCGGCAGCAGCACCAGATCGGTGCCGCGTTCGGCGGCCTCATCCACCAGCGGGCCGGCACGGCTCAGGTTTTCGCCGACGCTATCGCCACTGACCATCTGCACAGCGCCCACACAGAAATCTTCCACCGCTAAACTCCTTTACTCAAAGAGAAGTTCCCACCGGATAACCCTACCACGGGAAAACCAAAACCGACGTCGTTCCCACCCGTAGGAGCCTGCTTGCAGGCGAACATCGAGACCACTCGCCCCTGTAACAACCTGATCCATTGGCAAACGACCCCATAACAGCCTCCTTCCAGCGCTCCACTTATGAAGCCTTTCCCGGTAGGTGATAAAGTTGCACGATAATCCGCACCAATAAGAACACCGGAGAACGCAAACATGGCAAGGCCCCTGAAGCTTCTGTCCATCCTCTACCTGGCCGCCTGGCTGCTGGTCCCCGCCGCCCAGGCCGCCACCCCCGCCGAACAACTACAGGCAATCATCGACGACCACTGGCAGTACAGCCTGCGGGAAGACCCGATAACCGCCGGTCGCATGGGCGTGCCGGACTACAACGACCGCCTGCCGGGTGTATCCGCGCAGGACCGCGCCCGTCGCCTGAAAGCCGAAAAAACGTTTCTCGCCCGCCTGGATAAAATCGATGCGCAGCAGCTCAGCGAATCCGACCGCGTCAACCTGGAACTGCTGACGTGGGTGCTGGAAAACTCGGTGGAGGCCAACGAGCTTTTCCTAGACCGCATTCCGCTGAACACCTTCTACAGCTTTACCAGCGCGGCACTGCACGCCAGCGATGGCCTGGCGATGCTCAAGGTGAGCGACTACAAAGACTATATCGCCCGCATCAACGATTTCGGCCGCTACTTCGACGAAAACCTGGCCAATATGCGTCGGGGTATCGAAGATGGTTTCGTGCTGCCGAAAATCGTTGTCGAGGGCATAGCCCCCACCGTGCGCGCCCAGGCCTACGATGACCCCACCGACAGCAGCCTTTTTGATCCCTTCGAGGATTTCCCGGACACCATTGCCGCCGGCGAACAGCAGCGCCTGCGCGCCGCCGGCAAAAAGGCGATTGCGGAAACTGCCATCCCGGCCTTCGCCCGCGTGGCGGATTTCCTAGAGGGCGATTATCTACAGGCTGCCACGGACACCATCGGCGCCGAGGAGCTGCCCGGCGGCGAGGACTACTACCGCCACGGCATCAAGACCTATGTCACCCTGGATATGGACCCGGCGGAAATCCACAAGACCGGCCTGGCGGAAGTCAAACGCATCCGCGCGGAAATGGATGAACTGATAAAAGAATCCGGCTTCGACGGCAACTTTGAGGAATTCACCGAGTTCCTGCGCACGGATCCACAATTCTACGCCGAGACGCCAAAGGATCTGCTCAAGGAAGCGTCGTACATCGCCAAGCGCATCGACTACCGCCTGCCGGAATTCTTCGGCAAACTGCCGCGCCTGCCCTACGGCGTGGTGCCGGTGCCGGACGAAATCGCCCCCAACTACACCACCGCCTCCTACAACCCGGCGCCCATCGGCGGTATCCGCGGCGGCGCCTACTGGGTCAACACCCACCAGCTGGACCAGCGCCCGCTATACGAACTGGTAGCCCTGACCCTGCACGAATCCGTGCCCGGCCACCACCTGCAGAATGCCCTGTCGCAGGAACTGGAAAACGTGCCCCAGTTCCGCCGCAACCTCTACCTGAGTGCCTTCGGTGAGGGCTGGGGCCTCTACGCCGAGCGCCTGGGCAAGGAGATGGATGTCTACGAAACCCCCTACCAGGATTTCGGTCGCCTCAGCTACGAAATGTGGCGCGCCGCGCGGCTGGTGATCGACACCGGCATCCACTCCCAGGACTGGACACGGCAGCAGGCACTGGACTTCCTCGCCGACAATACCTCCCTGTCCAAGGCCAATGTGCGCGCGGAAGTGGACCGCTATATCTCCTGGCCGGGTCAGGCACTGTCTTACAAGATGGGCGAGATCAAGATTCGCGAACTGCGGGAAAAGGCGGAGAAAGAGCTGGGGGACCAGTTTGATCTGCGCGCGTTTCACGATGCGTTGCTGGCCAATGGGGCGCTACCGCTGTCGATGTTGGAGGAGCAGATGGAGCGGTTTATTGCCGAGGCGAAAGAGTAAAAAACCTGGAACTCTGCTTTTTCGTCATTCCGGACTCGATCCGGAATCCAGACTGCCGGGACGTGTCACTGGATCCCGGGTCAAGCTCGGGATGACGAGTTTGGTAGGATGGGCAAAGCGCAGCGTGCCCATCATTCGGGTTTGATGGGCACGTCCATCCTGCTGGGAGTGTTGGCTTGCCCCGTCGCCGTTGTTGATGAACCCAGCAGCCCTTCAGAAACTGTAAGTCATCGCCGCAAAGCCGGTGACCACATAATCCTCATCTACAATCGGGCTGTCGGTAATCTTGTTGTCCAGCTTTTCCATCGCCACGTTCAGGGCCAGGCGCCAGCGCTCGCTCAACTCGAACATGCCCCCCATACTGGCCTCGATGGTGTAGCTGTTGCCGACGGTGTAGGCCGGCCTGCCGGGAATGGCGGCGGAGGTCGGTACGCCGAAGTCGTAGTTCGCCAGGTCGCCACTCAACCAGTTGACCCCCAACGACGGCATCAGCCGCAGGCGACCGAACTGGAAGCCCCGCGACACACTGGCCGATGCAGTGCCACCGCCGAAGCGGTCCAACAGGTCGTGCTGGTAGCGCAGGTCGAATTCGGTCCCCGCCGGCCCCTCGTAGGTCAGCGCCACACCGCCGAACACCGTATCGTCGCGATCGCCGAGACCCTCGAGAATTTCCGCATCCTTCTCTTCATAGGCGCCCATGCGGTAGCTGGCGGTGACGGCCAGCCGCAACCTGTCGCTGCCCAGCACGCCGTAGCGCAGTGAGGGCCCGATCCACTGCAGGCGTTCGCCGAAGTAGGTCACCACCGGGAAAGCCTGCACCACATTGGTATCCGAATCCAGATAGGGGCTGTTGCGGCCGATGACACCCATACCGACACCCCACTGGCCGGAATCCCCCAGCAGTTCATACAGGTGGATATCCACAGGGTTGGGTCCATCGGGCGCTACGGTAATGGCGGCCTGTTGAAAACTCGGCGGGCCCTTGGGCTGGTAATTGTTCGAAAGCCCCAATGATTCCCGCGGGATGCCCATAAAGTTCTTGTCCAGGGCGCGGTTGTCGTTTTCGTCGAAGAAGGCCAGCACCGCCACCTCGCCTTCCGGTACGCCGGAGACGACATAGCGCTCCCCCGGCCGGATGCTGAAGCGCTGTTCGCGGACCGGGTTGCGGAAGTCCGCGAAACTGTCCGGGTCGCTGTAGACCCGCAGCACCAGGGATCCCTTGGGCGGCAGGTTGTGTACTCGGACGCTGAGGTCCTCCGCCAGTGCTGTCGGCGGCCGGAAGAGCAGGATCAGTAGCAGGGGCAGGATGAGAATTTTCATGGGGTCGATCCATTCAGGGGAAAAGGGGCGCATGCAGATTGTATAAATATGGCGTTGCAGGTCGATGACCAACGTCTCTCCCGTCGCAAGATACCGGAAAATCGGGGCCAACAGGTTCCATGCTGCCAGAATTTGCGCGGCGCCCGCCAACCTCCGCAGGAGCCTGCCTGCAGGCGAACAATCGTCAACTCATCTCATCCAGTGGGCGAGGGCATCCCACCAGGAGCAGTACCCGCTTCAGGCATCAACGCGGTACTGACCGGCCGACTCCTCGATTCTCTGCTGTACCCGCTCCCGCTCTCGTTCCAGCTCGCGCTTCAGTTCCTCTTCGCTGGGTAAAACGGTTACATACTTCGATGCGAACAGTTGCTGGCTGTCTTTGAGTACCGAATATTTCGCAACCGTGTGGTTGTGTTCGCTGCAAAGGATCAGCCCGATGGTGGGGTTGTCATCCTGGCCGCGCTTCTGCTCTTCGTAAAGCCGCACATACATATCCATCTGGCCGACGTCCTGATGCGTTAGCCTGTTCATCTTCAGGTCGATCAGTACGAAGCATTTCAGGAAGTAGTTGTAGAACACCAGATCCACATAGTAATCGCCGTCGTCGGTGCGGATACGTTGTTGCCGCTCGACAAACGCGAAGCCGCTGCCCAGTTCCAGCAGGAATCGTTGCAGGTTATTGATGATGCCCTGTTCGAGATGGTTCTCCTGGTAGGGACGGCTGTCCAGGTTCAGGAAGTCGAGGATATAGGGATCGCGCAGGTAGTTTCTGGGGTCGTCCGTGAGGGGCGTGGTCTTGTCCCTGGCTTCGGCCTCCACCGGCGCCTTCTCCTTGCTGGAGATCAGACGCTCGTAGTAGAGCACGCCTATCTGGCGCTCGAGGGCGCGGACACTCCAGCCCTGGTTTGCAGCTTCCTCCATGTACCAGATGCGGGCTTGGGGGGTCTCCAGGCGGGATAAGGTATTGTAGTGGGACCAACTCAATTCGAGAGACAGTGTCTCTCGAATTGGGAAAGCCTGGTAGAAACGCCGCATATTGCGCAGATTGGTGGCGTCGAACCCTTTGCCGAACCGCTTGGTCAATCGCTCGGACAGGCGTTTCAACTGAGCCTTACCATAGGCCGCCCGCCGTTCACCCTGCTGCTCGCGCTCCAGAATCAGCCGTCCTATGTGCCAGTAGGTCTGCACCATGGCTGAATTGACGCTGCGCTGCACCTCATTGCGGGCTCGCTCGACAAGCTGACTGATCTCTTCAAACAGGTCATCAGGCTGAGGTGGGTTATTCATATTCTGGTTCCCTCGAGTTGTCGTCCATTGTTCTCGTGAACCGAGGCATGCTTGGGTGCACATTGCACTATATCGAATTCGGGCCGGCCCTGAAGCCCATACTACATGCGTTAGCCACCGGAGCTTGCGCTGCATCATTTCATGTAATAAATTGAGTTACATGAAAAGAGACAGCAGACTCTCCGGCGTACTCCACGTACTCCTGCACATGGCCGATGCCGACGGGCCGGTCACCTCCGAGGCCCTGGCGGGCATGATGCAGACCAACCCGGTGGTGATCCGTCGCATTCTCGGCGGCCTGCGCAAGCAGGGGCTGGTGCAGTCGGAAAAGGGCCACGGCGGTGGCTGGCGGCTGGCCTGCGACCTGGATCAGGTCACGCTCTACGACATTCACGTCGCCCTCGGTGCCCCCGATGTGCTGGCGCTCGGCCACCGCACCGAATCCCCCGGCTGCCTGGTGGAGCAGGCCGTGAACGCGGCCATGAGCGACGCCTTCAGCGAGGCCGAGGCGCTGCTGCTGGATCGTTTCCGCACCATCACCCTGGCGGCGCTGAGCCGGGACTTCCGCCTGCGCAGGAAGAGCGGCGAGCGGGAGTGCGACAACCGGAAGTGATTCCGCCGGCGAACCCTGTTCGGACTGAACAATCGATCGGAGAAGCGAGATGCAACGGGATTCAATACGCAAGGCATTCGACCAGCAGGCCGCCAGCTACGACGAGCAGTGGCGCCGGTTGGGCCCGCTGAACCAGGCGCTGCACCTGCTGATGGGGTCGGTATTTTCCGATCTCCCCGCAGATGCCCGATTTCTCTGTGTGGGGGCCGGCACCGGGGCGGAGCTGCGTTTTCTCGCCGGTCAATTTCCGCAGTGGCGTTTTACCGTGGTGGAACCCTCCCCGGCGATGCTGGAAGTCTGCCACGATCACGCCGACAAAGCGGGCTTTGCCGAACGCTGTTCCTTTCATGAAGGCTATCTCGAATCGCTCGCCGATTCCGCTGACTTCCACGGCGCCAGCGCACTGCTGGTATCGCAATTTATCCTGGAGCGCGAGACCCGCATCGGCTTCTTCCGCGATATCGCCCGGCGGTTGCGGCCGGGTGGAATGCTCGTCAGTTCGGACCTGTCGTTCGATACGAAATCGCCAGCCTACGAAAAGCTGCTGGAAACGTGGTTCCGCATGATGCGCGGCGCCGACGATATTTCGCCCGGCGAGCTGGAACGCATCCGCACCGCCTACGGCCGCGACGTCGCTGTGCTGCCACCGGCTGAAGTGGAAAAGATGATCGAATCCGGTGGCTTCCAGCCGCCAACACCTTTCTACCAGGCGGGCCTGATACGCGGCTGGTATGCCGCGCGATCGCCACAGGGACATTGAACAGACAGGTCGAATTTGCCCTTTAATGAGGAGGTATCGCAATGGCGATTCACGATGTATTGATCGTCGGCGGCAGCTACGCCGGCATGGCCGCAGCCCTGCAACTGACCCGCGCCCGCCGCAGTGTGCTGGTGCTGGACGCCGGCCAGCGCCGCAACCGCTTTGCCAAACACGCCCACGGCATCCCGGGCCAGGACGGCCGCCCGCCATCCGCGATTGCCGAAGACGCCCGCGCCCAGTTGCTGAAATACCCCACCGTCACCTGGCTGGATGCCACCGCCAGATCCGCCGGGTGCGACGGCGATACTTTCCATATACAGACCGAAACGGGAGAGTCCTTCGAGGCCCGGCGGCTGATTCTCGCCAACGGCGTGCGCGACCAATTGCCGGATCTCCCCGGCTTGGCCGAGCGCTGGGGCAGATCCGTATTCCACTGCCCCTACTGCCACGGCTACGAACTGAACGAGGGCCCCATCGGAGTACTCGGCGTAAACGCCATGTCCGTCCACCAGGCCCTGATGCTGCCGGACTGGGGCCCGACCACCCTGTTTACCAACGGTATCGTCGAGCCGGATGCGGAAGAGCTGCGCCAGTTGGCAGCGCGCAACGTCAGCATCGAGGTGGAACCGGTCGCTGAACTGGCGGGGGAGGGCGAAGCCATCGTTCGCCTGCGCGACGGCCGCGCCGTCGAACTGGCCGGCCTGTTCCTGGTACCAACACTGGAGCCCGCCAGCCCACTCGCGGAACAACTCGGCTGTGCCTTCGAGGAAAGCCCGGTGGGGCGCGTCATCCAGACCGATGACATGCAGGCGACTTCCGTGCCCGCTGTATTCGCCTGCGGCGATACCGCGCGTGCGGCGGGCAGTGTGACCTTTGCGATGGCGGATGGGGCCATGGCGGGGATGGCGGCGCACAAGTCGCTGATCTTCGGCGAGGCCGGATGATTGGGCAAATAGCGGCTGCCAGGCCCCGGACGACATCCGTCACCGTCCTGCTCACGAGCCCCTCGCAAATCGTTGTTTTTTTACACGTTTTTTCCGAGTCCCGTAACCATAGGGTTCGGGTGGGATACTCAAAACTTATTCACAGATTTATCCAATGAATATGTTAGTAACCGAACCTTCATTTTTGCCGGGCCTGCGTTGTTGGTGATGGAATGGGAGTGAGTGGAAACTAACTCCCTGTGCCAGCCGGAGTCAGAAGCTTGAAAACTTATCTCGCAAAAAGCTGTGAATAAGCGAGATTAACCGGCAACTGGAATATCCCCGGGCATGCCTTGATGTTGCAATTAACGGGGAATGTTAAACACAGGCTAGAGATCGTCCCGGGAAAGCCGGTGATCCATCACCGGTGGTTGGTATTCATCCATCAACGCCAGCAGCTCCGCCGGCCGATCGGCTTCCAGCAGCATATTCCGGTACTGCGGCCGCAACAGCTGTTCCGCCACGCAGTGATCCAGGAAGCTGGCCAGGTGCTGGAAGTAACTGCTCACATTCAGCAGACCGCAGGGCTTGCAGTGGAACCCCAACTGCGCCCAGGTGAGAATCTCGAACAGTTCCTCCAATGTACCCAGCCCGCCGGGCAGGGCAATGAAGCCGTCCGAGAGCGATTCCATCATGGCCTTGCGCTCGTGCATCGAGCCCACCACATGCATCTCCGTCAAATCGGGATGGGGCACTTCCCGCACGGCCAGCGCCTCCGGAATCACGCCGGTCACACGGCCACCCCCGGCCAGCACCGCATCGGCCACCGCGCCCATCACACCGATACTGGCCCCGCCGTATACCAGCCCGATATCCCGCGCCAGCAGCTCTGCCGCCAGCGCCTCGGCCGCCTGCCGGTACTCGGGCCGGCGTCCGGGGTTGGAGCCGCAGTAGACACAGATATTCTTCATTTAAGCTGTTTGCTCCGCTGATTACATCTTATAAGTTGTACATCGAAATCCGGGGGCCGTTTCCAGGCTGAAAACAGCTCATATGATGTATTCTCCCTGGCGGACACTCTTTCTTCAGGCAATAGCGGGCTAGGCTTTCAGCTCCTCAAACCGGATGCCATGCTTATCGAGCAACTGCCTGACCCGGTGGGAGTCGTTGCTGGATTTCTTCACCCGCCGGCTCACGTTGAACAATTTCCTGCCCGCCTCCGCCATCGAGCTGGAGTTTTGGCAAACCTGGATCAATGCAGCCAGCTTCAGTTGATCGTAGTAATCCATCTCCTCGCTGCTGCCATCCCCCAGGATATTTTCGATCGTCGCCTTCGGGCTTTCTTCGCTGTCCGCCGCCGTCTGCCACTTGCGCTTCAAGCGGCTGATCTCCTCGTTGACCACCTCGACCGTGATGCGCCCGCCGTCGGCGAGCGTCCCCATACGGGTAATACTGGCATTCAGGTCGCGGAAATTGGCCGACCAGCTGGCCTCCGGCGAGCGGCCAAAAGCGAGATATTTCTCCCGCGCCGCCTTGTTGAAACTGACCAGGTGCCCCGCCTTGTTGGAATAGGCTTCCAGCTCGTAATCGATATTGGGCTCCAGGTCCTCGATCCGTTCCTTCAGCGACGGCAGCTCGTAGGTCCACAGGTCGATCCGGGCCAGCAGGTCCGCGCGAAAGTTTCCCTCCCGGGCCTGCTGGCCCAGGTCCTTGTTGGTGCCGGCAATCAGCTGGAAATCGCTGCTCGATTCCCGGTCGGAGCCGAACGGGATAAAGCGCTTGTCCTCGATCGCGCGCAGCAGCATTGCTTGCTCGTCCAGCCCGAGCTCGCCGATCTCGTCCAGGAATAGCAGCCCGTTGTGGGCCTCCTTCAGCAGCCCTGCGCGATCGGCCGTGGCGCCGGTAAAGGCGCCTTTCTTGTGGCCGAAAAGCGCGGACATGGTGTTTTCGCCCTTCAGCGTCGCGCAGTTGATGGCCACCAGCTGCCCCTCGAGCTTGCCGCGCTGCCTGCGCAGTTCGTACACCCGCTGCGCCAGCTGCGTCTTGCCGGCGCCGGTGGGGCCGGTAATCAGGATGGGCGCGTTGGAGCGGATGGAGACTTTCTCCAGCTGCTCGATCATGCGGTTGAAGGCGGCGTTGTTGGTCTCGATACCGCCCTTCAGGTAGACGGTGCCTTCCTGGTGTTCCTTCCGGAAGCGCGATGCGATCTGGTCGTACTTGGACAGATCCAGGTTGATGATCTGGTACTGCCCCGGCAGGTTGCTGTCGCGTTTCGCCGGTGCCGTCTGCAGCAGCTGCCCGGGCAGGTAGCCGGCCTCGGTCAGCAGGTAGAGGCAGATCTGCGCCACGTGGGTGCCGGTGGTGATATGCACCAGGTAGTTTTCCCGGCTGCGTTTGAACGGATAGCCGCGGGCGAAGTCCAGCAGCTGGCTGTACACCGTCTCGAAATCCCACGGATCGCGGAAGTTCACCCGGTGGTGGACCACCTCCGTCTCCGGCGACACACGGGCGATATCCTCCGTCACCTGGTCGGCCAGGCCCTGGGAGTGGTTGTCGAACAACAGTTCCAGCCGGTCGATCAGCAGATCGTCGTGCTGGCACATGGAAACGGTCGGCCGCCACTTGTCCCAGCGCTTGTCGCCCTTGCCGCGCCGATCCATGGTGGTGCCGAGAATACTGATAGCTACTGTTTTCATGGCTATCGAATATAAAAGTTTGCTATCAAAAAAGATAGATAAACGGCAATTCGATTTCGATCGAGGCTGTGGATAGCTTTCCAGATAAAAACAATAAATCCATAAAAATCAATCACTTAAAAATTTTTCCGATCCTTTGCGCAAAGTTGGCACCTTCCTGGCAATAGCAGTGGGCAAGCGCGGGCAACGCAACAGCGGACAACACCGCAAACGCATTTGAACAAGGGAAGAGCAATGACTCAGCAAGCGTATGAAGTGATGCAGGACGGCGGCGTACCGATCAAATCCTGGACCGTCGGCGTGCCTTTCGAGGCCGAGGCCAAAGAGCAGCTGAAAAACATCTCGCGCATGCCGTTTATCCACCAGTGGGTGGCGGCGATGCCGGACGTGCACCTGGGTAAGGGCGCCACCATCGGCAGCGTGGTGCCGACCTTGGGCGCGGTGATACCGGCCGCGGTGGGTGTGGATATCGGCTGCGGCATGATGGCGGTGCGTACCAGCATCAAGGCCTCGCAACTGCCGGACAACCTGGCGACGGTGCGCTCGGCGATTGAACGCGCGGTACCCCACGGCCGCTCGGCGCGGCGCCGGGGAGGCCGCGACAAGGGCGCCTGGAACAATGCGCCGGACGACGTGATGAAAGCCTGGGCGCCGCTGGCGGCGCAGTTTGATCTGTTGAAGGAAAAGCACCCGGTGCTGAAGAAGACCAACAACATCAACCACCTGGGAACCCTGGGCACGGGCAACCACTTTATCGAGCTGTGCCTGGACGAACACGGCAGCGTCTGGCTGATGCTGCACAGCGGTTCCCGCGGCGTCGGCAACCGTATCGGTACTCACTTTATCGAGATGGCCAAAAAGGATATGGAGCGCTGGCATATCCACCTGCCGGACTCCGACCTGGCCTACCTGCCGGAGGGTACCGACCACTTCGACCAGTATGTCGAGGCGGTGGAGTGGGCGCAGAACTTCGCCCGCATCAACCGCGAAGTGATGATGGCCCGCGCCATCGATGCGGTAAAAGCGGCGCTGCAAATGGACTTCGACGCGCGCATGGAGGCGGTCAACTGCCACCACAACTATGTGTCCCGCGAGCACCACTTCGGCAGGAACGTGCTGGTAACCCGCAAGGGCGCCGTGCGCGCCCGCGAGGGGGAGAAGGGCATCATCCCCGGCAGCATGGGCGCGCGCTCGTTTATCGTCCGCGGGCTGGGCAATGCGGACAGCTTCTGCAGCTGCAGCCACGGCGCCGGCCGCGTGATGTCGCGCACCAGGGCCAAGAAAATGGTCTCGCTGGAAGAGCACCTGCAGGCCACCGCCGACGTGGAGTGCCGCAAGGACAGCGGCGTGATCGACGAAACCCCGTCCGCCTACAAGCCGATCGAAAAGGTGATGGGGGCCCAGCAGGACCTGGTGGAAATCGTCTACACCCTGAAACAGGTCGTGTGCGTAAAAGGATAAAGCAACCCCCCAGTCCCCTCTCCCCCCGGGAGAGGGTTAGGGAGAGGGCTGCCTATCGAAACCCCCTGAAATTTCAGCCTCCACCACACAAACAAAATGAGAAAAGGAAAAGAAAGATGCTGGTTATCGACGGCTCACAGGGAGAAGGCGGCGGACAGATTTTTCGCTCGTCACTGACGCTGTCCATATGTCTGCAAAAACCGGTGCGCATCAAAAATATCCGTGCCGGCCGCCGCAAACCGGGCCTGCTGCGCCAGCACCTCGCCTGCCTGCGCGCTGGCCGGGACATCTGCGGCGCGGAGATCTCAGGCGACCAACTGGGCGCGATGGAAGTGGTGTTCAAGCCGGGCCTGGTCCGGCCCGGCGAATACCGCTTTGCCATCGGCTCCGCCGGCAGCACCAGTCTTGTATTCCAGACGATCCTGCTGCCGCTGCTGCTGGCGGACGGCATCAGCGAGGTCTGCCTGGAGGGCGGCACCCACAACCCCAATGCGCCCAGTTTCGACTTTATCGACAGGGCCTTCCTGCCGCTGATCTCAAAGATGGGATACCGCGCGGAGACCGAACTGGAGCGCTTCGGCTTCTACCCGGCCGGTGGCGGCCGCTGGCGAGCGCGCATCCGGCCGGTACAGCAACTGAAACCGCTGGACCTGCCCGAGCGCAGCGCCGTGTTGCAACAGGAGGCCCTGGTGACCTCCTCCCATATACCGGCCCATATCGCCGAACGGGAACTGCAGAAAATCCGCAACAAATGCCACTGGCCGGAGCAGAGCCTGCACCGGCGCCAGGTAGAGTCCGCCGGCCCGGGCAACATCGTCTCGCTGCGGGTTGTATCGGAGCAGGTTGCGGAAGTGATCGAAGTGGTGGGCGAGAAACAACTCAGCGCAGAGCGGGTCGCCGGCCGCGCGGTCAAGGCACTGAACCAGTACCTGGCCGCCGACGTGCCGGTCGGCAAACACCTGGCGGACCAGTTGGTACTGCCCATGGTGCTGGGCAAAGGCGGCCACTTCAGAACCCAGCAGCCCAGCCAGCACCTGCTGACCAATATCGAAGTGATCCGCCAGTTCACCGATATCCAGGTAAAGCTGGAACAGCAAAGCGACCTGGCCTGGAAAGTCACCGTCTAAACAACCGCAACACCGAGGACTGACAACAACGCAAGGAAGCCCACCCGCACAGGGGATGTGCAGGGGCAAAGAACACGGATCATCTGAAATACGGCCAACGACGCCCCCACCCAGTCCCCTCTCCCCTCGGGAGAGGGCTAGGGAGAGGGCCGCCAACCAAGGCCCCACCTCTCGACCCCGCCACGCGGGCGGGAGAAAGAGAGAATGGCCACGCCACCCGCAGATGATCGTAAAAGAGTTTAGGAAAAATACCCCCTCAACGGCGCTGGCTCCAACCCCAGCCCGGCGCAAAAGCCACTGGCAAATTGTGTACCGAGCGGGCAATTACCTGAACACCACTTTGTAGCTCAGAGGTAGAGCAGCCGACAACAATCGGCCGGCCGCAGGTTCGACTCCTGCCAAAGTACCGTCGTCCGTAAAACGACCTATCTGGTAAAGGCGAAAGCCTGGGGTTCGAGTCCCCACAGGGCCACGGCCCTTTTGTGTGTATCAGAGGCCCATGGCCCCGAGGCGCCGTAGAACCGTTTCCTTCCGGGGAAACAGAACTTCAGCACTTCAGGGCGCCGGAAGCGCAGACGCCGCCGGTGGGCAACATTGCACGTCGTACAGCTACGCCGAATCCGTTGGCAGAGAGGGAAGCAGACTGTTGATGCTTCCCACAACGCCGGCCGATCCGGCCAATGGTTGCACAACCTGCTCTGTTCAAACCGTCGCCCTCTGCGTTTCCGGGTGGGCCTCACCTTTGATGGCCACAACAGCAACACAAACAACCAGCGGACGGAGACAAGCCACTCCCCGCACCAGTCCCCCCTCCCCGGGGAGAGGGTCAGGGAGAGGGGAACCGAACGAAGCCCCTTCCCCGACCTCCGTTCTACAAGCGGAGCGCAGAAAAGCAGTAGAGAAGGAGAAACAAAATGTTGATATGGAAATGCATCGACATAGCCGATAGCGAACGCGCCTTCCTGTTCCGCAGAAACCGCTTCGTGCGCGTGCTCGAGCCGGGCCGCCACCGCGTAATGCAACTGGCCGGCCAAACCCGCATCGAGGTGCACGATATCAGCAAGGTGCTGTTCGAGCGCCCCAACTCCAAGTTCCTGCTCAACAGCCACGCCGAAAAACTGGCGCCGTATATCGAATCCTACGAACTGACGGACACCCAGGTTGGCCTGCTGTACCGGGACGGTCATCTGGTGGATGTGCTGAACCCGGGCAGCTTCCTGCCCGTGTGGAAGGGCGTCGAACAGGTGCGCGTCGATATCATCGATATCAGCGAGGACTACACCGTCGACGAAAAGCTTGTCAGCCTGCTCGGCCGCGGCGCCGGGGTGACCAGGAAGGGCTCGGCCCTGCCCGCGATCCACTATGTGGAAGTGCCGGACGAACACCTGGGCCTGCTGACCGTCAACGGCAAGCTGGAACAGCGGCTGGCGCCGGGCAGCTACGGCTTCTGGAAATGCAACCGCTCCATCGGCGTACAGCTGGTGGACCTGCGCCTGCAGACCGTGGAAGTCAGCGGCCAGGAAATCCTGACCAAGGACCGCGTCAGCCTGCGCATCAACCTGAGCGCCAGCTACCGGGTATTGGACCCTGAAAAGGCCGTACTGAAGCTGGGCAAGTATGCCGAGTTCATCTACCGCGAACTCCAGCTGCGCTTGCGCGAAGCCGTGGGCACCCAGAGCCTGGACGAACTGCTGGAAGACAAGGACAGCCTGAACCTCGGCATCGCCCGGGACGTGCGCGACAAGCTGGCCCAGTACGGTATTGAAATCGCAACCGTGGGAGTCAAAGACATCATCCTGCCGGGCGATATGAAGCAGATCCTCAACCAGGTGGTGGAGGCCCAGAAGGAGTCCGAAGCCAACCTGATCAAGCGCCGGGAGGAAACCCAGGCCATGCGATCGCTGCACAACACCGCCAGGATGATGGAAAACAGCCCGGTGCTGATGCGCCTGAAGGAGCTCGAGGCGCTGGAACGGGTGACTGCACGGATCGACAAGATCTCTGTGTATGGCGGCTTGGAAGGTGTGTTGAACAACCTGGTCAAGTTGCAGCCTTCCGGTGCTTCCTGATAAGTCGCCTGCCTGTAGACACTCTGTGTCAATCAAGCGTTCATCGACTCGTCATACCGGCGAAGGCCGGTATCCAGTTCGGGGGCACCTGAACTCCTGTACCGGATCAAGTCTGCTAAAGGCTCCGTGCCGGAATGACAGCTAAGGTGCAAGGGCGGGCCGCCTGGCTCGCCAGCGCCTGGCAAATCGTTGCTTTTTCACACATTTTTCCCGAGTCCCGTAACCATAGGGTTCGGGTGGGATACTCAAAACTTATTCACAGATTTATCCAATGAATATGTTAGTAACCGAACCTTCATTTTGGCCGCGCCGGAGCGGCTGGTTGCGGAAGGGGGAGTGAGTGCCTCCTAACCTCCGGCGTTAGTCTGGGTGGTTGGGTTGAAAGTTTCTCCAGCGAAAAGTTGTGAACAAGCAGGATTAAATGGGGGCTGGACTTTTCCCGAGCGTGCCCTGGTGCTGCCGCTGTACGGGAATGTTAAACACAGGCTAGAGATCGTCGCGAGAGATCCACTGGTCCATCGGGAAGATAAGGACAGCCTGAATCTCGGCATCGCCCTGGACGTGTGCGAACAGCTGGCCGAACACGGCATCGAAATCGCAACCGTGGGAGTCAAGGACGTCATCCTGCCGGGCGATATGAAGCAGATCCTCACCAGGTGGTGGAAGCCCAGAAGGAGCCCGAAGCCAACCTGATCAAACGCCGGAAAGAAACCCAGGCCATGCGGTCGCTGCACAACACCGCCAGGATGATGGAAAACAGCCCGGTGCTAATGCGCCTGAAGGAGCTCAAGGCGCTGGAGCGGGTGACTGCGCGGATCGATAGGATATCGGTTTATGGGGGATTGGCGGGAGTGTTGAACAATTTGGTTAAACTGCAGCCTGCTGTTTCTTCGCAATAAGAGACCCGCCCGTATGGGCGGGCAGGAGGCAGATTGAACTTTACGGTCATGTATAGAGCAATCTACTTCTTCTAAAGTTTTCTAAAGAAGGCTTGTTTAAGGAAGCGGAATGTCTCCGATGATCTTCAGCGCCATCCCATCCAACCGCTCTTTGGTTTTTTCCCACTGCGGCATGACCTGAGTCATCAACCGATAGAAACGTTCGCTATGGTTATGTTCGGCAATATGACAGAGCTCGTGAAGTATCACGTAATCGATACACTCTCGTGGCGCTTTGACGAGATGTGGGTTGAGTGTCAAGCGGCCGTTGGGTGAACAGCTGCCCCACTGGGTTTGCATGGTGAGGATGCGCAGAGGCGGATGCTCGTTTGTCCATAGAGCCTGCTCAAGCATGGCATCGAGGCGCCTGGCAAAAATTTCTCTGGCGCGCGCTCGGTACCACGCGTCGAGTAAGCTTTGTACTTTATCGGCGCCTTTTTGCCGGACGCTCACTTCCAGTTTTCCACGAAACAGCTTTACGCCCTGAACCTTACCGGGTGCTTCGATAACCTTGAGAAGGTATTGCTTGCCCAGGTAGTAGTGACTCTCGCCGCTGACATACCGACGAGGTGTAAGGTGTTCCAGACGCGCGCGGAAATCGCGCAGCTGCCTGTAGATCCAGCGTCCGCGTTTCTTAACCGTCGCCAGCACTTCGGCGTCGTCACATTGCGGCGGTGCCGCAACCTGCACACGACAGTCCGGGTGCACCTTGACCAGAACCCGGCGCACACCTTCGGTACGCGGCAGACGCTCGAAAAAAATTCGTTCGTCACCATAGTTGAAGCTCAGCCTGTAGCCTGAGCCATCCGGTTTTTGAATTGCAACACTCATGGGATCTAGATTCCACTCAAACCAACGCGGGTAATCTGCACCACCCATTCCACAATCGCTTTGGCCTGGTCCATACCGCCGCCAGTCGCTTTGCACTCCTTAAACATCATCGGTAATAACTGCTTGCGAATATCGGCTTCGATATTCTGCGGGTTGATCGAGTTCTCGGCTACGGATTTTTCCACGATTTCATCGATCACAAATGCCAGTTTTACCCACTTGTCCACAACCTGGTTGTCCGTGACCGAAAACACTTGGGGCAGTGTCTTCTTGAATATGCCAAAGTAAGCCTGTGCATGCCGGTTGCCAGTAAAGACGTCCGGAATATCGTCGAGACGGCGCTCCCGTACCTGCTGCTCAAATTCTCGGAACAGCATGTACTGCTTGAGCGGGTGATCGAACAGTTTTTCCGCCTCCTCAATGGCCTGGCGCAGCAGCTTGGAGAAGGCCTCCTGTGCATAGGGATCGTCGCGCAGTTCCTGTTCGATAGTCCTGGCGACGCGGGTTTTGATGATGTCGGTCTCGTTGCGGGTCTTTTCTTCGCTCCAATCTTCGGGCCGTTGCTTTTGCCCCATCTTGCCGACCTCATACACGCCGTCGGGTTCCTTCACCTCCACGCCTACGACATGCTTGTCCAGCAGTTTTTTTACTTGCTCGGCGTACTCGTCGTAGCTGACGGTTTCCCCGGCATCCTGTTTGACCAGCTGGCGCAGGCTCGAGAATTGTTTAACCGTTTCCTTGTAATGTCGGTGGTCCGCATCCGTGAAACTCTTGTCTTCAAAGAAGGTGGCCGATTGCAGGGCCACTTTTAGACAGCCGGCGAACTCAGTAAGCGCTTCATAGAAGTCCTCCCGAACTTTGAGGTGTACATCCACGAGTTCGCCCGCGCGCTCCTCGACCCTGGGAACCAGAACCTGACGCAATTGCTCGATATCATTCTTGTTCTTCACGTCGGCGAAGATTGCCCACAGGTTCTTGTACAGCATTGGCAACCGTTTGTACTCGGTGCTCATTTGGCTGTAGAGGCCGGCGATATCATTGATGTCGTAGCCGCCCTGAGTGCGCGAGGCAAGGTCCTGATACTTGGCGATGGTGGTATCCAGCTCGGCAAGGATGCCGCGATAGTCAATTAGCAGGCCAAACTTCTTCTTTGGGTGCAGGCGGTTGACCCGCGCTATGGCCTGTATCAGGTTGTGCTCCTTCAACGGCTTGTCGATATACAGCACGGTATTCTTGGGCTCATCGAAGCCGGTCAGCAGCTTGTCTACCACGATCAGCATCTTGAGCGATTCGTCTTGGTCAAAGCGCTCAATCAGTGCTCTCGTGTAGGCTTGCTCGTCCGTGGAGCCCACATTCTCCTTCCACCATTTCTGCACTTCCGGCACAGTGGATTCATCCACATCGGTATTGCCCTCGCGGCTATCCGGCGGGCTCATCACCACCGCCGAGTCAAACAGCCCGGCTTCGTCCAGATACTGCTTGTACTTGATGGCCGAGGCCTTGCTGTTGCAGGCCAGCTGCCCTTTCAACCCTTCGTCGATGTTCTTGACAAAGTGGTTGGAAATGTCCAGAGCTATCATGCGAATGCGGTCATCGGCGTTGTAGATCTGTCCCTTCTTGGCGAACTTCTTCTTGAGATCGGTTTTTTGCTCCTCTGTCAGACCCTCGGTGATGCGATCGAACCAGCTGTCGATCGCGCGCGCATTCACGTCCAGATCCGGAATGCGCTCCTCATACAGCAGCGGGGTAACTGTCCGGTCCTCCACCGCGCGCTGCATGGTATAGGCGTGAACTATGGGGCCGAACTTATTGGTGGTCTTGTCATTCTTCAGTAGCGGTGTGCCGGTAAAGGCGACAAAGGCGGCATTGGGTAGTGCCTGTTTCATGCGGATATGATTCTCGCCGCCCTGGCTGCGGTGGCCCTCGTCGATAAGGACGATGATATCCGGGCTGCTATTGACGCACTCCGGCAACTTGGTGGCGCTGTTAAATTTCTGGATCAGAGAAAAGATAATCCGTTCGCTGCCCTTGGCTATCTGCTCCGCCAGCCGTTTCCCGGAGGTTACCATGGCGGCTTCCATGCCTTTCTTCCCCGACAGCTCGCCGCCGGAGGCGAAGGTCTTGCTCAGCTGGCTTTCCAGGTCCACCCGGTCGGTGACCACCACAATGCGGCACAGCTTCAGCGCGTCGTGCAATATCAGAGTCTTACTCAGGAACACCATGGTAAAGGACTTGCCAGAACCGGTGGTGTGCCAGATCACGCCGCCCTTTCTGCTCCCTCTCCCTCCGGGAGAGGGCTCAAAGGTGTTGATGCGCTCGATCAGGCGCTTGATGCCGAAAACCTGCTGATAGCGGGCGACAACCTTGCCCGCCTTCTTGTCGAACAGGGTAAAGAAACGGATCATCTCCAGCAGGCGTGCGGGCTGCAGCAGGCTGATCAGCAACTGATCCTGCCCGGTTACGGCCAGATTGCCCCCCGCGATCAGGGTCTGGTACCAATCCAGGTCGCGGGGATTGCGGTGGCTGAACAGTGAAACCATCTGATCCTGCGTGAGCTTCTGGTTCTTTACCGCCAGCATTTCCGCATCGGAGATATCCTCCTCGCGCCACAAGGCCCAGAATTTGGTCGGCGTGCCGCAGGTGCCATAGCGCCCGTCTGCGCCGTTGATCGACAGCAGTAACTGGCTGTAGGCGAACAGCAGCGGAATCTCGTCGTGGCGTTGGTTGCGCAGACTTTGGGAGATGCCCTCGTCGATTGTGGGGCCCTTGTTGGCGTTGCCATCCGGCCGCTTGGCCTCGATCACTACCAGCGGGATGCCGTTCACGAAGCACACGATATCCGGGCGGCGAGCCTCGACGCCGCCTGACCGCGTAACCCGAAACTCCTCGGTAAACACAAAGCTGTTATTGGCCGGGTTCTGCCAGTCAATCAGGGCGATAGTGGGGTTGGCTTTTTTGCCGTCAACGAACTCGGTAACCGAAATGCCGTACAGCAGGTGGTTGTACAGCCGCTCGTTGGCGGTCAACAGACCTTCATTCAGCGCCGGGCTGCACACCTCGGCGATCAAGTTGTCGAGGGCTTTGCCCGACAAGGCCTGTTCGCGGCCGGCAAAGACAAAACGGCGCTTTTGCAGTTCCGCGCGCAGCAGGTCGCGCAGCACCACCTCGTCCTGCTTGCCGCCGCGCGCGCCCAATGCCTGTGCGGGAGGAAGGAAAGACCATCCCAGGTTGTTCAGCAGCGCCAGCGCCGGGAGCTTTGCGCTGTATTCCTCCTGGAATTTGGGGCTGGGGTTCATAGGTCTACTCCCTGTTGGCGCAGCCAGGCGCGTCCGGCCTCGGTGGTTACATAGGCTTGGTCGGGATGATTGATAACCTCGGGATGAAGGTAATCCAGCAGCCCCTGTGCTCTCAGCTCGGTGAGGTGCCCGCTCTTCAAGTGCGTGACTTTCCGGTCAAGCAAAGTTGCGAGCGACTCGGCTGTCTGGGGTTGCAGGGCGCAAAGCCATAGGACAACAGGCCAGAGTTTGTTCTGGCGGGCCTTCGGCGTCAGCGCTGCAATGCGCCGGCGCAAGGCTTGCGGAAGGTCACTCGCATTTGCCCTGAGGTCACTCGCATTTGCCTCGAGGTCACTCGTATTTGA
Source organism: Microbulbifer halophilus (assembly GCF_026183675.1). Classification (GTDB taxonomy): domain Bacteria; phylum Pseudomonadota; class Gammaproteobacteria; order Pseudomonadales; family Cellvibrionaceae; genus Microbulbifer; species Microbulbifer halophilus. Next base: position 48,228 of record NZ_JAPIVK010000030.1, read on the forward strand.
CTCGAGCTCACTCGCATTTGCATCCGGCTCACTGCCATCAAAGAGAGGCAGAGGGGATAGTCGGGCGAGCTCGTAGTAGGTTGCTGGCCCCGCCCCGCCTTTTAGCAACAGATGTCGCTGGTGGTGCAGGCGGCCCAGAACCTGGCTCGCGGACAGGGTATCCAGGCCGGTTACGGACCGCAGGGCAGCGTTATCTACCGCTCCTGTCTCCCTGGCCAGAATCAGCGCCTTGGCCTCATCGTCCGAAAGCTGTAGGTGGTTGAACTGCCGCAGCCAGGCCAGCTGTTCCTCACCCAGGAGTTGGTGCAGCAGGTAAACCGCGGAAAACTGGTTGGCGAAGGTATCGCTGGAGAACACCGGCGCAGTCAGGCCGGCCTGATCCAGCAGGCGCCGCATGGTGCGGATACCGGATCCCTTGGTTTCGGCGAACTCCAGGTCGTAGAGCACGGCGGCGAGAATGGGGTTGCGCAGGGCGGAGCCCATTTCGCCCAGCAGGGCCTCGGGCTTCAGGGAATAGCCAGTGTTGCGAACTTCCAGCCGGTTGCTGTAGCGCACCACCAGTGTCGGCTGGTTGACCTGGTAATCGCGGTGCATCACTGCGTTCACAATGGCCTCGCGGATCACCTTTTGCGGCACCAGCGGCTGGTCGGAGCGTTGGGTTTCGCCCTCCCGCAGCCGGAAGTGGCGCGGCATGTCGTCGAGAATGGCCGCTTCCAGGCGCGGGATCAGCCGCAGCAGCGGCTCGCGGAAGTCGATGGTGGTGGCGAAGCGCTGCTCCGGGTCTTCCACCCACTGGGTGCCCTGGATGCGCACGTAATCCACGCGCACCGCGGGCAACAGGCGTCTCAGTGAGAGCGGCTTGCCCAGTAGAAGCAGGCCGGCCAGGTTGGGTTTCCATTGATCGTTCACACGCTTGACCAGGTTCAGCGCGCGCAGCATCTCCCGGTCTTCTGCCTTGAGTTCCTCCGCGTGGGGGCGCACCTTCTCCCGCAGCTTGCGGTAAAGCTCGATGGCCGCCGGGTCCAGGTCGTCCCACCCGGCATCTCCAAGCACAACCTGCTCAAAACTCGTGCCGCTCTTGGCGAGCAAAATGGGTTCGAGATCCGCTTGGGTACACTCATAATCCCCGTTGAGGCCACGTCGCCAAACGCCGGTTTTTCTCTTGTTCTTGCTGTCGAATTTACCCTTGAAACTGCAGGGCTTGGCGGCGGGCTCCAGTTCCGGCACAAACACGACCGCTATGCGCTGGCCTTCGATGTTGCCGACCTCGCACTGAACCGCGACAGGCTGCTCAAACTGGTCCCGACAATTGCTTTGCAAGGCATTTAACAGCTTGTCCGTATCCTCGATACCCGACAACCAGTAAGTATCGTGGGTCTCATCCGGCTCACTAACCCCAAGCAGCAGATAGCCGCCGCCGAGACCGGGTTCGTTGGCGAAGGCACAGACCGTTTGCATCACCGAGGCGCCTATATCCCGGGCGCGTTTGGCTTCAATGCGGGGATGTTCGTCCAGTTGCCGCAGCTCTTGCAGTAGCCGTTCCGGGGTTGTATTCAGCAAATTAGACTCCGCGTGAGTTTGGCCGCTTCCATGAGTTTATAACAGGTTACACCGCTTCCCGGTCAACACATGCCCGCAGGCCGGGAAAGTTTTCCAGCCATGCTCCTGGAACCAGCTGCCGCCGTTTCAAGTCGAACGGCAGCGCCCACAGGTGCAGATCCTTGGAAAAACTGAAGCGAGGCAGCGCGGCTTGAAAATCCGCATGCGCGGGGAAAATCAACGCCATGTGCCCGGCGCCATTCATATACTGCTGGCCGTAGGCGTAGAGCTGGTACATATCCGCCTGGCTCAGGTTGTACTTCGAGTCACTGCTCGCGAGCTTGTTGTCGAGTAGCTTCCACTTGCTATCCATCACCGACGCAACGGGTGCCAACCCCGGCAAACATGTTTCCAGCAACAGGTCGGGCCTCAGCTGAAACCAGCCGCGCTCAAGCGGCGCGCCTTCAGGCTTGTGTCGAAGCAGGTGCTTATTGCAAGCCTGGGTGCGCAGCCGGCTATAGGGGGCCAGCTGCCGCTTCAGCCAGTGCGCCACATAGTTCTCAAACAGGCGCTCCATCGGGAACAGCAGCGCGATACCGCGATGCCGGCCCCGCTGAAAGCTGGGGTTAAGCTTTTCCAGGATCAGCGCACACCAGGGTTTCACGGCGTCATAGGTTTGCATCAGCTTGCCCGATTGCCACTTGGGCAGATCGGCTAGCGGATTGTGACAGGGCGCTATCTCTATCATCTGGTGCGCCAGCTCGTTGGCGAGCCGCCAGTTGTCCGGGTTGCGCGTCAATTTGAGCACTCCATCCAGCGCGGTCTTCAACAGCCGGTTTTCGATGCGCTGCGGACTGTAGATATCGTGCTGGATGTGAAACCAGGTGGCCCTGTCCGGCGTCTGGCGGCTCTGCCGCGTCTGGTCCAGGCGCCCGCGGATAAAGCGGCTCTCCTCTTCCACCCGCTGGTAGTCGAAGCGCAAGCCGTGGCGCACCAGCTGGCTCAATTGATCGAGAAACTGGGTAAAAATCCACTCGTGCAGCGGTGTGCGCAAGCGCTGCAGGCTGGCAGCATCCGCCTCGCGCGACTTCAGCTGCAAGCTGGTCAGCAGCATCTCGCGCAGCAGCCGGCGGTTTTCAAGCGCCTGCGCCGGCGAGGGAAGCTGACGCTGGGTCTTGGGCAGTATCTCTATGCACTCGCCATTGGGGCTCTGCAGGTAGCCTACATAACTCCCGAGTTTCACACTGTTGCGGCCGCTCCCGCTCAGCAGCCCGCTCTGTTGCTTTTGCTGCAGTTCCAGCAGCCAGTTCAACGTGGCCTCCGAGACAAAGCCCAGATCCAGGCTGGCCGCGCCGTCGCACCGGCTACTCAGGGTGGCGTATTCGCGGACCTGAATCATGCTTCGGCGGCTTCTGTTTCCGGCACCGAAGCTTCTGCCGCGGTGGCGCGCGTGCCGGCCAGGATTCCGCTATAGGCTTCAGGGATTCCGAATGCCTCGGCGTTCAAGGTATAGCGCCGCTCACTGAGCTGCTCCGCATCCAAATTGGGGAAGAGGTCGGGCAAGCTCCTTTTTCCGCCCTCGTGAATAAACTGGTTCCGCTTGGATTTGGATTGATCATTCAACACCCAGCGGATGCGCTGCCAGTCGTCGAAGAAATACTCCTGCAACAGCGGTATAATCTGCCTTTTAAAGATGCGCGTTAAGCCCGCCTCGCGTTCCTCGGCACTGGTCATCTTGAGTAGCGGCATAAAATAGCTGTGGCCGATCAGGTGGTCGCGGTCCAGCAGTACCTCTATGCGCTGATTGATCACTGAAAGCATCTCACCTAAATCAATGCCATGTACTAGAACGCCAGCGAGGCGCTCTGGTTCCGGTGCCATCTCGATAAAACTGAACCTGCGTCGCAGAGCCAAGTCCAGTTGCGCCAGTGATTTATCGGCGGTATTCATAGTGCCGATTACATAGACGTTTGACGGCACAGAAAAAGCATCCTTTGAATAGGGCAAAATAGCCTCTCTGGCATCCTCCGCGCCTTTGCGCTTGGATGGCTCCAATAAGGTAATCAACTCACCAAAAATTCTGGAAATATTTCCGCGATTAATCTCATCAATTATCAAGACGTAGTTCGGCTTTTCCGCTGCTTGAGGTGATCGCTCACGTAGTGCACAATCTATGGTTGGGCCCTGCTCGATTAAGTCATCTGTAGGGAGAGAATAACCTTGAGCCTTTAGCTCTGCTTTTAGATCGTTCCAATTAATCCTGTCCAGCTCATAAACGGTCTGTTGCACCAATCGTTTATTGCTATTCAACGGAAGGATATGAAAGTTAATATCTCGAAGAATCCAGTTTACATTTCTGACATGTGCATACTTGACTTCACCATCCCGAATTGCGACATCGTCAAACAAATAATTCGACGTCACGATTCCAACGGCTTGTACAGTCTCTGCGTCTTTCAGACACAGTAGTACGTCACCCGCTTGCATTCTTTCCGAGAAGTTGCGGATGGTGCTTCTGTTCTTACTTTTCAGTTGATCCCAGTAAGCCTGTTCATCATCTGTACGATCTTCGTAATCAACTGTTAGGTCGCCAGTGGAGTTCCATCCGATCCGCGCCTCGCCATTGTTGAAATAGCGCTCACGCATCTCGACCTCGTGTCGACGCCCAATGGAAATTTTCCAAATTGTGGGCGCGGTTGCCAGCCCGATAGTGTCTCCAGAATTTATTGAACGGTCTGCATCAGTGCAGATCTTCTTGAAAACACCACTCTCTACTTTGTAACGGATGTTATTGTCGTCTTCTTCTGTGTCCGCTCGAATGCCTTCAATGAAGTCTTCATATGAGAAGCTCTGATGGAAGGTGGTAAAGACGATGCGCTTTTCCCCAACAAGTTGGTCGTAACGCTGCTTAAGCGCGCTGTGGGAAAGAATGCCATCCTGCTCATCGGACTGTTTCTGGTACCATTCGGGATCGGCAATTTTTACTGCCAAGTTGGTGGTGCTGTAGGTCTTTCCGGTACCGGGCGGGCCACAGAGGACCTGGTTAAGCGGCGTGTGACTGACCGCTACTGTTTCTTCCACATCCTCACTGCTTTTGCTCGACTTTACCGCGTCGTTGCCGGGATTGATGCCGAGCTCCTCGCTGTACAGCGCCTCCATAAACCCGAACGGCGTCAGGTTTGGATTGAAATGCTGCTTGGCGTGTGCGTAGTATTCAGACAGCAGGCGCATCCGAGCGAACGGCTGGTTGTCCTCGGGGATACCATCTTTCGGGTGACCCAGAGCTTCCAGGAAGATACCCAGGTGATTGCTGGAGGAAATCGGAATGACCTCGTCCGGGTGGTAAACGGCGAAGATTCTCAGTTTACGGCCGGCACCCATGATGTGCAGTGGCTCGACGTTTGCCTTGGAGAAAATTTCGTCTCTGTTGTCGAGCCAGCTGTAATCGCCCTTGGCATCTGCGTTGGCAATAACGCTGTGTAGCTTCAACGTGTACCTAAGTGCGCCTTCCGGTCCCAGGTGCTTCAAGCTGCGGTGGGTAAAGATGCTGCCATTCTTGTCTTTGTACAGGATGTGGCCGCGGGCGGTGCCGGGGGAATAGCGGCCCAGAGTCTTTTCCAGACCCCGCTCCAGCCACCAGCAGAAGTTGCCCTGCATGGAATCCTTGCCCATGCAGTATTGATCGAGAGTCAAGCTGCTGATTTCAGAAGCAGGAAAGCGCTCGATAAAGTTCTTATAGGCTTCGCTATCGCCCGTTCTTTTCTCGTACAGCCCGCCAACCTTTACGATCTCGCCGAGACGAGAAAATATCTCAGATGTAAAATCTAATTCCATGTGAAATAGCCTTTATCGGGTTCATTGTTGTTTCTTGGTAGAAAACCAGTTACCCATCCCATACCCTTGCAGTTTCTGAGTCAAAGAAAGCGACTTCTAACGGATACCTTGTGTGCCTTATTGTGGCTAAATTTTTAGCTCTTTGTATTATTGTTTTATTAACGGTGTTGTCTGGGTCGCCGAAAATTCCAACATAGAGCTTTCTAAACCTCCCCCTTGCCAGCCTGGTAAGAATATGATCGTCATTTTCGGCTAGTGAGTGACCAAAGATGAAAAAGCAATGTGTACTTTTTTGGGCATTAGCTGTAAGTACTTTGAATCCCTGGTAAAGGTATGCATTGTGGCGAATCTTGTTCTTTTTCTGGGTGCTTGTTCCTTCGGCAACAAAGAGTGGGTATTTATTTTCGCTGATCGCTCTTCGCGCTTGATCTACCAAGCGTTCTCCGCTACGAATCCAGGTATATTTCTGAAGTTCTGATCCTGAGTCAAAAAGATGTAGAGCGCCATGAAGGAAAAATATGTTTGCGCTATGCGCGGCTGTTTCGCCCTGCCATACAACATAATCAGATTCTGGAAGGTCTTCGTCATTTCCAAAACTGTCATTTTTCTTTAATTTTATTTGGTCTTCGGCGAATGGATTCCCCTCATTCATGAGAGTCCAATACAAAAGAAGGTCATAGTTTAAGGTAAATACATATCCGCCATTGTGAGCTTCTGAGCCTATGAAATAATTTAGAAACCTTCGACAAGACCAGAATTTATTTTCATCTATATCATTAGGGGATGCTGGGTGAGCCCCAGCTATGGTCGTTACGAGGAGATCTTTTAAGGCGGTGGCATGTGCTGCCATTTTATTGCCGCCTTCTATTTCATTTTGTGTGTAGATGGGGATAATTTTGGCGCTATTCTCAAGTGCTTTAATAGCTTCCTCGAAGTCTTGTGTATTGAGAGAATCAAATACTCGCTTGGCTTCAGGGATGGCAGAAAAGTCGGCTTGACCAAAAAGTGATGCGTAATGGAATATGTCTGCGCGGCAGGCAATGCTAAATCCATTGCCTAAGAGTAAGTGCCGCTTAGAAAATCTCGCGGAGTCTGAGATTGCGTCATCAAAGCTTACAATTTCATCCATGCTCTAAGTCCGTTCAAATTTGTACTCTTCGTTTACCTGTTAGCAACTGCTGCACCAATGCCTTCTTTTCCTGTTTTAGGAAATCCAGTTTTTGCTGCAATATTTCGATTTCCTTGTCTGCTTTGCAAAGAACACTAGCAATTTTCTGTTGCTCATAGAGATCGGGGAAGGCCCATGAAATCTTATTGAAGTGGTTAAATTTAAGATTCCAAGTGTCGGAAACTAGGCCTTGAGAATTCCTGTAGAATACATGCACAAGTTCAGGTAGTTTGAATAAATAAGAAGCAAACGCAGGCACTATCTTGTCGCCGGGAATTACGATTGTATAAGCAGGACTTACAATGCCTTCCTTGTCCGACAAGCTAGAACGGCCTTGCCACATCCGCATAGTGTTGTAGCCAATATCATTTACGCAAATGCGCCGATATTTTGACTTGTCGTCATTTGATGTGTTTTTACGACCAGTGTCTTCCTGATACATAACTCCAACATCAGCAGTTATTGATAGCAGTGGAAGGTCTTCCCGATTGGTTTCCACCCGTTCTTTAAAGAGATTGCCAAGCTTGTACATCTTCCAGTCCCCACCAAATCTAACCCCATTCTCATCCACTAGGCGCTTCTTGCCGGTAAGCAGCTGTTGCATCAGCGCCTTTTTCTGCTGCCGGCTGTTGACCAGCAGTTTTTCTGTGGTAGTGATCGCCTTGTCCCAGGTGGACAGGATTTGGGCGATTTTCTTTTGCTCCCAGGTGGGGGGAAGGTTTACGGGGTACTCTTTAACCGATTCGGTATCTAATCGGCCAGTACCATGTCCAGCAGTACTTACAAGCTGCCTGATTCTGTGCTTTTCGCCAGCCAATAAAAAAGAAAGGAAGAGGCCATCCACATCTTTTTTGGGAACTAATGCCTTTAAGTCTTGGTTGAATGCTAATTCTCTAGTGGCATAGCCAACAGGAAAGTCCTTTAGCAGAGTCATTCCGCGCACAAGTATCAAACTTGAGCCCTTCGGTGCTCTTTTAGCTGAGCGAAAACCTTCGCTACTCAGTTTATCGACACTATTTTCAAGGTAATGACCTTTAAGATCTTTTCCCGATATCCAAGGATAATTGCCTCCCCAATAGGTATCATTTTTTTTGCTAGGAGTTCCGCCAGAAGAAAACTTAGCAAGTTCTCCTATTTGAGTAGGTTTCCAGCCTTTAGGCACCATAGCCAAGCTCCTCTAGATACTTGACCATTTCGCCTTCCAGCTCGTTGAGTTGGGCCTTCAGCCGCTCGCGCTCCGCGCGTACCGCCAACAGATCGATCTCCTCCTCTTCCTCAAAGGTATCCACATAGCGCGGAATATTTAGGTTGTAGTCGTTCTCGCGGACCTCATCGAGATCGGCGACATAGGCGTACTTGTCCACATCGGCGCCGGCGTGGTAGGTATCCACTATCTTGCGGATATTGTCCCCGGTCAGCAGGTTCTGGTTCTTGCCTGCCTTGAACTCGCGGCTGGCGTCGATAAACATGATCGAGTCGTCGGCCTTGTTGCGGCTGAAGATCAGGATGGCGGCGGGGATGCCGGTGCCGTAGAAGAGTTTTTCCGGCAGACCGATCACCGTGTCCAGCAGGTTCTCCTCGATCAGCTGCTTGCGGATCTTGCCCTCGCTGCTGCCGCGGAACAGCACGCCATGGGGCACCACCACGCCCATGCGCCCACTCTTCGGCTTCAGCGTCTCGATCATATGTAGGATAAAGGCGTAGTCACCCTTGGCCTTCGGCGGCACGCCGCGGCGGAAGCGGCCGAACTTGTCGTTCTTGGCCTCGTCGTGGCCCCACTTGTCCAGGGAGAAGGGTGGATTGGCGGTGACGATATCGAACAGCATCAGGGTGCCGTGCTTGTCCAGCAGCTTGGGGTTGCGGATGGTATCGCCCCACTCGATCTTGTGGTTGTCCTCGCCGTGCAGAAACATGTTCATCTTTGCCAGCGACCAGGTGGAGCCGATGGCCTCCTGGCCGTAGAGGGCGTATTTCTTGCTGCCGTGCTTGTCCACCACCTTGCGCCCGCATTTCATCAGCAGAGAGCCGGAACCGCAGGCCGGATCGCAGATGGACTCCCCGGGCTGCGGGTCCAGCAGTTCGGCGATCAGGTCGGACACTTCCGGCGGAGTGTAAAACTCGCCGGCCTTCTGGCCGCCGCTGGCGGCAAAGTTCTTGATCAGGTATTCGTAGCCGTTGCCGATCACGTCCAGGCTGCCGACGCGGCTGGGCCTGAGGTTGAGTTCCGGCTTGGCGAAGTCCTCCAGCAGGTGGCGCAGGATGGTGTTCTTCTGCTTCTCCTCGCCCAGCCTGTCGGTGTTGAAGGAGATATCCTGGAACACGCTCTTGCCGGCGTCTTTCAGCTTGGTGCCGTTGGCCTCCTCGATCGCGTGCAGCGCCTGGTCGATGCGCTCGCCGTTGCCGGGCTCGTGGCGGTGTTCCCACAGGGTGTAGAAACTGGCGCTTTTGGGCAGTACGAAGCGCTCGCTCTTCATCATCTCCTCGATCAGCTCCGGCTCGTCGCCATACTGCTGCAGATATTCTTCATAGTGATCCTGCCACACATCGGAGATGTACTTCACGAACAGCATGGTGAGGATAAAGTCTTTGTAGGTGTCGGCGCTGATGGTGCCGCGGAAGGTGTCGCAGGCATTCCATAATGCCTTATTGATACTGTCCTGGTTGATCTTGTCGTTCATCGGGTTACTGCTCTTTAGGGCAACCGGCCCTGTTAAATTCTGTGCAGATACTGCTTTTGGGAGGCTGCCTTCGCCTATTCGCTGTGAGCTTGGGCAGTCTAGTAGTGGGGTTGTTCGCGTAATCTGCTGATTTTACAGCGGATTGTGGCTGTGTTCACTCCGGAGGGGAGGTGAGAAGTTGGACTATAAATACACTAGTTGTATAATTTTTGTTCGTGTTTGGACCCTAGCGGCAGGGGGTGGGTGGGGTGCTGAGCGCTTAAAATGCGGCGGCAAGCTCTGATTGGTATTCGATTATCGGCGCACTCGATAGCGCATCAATACAATATCGCGCCCCTGTCGCCGATAGGTACTGAATCGGTCAACAATCGAACTCGGAAGCCCGTCAGTATCCTCCTCCTCAAACCCCAAAGACCGATAAAACGGCACCAGGTGCGCATAGGGAAAGGTGAAAGTTTGATCGCCAAAAGCCTCCCCCATACTCTCGAGCAGTAGGCGGGCGACACCTTGCCCCTGGTGGCCCGGCGCCACAGCCACCCCCGCCAGCAATTGAGCATCTGCTACCTGTCTCAGACAACCACAGGCAATAATCTGTTGCACCGCATCCCTTATGACCACACAGCGATCATGCCGCCGCGCTTTGCCGCGAAATTTGTGCGTGCGGTAGAATTTATTGGCCAGCGGTATTTCCGCCTCCGAGAGCCAGTGCGCCAAGAAATCTGGATTGTTACTCATCTATGCCGCGCCAAATCTGCCCCACTTGCCAGCGCCCACTGAAGGTCTGTTACTGCAGCGCCCTGGTCCACATCGCCAATCGGATCAAGGTGCTGATCATACAGCACCCGCTGGAACAGAAGCACCCGTTCAATACCGGGCGTATGGCGTATCTGTGTCTGGACAACAGTGAGCTGGTGGTGGCGGAGAGTCTGTCTGAGGCGGAGTTGGAGCGGCTGCTGGAACCCCCTTCGGCCTTGCTCTATCCGTCGCTGGACTGGCTTCCGGAAGTGGAGCAGGTGGAGCCCGGCAGTGTGCAGGCGCGGGCGCTGGAGCGGTTGGTGGTGATTGATGCCAGCTGGCGGAAATCCAAGAAGATGCTGCACCTCCATCCGAGGCTGCAGCGGTTGCCGCGGGTCAGTTTTGAGGGGGAGTTACGGTCCAATTACCAGATTCGTCGCTCTTCGCTCGCCAATAGTCTGTCTACGTTGGAGAGTATTGTGGTGGCTATGGGGCAGTTGGAGCCGGAGGGAGATTTTGAGGGCATGCTGGGGCCGTTTGAGAGGATGGTTTCGTTGCAGAAGCGGAGCTTCTAGAGGGGGATGGGCACGCTGCGCTTGGCACGTCCTACGGGCTGACTGGTGGGCCATCCGGGTTCGAGACCGGAGGGCTTCGGTGTCAGGGTTCGTCGCTCCGGGGCTTTTCCCTGGATTCCGGCCTTCGCCGGAATGACGAAAGGGGGAGGCTGGCTTGGGGTGTATGGATGGGGAGACGCGGTGGGGCTAAAACTGGATAATGCGCGCCTCAGTTTACGGCTTGCCGCAGCCTCCAGCCCCGCACCAGCGAGACAGTCCCGCAATGGAAATCAACGTCAACTTCCTCGATAACCTCCGCCTCGAAGCCAAGTTCGATGACTTCACGGTCATCACCGACCAGCCCATTCGCTACAAGGGCGACGGTTCGGCGCCCAGTCCGTTCGATTACTTCCTGGCGTCCTCGGCGCTGTGTGCGGCCTACTTTGTTCGCGTTTACTGCAAGGCGCGCGATATTCCCACCCACAATATCCGACTGTCGCAGAACAATATTATCGACCCGGACAACCGCTATAACCAGATCTTCAAGATCCAGGTGGAGCTGCCGGAGGATATCTCGGAGAAGGATCGGCAGGGCATTCTGCGTTCCATCGATCGCTGTACGGTCAAGAAGGTGGTGCAGACCGGGCCCGAGTTCCAGATCGAGACGGTGGAGAACCTGGCGGAGGATGCCCAGGCGCTGCTGATGGTGCAGCCGGACAGCGAGCACCGCACCTTTATCGAGGGCAAGGATCTGCCGCTGGAGCAGACCATCGCCAATATGACCGGCCTGCTGGCGGATCTCGGCATGAAGATCGAGATCGCCTCCTGGCGCAATATCGTGCCCCATGTGTGGTCGCTGCATATCCGCGATGCGGCCTCGCCCATGTGCTTTACCAACGGCAAGGGGGCCACCAAGGAGGCGGCGCTGTGTTCGGCGCTGGGGGAGTTTCTCGAGCGGCTGAACTGCAACTTCTTCTACAACGACCAGTACTTCGGCGAGGAGATCGCCAACAGCGATTTTGTCCACTACCCGAACGAGCGCTGGTTTGCGCCGGGGTCAGAGGACGAACTGCCGGCGGGCATCCTGGACGACCACACCCGCGCCATCTACGATCCGGACGGTGAGCTGCGCGGTTCCAACCTGATCGACACCAACTCCGGCCGCGCCGATCGCGGTATCTGCTCGCTGCCGTTTGTGCGCCGCTCGGACGGCGAGGTGGTGTATTTCCCGTCCAACCTGATAGAGAACCTGTACCTGAGCAACGGCATGAGCGCCGGCAATACGCTGGCCGAGGCCGAGGTGCAGTGCCTGTCGGAAATCTTCGAGCGGGCGGTGAAGAAGGAGATTATCGAACAGGAGATCGCGCTGCCGGATGTGCCGCGCGAGGTGCTGGCGCAGTACCCGGATATCGTCGAGGCGGTGGCGGCGCTGGAGCAGCAGGGCTTCCCGATCCTGGTCAAGGATGCGTCCCTGGGCGGGCGCTTCCCGGTGATGTGCGTAACGCTGATGAACCCGCGCACCGGCGGTGTGTTTGCGTCCTTCGGCGCGCACTCCAGCTTCCATGTGGCGCTGGAGCGCAGCCTGACCGAGCTGATGCAGGGCCGCAGTTTCGAGGGCCTGAACGACGTGCCGCCGCCGACCTTCAGTAGTGAGGCGGTGACCGAGCCCAACAACTATGTCGAGCACTTTATCGATTCCACCGGCGTGGTTTCCTGGCGCTTCTTCAGCGCCAAAGCGGATTACCAGTTCGTGGAATGGGGTTTCTCCGGCGAGCATGCGGATAGCAACGAGACCGAGGCGGACCGCCTGTTCGGTACTCTCGAGGCGCTGGGCAAGGAGGTGTACGTGGCCGTCTACGAAGACCTGGGCGCGCCCACCTGCCGTATCCTGGTGCCGGGTTACTCCGAGGTCTACCCGGCCGAGGATCTGGTCTGGGACAACACCAACAAGGCGCTGGATTACCGCGAGGATATCCTCAACCTCCACTCCCTGAGCGATGCACAGCTCGAGGACCTGGTGGTTCGGCTGGAAGAGAGCCAGATCGACAATTACGAGACCATCATTACGTTGATCGGTGTCGAATTCGACGAGAACACCGTCTGGGGACAGTTGACGGTGCTGGAGCTGAAACTGCTGATCTGCCTGGCGCTGCAGTGGCACGAAGAGGCGCTGGATCTTGTGGAAATGTTCCTGCAGTACAACGACAACACGGTGGAGCGCGGGCTCTTTTACCAGGCGGTGAATGCGGTATTGGAAGTGGTGCTGGATGAGGAGCTGGCGCTGGACGATTACCTGGCCAATTTCCGGCGTATGTTCGGCAAGGAGACCATGGAGGCCGTGGTCGGCTCCGTGGATGGCAGTGTGCGCTTCCACGGCCTGACGCCGACCAATATGCAGTTGGAGGGGTTGGACAAGCACCTGCGGTTGATTGAGAGTTATAAAAAGCTGCATGCTGCGCGCGCCGCAAAAATGGCCGGTTGAGCCCCTCCTCTTGTAGGAGCCTGCTTGCAGGCGAGCGGCTGGGGCAGGACTCGACCACTATTCGCCTGCAAGCAGGCTCCTACGGGCTAATGCCAACTGCGATCATTCCTGATAAATTAACTGCAAATTTGAAAAACCATGGAGATCGCGTTGATAGAAGAGAGTGTCCGCAAGGAAATTTCCAGGAGGCTGGCGGCGGCCGAGCAGGAGCACAATGTAAAAATCCTTTACTGCTGCGAATCCGGTAGCCGGGCCTGGGGATTTGCATCCCCGGATTCCGACTATGATGTGCGCTTTATCTATGTTCGTCCGGAAGAGTGGTATCTGTCGTTTGATGTGGAAAGCCGCAGGGATGTGATCGAGTACCCGATAGTCGATGAGATCGACTGCAGCGGATGGGATCTGCGCAAAGCCCTTTACCTATTTACACGCACCAATGGTGCTTTGCTGGAATGGTTGAACAGCCCAATCCGGTATATCGATAGAGGCGATCTGGCGGATCGCCTTAGGAAACTGGCTCCCGGGGCAATGAATGATATTGCGCTCTGCTATCACTATAGCCATATGGCCAGAAACAACGCGCGGGAGCACCTGGATAAAACCCGGGTAAAGCTCAAGAAGTATTTCTACGTTCTGAGGCCGCTGCTGGCTATTCGGTATATCCAGGCGGGTATGGGCGTTCCGCCGGTGGAGTTCGACAGGCTTGTCGAGGCGGTCGCGCCTGAGGAAATAAAAGCGGATATAGCCACGTTGCTGGAGAAAAAGCGGGTTACGCCTGAGCTTGGAAAAGGTGAGCGCATCGAGAGTATCAATCGCTTTGTTGCGTCTGAATTGGGAAGCCACGAGGAGAGATTCAAGGGGCAGGGCAGGCCGGATATTCTTGAGGGAAGAAAGGTGCGCGAAGAACTGAATGTGATTTTCAGGAATTCAATACGAAGCTGTCCGGAATAACTTCGAATTTACTTTTACGGCGAGCTACTCGCTTCTACAGGGGTGACATCCAGCCCCGTTCTGGACTCCGGCGTTCGCCGGAGTGGCGACGGCTGGGTAGGATGGGCAAGACGAAGGCAGAAAGCCGCTCCATGCTTTTTCTGCATGTCGCTGCGCTTATCCGATTAGCACCTTTCCCAGGAAGGTGCGATTGACGGTGGAGGTTAATGTTGCATGATCAGTTCTGGTCAGAACCACTTGCGACAGGCTGTTCAGTGCAGCTTCTTTTCCTGACAGCGCAATACCATCACAAATCAGTCTTCTGTCGAATACATAAAGCAGCTTTCTGCGCAGTCAAGGCTTTGCGCTCGCAGGCCGAATCAGTTTTCTCTATTGGATTTTATTGCATTAGCGAGATAATAGGTTAATGGCCGATAGTTCTGGTGCGAAAGTGAAAGAATAAATGGTGCCAGAGTCGATTTTTTTGACTTTTTGCTACGAAACCAATCTGTTTAAATGTGGCTCACGGAAGTATTCCGTCCATGGCGTAAAAAAGGAGTGCACCTGATGGAAGTGTATCGGTATGGCTTATTTACCATAAAGCCTCTCTCGACGATCTGTCCCCAATGAACGAGGATGGTTCGGAGTACATGATTGGCACTGGATTTGTTCCAGCTACAAGCATGCAAGAAGCGCTCTCTCTCTTTGAGAAGTATCTGGAAGATCAGAAGATGGAAATTCTAGAGCTAGAAAAGTGTAAGAAGTTCGACCCTGCCAATTTTGATGAGTCTGACGACGAAGATAGAAAAATTATCCGTGTGGCCTCCAGCTCTATGGAAGATGAGCAAATCCGCTACGTAGGCGTTTCCTCTGAGGCAATGGAATGTGAAGAGGGTGAGACTTATGGCTGATTAGCGGAAGAGAGTAATGGCCATTACACAAATAGATAACCCTTGATCTATTTGTTAACTTCCACAATCAGAAAGCATCAAAAAGGAATTGAAATGCAGCTTTCGCACATTGAAACAATAAGTAAGTACGAAGAACTTGGGCGTCAATCACGTGAGATGGCTTCAAGAAATTTGCCGAGACAACTTCTTGGAAAAATAGATCTTGAGTCTATAGATCATAAAGCACTTGCTGCTTTTAGATCTATAGACGTTTCGCAAGATAGGGTGGTGAGTTGGAACTGGAATTTTTCTAGCCGCTACAAAATTTTCTATCCAAAGGCCTTTGATTTGTCTGTTTGGTATGGGAATACACTTTGCTCACTGACGTTAGGTCGTCCAACTTACAAAGGAACGGCCGTTCGTCTTGATTTTATTGAGCGATTTAATAAGCACATACTGTTCGCCAATGACATGTTTCCAGTGTCTCTTTTGGCATATGAAGCTTACGCAAGGTTAATAGGAGCCAGTCAGATAAGCTTGGTTTCAAGTAATAACTGCAATTCCCTCATGCAGCGAGCAA
>NZ_JAPIVK010000031.1 GCF_026183675.1 Microbulbifer halophilus
CTGCGAGAGGGGCCGAAGGCGCCGTGAATACCTGGAGCGGCCGGGCCACCTCGCGAACAAGCCTCCAGGGATGGATTCACGGCGTGTCCCGCAAATGGCTACCGGCATCGGGGCCGCCACCGAATCAGCTTACGGGCACCGAGCGCCAGGGCTGGTATCATCCACCAATCCGCAAACACAACACCCTATCCCTTATGATCGACACACTGATACACGCCCGCTGGATCATCCCCGTCGTACCCGAACAGAAGGTGTACGAAAACTGTTCGCTGGCGATCGACCAGGGCAAGATCCTCGCCCTACTGCCTTCCGCCGAAGCCGCAGCGCGCTACCAGGCGCGGGAGGAGATCCACCTGGACCGCCACGCCCTGATCCCGGGCCTGATCAATACCCACAACCACGCTGCCATGGCCCTGCTGCGGGGCTTCGCCGACGACCGGCCGCTGATGGACTGGCTGGAAAACCATATCTGGCCGGCGGAACAGCAGTGGGTAAACCCGGAATTCGCCGCCGACGGCGGTCGGCTGGCGATTGCCGAAATGCTCCGCTCCGGCACCACCACCTTCTCCGACCAGTACTTCTTCCCGGAAGCCACAGCGCTGGTGGCGCGTGAAACCGGCGTGCGCGCACAGATCGCCTTCCCTGTACTCGACTTCCCCACCCCCTGGAGCCGCAACGGCGAAGACGCCCTGCAGAAAGGCCTGGCACTGCGGGACGACTACAAGTCCAGCGAGCGCATCGGCGTGGTCTTCGCCCCCCACGCGCCCTACACGGTGGGCGACGAGACCCTGCGCAAGATCGCCGTCTACGCCGCCGAGGCCCAGATCCCGGTACAGATGCACCTGCACGAGACCGCCGGCGAAGTGGAGCGCGCGTTGTCGGAGACCGGCGAGCGCCCCATCGAACGCCTGCAGCGCCTGGGCCTGCTGGGCCCGCAGACCCTCTGCGTGCACATGACCGCGGTCAACGACCGGGATATCGAACTGCTGCAGACCGGCGGCGCCAGCGTCTCCCACTGCCCGAAATCCAACCTCAAACTGGCCTCCGGCTTCTGCCCCGCCGCGCAACTGCTGGACGCCGGCATCAATGTGGCACTCGGCACCGACGGCGCCGCCAGCAACAACGGCCTCGACCTGCTGGCAGAGGCCAGCACCGCCGCCCTGCTGGCCAAGGCCGTCAGCGGCGACGCCGACGCCCTGCCCGCCCACACCGCCCTGGCCATGGCCACCATCAACGGCGCCCGGGCGCTGGGTATCGACCAGGTCACCGGCAGCCTGGAAACCGGCAAGAGCGCCGACCTGGCGGCCGTGGACCTGGGCGGCCTGGAACAGCAACCACTGCACGACCCGCTCTCGCAACTTATCTATACCGCCTGCGGTCACAACGTCAGCGACGTCTGGGTGGCCGGCCGGCAACTGCTGAAAAAGCGCCAATTGCAGACGCTGAACGAGCGGGAAGTGATCCAGCGGGCGCACCAGTGGCGTGCTAGAATCGCCGGCGAATCCTGATCGGGAATCGGGGCTCGAAAAGAATACTGAAACCAGATGCGAAGGCGCCGGCAGCAGTGGCGCCCCAAAGCCCGCTTACGAGAGCAGAACCTGAACGAAGAGACGAAAACTTGACGACCAACGTAGACCCGGCAGAAATCGCCAAATTCGAACAGCTCGCCAGCCGCTGGTGGGATCGCGAGGGCGAGTTCAAGCCGCTGCATGAGATCAACCCGCTGCGCGCCAACTATATCGACCAGCGCGCGCCGGTGGCCGGCAGGAAGTTGCTGGACGTGGGCTGCGGCGGCGGTATCCTGGCCGAGGCCATGGCCCAGCGCGGCGCCGAGGTGACCGGTATCGATATGGGCGAGGCGCCGCTAAAGGTGGCCAAGCTGCACGCACTGGAGAGCGGCGTCAAAGTGGATTACCGGCGCGTACAGGTGGAGGAACTGGCGGCGGAACAGCCGGGCAGTTTCGATATCGTCACCTGCCTGGAAATGCTCGAGCATGTACCCGACCCGGCCTCGGTGATCCGCGCCTGCGCCGCACTGGCCAGGCCCGGCGGCCAGGTGTTTTTCTCCACTATCAACCGCACTCCCAAGGGCTGGCTGTTCGCCGTGGTGGGCGCCGAGTATCTACTGCGCCTGCTGCCCAAGGGCACCCACGAATACGGCAAGTTTATCCGCCCGTCCGAAATGGGCGCCTGGCTGCGCGAAGCGGAGCTGGAAACGCGAGATATCACCGGCATGACCTACAACCCGCTGACGCGCCGCTACAAGCTGGACCCGCGGGATGTGGACGTCAACTACCTGATGCACGCGAGCAAACCTGAATAACCTGGCCCCTCCATGAAAGCAGTACTCTTCGACCTCGACGGCACCCTCTTCGATACCGCCCCGGACTTTATCGTTGTGCTCAACCAGCTGCGCGAACAGGAACAACTGCCGCCACTTCCGGACGCCACCATTCGCTCGGCGGTCTCCAACGGCACCCGCGCCCTGGTGACCCTGGGCTTCGGCAAAGACGAAAATGACCCCGCCTTCGAAGGCCTGCGCCAGCGGCTGCTGGATCTCTACCTGGCCCACCTGGCGGAAAAGACCGTGCCCTTCCCCGGTATCGAAAGCCTGCTCGACAGGCTGGCGGCCGAGGAAATCGCCTGGGGGATTGTCACCAACAAACCGGAAGCCTACACGGTGCCACTGATGCAGGCCTTCACCCGCCTGCCCGCGCCCGGCGCCGTCATCTGCCCGGATCACGTCAGCAAGCGCAAACCCGACCCGGAAGCGGTGCTGCTGGCCTGCAGCCAGATCGGCTGCCGGCCGCAGGATGCCGTCTATGTGGGCGATCACGAGCGGGATATCGCCGCCGGCCGCAACGCGGGCACGCCCACCATCGCCTGCCGCTACGGCTATATCGACGAGGGCGACGATCCCGCCAACTGGGGCGCCGACCACCTGGTGGATTCGGCGGAGGAAATCTGGCCGCTGCTGGAAAGGGAGTATCTGGGGACGGGACTCGGGGAAACCCCGCAAGAACCCACTTAGAATCTCGCACAAAGCCGGAAAAGGGTATCCCTCCCGGCCCGGCACTGAGGCCAGCTTACTGAGAAGTTTAAACCGGCTTTAACAACGGCCATTGGCCACGACCAACCTACTTGATACGACAAGCTCCGGAATCTGTATGTCTGAATTTATCGGCGACTACAAAGCTCCCAGGGACCTGCTGAAAGACAAGGTCATCCTGGTCACCGGTGCCGGCGACGGCATCGGTCGCGTGGCCGCGAAAACCTTCGCCGCCCACGGTGCCACAGTGATCCTGCTGGGCCGCACGACGCCCAAGCTGGAAGTGGTCTACGACGAAATCGAGAAAGCCGGCGGCCCGCAGCCGGCGATCTTCCCGATGGACCTGAGCGATGCGCGCAGCGAAACCTTCGAGCAATTTGCCGAGGCGGTGGAACAGGAATTCGGCCGCCTGGACGGATTGCTGCACAACGCCGGCCTGCTGGGTCAGCGCACCCCCATCGCCAACTATCATTTCGGCACTTGGGAACAGGTAATGCAGGTGAACGTGAACGCCGCCTTCGGCCTCACCAAAACGCTGCTGCCGCTGCTGGAAAAATCGCAAGCCGGCTCGATCGTTTTTACCGGTTCCGGTGTGGGCCTGAAAGGCCGCGCCTACTGGGGCGCCTACTCGGTATCGAAGTTCGCCACCGAGGGCCTGATGCAGGTACTGGCCGATGAACTGGATGGCGTCTCCGAAGTGCGCGCCAACAGCATCAACCCGGGTGCCACCCGCACCAATATGCGCGCGGCCGCCTACCCGGCCGAGAACCCGAACACCGTAACCACGCCGAAAGATATCATGCCGACCTATCTGTACCTGATGGGGGATGACAGCAGGGGCGTGAGTGGCAGGCAGTTTAATGCACAGGGATAGGGAGTGGTAAAGGTTGGCGATAAGTGATGGGATACCCGGGCTTCGCCGGGGCATCCCCAACTGGAAGGATTACTCGTCGGCGTTATCGCTTTCCCCTTCCGGCATCTCGTCCATGACCTCTTCCGCGGCTTCTTCGGTCTCTTCGGCAGCGGTATCCACTGCCGCTTCGGCGGCGTCCGCGGATTCCTCGGCCGTATCCATCATATGCTCGGGGGCATCGGCGAATACGTCGCCCTCGGTTTCCGCCATCTCGTTGCTGGCAACCACGCCTTCCTCTCCGGCTTCCCCGGCAACCTCTTCCGTTTTGCCACCGGCCTCCTCTACGGCCGTATCGACTTCACTGGCGATTTCCGCCTCGGGAGCGGTGGGCTCCATATTCTGGTAATAGAAGTAGCCGCCGATGGCAGCGATGACGATTGCGGGAATAACGAGTTTCTTCATTTTTCAACCCCTGACAGTATGGATTTATGGTTATTAGGTACCGGTCATTGTTCCATGCCGGTTCTGATCAGAATGTGACAATCGGCACGTTTCCGTTTGAGGATTTCC
The DNA here is from genome assembly GCF_026183675.1 of Microbulbifer halophilus. Taxonomy (GTDB): domain Bacteria; phylum Pseudomonadota; class Gammaproteobacteria; order Pseudomonadales; family Cellvibrionaceae; genus Microbulbifer; species Microbulbifer halophilus. Next base: position 4,473 of record NZ_JAPIVK010000031.1, read on the forward strand.
CATCCATCCGGCAGAATCCACCTAACCCAACTAGCCAGACTGACATTATGCGAACTCTTACCCTTATCGCCCTACTGCTGGCGGCCAGTGGTTCCGGCGCCGATTCCATCACCAACCAGCTCAAGGGCTGCGCCAGCCTCGAAAAGGACAGTGAGCGCCTCGCCTGCTACGACGCACTGAGCCGCTCCCTGGATGAGCGCGCGGAGGAGGATTTCGGCCGCGAACAGAAGCGTATTGCCGAGGAAGCGCCGGATTCCATCAAGGCGACAGTCGATCGCATTCGGGAGGCCGCCTACGGCAAGCTGGTGATCACACTGGACAACGGCCAGGTGTGGCGCCAGAACGACAGCACCCGGGTCAACTGGAACGAAGGCGATACGGTGATGGTGGAACGGGCACTGTTCGGCTCTTTCATGATGAAGAAAGAGGGCGGGGCGCGGAGTATGCGGGTGAAACGATTGAAGTAAAAACGCCTTTTAAAACGCGTCGTGCACACGGCGCCCCCTACGCACCCGCTGAGATCCTTTCACCCTGCCATAGGAGGCCCGAAATGAAACGTCCTGCAATTCTCCTCCTTACCGGTGCCCTGCTCTCTACCGGTGCTGCCGCCGATTGCCGGAAGGACAGCGAGGGCCATGTCCGCTGCGGCAAGGGCCAATGTGCCAGGGACAGGTACGGCAAAATCTATTGCGCCAACGCCGGCGGCGGCGCGGTTAAAGACAGGACCGGCAACGTGGTCTGCGGTGTCGGCTACTGTGCCGAGGACTACCTGGGCAAAATCTGGTGCTCGCAAAAGCCGGAAGGCGGCGCTGAGGCAGACAGGCAAGGCGAAGTGAAATGTCTCGGCGACTGCGCCCCCGGCTCCGCACGCCTGTGCAGTGAAGCGCGCTGACTCCACTGACAGATGGCCCCGAAAGGGCCACCTGCCATCGGGCACTCAGATATCGCCGCCAACTGCGGCTTCTACCGCAGCTTCCGCCGCGGCATCGGCAGAGTTATCGGCTGCCTCACCGGCAACATCCGCTGCGGTTTCAGCGGCGGAGGCCGCGGCGTCCCGGGCCGTGTCGGCGGCATCGACTGCGGTTTCAGCGGCGGTGGTCGCAGCATCCCGGGCCGTATCGGCAGTAGTATCGGCGGCATCGACAGCCGCATCAGCTACCGCATCGGCGGAATCCACCGCAGCCTCGGCACCCGCCTCGCCGCGCTGGCGGGCGTCATTGGCAGTCTGCAGACCAAACGCAGCATTGGCTTCGGCCTCTTCGGCGGCCTCGGCGGGCAGGGACAGCGAGTCGATTCCGCTATCGGCATCCTCGCTTTCGCTCACCACGCTCATGCGCACATCCAGCTCACCGCCGGCCGAAACATCGGCCTTTTCACCGGCTCGCACGCTGGCATCGGCACTGGCCGATCCTTCCGCACCAGCGGATGCCTGTGCTGCTACCGGCACTGACGCGGTACCCATGGCTGCAGAAACCAACAGCGCTGAAAGCAATTTGCCTTGCATTTCCATAATCTGACTCCTATCGCGTGTATTATCAGGATAATTGAACATTTGCACTGACTGACACGCAGCGACCGGGGAAAAGGTTCCCACTGGAACGCCCATCGGGCTGTATTGGCAGAAACAGGAAAGAGTGCCAAGCTCCCGGATGCCGCCCGGTTGAGAAACCCCAAGCTTGATGCGAAAGGTCCGTACTATGTCCCCGGAGTTCACCAGCCTCAGCCAGTTGCTGGAACATATCGCCAAAACGGCCAAACGCCGGCAGCGGGTTTCACTGGACCTGGTGGTGCGGGAGGTGGGACAGCGCTCCTTTGCCCCGCTGTTGCTACTGGTGGGGATTATCCTCTTCTCGCCACTTTCCGGTATTCCCGGCGTACCCACGCTAATGGCGATACTGGTACTGCTGGTGGCGGTGCAACTACTCCTGGGCCGGCAACACTTCTGGCTGCCGCAGTGGATGCTGAAGCGCTCCGTCCCGGAAAGGAAATTGCTCAAGGCGCTGGACTGGCTGTACGGGCCGGCCCGGTTTATCGACCGCTGGCTGCGGCCGCGGCTGACTTTCCTGGTACGACGCACCGGTACCTATGTGATCGCCGCAATCTGTGCAGTCATTGCGCTGGCGCTGCCGGCAATGGAAATCATCCCCTTCTCCGCCACCACCGCCGGACTGGCCCTGACCGCCTTCGGCCTGGCGCTGGTGACCCACGACGGACTGCTGGCGGTGCTCGCGTTTGTATTCACCGGGCTGCTGGTGATGATGGTTCTGCTGGGCCTCCTGGGGCTGCTGTGACGCGGTACTCCGCCGATCGCCGTGCCCCTATCCTGTTGGACTTCTTGGGGTGAGCGCAGCGAAGTCCAACGAGCCAAACGGGTCACTTCACCGATTCCTCCGATACCGGGATACCCAGCGAACGCGGGAACCTGGCCAGGGCGGCAATGGCGATCAGGTCGTAGACTGCGTGCCAGGTAATCACCAGCAACAGGCTGTGGCTGAGCCAGTAGGTCGCACCCAGCACCACGCCGATGCCGGTGGCAATAGCGAAATAGACAAAGGACCCGTAGTGCAGCAGGCCGAAGGCCACGGCTGTCACCAGAATCGCAATGGCCGGTGAACTGACGCCCTGCAGCCAGGGCTGCACAAAGCCGCGGAACAACAGCTCCTCGCAGAAACCGGCGGCCAGCGCCGCGGTCGTTATCTGAAACCAGGAAAAGCCCCTGAAGAAAGGATGCAGCGCGCCGCAGAGGGCGCGCAACTGTACACCGATGGTGGTTGGCGAGCGTGTCAGCCCGAGTATCAGGGCGTAGCTCAACAACGCGCCGAGCAGGCCCAGAGCCAGCGATAAGGCGGCACCTGTGTCCCACCAGGACACTGCCACCTCACCGAAATACAGGCAGGCCGCAGCGATGATGAAAGTGACCAGCTGGATGGCCATCGCCAGGCCGAAAGCATCCGCGCTTTTCAGGCCGGGGTAACTCATACCAGTCTCCCGATCGCCAGCGGAACCGGCTCCCCCAGAAAATTGTCACTCAGGTGATCGTCTCTCGCCCCGGCCATTCACTCAGCTCCCGCGGGGATCACATCTTTAAGCCGCGCGCGGCCGCCGCCGGAGACCATCACTTCCGCCACACCGCCGTTGCGCAGGTCGCTCTCCAGCTCCAGCGCCTTCTCTTTCGGGGCAAAAAATGCCTCTATGCCGTAGTCGATGTGGTAATTATCCCGCGCGCCGCCGAGCCAGGAGCCGGTGACCCTGCCGCGCAGGAAAAGTCCCTCATCCGGCTTTTCCAGGCCGGCGCCGGCCAGTTCGTGGAGCCCCTCGCGGCCCGGCTCGAGCGAGATATAGACCACTTCCCCCCGGCGCAGACTGGCGCCCTCCGGAAAATGTTCCGCGGAGACCTGTGAAATCTCGTACTCGAGCCGCGCGTAGTTGCCGCGGAACAGCGAGCGCGGGTCTACCGGAATTGTCTTCAGGTGAATTTCCTCGCCGCTCCACAGCGGCATCTGCGCGGCGACGTACATGCCGGTGAGGATCAGGAACTGGAAGGCGATGGCCACCGCCAGGCCGGGCTTCAGGATCCTTTTCATCATCCCTTTCATCGGGCTTCCTCCCGCGCCTGATGGCGCTTCCAGTACTTTGCCGCCCCCAGCAACACGATGGCAAAAACGGTAAAGATCAGGGCCCCGCCCAGATAGTCGCCGATCAGGTCGATATAGCGCAGGAAGGCAGTGATCAGGATGGCCGACACGCCGAGAAAGAAGTAGTGGGAAATCCCGCTGTGAATCCCGCGCACGATCAGCCAGACACCGCTGCCGATCAGCGCGAAATTGGTGACTACCTGGAAGTGAACCGCGTGCTCCGGATTGCGCGACAGGCTGACGGCCAGCAACAGCCCCCAGAGCCCCGCCAACAGCACTGCGGTGGATCGCAGGCGCCCCGATCGCCACCCCAGCCACAGGGTAAGCGCCGCGAACAGCGCCAGCATCAGCCACATGGACAGGAGATGATTCCAGTCCGCTTCCAGCAGCCCCTCCCAGGGGTTGTCGAAGCTCATTACCAGCATCAGCACCAGCGCAAAGCGCAGGCACCAGACAGAAATGACCGCCGCGTAGTCCTTCGCCGTGGCGGAGGCGCGCTCACCCAGCCACTGGCCGAAGGCAAACAGCAGCACAAAGAGCCCGGCGGCCACGGCGAGATTCTCCGCGTGGAAATCGAACAGGAAGAAGTCCCCGTCGTCTCGCCACAGCGCGGCCAGTGAATACTCCACCCAGAAGCCGACACTGGCGATCGCCACCAGCAGCAGGACGATGCTCTGGCGCCCACCCCAGAGCACAAACAGGGAGGCAAACACAAACAGCGGGAACAGAACCGGGTAAAAGCCGAGTGAAACCTGCAGGAAAAACCAGACCAGTGCGAGGATATTGGCCTGCAATGCCAGCCAGGGACTGCGCGTCAACAGTGCGAACGGCAGGCAGCCCAGCGCCCACCAGAAGACGCCGTCCGGCATGTGTTCGCCGAGATGGTAGATCTGCGCAATCAGGATGATCGAGGCACCGTAGAAGAGGTTGCCGAGCAGGAAGAGCCCCACCCCGCCGCTCTCATCGCCACCGGCGTAGCGGCGCAACGCCAGTGCCTGGGTGGTCACGGTCAGCGCAATCAGCCCCACCATGCGCAGGGCGCGGGGAATCTCGTCCCAGTTGGCTCCCAGCAGCGTGATGATGGCGAGGCCGATAAACAGGTAGCCCAGCCCCACCAGCACGTTGTAACCGAAGGAGCGGTTTTTGGCGCGGTGGTAGTCCACCTCATAGCGCCGGCAGATCTGCTCCGCCTGGGGCTCGCTGATCAGGCCATCCTCCACCCAGTCGGCCGCCTCCCGCGCCAGGTCGTTCTTCAGTAATCGTATCAAGCGCATCCTATGGCCCCGTCCGCCCGTATTGGGAATCACTATCCGCCGCCCGGTCATCTGTATGGAAGCGACGCAGTGGTCAGTTGTCCGCGGAGTATCCCCAATGGCGCTGGAATCTGCAATTGGGCATTCCTGTAGTCAATTTGCAATGGAACCTATGGATAAAAAGCAATCAATCACTACAAGCTATTACCATTATTGAAATAGATTATTTTAATCAATAAACATTGGGCCATAGTATTACTCGCGTTCCAGACAACTTGATACGCAAACACACAGCGAACGAGGAGCAAACTATGTCTCGCTACATCGAATCCGAACTGAAGCCCTTCAACGCCAAGGCCTACCAGGCCGGCGACTTCTTCGACATCAGCGATGCGGATGTCAAAGGCAAGTGGGCGGTGTTCTTCTTCTATCCGGCCGACTTTACCTTCGTCTGCCCCACCGAGCTGGGCGACCTGGCCGACAACTATGAAGAGTTCAAGAAACTCGGTGTGGAAATCTACTCCGTCTCCACCGACACCCACTTCACCCACAAGGCGTGGCACGACTCTTCAGAGACCATCGGCAAGATCCAGTACCCGATGATCGGCGACCCGACCGGCACCATCACCCGCAACTTTGGCGTGATGATCGAGGAAGAAGGCATCGCCGACCGCGGCACCTTCGTCATCGATCCGGAAGGCAAGATCCAGATCGTCGAGATCACCGCCGGCGGTATCGGCCGCGATGCCCAGGAACTGCTGCGCAAGATCAAGGCCGCCCAGTACGTCGCCGCCCACCCAGGTGAAGTATGCCCGGCCAAGTGGAAAGAAGGCGAGGAAACCCTGGCGCCGTCCCTGGACCTGGTCGGCAAGATCTGAACCTTCTTACTCCCCTCTCCCTGGAGGGGCCGGGGAAGACGGCTTCCAGCCGCTTCCCCGCTGGGAACGCCGAGCTCCAGCTCGGCACGCGGGCCGCAGGCCCGCCAAGACCTCAACCGGGACTGCCATCCCCATTGCCCACCGCCAGGTGGGCCTTTTTAGGGAGCCCCTGAACAAGTTTCCCGAGCCATCAGGGAATTTCTTCAGAGCCTTCTCAACCCAAACCGGAAACAGGACACAACGATGTTGGATGCAAACCTGAAACAGCAACTGGACATCTATCTGCGCAATATCAAAGATCCGATCGAGATTCTTGTGTCCGGTGACGACAGCCCCAAATCCGCCGAACTGGAAGAGCTCGCCTTCGAGATCGTCGGCCTCTCCGACAAGATCCGGGCCAGCAAGGGCGATGCCGGACGCACCCCGAGCATGGCCATCGGCCCTGTCGGTGAAGCGCCGCGTGTCAGCTTCGCCGGCATTCCCCTGGGCCATGAATTCACCTCGCTGGTACTGGCCCTGCTGCAGGCCGGCGGCCATCCGTCCAAGGCCGATCCGGAAGTCCTCGAACAGGTGCGCAACCTGGACGGCGAATTCCATTTCGAGACCTATATCTCGCTGTCGTGCCAGAACTGCCCGGACGTGGTCCAGGCCCTGAACCTGATGGCGACCCTGAACCCGAAGATCACCCACGAGATGATCGACGGCGCCCTCTTCCAGGACGAAGTGGAATCGCTCAACGTGATGGCGGTACCCTCCGTCTACCTGAACGGCGAACACTTCGGCCAGGGCCGCATGACGCTCGAGGAAATCGTAGGCAGGCTCGACACCGGCGCCGCCGAACGCAAGGCCGCCGAACTGAGTGAAAAGGACCCGTACGATGTACTGGTTGTGGGCGGCGGCCCCGCCGGCGCCGCGGCCGCCATCTACGCCGCGCGCAAGGGCATTCGCACCGGCCTGGTCGCCGAGCGCTTCGGCGGCCAGGTGATGGACACCGTGGGTATCGAGAACTTTATCTCCGTCCCCTACACCGAGGGCCCGAAACTGTCCGCGAGCCTGGAACAGCACGTCAAGGAATACGGTGTGGACATCATCACCGACCAGCGCGCCGCCGGCCTCAGCCGCGACGGCCTGGTAAAACTGGACCTGGAGAGCGGTGCCAACCTGTCCGGCCGCTCCGTGGTGCTGGCCACCGGCGCCCGCTGGCGCCCGCTGGGTGTGCCCGGTGAAGAGGAATACCGCACCAAAGGTGTGGCCTACTGCCCCCACTGCGACGGCCCCTTCTTCAAGGGCAGGGATGTGGCTGTGATCGGCGGCGGTAACTCGGGTATCGAGGCGGCCATCGACCTGGCGGGCATCGTCAAGCATGTCACCGTGCTGGAATTCGCCGACACGCTGCGCGCCGACGAAGTACTGGTGCGTAAGGCGCGCTCGATGGACAACATCGATATCATCGTCAACGCCCAGACAACGGAAATCACCGGCGACGGCAACAAGGTCAACGGCCTCACCTACACCGATCGCGAGACCGGCGACAGCAAACAACTGGAACTGGCGGGCGTCTTCGTGCAGATCGGCCTGGTGCCCAACACCGAGTTCCTGGAGCACAGCAGCCTGGAGATGAACCGCATCGGCGAAATCGCCATCGACGAACGCGGCGCCACCTCCATGCCGGGCGTCTACGCCGCCGGCGACGCCACCACCGTGCCCTACAAGCAGATTGTGATCTCCATGGGTGCGGGCGCTACGGCGGCTCTGGGGGCCTTTGACTACCTGATCCGTTCTTCGGTATCTGACGAGGTCGGGGAAGCTGCAGACAATGGTGAACCTGAAGCGCTGGCCGAGAGCGCTTGAACCACTTGGCTACCAAATGACGGCCGGCAGACGTCGGCCGTCTTCTCCCTCCCCGAGCTGTTTAAACACCGAGCCAGCCCCCTCCCTCTATTCTGGCATCAGGAAAAACGATAACCGGGCCTGATTCCTGCCCGGATTATCAGATTCCACGAAAGTTTCTCCGGACGCAGGGTTTTCATAGGCTGTTCCTGTCTGCCCATTCGCCTGCGGCCTCGACGCTGTGGCCCTTCCGGCGTATTCTTGGGAACATTATCTCATTCTGGAAACAAGGTGAGGAAAGTTGGCCACTGTGTGAAGAAATTGCGTTTATTACTTGCATCCACGCATCACAGTTTCGAGGCACTTTGCCATTTAATGGCCGCGGAAGGACTGAAAACCATTGAATCCTGTACCACCCAGTACTCTTGTAGTCGGCGCCGGAGCCAGCGGTCTTGCCTTTGCGCTTGTATATGCACAGGCAGGCGCCAATGTTCGTATCATCGATAAGAGAAAACATCGATCAATGACAGGAAAGGCCACAGGAGTGGCACAAGGAGTATGGAATCAACTCCACCGGTTTGGAATCACTTCTTCCGTACTGGCGGCTGCGACTCCGATGCGCAACTTTGTCTTCCACGATGACGAAGCACTGATTGCAAATGTTCCGGTACCAGAGATATCTGGCAGAGCCCCGGCCCACCTCTATCCTCAATGGCAGCTCGAATGCGACATGGAGAAAGCACTTGTCGCATACGGTGTGGAGGTGGAATACGGGATAACCTTGGTTGAGTTTCATCAATCCAGGGAGCATGTACAGGCTACTCTGAAGCACAATGACGAACCCCGGACAGAACAGTATGAGACAGACTGGCTGATTGGTGCAGATGGCGCGCACAGTGATACCCGAAGAATACTGAACCTGCCGTTCCCCGGACGGGACTATCCAGGACCATGGTCTGTCGCAGAAATAGCCACATCGCTATGGCCTCGCCAAGTGCAGGCTCAACTGTTCCTGCATCGCGACGGCGTCGGGCTGTTTTTATCCCAACCGTCTCATGGTGCCGTACAGGGCATCCTGAATGCGAAGGGCGCAGCCAGCGAACTCAAGAAAAGGTTCGCAGATGCAGAACTCCGGTATGAGCGTGAATTCCAGGTATCGCTGCGGCGCGTGTCGAAACCACGGCTGGGGAGAGTGTGGTTGATTGGGGATTCAGCACATGTGCAATCGCCGGTTGGCGGCCAGGGACTCAACCTTGCTATCTGGGATGGAATTACACTCGCGAATGCATTGCTCAATGCTGATCTGACCGTCGAACGACGCCTTGCATCACGCGCAAGGCGGACACTCCTGTTTACTGACTTCGACTATAGAATGCTCGCTACAAGGAACCGGGCGATACGAATACTGCGAAACTTCTACTGGAGTTTCGCATCCAGGTATCCGATCGTCGCGAAGTGGTTTTTCAGGATTATCTCGGGTGCCTGGTAGTCGAGAATACCAACTCATACAACAGAATCGAGGCTGTGGAACAGGTCAGCAAGGCACTGCAATGCAGACTGATATCGTCCACTACAGTCAATCTATACACCCGGCGGGCGTGTACCCGCCATCGTTGGCATGACCTCGCGCATCAGGTCGACAAAGGTGCGCAGCCGGGCCGGGTAATAGGCGGCGTAGGGATACAGCAGATAAATGGGCAGGGGATGCGCACACCACTGTGGCTGGATACGGACAAGACGCCCAGCCTTCAGATCTTCCTGTACAATCCATGTAGACACTATCGCGACCCCCAGCCCTTCGAGCACACTCTGGCGCAGGGCATAGAGGCTGTCGGTACTGAACCGGGGCAGGATGTTGAGTTGCTGTGAGCGATCAGCACGCCGATCGACCAAGGTCACTTCGTTGCGGTAATAGGTGCTCAAGGCAACCCAGGGAAGCCGCTCCAGATCCTGCACCCGTTCTATGGTCGGGGATTGCTCGAGTAATCCCGATGCCGCAACCACAATACGCGGCATCTCCGCCAACAGCACGGCGATCACCGACGGGTCCGTCACGCTGCCCACATGGATCGCGCAGTCGATGTTATCGGCGATAAAATCGGGCGAGTGGTCGTTCAACATCCAGTCAATGGACACCTCAGGATAGCGCTGCAGATAGCGGCTCAGTGGCCGGATCATCTGATCCTGGCCAAAGGCATGGGGAGCGCGCACCCGCAGGCGCCCCGTCGGCTCATCCCCCGCCCCCCGCAGGCCGTCTTCCAGCTCAGACCACTGTTCGATCAGCGTTCTGGCGTGGACGTAGCAACGTTCGCCATCGTCAGTCAGCTTCCGACCGTGGGTACTGCGCAGAATCAGCTTGGTTCCGAGCAGCTTCTCCAGGGTATTCAAGCGGCGGCTGATCGTGGGCTGGGTTGTACCGAGCTGCCGGGCGGCCGCTGAGAGACTGCCGCTATCGACGATCCGCACAAACGTCCGCATCAACTCTATACGGTCTATTCCCAGGCTACTTAATTGGCTCATATGCCAAGTGTATAACAGTCTTTCCTGTCAGCCGTCTACCGGCAAGGCAGCGCATCGGTGAAACTCCACAGCCCTCGAGCAACATAGGCCATCTATCGAGCGCACAGCGCCGGCGCTCCCGGCCCGGCGGTTGCCACCGGTCGCCACCAACCGATGGCGCACCAGAACCTCGACCCAACGATTGCCTCCTGACAGGGAAAATGCAGTATGCCAGTTGACAACGGCTCCACTGACGACACCGAGTCGCCGCCACCCCCATCAAGTTATTTCCTGTTAATGGCACTGATATTCGCCATCAACATGGCGGGAACTACGCTACCGGCACCACTGTACCCGCTTTACCAGCATTCCTTCGGCTTCAGCAATCTCACCGTCTCGGTGATCTTTGCCACCTATGCCGTGGGTGTTTTGGGCGCACTGGTCATCACCGGTCCCTGGTCGGACCAGCTCGGGCGCCGCCCGGTACTCTTCGCCGGTCTTTTGGCATCCGCCCTGAGCGCCCTGCTGTTCCTGTACCAGGGCTCTCTCCCGATCCTGCTTCTGGCCCGGTTGCTGTCGGGTATTTCTGCGGGCCTGTTCACCGCGACGGCGACCATTGCGGTGATCGAGCTCGCCCCGCTGCAACAACGTGGACGGGCAGCACTGGCCGCCGGCATCGCCAATATGGGCGGCCTGGGAATGGGGCCTTTGATCGCCGGCCTCCTGTCTCAATACGCGTTTTGGCCACTTCATCTCCCCTACCTGCTGCACCTGGCCCTGATACTGGTCGCCGTAGTGCTGTTGTGGCACCTGCCCGAAACCGTGACACCGCCGCCCCGGCTGCAATTGCGGCGGCAGCCATTGGGATTGCCGCCGGAGGTTCGCGCGCTATTCGTACCGGCTGCCGTGGCCTGCTTTGCCGGCTTCGCGGTGCTCGGTCTGTTTACCTCGCTGGCCCCGGCGGTCATGAGCCAGATTCTGGGCCTGACCGATCGAGCCGGTATCGGCACGGTGATCTTCACGGTCTTTGCCGCCTCCCTCGCAGGTCAGATGATACAGCGTCGAATACCGGACTGGATGCGCCTGCCACTCGCCTGCGTGGCACTGTTCATCGGTGTCGGTCTGCTCGGGTTGTCTATTGCCAGCGGCGCGCTGCTGCCATTGGTCGTGGCCGCGCTTATTGCCGGTGCCGGCCAGGGCGCCATCTTCGCGGCGAGTATCGCCGCAATTGCCGAAGCCAGCCCACCCGGGAAAAAGGCGGAAGTAACCTCGCTGCTGTTCGCGATTGCCTACGTTGCCATTTCGGTGCCGATCGTCAGCCTCGGGCTCGCAATTGAAGCTTTTGGACTGCGGGACGCCGGCATCGCTTTTACAGCGGCAATAATGTTGTCAATCGTTTTCGCCCTGCTCGCCCTGTGGCGTCTCCGCCGCCAGGCACCATCTCCCGTTTGATTCACCTTTCCGGAACAGAGAGCTTTCCCATGACTGAACAGATTCAGCAAAACGCGCACGCCACAGGACCCCTGCCCGTCTTTAATCCCGGCTCTTTCTGGAACCACTTCAGCCGCAACTACGCCATTCTGGATGACATCCGGTTGCACTATGTCGAAGGTGGGGCAGGCAACCCCATCCTGCTTATCCCGGGCTGGCCGCAGAGCTGGTACACCTGGCGCCACGTCATGCACACACTGGTGGAAACCGGTCACCGCGTGATTGCCGTCGACCCGCGGGGAATCGGCGATTCCGATAAGCCGCGCGACGGCTATGACCTGGCGACGGTCGCCCGCGATCTACACCGGTTCGCCGGGCACCTGGGGCTGACCGGCAACGGCACCCTGAATGTGGCCGGGCACGATATCGGCGCCTGGATCGGCTACGCCTGGGCCGCGGACTGGCCGGGCGATATCCGGCGGCTGGCGCTCTACGATGCAGCCCTGCCCGGCATCAGCCCGGCAGGCCCCGGCGGCATTCCCGATGAGACCATCAATGTGAGGACCTGGCACTTCGGCTTCAACCGGCTCGACGATCTTCCAGAACTGCTGATCAGTGGGCGCGAGCGGCTCTATCTGGACTGGCTGTTCAGGAGCAAGGCACGTAACCCCGCAGCCATCACCCCGACGGACCTGGATGAATACACGAGCATATTCAGCGCACCGGGCGCCATGCGGGCCGCTTTTGCCTATTACCGAACGCTGTTCAATGCCGGGGGACTCGAACAGAACCGACTGCGGGCCGACAAAAAACTCTCGATACCGGTTATGGCCTGGGGTGCCGACGGCGGTGTCGGAAACCGGCTCTACACCACGATGCGGGATGTCGCGAACCGGGTTCAGGGCGGCGTTATCAAGCAGTGCGGGCACTTTCCGCCGGAGGAGGCCCCCGACACAGTCGCCGGCCAACTGGCAGACTTTTTCGGGGATTGAAGTTATGGGTCCCGTCGCCGGCAACCGGAGTCGATTCGGGACCCAATCCAGCGCTTCCACCGCCATATCGAAAAAAATAACGTCTGATTGATACGAGCCGACCGTTTGGGGTCATCATGGGATAACCTGGCAGACTACTTTACTTTCGCCTCGTATTTTTTGTCGAGGGGCCGGCAACACACTCAAAGAGCACCTGTAATAACTTCACCCGTAACACCGGCATGCCCCAGCGAGTATACTCGAGAGCACGGTGGCTCCCAGCCAGGCCCCGACCTGAACCCGTCAATTCAGCAGAGAATCGCCTGAGCTTTAATGGGATGAACAGGATCCGGGGCTTTGCTGTCGTGCCTCTGAAGGGCCAAGCAGCCCACACGAGACGGGTCGCTCGATGGCCCGACTCAGAGAGTGTCGATCCAGGACGCAACGACCGTATTCACGTCCTCCGGCGCTGAGCACACGTGTAGCCCCAGAAAAATAGTAATCATCGCAAAACGAACTATCCCGTTTTTTTTCTGGCCCGATGCGCAGCCGCTTTCATTCTGTTTCCGCAAGAGGCCATGCTACACCAGCGGCGGCGATGAGATTTCGTTTGATCGTGAAACAGCAGGATGCAGTCAGGGGCCTCACACTCTTTCACGAGCTGCAAATCTTCCTCAGTAAGCAACTGGACCAGGGCCCACGCTACAGGCTGTAACAGACTCTCACTCTCCATGTTGCGCTTATACACTTTTTTCACAAACACAGCCTCAGCTGGCTCCCATTCGATTTTCTCCATGGGGCAACCCCGTTCCAGCACATGATTGACCACTGCGGGATCCGCGGCCCGGCCCTGTTTTGCCAAGATGATCAGATCCCTCATGTTTTCACGCAATTCCCGGGCAAGTGTGACTATCCCCGCCGGAGGGTTTCCAGGATTTTCCGACAACACGCCCGCCCGTTGAAGCCACGCGAGGACGCTGCCGTCGTCATCCAGGCACTCCCGGCGCTCAGCCCCTACGCCAAACTGCGTGTTGATGAAATCGACTGCGAGATTGCTTGCGATAAACGGTGGCATAGTTTTTGACGACATACCCAGTAACCTTTAATTCGACCATTGACAGGTTACCCCTATTTCGCATAACCTTCAATAACACTCATTACCGGTTACCGAGGAACTGAACCATGGCATCTGACGTTTCCCCATCGACAACGCCGCAGGTCCACTATCGCTTCGAGAAAGTGGGCGATGTAAACATCTTCTATCGTGAAGCGGGTGATCCGGCGGCGCCGACCGTTCTGCTGCTGCACGGATTCGCCGCCTCCTCGTACATGTGGCGCGATGTCATTAAAGCGCTGGCAGACGGGTATCACGTGATCGCTCCGGATTTGCCGGCCTTTGGCTTCACCGAATCACCTGAGCACGGCAGGTATGACTATACATTCGCCAGTCTCGCAAAGACGGTCGATCGATTTACTGACCAGTTGAAGCTCGACCGCTACGCAATTGGCGTTCACGACTACGGCGCGCCTGTTGGATGGCGCTTGGCTTTGGCCCATCCATCCAGAGTCACGGCCATCATTTCGCAAAATGGTAATGCGTACGAGGAAGGTCTCTCGAAAGGGTGGGAACCCATCCAGAAATATTGGAACAACCCTACGCAAGAGAACCGGGACGCCCTTAGCGACTTCCCGACGCCGGAATCCATTAAATGGCAGTATGTGGAGGGGGTAAACGATACGAGTGCTGTCGCACCAGACGCCTATACGCTGGAAGGGGCCCAAGTATCCCAGCCCGGTATGGCGGATATTCAGCTCGACTTATTGCTGGATTACGCGACCAATGTCGAAAAATATCCTGAGTTCCAGGCCTATTTTCGCAAGCACCAACCGCCATTGCTCGCTGTGTGGGGGAAACACGATCCGTTTTTCCTTCCGCCCGGTGCCGAGGCATGGAAACGGGATATTCCCCGAGCGGACATTCGCTTTTACGACACGGGGCACTTCGCATTGGAAACCCATGGCGACGTGATCATCCCTGCTATTCGTGAATTCCTGGATGCCAATGTAAAAGAGTGAATCGGTTTAAGGGTTAGCGCCTGCGGGCTACGCTCGGAGTGTCCAGGCTGCCCCTTCCCGTTGCGGCTGCTCGGCAGCATCACCGTCTATGGCCTCAGTGAGGCTGTGTTTGACCATATATCCTCGGACTGTTCGGCGATCATGGCCTCGACCCGGGCGCCATCGCGCGATGGAGCGACGATGGCGCAAAGTCCTCACTGTCCGTCGGTGCCTCAGGCGAAGTTGGCTACGGTTTCGGGAAACGGGGTGGTCGCTCGTCCGATAAGCCGGGAGAGGCCTGTGTCATCATGGAGCATCGCCTCCTTCGCCGCACCGGCATCGATATCCGACAGGACCATCGCGTGCTGGGCAGGAAAGCCCGCCTTCAGCAGCGTCGCCTGGACAAAAACGAGCAGCTCGGCGACCCAGACAAGGCCGCAACAGCCATGCTGGAGATCATCGAATGCGATACGCCACCTGCAGGCAGTGATGCGCTCAAGCAGGTGCACGATCGTTTGTCCGCCATGAAACAGAAAATTGATGCCTGGGAATTCCTGACGGTCTCGACTGATGGTTAACCAGGCGGCTTTCGGGGACTGCACTCGTGCACCAGTTGATGTTGTTGCACCGCCATAGGATCGCGCCGGTCCAGCAGTTTGATCAGGCGATGCTCTGCAGCAGGTGCAGTTCGACACCAGCGTGGTGGTGCGGGTGCCGCTGGCATGCTTTGCGGATAGCGGTTGACCGCGCCGATCGGGGGCAGGCCATTCCCGTAATACATACAGCAACTACACGCCCCCAAGCCCGCGCACATGCGCAATCAAAACCCTTAACTTTGGCGTAACCGACCGCCGGCCCGGGGAATACAGACAGAAGCCGGCAAAAGGCGGCAGCCAGCCGTCGAACAGGGTGACCAGCTCGCCGCACTCGATATAGGCATAACGGTCTTCTCCATGCCGAAGGTGATGCCGCCACCGCCCAGTGAGGTGCGGATCATCAACAGCATGTCGTTGGTGGTCACCTGCGGTTCCACTGCATGGACCACCAGCTACCTGTGCCGCCGGTGGTTTACCCGACCAATCCGGCCCGGCCACATTGCAGATTCTTCTCTGACAGCAGGAAAGCAATACCTGCGAGTAGGAAGCTCACGCCCTCTGGATTGTGGCTTCCCATTTTTTGGGTTAGAGATCGAACCATGAAGGACATCCTGAAAAGGCACCCGGCACTCATTGGCGCCCTTGTAGCAGCATAGTGAATTTGGTCACCTGATCTTCGTTGAGAGTGATAATACCACTCAAAGTCAGTCAGCCAAACTCACCATGTCACTACAAAGCATCGATAACACTCATAATGATATAAATATCAGAAACCCATAATAAAAAACTATCGATTCAATATAAGAAATGCACTCCATATTTGGCGCTTAAAAAATCCTCATGGCGTTAAAAAACCAAAATTACTATACCAGATTCCAAGCCATGTAAGGCTCACCATGATGTATTTATCGATCTTTAATGACACCTATTCACTCTCTCATCATCCAATCTGTGCACTCAGTCATACCGCGCCTATCACTTTATCATCCATAATTTCTGGAAAGCGTTGTCATCAAGTGCTAGCATGTTTTCAACTATAACTCGTAACCTGAAAGCACAACCAAAGAAACCCAAAGTCCGTACCAGTAATTTAATACGCTCTTTTTCACCCCACTCTCCTGAACCTTTGGTGCGGGCATCCTATGAATATATAAAAATTCTCAAACTACTCACCCTATCCACTACTTCCTCAGGCACACCGGATTCTCCATAAATGAGATCAAGAGTAACCGCAAGCCATAAGAACCAGCAGAAACCTACACATTCATAACAATTTTATTCCGGCGGCTAACGCAACCAAATGTGACAGGATTATATTGGCCGCGAATCATGGGCATATACATGGATCGCACCACGAAAAAGTTCGCGCTTCATGTTTGCAGTCTGTAAAGCAATAAAAAGAAGGAAGGAACCAAATGATCACACCAGTAAATTTAACAGAAAGAATTTTTCTAAAAGCATCGACAGGAACAAGGCGGCTGTTGACTTGGCTATCCCTCATCCTGCTGAGCTTTCAGGTCGCGGCAAGTCAAATAGACTCCGAAAAATCAAAAGACAGCAATGTTATCGACAAGTTCACCCCGGAACTTGTCAAAAATATAGAAGGTGAAGCGGGGTTGAAGCTCTCCGAAAAGCTGACACCACAACTCATCAAGGTCGCTTCAAAAGTCAACTTCCCCGCAGAGATCAGTAGCGGTTCTCCAAACCCACTTGGCACCATCGAGCAGGACAAACGCAGAATCATCATACGGAAAGATGGTGCCAGCTTTATCAAGGTGCACTTCAGTCAGTTTGACATTCCGCCTGGTGGCTATGTCCAGGTTCGCAGCATCGACGGAAGCCAAATACACCATTATGGCAGTGCATCCGAGTCTCTGAAAACGACCGACCTGCAATCAGGTGACGACGGGCTCAATGCTTTCTCTTCCCTTTCAATCATCGGTGATACCGCTATCGTCGAGTATTTTCCCGGCAGCAGCGTTGGCTCAGGCTATAAAATCGAGATTGACCATATCATGCAGGGCTTTACCGACGCTGAAATCGAAGAAGCTATCCAGAACAGCCTGACGGACAATGTCGGTCCTTCATCGACCTGTGGTGTTAACGAACGCAGGGATGTTCAATGCTGGGCGGATTCCTATCCGACCGAGTTCGAGCGGTCCCGCCCGGTAGCCAGGCTGTT
Organism: Microbulbifer halophilus; assembly: GCF_026183675.1. Lineage (GTDB taxonomy): Bacteria > Pseudomonadota > Gammaproteobacteria > Pseudomonadales > Cellvibrionaceae > Microbulbifer > Microbulbifer halophilus. The sequence continues at coordinate 21,803 of NZ_JAPIVK010000031.1, forward strand.
GATCGCCGGCTCCAGTTTATGTACTGCCTGGCGTGTCGGTAGTGACAACCACATGTTCACCAATAATCATTGTGTTGACAACCAGTCCGACCTATCCAACACAGAGGTCTGGTTCAACTATCAGCGCACAAGCTGCGGCGGCAGCACCAACGAGCCGACCACTATCGTGACCGGCCAGGACCTGCTTAAAACCGATTATACGCTGGACTACACCCTGTTCACGGTGAGCGATTTCAGCAACATTGAAAGCTTCGGTCATTTTGGCCTGGATGTGCGCGATGCGCTTGACCAGGAACAAATCTATATTCCACAACACGGTTCCGGCAACCCGAAGGAACTGGCTATCGAAAGCGATCAGAACACCGGCGGTGTTTGTCGTATAGATGACGTCCTCGCGGATGGTCGCGGAACTGATACGGATATGGGGTATTACTGCGACACCATCGGCGGAAGCTCCGGCTCGCCGGTTCTCGCAACTTCGAGCAATCGAGTCCTGGCGCTACACCATTTTGGCGGTTGCACCAATCAGGGGGTTCGAGTCGCCGACATATGGCCGCAAGTGTCGAGTTACTTCGGCGGCACTATCCCATCGGGGGACAATGAAAATCCGTCGGGCGAGCCCAGCGCCAACTTCAGCTACAACGCAGACCAGTTAAATGTCGCTTTCAGTGATCAGAGTACTGACTCCGACGGCAGCATTGCGAGCCATGCCTGGGACTTTGGCGATGGCAATTCTTCCACCGTGCAAAATCCAAGTCATAGCTACGCAGCCCCCGGCTCTTACAATGTTAGCTTGACTGTAACCGATAGCGACGGCTTGAGTGACAGCGTCACTAAAAGTATCCAGGTATCGGATGCGGCAGAGGGGCAGTTGCTTAACGGTGTGCCGGTGACCAGTTTAAGCGGTAACCAGGGCAACACTCTGCACTACTGGATTGATGTGCCATCCGATGCCCAAAACCTCTCCGTCAATATCAGCGGTGGCACCGGCGACGCTGACCTCTATGTCAGGTTTGGCGCTGAACCGACTACCAGTACTTACGATTGCCGACCCTATGAGAGCGGAAACGAGGAGACCTGCAATATCAGCCCGACACAGGCAGGAACCTACTACGTGATGGTCCGGGCTTACAATAATTTCTCGGGTGTGGATTTGGTAGCGGACTACGACTCGACCACCGGTGGTGACGATGGTTTCGAAGAGACCAACGTTTCCGCAGATGAGGGAGAGTGGCGGCATTACTCGCTTGAAGTTTCGGAAGGTGCGAGCGAGCTCAACGCCGTTATTACCGGCGGCACTGGAGACGCCGACTTATATGTTCGATATGGCAGCGAACCGACTACAAGTAGTTATGACTGTCGCCCCTATGAATGGGGGAACGAAGAGACCTGCACTATCAGCAACCCGCAGGCCGGTACCTGGTACATTAGTGCCAGAGCGTACGATGCGTTCTCTGGTTTGACGGTGAAAGGTGAGTCGATAAACGCCGATCCTTAACCGAAAAAACACCCTGTCTTATTAAAGTGGACCCAGGGAACCTCCGGGTAAGCACCACACCGTGGACTTGCCCAGAGGTTCCTTACCTGCATGCGGCGTGTCATCGACGCTTCTCATTCTTACCGGCATGACTATCCGGGCCCCGTAACCCTCCCTCCCGAACTTGACGCCCGCTGGCTTGCGCAGCATTCTTCCTCAGGCATTCCCCAAAGGGATTCAAGGCAGGAAGCGATGAACGAAAACGAACTGGAAACCCTGTGCCGGGCAGTCGAGGCCGGCGAAGACGATATCGAGGCGAAGCTGGGCGCCCTGGAAAGCCGCTGCCTGGTGGACAAACGCGGGCGGACAGTCTTCGACGTGGCCATTGAGAGCTACAACCTCGCCGCCATCGAATACCTGTGTCAGGACCGGCAGGCGCTTATGTTTGCGGCACCCGCGGATAACGCCCTCCGCGATCCGGTCCGGCACAGTGCCGCCATGCAGGGTATCGAATACCCGATCACCGGAATCGAACAGCACCTGGCCGACAGCTTCGGCCCCGACCTGGGCTACAACCGCACCCCACTTCTGACCGCCTGCCGCCTGGGCAACGGCCCGGCCATGGATCGCCTGCTGCGCGCCGGGGCCAAGGTTGCAGACAGGGATCTGCTGGGACTGACAGCGCCGGAACTGGCGTTCTACAGCGGCGGTGAAGAGGGCCTCGAGCGGTTTATCGGGGCCTGTCGGGCGGCGGGAACAAAACCCTTCAGCCTGGGCCAGCAGCTGCTGCGCGACCTGCTGCCCTTTCCCACTCTACTGGACGCCCTGCTCGGCATTGCCAAACCCGCTGCGCCGGCGAAAAAGCTGCTTTTCATCTACCACTGCGCGCGGCTGGACCGGTCCGCCGTTGGGGCCCTGCTGGCCGATGGAATGGATGTGAACAAAGCGGTGACCGCTTCGCTCAATCCCCTGGCCCAGGTCTGCACCTCGCAACTGCTGTGGGAGGACGACCTGCCGGACTCCGATTACTACGCCTACCACCTGAAGAAGCACTGGGGGCCGGCCGGCTCCCACTCCATCTCGGTGGACAACAGCCGCATCAATGAAGACGGTTCCAACCTGCACCGGCTGATGGCCGAGGCGGAGCGCGAGCGCCGGGCGTTGCTGGCCCGGGCGTGCGCCCTGTCCCTGACGCAGGAGGAGCAGGCGTCGTTGATGGCCCGGCGCTGTGCCCTGCTGGACCTGCTGCTGGACGCCGGGCTGGATCTGGACAGGGCGCGCGACAAACTGGATGAGGATTTTTTCGACGAGCTGGACGAGATGGGGCTGGGCGAACTGAACCGACACCTCGCCCGACGCGGTACATCCGCGCAGGAAACCGAAAAGACCGGCGACACCGAGCCGCTCGACATTACCCACTGGGAACTCTCCGGCGAGACACTGCTGTCCGCCGCCCTACTGCCCCTGGAGGGTGCCGCCGGGCTTATCCGGATCGCCGTCAGCAATCCCTACGGCCGCATCGGCGACGCGACGCTGGCCCTGCGCCCACTGGATGAGGACGGCTCGCCGACAGACGGCTGGACGGAACTATTGTGCACCGGCGAGAGCCTGGACATCGACGGCGAAGCCGTCGACCCGCACACCCTGGACGAGCCGGTGTACGGCGAGGCGCCCTGGGAGGCCCGCTATGAACTGCCCCTGACCCGGGACACACATGTGGACCAGCTCCAGATACGGATCGCGTGTGACCAGGATCAAACGTTGAACGGCGTACTCGACGCCTGGAGCCCGAAAGAGAAGGCCTGAATAACCTGCCGGGAGGTCCGGATGCCGGACGGAAAACAGATCGATACACCGCTCACTTTCACTATCGGCCGCGAGGAAGTCGTAATTCGCCGACGCTATGAGTTCGCCAGCATCGCCAACGACTTCCTGATCGCCATCTGGTTTCTCGCCGGCAGCATCCTGTTTCTCTACCCTGCCATGGAAAGCCTGGGCAGTTGGTTTTTTATTTTCGGCAGTGTGCAGTTTCTGGTTCGCCCCAGCATCCGCCTCGTCAGCCATATTCACCTGAAACGCCTTCCTACAAGCCAGTGGGAGAATTGAGTGTGCAAGCCGGCCACCTGTCATCGCTCGAACAGCCCCGGGTGGTGACGGAAGCCATGCTCCAGTATCTCGACAAAAACACCGAAAAGCAGACCGAAGACCAACATGCTCCGTCCAATCCGGGCTGAAGCAGACTGTATCGTTAAGGAGAACAAATATGGATGACCGGGAACTGGCCGCCCAGCTGCGCTGCCCCACTGGCACAGATGCAGCAGAAGTGGCAGGCAGGATGAACGAGGCCAATCGCGCCCTGAACCACAAATGTATCGACCTGCTGCAGCTCGCGGCTGCGGAGCGGATCCTGGAGATAGGGCCGGCCAACGGCGCCTTTGTCGCCGATATCGTGGGTGCGGCCGAGGGTATTGCCTATACCGGCCTGGACTGGTCCGCCGATATGGTGGCCGAGGCGCAGAGGAACAATAGCCGAGCCGTCTCTTCGGGGGCTGCACGGTTTCTCCGCGGCAGTTCCGACAACCTGCCCTTTGCCGAAGACCATTTCGACAAGATCCTGACGATACACACCCTCTATTTCTGGGAGAATCCCGCCCGACACCTGGCGGAGATCCGCCGTACCCTGAAACCCCACGGGCGCTTCTGTATCGCCTTCGGGGACCGGGAGTTTATGCAGCAGCTGCCCTTCGTCCCCTTCGGCTTCCGCCTCTACCACGACACAGCGGGGCAGCAATTGCTGCGCGAGTCCGGTTTTGAGGTGCTGGACTGTCAGCAGCACCGGGAGACGGACGTCAGTAACACCGGCGAAGTGGTGGAAAAACTTATCAATATCGCCCTCTGCCAGCCAGAATAAAGCCCACCCACCGGAGTGCCTCGGTCTCGAGCCCCTGGCAGCAGGAGAAAGGCCTAATCACTGTACAGCCACGCCTTCCGGGAGGCCAGAACAGAGAGAACAACCATGGCCGGGATTCGCTACGCCAAGGGGCCGGTTGTCTACTTCTACAACCCCGACAGCCTGGAAATCAATAAGCGATTGCAGGAGGTGATCTTCCTCGATGTGGGCCACGGGGGTGGCTGCATCTCGAATATCCGGGTAGCAGGTACGAAAACCGGCCCACCTCAGAACGCGAGAGCTTGGACACGACGAACAAGAACCCTCTTGGCTTTCAAAGGGCAGACTACAAGCCGCCAACCCCCAGATAAAACTGAATTTCCGCGGGAAAGTCACTGCTATCTGGAAGCAGCTCAAAACCGATTGTATGCTCCACATTCTCCGAGGACCGGGCCGCTTGCAGGGGCAGCCCATACTCGAAGGAGTCACTCAGAGTGAGACGCCGTTGGTTCATTGTCATTTTGACGATACCTCCAAGCGGAGACTTCAAGCTATAGTCTTGATCCACACCTTTAATAATACTATGTATAACATCCAGCCCTTTCGCGAAGCCGAACTCTTTGACTTCGCTTAAGCGGTAAACCACCGTCAGGTTATACATTGAACAGTATTTCTGCTCGATGTATACGGAATCGCCGTTATCGAGGCTCACCTCGCGTTTTACAATGTATTCTCCACTATCCTCGTCACGTTCCCTGCCCTCACTAACCAAACGGCCAGAAACAGGAAGCTCCAGATCGTATTCAACTTTATCAGAGTAGGGGCAAGCCATACTGCTCTCTTGAGCACATGCCGTCCCGGAGAGCAAAAAGGCACATGCAAGCAAACTGATCTTCAACATATCATCGCCTCACCATTGTTAATATATTTAATGGGATGCAAAATAGACCCCTTACCATATTCAGGTATACTCTTCTTGTTAGGTTTTATTTCAATATGCCAACAGGAGTTGGATTTCCCGGTTTCATCAATCAGACGCTCTATGTACCCCTCGTCTACCAGAGCCTTTAGGGCTTTAGTGAACTTATCTTTATGGAATTTTTTAACGGCTGCTCTTGTTGAGTTAACTCCAATATCTATTACATTCAGTTTCCTGTAATCCTCGGGAGACACACAATGCTTGGAAACACGGATCCCCTTTTTGGATAACTCATTAACCTTATCGACCATCAAGTCAACAACTTCAGACTCTTTCTTTGACTTATTGTCCTCGTAAACCTTCAAAACCTGATCTCCAGCGGAGCCATAAAGACGATACTGACCTTTCAGGCTTTTCTTGGCATTTCTCAACATGATCCCAGCCTGCTCCTCCGGCGTCCGGTAAGTTGACGTAATTACTGCGGCCGCCATCCCCGATTCTTTCAATGCGAGCTTTATTACATTTATAGAATATCCATCAACGGACCTTTTGTCTTCGGCAACTCCATTGTATGTTACCTGAAACCCATCAAGCCCCGCTTTTGATCGAACCCTTTCCTTACTGACGCCAACCTCCTTCGAAGTTCCGACCGAATCGATATTCTTTTCTATCTCTTCCTGCTCACTTTCATCAAGATACATCGTAAGGTAGCGAAATGTTTTCCCATTGGGGTCAACCCTACCATCAGGATGATTCATCCCCACCATGTTCTTTTGGAACCAGATAATCGCCGATATCGTATTCGGGCCGATCAGGCCGTCTTTTGCAATAACCTTTTCCGACGAGCTCTCACTGAGGAAGTTGTTAAGATAAATTTGTATTAGTATTACATCGCGGCGATTATTGACGCCGCCATTCCCAACTGACTGACCAATGCCTTTTGACATAGAAGCGCTCATTATTGGTTAAAAGTTGCTCAGTATATCCAACCCATGCAGCGTGCAAAAGAGATTCAGGCGCCAGCCTTTATTTCATCACCAACCGTGAAAGGGCACCGACGGGGTTTTCCAGGTGAAAGCAGCCGACCGACATTGATCTCCGGGTCCCAACTTTCCATCGCCGCCCCACTGACTGAAGTGCCGGAGAATATTCCGCCGGACTGTCGATTGCCGCCTCCGCCAGGCGACCAGGAATTGATTATACAACACAGCCTCCGCCCCGCGGTTGAAACAGAAAGGAGCCGGATATGGCACTGACACTCTACGCGCACCCCTTCTCGTCCTACTGCCAGAAGGTGCTGATCGCCCTCTACGAGAATGAAACCTCCTTCGAGTTCCGCATGCTGTCGCCGGATGAGCCGCAGAATACCGAGGAACTGGCACGGCTGTGGCCGTTCAGGCGCTTCCCGGTACTGGTGGACGGCGACCGGGCGCTCTCCGAAGCCAGCATCATTATCGAGCATCTGTCACTCCACCACCCGGGGCCGGTATCGCTGCTGCCGGACGATCCGCGGGCGGCACTGGAAGTGCGCTTTATGGACCGCTTCTTCGATCTGTACGTCTCGACCCCGCAGCAGAAACTGGTATTAGACAGCCTCCGCCCGGCGGATCAGCGAGACCCGTACGGTGTTGCAGAGGCAGAGAAAATGTTCGACACCGCCTACCAATGGCTCGATGAGAAAATGCGCGACCGCGAATGGGCGGCGGGGGAGGATTTCTCGCTCGCGGACTGCGCCGCGGCCCCGGCGCTCTTCTACGCCGACTGGACCTACCCGATCGACCCCGGATTTGCCAATGTACACGCCTACCGCCAGCAACTGCTGCAGAGACCGTCCTTTGCCCGTGCGGTGGAGGAGGCGCGCCCCTACCGGTCACTGTTCCCGCTGGGTGCGCCGGAGCGGGACTGAGCCGGCTACGGCAATGCCGTCCAGTTCGGCGGGCACACTGCCGGGATTGGTTACCGTCCGCTATGGTGGCGCAGAGAATCCCTTGGTTCCACTACCGACACGCACGACCATGATCCGCGCCGCCCGCCCCGAAGACGCCGGCCAGATCATGGAAAAAGTGGCACACTTCAAAGCGGCCGGGCACAAGGTCGGCCGCTGGATCGATGTGGGCTGCTGGCAGGGCCTGTTGGGCCCGGGTGCGCCTGAATGAATTATTTCCATTACCCTGCCCCCGGGGCTACCCACTTTCCCCGTAACCATCAAAAATGGCGTCACCTTTTACGCTATTGAGTACCACTTTCCTCTGACGGCGCTTTCCGGGGCGAAACCGGCCGCTTACCGGTTGGATAATCGCTGGGCTGGCCGCAGTGGCCGGCGCTCAAGCAAAATAAATTTCAATAATATGGGGCGTTCGTACGGAGGGTTAACGGCAAGAGGTCTGCCGGCAAGACTTCTCCTGCTCGCCCCAACCCAGTCACAAGGGATAGACCCATGAGATTTTCACAACTGAAAGATAATCAGCGACTGCTGAAAGCGGCATCGGCCCTGCTCCTGCTCTGCGCGTTGTCACCGGCGCGGGCGGAGGTGATCCAGGCCGAGGATTACAACGCGTTTTCCGACACCACCCCGGGCAACACCGGCGGTGCCTACCGCAATGACGATGTGGATATCGAGGCAACCCAGGACAGCGGCGGCGGTTTCAATGTGGGCTGGACCGAGACCGGCGAATGGCTGGCCTATGACAACGTCCATATCCCGGCGTCCGGCAATTACACCATCCGCTTTCGCGTGGCCAGCCAGGGTGGCGGCACCATCTCCAACGACCTGAACGGCGGCGCCATCGTACTGGGCAGCCTGAATGTGCCGGATACCGGCGGCTGGCAGAACTGGCAGACCATCTCCCACACGGTGCATATCGATGCCGGCAACTACAGCCTGGGTGTCTATGCCGTCACCGGCAACTGGAACCTCAACTGGATCGAGGTGGTCAGCGCCGACGGTGGCGACGATGGTAACGGCCAGAACCTGGTCTGGAGCGACGAGTTCGACAGCCTCGACCTGGGCAACTGGTCCTTCGAAACCGGCGGCGGCGGCTGGGGCAACAACGAGCTGCAATACTACACCGGTGGCCAGAATGCCTCCATCCAGTACGACGGCCAGGCGGAGAGCAACGTGCTGGTGATCGAGGCCCGCCAGGAGGGCGGCCACGACTGTTGGTACGGCCCCTGCGAGTACACCTCGACCCGCATGATCACCTCCGGCAAGCGGGAGTTCCAGTACGGGCGCATCGAAGCGCGCATCAAGCTGCCGCAGACCCAGGGCATCTGGCCCGCTTTCTGGATGCTGGGCAACGATGTCTTCAGCGGTACCGGCTGGCCGGATTCCGGTGAGATCGACATCATGGAACACGTCGGCTACGAGCCCACCCTGACCCACGGCGCACTGCATGGCCCCGGCTACTCCGGCAACACGCCGATCACCGGCACCCACGATGTCGGCGAAAGCGTGGATGCCAACTACCATGTCTATGCGGTGGAGTGGGACAGCAACAGCGTCCGCTGGTTTGTGGACGGCAACCAGTTCTACAGCGCGACCCGCGCCCAGGTGGAGCAGTACGGCAACTGGGTCTACGACCACCCCTTCTTCATCCTGCTGAACGTGGCCGTGGGCGGCGACTGGCCCGGCAGCCCTGATGGCTCCAGCAGCTTCCCGCAGCGGATGTATGTGGACTATGTGCGGGTCTACCAGTAGCGACCGGGCAGTCCCCGGAGGGCGGGGCGGATGCTCCACCCTCCGGTGGGACCCGGGGATCTGCAGCCGGCAAGGTGGGAGAATCAGTGCAGATTTTCCCGATTTCGGGGCCCATAGTGGTTCTGTGTAACCGGAAATCGGGAGAATGGGGCCACTTTCCCCGCCGGCGTGCCAGAACAAGCCTGCCCCCAGAGGCCGGGAGCAAAAGAATTGTTTGACTTCCGGCCAATCCGCTATAGACTGCGTGGGAGCTAGAAATTAAGCAACACGAATATTTCTCCTGTTACGAAGTTATACCCATAATCCTCGTCCATCAGTTTTCAGTCCTGCTTATTTCCCGCCACACCCGCCATCTCGTATGGCTATTTCACTGTCAAGTTTAAAGGACACGATTATGTCTGACACCGTTACAGGAACCGTTAAGTGGTTCGACGAATCCAAAGGCTTCGGTTTTATTGAGCAGCAGTCCGGCCCGGACGTTTTTGCCCACTACTCCGCCATCAGCGATTCCGGCTTCCGCACCCTGGTCGAAGGCCAGCAGGTCTCCTTCTCTGTCGCCAAGGGCCCGAAGGGTCTGCAAGCGGAAAATATCGTGGTTGTCTAACGGATAATCACTGCGGGCACCAATGACATTTGGTGCCCATTGTACCGGCTCCGGCCGGTACTCCCCCTCTTTTCCCAGTCAGCATCCGCACCCCGTCGATAGATTGCCACCACGGGTGTAGGGGACAGCCCGCAATATCGCCAGGCTCCGCTGAATGCCCCCACCACCTACACGCCGATCTTCACCGGTGATATAATCCGCCGCCGGTTATGTAAGGCATCGGAGAGTTCAGCCCGAGCAGCACTTTACCCGCCCGGTTGTTATACCCCTTCCACAATATCGCAGCGTGGCCGCGGTTAACGCCATAGCCTGTAACAACTCAGTCATATCTCCACAGAACCCTGCACCACTGCGCTTCGCGATCAGTGTGAGGTTGCGTTTTCGGGGTTTGAGCAAGAAGACAGGGATTTCCATGAAAAGCCACAACTATCTTTTCTCCGCCGTGCTGGCCGTAATCGCGCTCCTCACCGCCTGCTCCCGGGGCCCCGACACGCCGCCGGGCACGATCGTATTCTCTCCATCGAAGGGCGATGTGCGCAGTTACCAGGTTCACAGCCAAACCCGGATTCGCGTGGGCGATTCCTCCCGCAAGCGCACCATGAGGATGGAGAACGATGCGGTGCTGCGCTATCAAGTGCTCGACACCGGCGCCACACTGAAACTGGGGATAGAGGCCCCCTACACCCGTTTTTCCCTCGACGGCCGCAAGAGCTTTTCCAGCACCAATCCCGACGGCAAACGTGGCACCACGGTGCTGCGCGAGCTGATGTCCGCCGGCTTCGAAGTGGATATCGATTCCGACACCGGGAGTATCGAGCGCTTCGTCAACCGCAACGAGGATCTCTGGCAGACAGTGCTGGAAGAAGGCCCCGACCCGGTGGTGGACAATCTGAAAAAGCAGATGAGCCCGCCCGGGTTCCCGCAGCCGGCCATTCCTCTGAACGAGGGGGAAAGGATCACACTGCCCGACTTCCGCGGTATCGGCAAACTGCAATTGACTACCGAGCAGGTGACGGACGACGAGGTCGTCACCACACTGGAAGCACAGGGAGAAAAGGTCCGCCTGCGGGGCACCATGGTGCTGGAGCGGGGTAACGGCTGGTTGAAGCGCCTGGCACTGGTCAGCGAAACCGAAATAGAACGGCACGGCATCAAGGGGACCAGCCACCAGAAGCTGGTAATGCTGCCGGAGGGATCGCCCTCTTCGCTGGGCGACTGGCTGTTGGAGGTGAATCTCGGCGGAGAGGAAGGTCGCCCCTTCCCACCGGCTCCGGCACCGGGCGAACTGGTCGATACTGCCACAGAGGAACAGGTAGTCCCCTCGCCGGTAGGCAGTTTCTCCACCTTTGACGACCAGTTGCGCCTGAGCATCAGCCACGGTTTCGACAACAACAACCTGTCCGGCGACTTCGAACTGGAAGACTTGGAGCTGCAGGACGCCGCCGGCAACCCTCTGCCCCTCAATCTCTTCCGCTCGTCGCGCTACATCTACATCGACCCCGCGACCGAACAGCACCACACCATGGCGCAGTTCATCCCGCTGGGGTGGGACAACGCCAACGAGCAATTACAGAAGGTCCAGCAGATCACCGCGACCGGGCACTACCGGCCACTGGTGGCCGAGGCCCTGACCCTGCCGCTGAATCCGGAAAAGGCGACGGTGGTGGCATCGCGCGGTGCCCGCGCCGAGGCGATACCGACGGACAATCCGCGTGAGTTCCGGCTCCGCTTTCACAACACGAAAGCGCACCGTTTCAGTCCCCGGATTCACGACCTGACCGACGCCCGCGGGTACGTATCCGACGGCGATTGGCTCAGTGCAGAGGAGCGGGAGATGCTGCGGCTGGTAGCGCTGGGCCGCTACGCCGCCGGAGATACCCGCGTGGTTTTCGAACGCGAGATGCCGGAAACCCTGACCCTCTACCTGCTCAGCGAAACCGATAGCGAACCCTTCGACTATCAGCTGCGCTTTGTCACCGAGGCGGCCCTGCGCAACGACCTGAGCCTGCCACCGACTGGCGAGGTCCTGCTCTACGGCGATGAAACCGGCAATACCGCCGCCGGGATAGAGCTGGACGAACTGGAACTGCCACAGCCGCAACGCAACCAACTATCCCTGGAGCTGCCCGGCTCCCTGGCGGAAGCCTGTAAACCCGTAGTGGTCGAAGCGCCTCAGATCAACGGCCACCAGCTTGTCTGGCTCCGGCAAACCGCGGAGACAACCGACGATAACCGACTCAGCACCACACAACACTGGCAAGTCGGTACCGAGGACGGGGTGCGCAGCTACTTCTACGACATCCGGGTCGAAAACGCCGTGCGTTGCAAGGGACAGGCAAAATGGCAGGCGGTTCTTGGCTCCCTGGGTGACAGGCCCTGGCTGGTGGATCCGACGCAGCTGCCGGGAGAGATCGACCCGGAGCAACCCATCGCCGATTTCCTGCGGCGCTATCGCTTTATCGGCGAGCAGGGCCGGGCACTGGCCCCCGTTCCACCGAACAGCGGGGTCTCCCTCGATGCCTCCTCGGTCGGTGACTATCTGACACACAGCGGCCGGCTGAGACTGGCCGGCAAAGTACAGCGGATCGAACAGCTGGTATTTACCGGCGAGCCCGAAGAACGAAGCTGGTCCGCAAGCTTTCAACCGCTGCCATAAGGAGGTGAAAAAATGAAAGCACTCTGGATTTTACTGGCGCTCCTGCCTTCAGTCCTGTGGGCCGCGGAGCAACCGCGGCAATGGCTGGACTACAACCTGCAGCCGGTCGAGGCCGGCAGCGATAAAGCCGTCTACTACCATGCACCGGCGGTGCGCGACGGCGATCGCTGGAAGCTCACGCTCTATTACAAGGACGGCAGCGACGGCGAGGCCGTACCGGCGCTCAAGACACAGCTGGATGGCCCCGACCTCGCCAGCGCACATATGGTCGGTGAGGAGATCCACTACTACGAAGACGGCAGTGTAAAACTGCGCGGCACCCGCAACGAAAATGGCAAGTGGCACGGCGAGTTCACCCGCTACCGGAAAAACGGCCACTACACCGTCACCCAACTGCGCAACGGCGTGCGTCACGGCAGCGAACGACACTTCTACGCCAGCGGCCAGCTGGAAAGCGAGCGGCACTATGTCGACGGTGAGAAAGCCGACGGCGAGCGTATCCGCTACGACAAAAACGGGGCGGTGAAAGAGCGCTACACGATCGTGGATGGCGAGAAGCACGGTGTGCACGAGCACTCCCGCGATGGTGTCGTCTTCAAGCGCGCCCACTACAAACACGGCCAGATGGACGGCCTGTTTCAGCGCTTCACCAGCGATGGCGAAAAAGTGCTCGAGACCCCCTACGTCGACGGCGAGAAACACGGCCTGGTCAAGGCGTGGCGAAAAGGAGAGCTCAGCGAGGAAACACACTACCGGGCAGGGAAACGACACGGCGTGGCCAAGCGCTGGAGAAACGGTGCGCTGGAGGAGGAAATCCACTATGTCGACGGCCGCAAGCGCGGGGATGCCCGCTACTTCTACCGGGACGGCTCGCCCGAAAGTTACGAGCACCGCGACGATAACGGCAAGCTGACCGAGCGGCGCAGCTACGACCGGAAAGGCAATCTGACCAGGCTGCTTATCGTCGAGGACAGTGCCTATGGCCCGGCGGAGCGCAAAGAGCGCTATAACGACGATGGCAGCCTGTCACGGCGCACTATCTACAGCGATGACCGCCGCTGGATCATGGAGGAGAGATACGCAGACGACGGCGAAGAGGTTATCTATCGCCGCGAAACCGTCGATCGCGAGCCGCACGGTCTCCAGATCCGCCCCTCCTACGCGCGGGCCGATGCCACTGAGATTACCCGCTACGAGCACGGCGTACCGGTCGGCGATTACCGAGAGGTCGACAAGGATGGCAATGTGCTGTCCAACGGTCAGTACCGGAATGGCGAAAAAGTCGGCGACTGGGTAATCAGTGAGTACGGTCGCACTGTCTATGAATCCTACGACAACGAAGGACGCCTGCAGGGGGAAAGGCGCGAAGAGGCCACTGACGGCGGATCGCTGCGAGAGCACTACGTCGCCGGCGAGCTGCACGGCGAGCAGGTCAAGAGGAAAAAGGACGGCAGCCTGGTCAGCCGCGGCGAATACCGCCACGGCGAGAAAACCGGCCGCTGGCGCGAATACGACGAATTCGTTAAAGGTATCTTCGAGGGTGAATACGTCGACGGAAAAAGACACGGCCCCTGGCTCGCCTATTCCGACGAGGGCTATGAAATGGCCCGATTCCGCTTCGAGCACGGCGACCCCGCCGGCAAAAGCTACGTCTTCGCCCACAATGGCTCACTGCGGGAAGTCATCCCCTACAAGGACGGTAAGAAACACGGGAAGCGTGAGGCGTACAGCAACGGTGCGCTGGTGGAGGTCGAACGCTTCCGCAATGGCAAGCGCCACGGACTCTCAGAGTACTTCCTTTCCTACGGAGAGCGCTATATGGCCGAAGAATACGATAACGGCACCTACGTGCGCTCGATCGATGACAGCGAAGAGACTAAAAAACGATGATGGCACAGTTCAGGTACGGCGTCCGCCTGGCGGCAATGGTGCTCGCAATCGCGGGCTGCGGGCCGGCGGGAAACGACGTGGAGTACCGCGGCAATGCCGAGCGCACCGGGCTGTTCGCAGGCGAAGGGCCGGCGGAAAAACCGGAGGAGCTGTGGCGCTTCCTCACCCTCGGCGTACTGACCGAAACGCCGGTTATCGCCGGCGACACCCTGTTTGTCGGCACCACCGACGAATCCGTCTACGCCCTGGACCTGCACACCGGCAAGCGGCGGTGGCGCTTCAAGGCCTTCGACAATATCCGCGGCAGCGTCGCCGTGGATCGAGACCGGGTCTATGTCGCCAGTGAGGACGACCACTTCTACGCCCTGGACCGCGCCTCCGGCGAGCCGCTGTGGAGTAGCCGCTTCGACAAAACCCCGCAGGGCGCGGCGGCGGTAAAAAACGGCCGCGTGTATTTCGGCGGTTTCGACGAGCAGGTGCACGCCCTGGATGCGGCGACCGGTGAACCGGTTTGGGAGTTCGCGGCTGCGCGGACGGTGGGCGCCGCCGTCACACTTGTGAGCGGCACCCTCTTCGCCTCCTCCTTCGACGGCCACCTCTACGCACTGGACGCGGCAACCGGCAAAGAGCGCTGGCGGGCCCCCGCCGGCGGCAGGCAGTGGCTGACCACCGCGCCGGTGGTGCACAAGGGCCAGGTCTTTGTGGGCGGCTGGGGTCAGAAGCTGTCGGCGGTCGACGCCGACAGCGGCGAGATCAACTGGTCTTTCGATGCCGGAGTACGGATCGACCACCCGCCCACCGTGGCTCACGGGCTGGTGTATATCAGTGGCCTGGGACCGCTGCGGGCGGTGGATGCACAGAGCGGTGAACTGCGCTGGTCATTCGGAGAGCGGGTCTTCCGCTCCATCGCCGCCACCGCCGAGCGGATCTATGCGGCCTGCGGCAAACAGGTCTGCACCCTGGAACCGGTAAGCGGCGAACTGCTCTGGCGGTCCGAAACACTGAGCGATACGGTCACGAGCATTACCGTGTACGGCGACCGCCTGTACGTCGGCACCATCGACGGCTATATCTACGCACTGCAGTAGAACGCTCGCCCGCGCCGCGCTTCAGGCAGTCTCGGATACCGCAGAGGGCCGGTCCGCTGCCGAGCGGTTGTCGACAAAGGCGCGGTACTGCGACAGGTAGACCTTGCCGGACAGCTGCTGCAGAAAACCGGTGCTCTGCAGCCGGTCCATCACCGGCCCCTTGACCTCAGACAGGTGCAGCTGCATGCCCTGCTCCGCCAGGCGTTCGTTGACAGCCTCCAGCACCTCCAGCGCGCTCCAGTCGATTTCGTTGATGGCACTGCACATCAGGATCACGTGCCTGACCTGCTCACTGGCCGCCAGGTCGGCGTAGATACGATCCTCCAGGTAACCGGCGTTGGAGAACATCAGGCTTTCGTCCACGCGGATCGTCAGTATCTGTGGATCGGTCAGGACCTCGTGGCGTTTCACATTGCGGAAGTGTTCGGTGCCCTCGACCAGTCCCACTTCGGCAATATGCGGCCGCGAGGTGCGATACAGGAACAGGGCGATGGAGGCCAGTACGCCGCAGGAGACACCCGCCTCGACGCCGAACAGCAGCGTGACCGCAATGGTGATGGCCACGGCGAGGAAATCACTCCTGGAGAAACGCCAAGTCTTGCGCAGTATAGAGAGGTCCACCAGCGACAGCACCGCCACCACGATGGTCGCCGCAAGGGTCGCCTTGGGCAGGTAGTAGAGGAACGGGGTCAGGAACAGCGAGGCCAGCGCGATACCGATGGCGGTGAAGACACTGGCCATCTGGGTTTCGGCGCCCGCATCGAAATTGACCACCGAGCGGGAAAAGCCGCCGGTCACCGGGAAGGCGCCGGACAGGCCGGAACCGATATTCGCCGCACCGAGGCCGACCAACTCCCGGTTCACATCGATTTTCTGGCGTCGCTTGGCCGCCAGCGTCTTGCCCACGGAAACGGATTCCACATAGCCGATGATGGAGATCATCATCGCCGGTACCAGCAGCGATTCCACCAACGGCCAGGACAGCGACGGCAGCTGCAGCGATGGCAGCCCCGGGGGGATCTCCCCCACCAGCGCCACCTGCTTGCCCTCGAAGTCGAACGCCACGGCGATGGCGATGGTCGCGATCACCCCCACCACCGGCGCGGCCTTGGCCAGCAGGGCGGCCGCATGCCCGGGCACCGACAGGCGCTGCAGCAGTGAGTCGGCACCGCGGCGCGACCAGTACAAGAAACCGATCACCGCAGCACCGGTAGCGAGCGCATAGGGATTGGTATCGCCGACGCTGCCGGCGAGCGCCTCGATCAGCTGCGGAAGATTGTGTCCGCCGGCATCGACACCGAACAGGTGCTTCAACTGGCTGAAGGCAATCAGTAGCCCGGACGCGGTAATAAAACCGGAGATCACCGGGTGCGACAGGAAGTTGGCGAGAAACCCGAGGCGCAGTATCCCGAGCAGGGTCAGGAAGAGGCCCGACAGCAGTGCCAGCAGCGCCGCCGCCAGCAGGTAGTCCGCGCTGCCGGTGCGCGCCACCTCCCCCAGTGCCGCCGCACTCATCAGCGATGCCACCGCCACCGGCCCCACGGACAGGGTACAGCTGGTGCCGAAGACCGCGTAGGCCAGCAGCGGCACGATACTCGCGTAGAGGCCGACCTCGGGCGGCAGGCCGGCGAGCAGCGCATAGGCGAGCGACTGCGGGATCAGCATGACGGTGACGATGGCGGCGGCCAGCAGGTCGCGGCTTAATGTCTGCCGGTCGTAGTGACGCAACCACCCGGCGACGGGGAGATAGCGGGCCAGTGCGCGCATGGGGACTTCCACGATTCGACGTTCGGCGGCTGCCGGTTATTGCGATTTCATCGACACCAGCACACCGCTGATATCGAACCCGGCACCGCCGGCACTTTCGAGCAGCTTTTTCCCGTCCGCACCGGCGAGCAGCCGCGCACCGGCCCAGACATTGCAGGAGCGGTTGCCGGTACGGCAGAAGGCGTGAATCCTCCTGCCCCCGTCGAGCAACTCGGCAAACTGCCGGCAGTGCGCTTCAGTCATGCGACCGCGGGCAAACGGGATGGCGACAAACTCCAGGCCGGCATCCGCAGCGGCTTTCTCCATTTCGGCATAACTCGGCTGGTCCTCGGTCTCGCCTTCGGGGCGGTTGCAGACAATCACCTGCACACCGGATGCGGCCAGTTCGGACATCGCTTCACAGCTGAACTGGTCCGACACACTGACCTGTTCGTCGAGTTGTTTGATATTCATCATCAGTCTCTCCCGGGCACTGCGACTACTCCGCAGGTACCGATTCCACATTCAGAGCTTGTTGATCGGCACCTTCAGGTAGACGGTGCCATTGTCCTCCGCCGGCGGCATCTGGCCCGCGCGGATGTTGACCTGGATTGACGGGATGATCAGCCGCGGCATCGGCAGTGTCGCATCGCGCTTGCTGCGCATGGCGACGAACTCGGCCTCGCTGACGCCCTCGTGCAGGTGGATATTGTTGCGCTTCTGGTCGCCCACGGTGGTCTCGCAGCGGTGCTCGCGGCCACCGGAGGGCGGATAGTCGTGGCACATGAACATGCGCGTGCCATCCGGCATTTCCAGCAGTTTGCGCACCGAGCGGTACAGGGTGGCCGCATCGCCGCCGGGAAAATCGCAGCGGGCGCTGCCCACATCCGGCATAAACAGGGTGTCGCCGACAAACAGCGCATCGCCGATCAGCCAGGCCATATCCGCCGGCGTGTGGCCCGGGGCGTAGATCACCCGCGCGTCCAGTTCGCCCACCCTGAAGGTGTCGCCATCGTGGAACAGGTGATCGAACTGGCTGCCATCCACCAGAAACTCTTTCTCCAGGTTGAACACCTCGCGGAAGATGGTCTGTACCTGCTGGATCTGGTCGCCGATGGCGACCCTGCCGCCGACCTGCTCGCGAATATAGGGCGCCGCGGACAGGTGGTCCGCGTGGGCATGGGTCTCGAGAATCCACTCGACGGTCAGCTTCTCCTGGCGCAGGAACTCGATGATGGCCTTGGCCCCCCCGGTGCCGGTGTGGCCGGACGGGGCGTCGAAATCCAGCACCGGGTCCACCACCGCGGCGGTGCCGCCGGTGTGGTCGTAGACCACATAGCTCCAGGTTTCGGTGTCCGGGTCGAGAAAAGGCTGCACCTGAGTGACGGGACTGCTTGCGGACATGATATCGCCTCCCACTTTCGATATGACCAACACTATACTTGCCAATATTATACAAATCAATATATTATATTTTTGTAAATCAAGTAACTGTAACAACCATGCCCGACACCACAGATATCAGCCTCGACAGAATGCGCGCCTCCGCCGGCGAGGCGGCGGCCATACTGCGCTCCCTGGGCAACCCGGACCGGCTGATGCTGCTGTGCCAGCTGAGCCAGGAGGAGCTCTGCGTCGGCGACCTGGAAGAGCGGCTGGACATCCGCCAGCCAAGCCTGTCGCAGCAACTGGGCGTGCTGCGGCGCGAGGGACTGGCGACAACCCGCCGGGAAGGCAAACACGTCTACTACCGGGTTGCCGATCCGCGGGTGCTGGAACTGCTACAGACCCTCTATCAACTCTACTGTGCGGAGTAACTATCGTGACCATAGACTGGAACGCCTTTACCCCCCTGTCCGCCCTGGCCGGCGGCGCCCTGATCGGGCTGGCAGCGGCCCTGCTACTGCTGGCGAACGGGCGCATCGCCGGCATCTCCGGCATCGTCGGCGGCCTGCTGGAGCGCACGCCGGGCGAAGCCGGCTGGCGGCTGGCCTTCGTCGCCGGGCTGCTGATCGGGCCGGCGCTGTGGGGCCTTTTTGCCGCCCTGCCGCCCATCCGGATCGATGCGGGCTACCCGCTGCTGGTCGCGGCCGGCCTGCTGGTGGGTATCGGCACCCGCTACGGCTCCGGCTGTACCAGCGGCCACGGCGTCTGCGGACTCTCCCGCCTGTCGCCGCGCTCACTCACCGCGACCCTGCTGTTCATGACCGCCGGTTTCGCCACCGTGTACATCATCCGCCACCTGCTGGGAGCCTGATACAATGAAGAAACTACAGATCTCCGCCTTCGCCGCCGGCCTGGTGTTCGGCATCGGCCTACTGCTGTCCGGTATGGCAAACCCGCAGAAGGTGCTCGCCTTCCTCGACCTGTTCGGCGCCTGGGACCCGTCGCTGGCGCTGGTGATGGCCGGCGCCATCGGCGTGGGCCTGCCGGTGTTCCTGTTGGCGAAGGGGCGTGTCCTGTCCCTGTTGGGTGAGAAGATGCAGCTGCCCACGCGGCGCGATATCGATCGGCCACTGGTGATCGGCAGCCTGCTGTTCGGCATCGGTTGGGGCCTCGCCGGTTTCTGCCCCGGCCCGGCCATCGTCGCCACCGGTGCCGGCGCCCTTAAGGCCATCGTCTTCACTGCTGCCATGTTGGCGGGCATGGGGCTGTTCCAGCTGGCCAGCCGCCCACAACGGCGTCAGAGAGCCAGCTGAGCCCTCCCCTTCCGGCCCCTGCCACTCCCGGCAGGGGCCATCGCCCATCCGCCAACGCCAATTCCCGTCTATCTTTTCAGTCTGTCTCCGGATGCCACGGCAATGGATTGATCGCGGATAGAATATGCGCGCGCGCAGACTGATCCCCAACTGGCTGAAAAATTACCGTCGCCAATGGCTGGCGGGGGATGCGACCGCGGCGCTGGTGGCCACGATGATGCTGGTGCCCCAGGCGCTGGCCTACGCCGCGCTGGCCGGCCTGCCGCCGCATATCGGCCTCTACGCCAGCCTGTTGCCACTGATCGGTTACGCACTGTTCGGCTCCAGTTCGGTGCTGTCGGTGGGTCCGGTGGCCGTGCTGGCGCTGATGACTGCCTCCGCGCTCACCCCCCTGGCCGCGCCCGGCAGCGCCGAATATATCGCCGGTGCGGTCCTGCTGGCCGCTCTCAGTGGCCTGTTCCTGTTCGCAATGGGACTGATGCGCCTGGGGGCGCTGTCCAACCTTCTCAGCCACCCGGTGATCAGCGGATTTGTCTCCGGCGCCGCGACCCTGATCATCATCGGCCAGATCAGTCCCCTGCTGGGTGTCGATACCGAGGGTGACACCGCCCTGCAGTTGTTGACCGGCACGCTGACACAACTGGCCGAGACTGCGCCCTTTACGGCAATGGTGGGCATCGGCGCGGTGCTGGTGCTGGCGATGTCGAAACTGTGGCTCGGCATCACCCTGGTCAAACTGGGCATGCGCGCACACAACGCCCGCCTGCTGGCGCGGCTGGCGCCGATGCTGGTGGTACTGGTAGCCATCGCGCTGACCGCGATCCTGCACCTGGAAAAGGAAATGGCGGTGGTCGGCGAGATACCACCGGGCCTGCCCGCCCTCTCCATACCGGCGTTCGACTGGAGCCAGGTCCACCGGCTGCTGTTGCCGGCACTGATCATCGCCCTGCTGGGATTCGTCGAGAGCCTGTCCATCGCCCACGCCATCGCGCTGCGCCGCGGCGAGCGGCTGAACGCCGACGCGGAACTGCGCGGGTTGGGTGCGGCCAACCTGTTCAGTGCCCTGTCCGGCGGTTTCGCGGTGACCGGCAGCTTCGCCCGCACCGCCATCAACGACGAGGGCGGTGCCGCGTCGCCGATGAGCGGCATCATTGCCGCGGCGCTGGTGGCACTGGTGCTGATGCACCTGACGCCGCTGTTTACCGAGCTGCCGCTGACGATACTGGCGGCCACCATCATCGTCGCCGCCGCCGGACTGATCGATGTGCGCGGCTTCCTGCACAACTGGCGCTACGACCGCACCGACGGCCTAGCGATGGCCGGCACTTTTCTCGGCGTGCTGCTGTTTGGCGTGGAGGCGGGTATCGGGCTGGGGATCGGGCTCTCTTTCGCCACCCTGATCTGGCGCAGCAGCCGGCCGCATATCGCCGTGGTGGGCCGCGTACCCGGCACCGAGCACTTCCGCAATGTGCTGCGACATACCGTCGACACCCAGCCGGAGATCCTGTTCCTGCGCATCGACGAAAGCCTGTTTTTCAGCAATATCAACGCGGTGGAAGAGCGGATACTGAGCGAACTGAAACGGCACCCGGATATCCGCGAGCTGGTGCTGATCCTGTCGTCGGTGAGCCGCATCGACGGCACCGCGCTGGAGTGCCTGCAGCAGATCAACCGCGACTTGCGCGGGTGGAACATCCGCCTGCACCTGTCCGAAGTGAAAGGGCCGGTGCTGGACCGGCTGGGGCGCTCGAAATTTCTGGAGGAATTGAGCGGGCGGGTATTCCTGTCCAATTATATTGCCGAGCTGGCACTGCGGCAGGGGGATGCAGCGGCGAGTAACGGGCAACGTAGGTTGGACTGAGCTCCGCGAAATCCAACATCCGGCCCCCCCGATCGCCCGCGGGGCAGGCTCCACGCCGCGGGCCGCGAAACCCGGCGAGCTTGTCGCCACCCCCACACTACTGGCAGAATATCCAGTATTTGGGCGACCCGAATCCATGCAGGCACCCGCGCTTACGGAAGAACAGCAGGCCATCGCCGATCACCCCGGCGGCCACGCGAAGATCATTGCGGTGGCGGGCTCGGGCAAGACCACCGCGCTGCTGCATTACATCAAGCGGCGCCTGCAGGGCGATGTGTCGCCGGAACGTATCCTGGCGCTGATGTACAACCGCAGCGCGCGCGAGGATTTCAGCCGGCGCCTGCAGCAGCTTGTAGACGGCCCGGTGCCGCCGGTGCACACCTTCCACAGCCTGGGTTACCACCTCTACCAGCGGATGATCGCCAACCGCCACCTGGCCCCCGCCAACCTCTCTCCCCTGCCCCAGTCCACGGTACAGCTGCAGATCTGGAGAGCCATCGAGGCCTGCGCGCCGCCCTACGAGCTGGAGGAAATACGGGCCCGCAAACAGTCGGAGATCGAGGCGGCGGAATACTTTATCGATTACACCAAGACGATACTGCGCGGCGATCTCGACGCGCTGCAGGAGCTGGGGCTCGGCGACGAGTACATGTATTTCCTCAAGGTCTTCCGCACTTTCGAGGAGTGGCGCCGCAGCCAGAAGGCGGTGACCTACGCCGACCTGATCTACGACCCGGCGATACTGCTCAGCCTGGAACCCGGCATCGCCGAACAGTACGGCGGCTTTTACGAGGATATCCTGGTGGACGAATACCAGGATATCAACGAGGTACAGCATTTCCTGCTGCGGGTGCTTTACGGCCGCCCCGTCGACAGGAACTGCAACGTGGTCGCCATCGGCGATCCGGACCAGACCATCTACGAGTGGCGCGGCTCCAAGCCCGACTACCTGCTGAAATTTTTCGACGGCGACTTCCCGCCGTCGAATATCTACCACCTGAGCCGCACTTTCCGCTACGGCCACCAGCTGTCCCTGGCCGCCAACCACTTTATCGAGAACAACCGCGAGCGCGCGGATATTTTCTGTGTATCCGCCGACGGCGAGCGGCAGACCGATATCGAACTGGTGCAGACCGGGAAGGAGACCCGCTGGCTGGTGGAGCAACTCCGCAGGGCGCAGATGCAGGAGCAACCGCTGGACCGCATCGCGATCCTGGTGCGCCTCTGGTCGGTGGCCGCGCCCATCGAGCTGGCGCTGCTCGCGGCCAATATTCCCTACCGCTCCGGCAGCCGCAACACGGTGCTCTCCAGGCGCGAGCTGCGGCCGTTGTTCTGGAGCCTCAATATCGCCTCCGGGCGCTTTGCCGAACTGCCCGCGGGGCGCCGCCAGCAGGGGCTCTACGAATGGCTGACCGCACCGCATATCCGCATCGCGCGCAAACAACTGGAGCCACTGTGCGCGGAGCTGGCCGGGCGGGAGAACGGCTGGGGGGCGCACATGATGTCGCTGGCGCCGGAAGGCCTGAGCAAGCCGCAGATGAAGCGGCTGCGCCAGCGGGCCGAACTGCTGATGGAAATGGAAAACTGGCGCGGCCTCGCCGGCGAGCTGCTGCGCCGGCAACTGGGTGCACTGGACTACCTGAGCGGTATTGCCGACGACAGCTTCACCCGCCAGCAGGGTGAGGAGCGCCAGCAGACGATTCTCGCCTTCGTGCAATTCCTGGGTCACCTGAAAAAGCCACCGGCGGAAGCCCTGGCGCACCTGCAGGAACTGCAGCGCCAGCACCGCGAGGGCGAACAGTCCGACACCGATGCGGTGCTGATCACCACCATGCACCAGGCCAAGGGGCTGGAGTGGGACCGGGTGATCATCCCGTCGCTGACACAGCACAACATGCCCTACCAGCCGCAGCGGGATTTCTCCACGCCAGCGTCCCAGGAGAGCGAGCGGCGCCTGATGTACGTGGCCATGACCCGCGCGCGCCACCACCTTACCCTGCTGTCACCGGAGCCCGCTGCCGATGGTAAAGCCGTCGACGAACAACAACCGTCGCTGTTTCTCGAGGAAATGCACCTGCCGCTGTGCCGGCTGATGGCAAGCGCCTTGCGCGAGCGCCCGGACAGGTTGGAGAGCCCGGTGCCCGTCACCCGCCAGGCACTGCACTATCTCGAGGCCTGCGACTATACCCCGGAGATCGAGGGCCCGCGCGCACCACAGCGCAGGCCCGCAGTCGGCGAGGGCATCCGCCACCGCAAGCTCGGGCACGGACGGGTGATCAAGTGGGAGGACGAGCGGCTGGAGATTCTGTTCAGCGACAGGCAGACGCGGCGCTTCGACTGGGAAAAACTGCAACAACACCTGCTGTAGGGGCGAACACAAGGTTCGCCCCTACGCATTTATTGATCATTGATTATTGGCTATTGCCCGCCGTGCGATCCTCCACACTGTGCGCGAACTGTTCGCTGACATTGAAATACAACGCATACTCTTCGCCGGATTCCGGGTCGCGCACCTGCATTTTGTCGTAGACACCCGCCCGATCGTAAACCAGCGACTGATCCATTATCTGCAGCCCCTTCAGGCGCACGAAACCGCGCAGCTCCGAGGTGCTGATGGTGCGGTAGGCGCTCTCCTGGCTGCGGCCGTCGCCGGTACTTTCGATCGACCGCATCAGTCCCTCGACCATATAGCGGTGGCGATCCTCCCGCGCCAGGTTGGCACTGCGTCCGCTGCAGAGAACGCCGATCATATGCGCCTCCAGGCTCATGTAGTTATCCGCCAGCACCCGATCCACATACTCCAGGCACCGATCGAAGTTCGACTGCTCCACCGACTCGTAGGCCTCCGGCAGGCCGGGCAGCTTTGCGCCGCCGTGGGGGTTGTACTCCGGCGATTCCACGAAGGCGCGGCGCAGGTCGTTGAAGTCCAGGGTAAAGGACAGCTGCTGCGCCTCCGCCAGCAGGCGCCGGTATTCGCCGAGCTCTTCCGGGCGCGGCTTTTCCCGCTGGGCTGTTTCGTCTGTTTGCCGCACAGCGGGTCCGCTGCAGGCAGAGATCAGAAAGGCCAGCGTCAGCAGCGCCGTCCAGGCGCCGGGTTTACGATTGCGAATTGCCATTGGCTGCTTCCGTTACATTTTTCACTTTGATACCGAACAGGTTCCGGCGCTCTGTCTCCACTTCCGCCGCATGCGGTTGCAGAAACTCCCGCAGTTTGTCCTGTTCCCACATGGCGTCCTGATAACCCAGTTCGATCAGCTCGCCGAGAAAGGGTTTCTCGAACAGCAGGTAACTTGCGGCCGATGCACCGCCACCGGACGTGGTGGCGCCGGTGGAGCGGAACAGCCAGCGCAGTGCCGGCGGCAGATGGCGCACTTTGCGGCCGGCCAGCCGATCGAGGCTCTGGGACGGCTCGATCACCGCCGTTTCCACCGACCGCAGCGGCGCCAGCCCCTCGAGCTTGTCGCCGGACACCGAATCCAGCAGGAGATTGACCCTTTCCAGGTGCTCCAGGTCCCCTTCCAGGCTGTCGATAAAGGCGGCGTTGAAAAGCTGACCAGCAACCTGGGCAATGGACGGCGAGTGCCGCGGCGTCTTGATACGGCGCTTGCCCCAGTGTACCGGCGAGCGGTTGTCCGACACCCCCACCACGAAGACGCGCCGGGCTCCGAGGTGCAGCGCCGGGCTGATGGGTGCCAGCTGGCGCACGGCGCCGTCGCCGTAGTAGTCATCGCCGATCCGGACCGTGGAGAAAAGCGCCGGAATGGCCGCCGAGGCCATCAGGTGGTCGGCGTCCAGTTCAGTGCGTACCCCGTAGCGGCGGAAACGGCGCCACTCCCGCAGTTCCTCCACCCCCTGGAAGAAACTGACCGACTCGCCCTCACTGTAAGACATCGCATTGACGCTCACCGCCCGCAGCCGGCCCTCCTCGATATTGCGGGGGATATTCCGGAAGGGAATCACCTCGTTCACCAGCTCCCGCAGCGGGGAATTGTCCAGCAGCGCCAGCGGACGCTGGCGCGCCACCCCCTGGGTGAACAGGGAGCGGGTGATGGTGAACATATTGCCCAGCAGGCTGGTCCAGCCGCTGCGGTAGATCCGGTCCACGGTGAGTTCCAGCCAGAGATCGCAGAGGCGATCGACCGCTTCCCGGAACGTGCCCGGATGAGAGGCCAGCAGCAACGCGTTGACGGCGCCGGCGGAGGTGCCGCAGATGATCGGGAAGGGGTTGGGATTGCTGTCCGGGGTCAGCTCCGCCAATGCCTTGAGCACGCCCGCCTGGTAGGCCGCGCGGGCACCGCCGCCGGAGAGCACCAGCGCGCTCGATTGATGCGTCAGTTTGGGCAATTCGTTATTTGAAGACAATTTGTTCTACCGATAGCGAGAAAACGCAGACAACCGCCACTTGCAGCCGGACAGAGCGGGCATACCGGTCCCCGGCATACGGGAGCCGGGGTTATTCAGCATAGCAGCCCCGCCGCTGCGGACCGATTCCGGCCGGAACCCGCCGCCGGGCCCCGAAAATCACAGCGCCATATCCACCACATAGCGGCCGATACCGTGGCCGCGATGCAGCCGCGCGAGGAACTCCGGCGCCTGTTCCAGGGAGATATCCTCGGCCAGGCGGTCGAGCTGTTTGCCGATATACCAGTCGCCGGCGAGTTTCTCCCACACGGCGGTCTTTTTCCCCAGCGGCAATTCGACGCTGTCGACGCCAAGCAGGCTGACACCGCGCAGGATAAACGGGAACACATTGGCCTGGAACTGTGCGCCGGAAGCCATACCACAGGCGGCAACACCGCCGCCGTAGGCCAGGGATTTGATCACATTGAACAGTGTCTCGCCGCCGACGGTATCCACCGCCCAGGCCCACAGGGGTTTGACCATGGCCTTGCTGGCGAAGGGGACGAGCGTCTCCCGGTCGAGCACTTTCCAGGCGCCTAGATCGGTCAGGAATTCCGAGGATTCGAGTTTGCCAGTCACCGCCGCCACGCGGAAACCCAGCTTGGCCAGCAGCGACACGGCGATGGAACCGACCCCACCGGTGGCGCCGGTCACCAGCACCTCGCCGTCCTCCGGTTTGGCCCCGGCCTCCAGCAGCTTTTCCACGCACAGTGCCGCGGTGAGCCCCGCGGTGCCGAGAATCATCGACTCCCGCGCACTGAGCCCGCCCGGCAGCGGCAGAGCCCAGCCCTCGGGAATGGCGATTCGCTCCGCCAGCCCGCCGGAGGTATTCATGCCCAGGTCGTAGCCGGTTACCAGCAACTGGTCCCCGGGCGAATAAGTGCCGCTCCTGTCCTCGACCACACTGCCGACGGCATCGATACCGGGCGTGTGCGGATACTCGCGGGTGATGGCGCGATTGCCGAAAGCCGACAGCGCATCCTTGTAATTCAGCGACGAGTGCGACACCGCCAGCAGCAGCGGATTGTCCGGCAGTTCGCCGAGCCGTCGCTCCACCAACTGCTGGTCGTACTTGCCGGCAGCCACTTCCTCCACCCGGATTGCGCGAAACGTTTTCTCCATGGCATCTATCCCTGTCGCGAACGGCAGTCGCTAATCATAATCCCCGGACCACACGCCACTAAACAATCACTGCGCCTGGTGCTTCCAGGCCTCCAGCCTCGAAAAGAGCCGCATGGTTGCCGCCTCGATACCGGTCTGGGCAGCCAGGCCGATCTTCTTGGCGATATTGGTTTTTTCCTTGTAGGCCACCTGGTAGAGATCGGCCTCCTTCGCGCGGCTGGTGAGGTATTCGTCCGAGGTTTTCAGCTCGTCCACCAGTCCCAGATCCAGCGCGCGCTGGCCGAACCAGACTTCGCCGGTGGCGACCCTGGCCACATCCAGGCCCGGGCGGTACTCGCCGACAAAGTGCTGGAAAAGCGCATGTATCTCTTCCAGGTCGCCCTGGAATTTTTCTTTGCCCTCTTCGGTGTTCTCGCCGAACATGGTGACGGTGCGCTTGTACTGACCGGCGGTAAACAGCTCGAAATCCACTTCGTGACGCTTGAGCAGGCGATTGAAGTTGGGAACCTGCGCCAGTACGCCGATGGAGCCGAGCATCGCGAAGGGCGCCGCCAGGATGCGGTCACCGACACAGGCCATCATGTAGCCGCCGCTGGCCGCCACCTTGTCCACGGCGATGGTGAGCTGGATACCCGCGCTGCGCACCCGCGCCAGCTGGCTGGCCGCGAGACCGTAGTTGGCCACCATACCGCCCGGGCTCTCCAGGTTCACCAGTACCTCGTCGCCCGGCTCGGCCACCTGCAGCACCGCGGTGACTTCCTCCCGCAGGTGGTCCAGTGCGCTGGCCTTGATGTCGCCGTCGAACTCCAGCACGAAAATACGCTTGCGCTCGCCTTCGGGCTTCTCGGTTACCAGAGCTGGTCTGTGCTGTTCGCCGCTTTCCGCGTCGGCTTCGCCCTGTTCCGGCAGCGGTGTTTCGGTTGTCTCCAGATCCTTGCGCTGCACTTTTTCCCGCGGTTTCTTTTTCCGCTCGGCCTTGTGTTTTTTCTGCAGGGCCTTCTCCTGCGCTTTCTTTTCCTTGGCCTGCTGTTTTTTGCGGCTGGCGAATTCGTGTTTGTCCATCACCGCCTCGAGCAGGGTCTCTCTCATCTGCTCGTAGCGGTCATTGAGGTGAGTGACATCGATATGGCCCTGCACCCGCTCTTTCAGCTGCTCCCGGTTGGCGACGGCAAAACCCACCAGCACCAGCAGCGCGACGACGATGGTTACCACTTTGGCCAGGAAGAGGCCGTATTCACTGAGAAATTCCACTGAGACTCCATACTGAAAATTGAAAGGCGGCGGTTCACTGCCACTCGTCGAGTGCCGAGGAAGCCTGCTCGTTCAGCGGCCGCGCCGTCAGGCCGCTGTGAGTAATGCGCACTTCGTAGACGGCACCGTCCTCCATCGGCAGGAAGGTGGCGCTGCCGTAGACCGCATCCACGAACCCGAGTTTTTTGTCGATGCGACGCAGCGATTGCCAGACATCGACACCGTAGTTGCTGCCGGTGAGCTGGTGCACGGTGCGCTGTTTGTTGCGCTCGTCCTGCAGGGTCAGGTAGCGGCCACTGAGCCGGTCCAGGCGATAGGCCGGCTGGATGCCCCAGCGGGCCAACGGGCCCTTCCACTTCAGCAGGCGCGCATCCAGTTGCCACTGGTCACCGTGCAGTTCGAATTGCTGTCCCAGGCCGTCTTCGTCGGAGAACCTGGCATCGAAATGCTGCTCGCCGAGTTTGCGAAAAGCCACGGTGCCGACATTGTGTTCGTCGGCGAGATTGCGGTAACTGTATACGTCGGCCGCAACCAGAACCACCAGCAGTGCCCCCGCCAGCAACAGCAGCCCGATGCTGCCGCGAATAAAACCGAACACCCAGGTACCCTTCATCAGTACCCGGCCACCCCAGAAGACCAGCAGCAGCGCGATCAGCGCAATCAGAAAAGTAATGGCGATATACATTTTATTATGCTCCCTGTTTTCGCCCGGCCCGGGTTATCGCTCCGGTTTCGGCGCTCGCATCGGGCCGCCGGTGCGGGGTGCCATCGTCTGCTTCTCGAACAACGAAACCTGCATTACCGCTTCCCGTTTTTCGATATGGAGGCAGCGAAGGTGCGAATCAACTGCCCCGACAGGGTCTGCGGGGGCGGTATTTCCGGCAGATCTGTGTAGTGGTACCAGTCCGCCTCGGCGATTTCGTCGCGGTCCGGCCGCACCCGGCCCGCGTGCCACCGGGCCAGGTAGCCCAGCATCAGCTGGCCCGGAAAGGGCCACGACTGGCTGCCGATGTAGTGGCTCTCCCCCACTTCCAGGCCGACTTCCTCCTGTACCTCCCGCCGCAGTGCCTGCTCCGCATTCTCTCCCGGCTCGATAAATCCTGCCAGCGCCGTGTAGAGCGAGTGGCGGTGATGGGTATGGCGGGCCAGCAGGCATTCCTCGCCGCGTGTGACCAACATGATGACACAGGGGGAAATACGCGGGTATACCGCCAGCCGGCAGCCCGGACAGACGCGCGCGCGGTCGCGGGGGTGATATTCGGTCTCGCGACCGCAACGGCCGCAGAAGCGGTGGTCCCTGTCCCAGTCGACCACCTGCATGGCGCGCCCGGCCAGTGCGAAGCGCAATTCGTCGACAGCCCCCAGCAGGCTGCGCAGCCTGCGCCATTCACAACCCGGCACCTCGATCCGTCGCGACAGCTGGTGGACACCACAGGGCTCGCCGGCCAGCTCTCCGAGATAGTGACTACAGAGGACGACCGCCGGCGCGGGCTGGCTGTGCAGAAAATCATCGCCGCGGCAGAGCAGCTCCCCTTCGGCCACCAGGATATGCCGGGAAAACCGCGGCGCGGGCCGCGGGCTGGCGGCGGGAACAAACAGGTCGCTCACGGGGCCTCCGGATCAGGCGACCTCGACCGGGTAGCCGAGCGCGCTGAGGCTCTCCACCGCCAGGTTCAGGGACTGCACGTCCGCCTTGCGGTGCATCTTCACCTCGCCGAGATAGTACTCGAGGCTGATGATCGCATCGGCGAATATCTCCAGCGACTGTTCGATCTGGGGCGCCGCATCCCGCTGGTCGACCACCGCCTCGACAAAATCCACCAGCCGCTCCACCACCGATGCCGCGCGGCGCAGGTTCAGCACCACCATGCCGCCGCGCACCGAGTTGAGCGTGGTGGCCACGTTGCGGATATGGCCGTGATCGTAGTCCGATTCGGCGTAGGAGCCGAGGGCGCGCTTGATCAGCGACAGGCCGGATTCCGCCTCCTTGAGCACCGCGACTTCCGCCTCTGCCAGCTGGCTGTGTTCCAGCGCCAAATCGGCCTGGCCGTACTCGTCCACGTCAATGCTGGAGCTCTGGCGCAACGCGCGGATGGTGCTGTCCACCATCAGCACCTGGCTGGTGAGCTTCTGCAGCGCCGATTCCGCGGCACTGCCACCCGCGCCGACACTGCTGCAATACTCCTGTACCGCGCTGCGCAGCCCCTCGCCGACACGCTTGAAATTGAGCAGTTGCAGGGTGCTGGCAATGCGCTGCAGGGTGCCGGCGAGGCCCTCCTCCTCGTCCAGGCCGGTGGCGCCGATCATCTCTGCGTCGTCGAGCATGCGGCGCACGCCGCCGAGCTCCTCGTCCAGGGCGCCGGCCACGGCGCTGATGGCGGTGGCGCCGGGCCCGCCCAGGCTGGCCCGCTCTCGCTCCAGCTCCGCCTCGCTGTATCCCAGTGGCGCCACCGAGAAAGCCTCCAGTACGCGGGAACCCTGGCCGCCGGGGGCGGACAGGGCCAGCCAGTAGAGGCACTCCTTCAACAGCACCGGCGGCACCGACTGGTCGAGGGCGGCATCGCCCTCTTTCTGCAGCGCCCGCAACCTCCGATCGAGCATGCTGAACACCATCACCCGCGAGCGGTTGATGGTCATTTCCCGCGACGCCATGCCACCCAGGGCGGCACCGGCCACGGCCCAGAGTCGGCCGCTGGGTCGGCCGGCGGAGATGCTGGCAATCCTCTGCAGCGCGCGCGCCATCATGGTGTAGGCCGGCTGGCAGGGTTTGCCCTGCAGCAGCGCCAACAGGCCCACCTGGTACATATGGCGGAAGCGGCGCACGAAATTGCGCAGATCCTCGGACATCACCGATGAGGACACGGAGCCGGGCACACTGGCGTCGAGCCGGCAGCGGAAGAAGTGACTCTCCGGTACCGGCGGCTGAGAGCGCGCCGCGCGCAGATTGTTGATATAGGGAATCAACAGCTCCGGCCGCGAGACGCCCCGGTTCTGCACAAAATCGAGATAGCGGGTCAGCACATAGAAACCGGTGCCCAGCCCTTCCATCAGGTCCGAAGCCACTTCCTGGCGCTCCTGCTGCAGGTCCGCCAGGGCGCTGAGCATCTCCTGCGCCAACAGCTCCCCCGCGTGCAGCTGCACCATCTGCAACACGCCGCAGACCTGGCGCAGGGCCGCCATGCACTGCTCCAGCGAGCGTTTATTGCCGTTGTCGGCCGCGAACTGGTCCAGCTGTGACGCGGCGCTGTCCACGGCCGTCACCAGCTCTTCTTTAACCAGGTTCACGGAAGTAATATTGATGTTGCGCAATTCAGTCACTGCCTATACCGCTGCACTCTATTTAGAATTCTTTAGCGTTGTACAAATATCAACCACCGGAAGTGTGCCTGACCGGATCGGGAGCCTTCTGAGGCAATCTATACCAAACCGCTCAAGAGTCCACCTTTACGGAGCGATTTTCCATCGAACAATCGGCAAAACGGGTAAAACCGCTTGAATTCTCCCGTGAACTGGGTAGCGTTCGGCCGACCCGAGTCTCTGCCCGGCGCACCGATTGCGCCAGAAATCAAGGTTCCGCAAGCTCCCGACAGCCGATAACATCGGCACTGTGACAGACAGCCCGGGCCCGGCAAGGGTAACCAAGGAAGTAATCGATGAACACCTGCAATAATACACTCGCCGCCTCCGGCAGCGGCTTCGGCCGCGCTTTCACCGACAACTTTCTGGGCGAGGCACCCGACTGGTACAAGCTCATCATTGCCGCATTCCTGATTGCCAACCCGGTTCTTCTCTACACAACCGGCCCCTTCATCACCGGCTGGGTACTGGTCGGCGAATTTATCTTTACCCTCGCGATGGCGCTCAAGTGCTACCCGCTGCAACCGGGAGGACTGCTGGCCATCGAGGCGGTGCTGCTGGGAATGACCAGCACCCATGCCATCTACCACGAGGTGACTGAAAATATCGAGGTTCTCCTGCTGCTGATGTTCATGGTGGCGGGCATCTACTTCATGAAGAACCTGTTGCTGTTCGTGTTCACCAAAATCCTGCTCGGCGTGCGCTCCAAGACCCTGCTGTCGCTACTGTTTTGCGCAGTGGCGGCGGTGCTGTCCGCCTTTCTCGATGCCCTCACGGTCACCGCAGTGCTGATTGCGGTGGCGGTGGGCTTTTACGCGGTGTACCACCGGGTGGCCAGTAACCGGCCCCACCAGCAGCGAGACCACGATCACGCGAACGACGAACACGTGGTGGAATACCACCGCGAAGATCTGGACCAGTTCCGCGCCTTCCTGCGCAGCCTGATCATGCACGGCGCCGTGGGCACCGCCCTGGGCGGCGTCTGCACCCTGGTGGGGGAGCCGCAGAACCTGCTGATCGCCGAAAAGGCAGGTTGGGAGTTTGTACAGTTCTTCGTCAATATGGCGCCGGTCACCCTGCCCGCTCTTGCCGCCGGCCTCATCACCTGTGTGCTGTTGGAGAAAAGCGGTATCTGCGGCTACGGCGCCAGGCTGCCCGGTGCCGTGCGCGAGGTACTGACGGGTTTTGCCGCCGAGCAGGAACAGAAGCGCACCGGCAACGACCGCGCAGAACTCTGGGTACAGGGGATTGTGGCCGTGCTGCTGGTGCTGTCGCTGGCCTTCCATGTGGCGGAAGTGGGCATGATCGGCCTGATGGTCATCGTGCTGCTGACATCCTTCAACGGTGTGGTGCAGGAAGCGCGCATCGGCCACGCTTTCGAGGAGGCCCTGCCCTTTACCGCCCTGCTGGTGGTCTTTTTCGCCATCGTAGCAGTCATTCATCAGCAGAACCTGTTCGAGCCGGTGACCCACTTTGTGCTCGACCTGGAACCTCAACAGCAACCGGGCATGCTGTTCCTGGCAAATGGCATCCTGTCGATGATCAGCGACAATGTGTTCGTGGCAACGGTCTATATCGACGAAGTGAAAGCGGCACTGGCTGCCGGGGAGATCACCCGCGAGCACTTTGAAAAGCTGGCCATCGCCATCAATACCGGCACCAACCTGCCGAGCGTGGCGACACCGAACGGCCAGGCGGCCTTCCTGTTCCTGCTGACTTCCGCGCTGGCACCGCTGATCCGGCTGTCCTACGGGCGCATGGTATTGATGGCCCTGCCCTATACGCTGGTACTGAGCGTTGTGGCACTGGGTTGTGTGGTGTTCATTATCGGCTGATTGCCAGGGACTCGGGACTCGGGACTCGGGACTCGGGACTCGGGACTCGGG
>NZ_JAPIVK010000032.1 GCF_026183675.1 Microbulbifer halophilus
TCAGAGTGTGTAACAGAAATTTATACGACTTCATGTCGCAATTAATGCCAAGCTCATCAGCAATGATATTACACAACTCCAAAGTTGAAACACGCTCAGGATTCGCGAGATGAAATATTTCCCCCGCAGCCATACTATGATGCGATGCCAGAGATATTCCATCAACCAGATTTCCAAGGGTTATAAGCTGACGCTGGTTATTGATCCACGAAAAGGGCAATGGAACTTGCATTTTGACAGCATGAATCAGGCTGTCGACATTACCCTTAACACCATCACCGATAACAGCAGGAAAACGCAATATTACTAACTCTAAACCCGCAGTATCAGAAAACGCTTTAAGTTTTTCTTCGGCCAAGCTCTTGGATAATGTATAGGCATTATGCGGAGAGCGTTCATGGTTCTCATTCAGAGGGGATACAGAACTGGCTCCCAGCACACCGATTGAGCTTGCAAAAACAAATCTCTTAACTCCACGAGAATGAGCTTCTTTTGCCAGCATCAATGCATAGTCAGCGTTATCTCGATTGAAGCCACTGGTATCCGAAAACCCCTTACCCCTAATATGCACTTTGGCTGCTAGGTGAATCAATGTGTCTACATCATTCAATGGAGACCCCATCTTCTCTCCGAGCCTCCAACAGTGATCCACGTCAGCCCCAGCTTTGGGGGCTCTCCCCACCGCAGAAACGGAAACTCCCGTAGACTTCAAATGGCTAACTAGTGCGCTACCGATCATTCCGGTAGCTCCAGTAACAAGTACTCGATCATTCATCATCGGTTCAACCTTTTCATTGAGCCGCGCCAAGCATAGGAAATAAACGAGGGCAGAGCTTTTTTGAGAGGTAACGACTCAAATGACCGATATACACGCCACGTATATACTGCTGCGCTTAATTTGTTCGCAGAAAGTGAACCCGGCCTTACTCTGTAATAAGTCAAAGGGTCATCTATTCCTCGAGCAACAGCTCCCTCACGAAGTAACTTTAGCCAAAACGCAAAATCCTGACGCTTCCTGATATCGGGCATCAGCGGCCTACCAACTGCATCGTAATCAAGGAGTACGCTGGAGCAAGCAATTAGAGGATTAGCAAGTAAGGCATTATAGTCCACTTCAAGCTGCACGCACTGAGTGGCACCAAACGGCCTGCCTTTAGAATCAACCTTCTGAATCGCTGTGTATGAAATCTGTGCTCGTTGAGCCGTTATAGCATCGATCTGCCGTCTTAATTTCTCTTGGTGCCACAGATCATCTCCATCGATAAACGCAACGTAACGATACTGCGCGACTTCCAAGCCTAAATTACGCGCACCTGCTCCTCCCAAATTCTCTTTGCTGTTGAGCACTCGAACTCTCGGATCAATAGAAACAAACCTATTGATAAGCTCACTCGTCCGATCTGTAGAGCAATCATCAACAACTATCAACTCTAATTTTGAATGACTCTGATTCAGCACTGACTCAATTGACATCTGTATAAAGGGGGCAACATTGAAAGCGGGCATTACTACGCTGACTCGATTATCAAGTTCCGTTGACATCTAACTATCCCACCAAAAATCGACCAAACAAAATCAATTAAATTTACAAATAAATAAAGAATTACCGGCGTTCGGGTTCACCACCTGAACTCACACGAAGCAGCTCTAATAACTCAACGCCCCAGACCCTCAAGTAAACAAAACTTGCAATAAACCGATACCTCAAGGGAAATTGTCGACTTCGGAAAAAACGAATTGATGTTATTCCTGGCGACAATATAGTGCGAATATATATCCACAACTTGTGACGGCGTGATTTAAAGGTTAACTGCCCTCCCTTAACTCGACGGGCTTTAGTCGCAATCGCCCTCCAACTTGCTCTCGTACGATGTCCTACAACGGCAGAATCAGCGTATGCGATTCTAAAGCCTTTATGCGTTGCACGACGACAGAAATCTGCATCGCCACCGGAGAAAAGCTGCTCATTGAAACCGCCAACCTCCTGAATTAAAGCTCGAGGAACCGCTAGATTCGCTGTTGCGGCATAGCCCCTATTGACATAGTGTGATTGCGGAATACCTCGGACAAGATCATAAATTTCACATGCAGAGGGTTGATCCTCTTCAGTTACCGAGTCTACTCTGCCAGCCAAGAAAAATTTTCTGGACGCCTCCACCTTCCCTACGCATATAATTTCACTAATCCAATCTACAGCAGGTAAACAATCAGCATCTGTAAAAACAAGCCAATCCCCTCGGGCGTGCGCGACCCCATAATTACGAGCAGCATATGCACCTTTTTTCTCGCAATGCAACACTCGCACATTTGGCTCCACTTGATTTGGCAGAACGATTTCACTAGAGCCATTATCAACTAAAAGAACATCAAAGAGTTCTCGCGGGTATGACTGAGCCTTTAAGCAATCCAGCAGCCTGGGAATCATTGCCCATTGCTCAAAGACAGGGACGATGACAGACACATGAATATCCATCTTACATAACCAACTTTCTATCCATATCTACAGGCCAACCCGTAGTTACCAGCATAAAAACCGCATCCAGCCATTCAAAAGTAAAGGGCAACCCTTCACTAAAATTCTAAATTAGCCGCATGTACCCATGCCCATCAGAATTGACATTACCCAAAAAATGTGGAAATTGCGCACCAATACCGTCATGTTATGAGATGCTGACTATAGACTGCTGCTCAGCGAATGAATCTATAAGCTTCATGATACGATCAACAATCTCTAGCCCATTTATAAATTGCTGCCGAAGACAGCGCTCCTCCAGAGCAGCCAACAAAGCTGCAAGTTCAGCCAGCTCCACTCGAACACCAGCCAACGATGAACGCGTGCCAGCGGCCACTTGCAAGGCATCTGACAATTTATAAAGCTGATCTTTCGAGCGCCAAGCCCCGGTTCTAACTGGCCAACCAGAACCGACAGGCTCAAGAGACCATCGCCCCCAGTTCAACATTAAGGGCTCATTTTTCTTCTGGTCTACCAGGATACTTCCCTCCCCAAATTCAGAGTTCGTAACCACCAACGGCAGAGATTTCAAATACTGCTTCATAGCGGGCAGATGATCTATAAGCCTAGCCACCTGACGCTCCTGCTCGACCGTATCGACAGCAACTAACAATCGCTTTAACAAATTTGGTTCGAGCCGCTGCCACAAGAGAGGTTTCGAGCGGCGATATCTCTGTACGAGAGCAACAGACGGCTCGAGAGCCAGTAGCGAACCGCGCAATCTATTCAACTGCAGCTGTAGATCTCTGCCGCTTGGAAGCGTTACGGCTTTTGGGATCTGATACACTAAACATATAAAATCGCTAACATCAACTGCCCCTAGAAAGCGCGGAGCCGGCATAGCTTCCGGAGCCTCGCTCAGCAGCGTAGACTCATGGATAGCAACAGATTTGCGCCCTCCATCAAAGAGCTTGAGTAAGTAATCTTTCTCGCCAGATAGACTCACCGCCTTCAATACACCCGCATTGCCATTGCTCGAGAAGTGCCATTCAAATCGCTTCGCCCCCTCCCACCCAGGGACGACTCTACTTAGCAGCTCTGCACCCCAATCAGAACGAGAATCAGGCATCAACAAAGGCCAGATACCCTTTTCCGCCGCCGCCCCCCCTTTTATCAGGACTTTGCCATGAAAAAATAATGCATTGATTCTTGCGCGTTGCTTATAGAGCGACGCAATATCCTGAACAAGAGAGGAAAGCCTGTTCAAAAGCTGTCTCGCCAAAAGCAATGACACTATTGCAACAACAACTGAGGGTGGCCTAAATACAATAAAATCAGCAACCAGAAAAGAAAAAACTGTAAAAAAACCGAAACCAGCGAAAAGCTTTACAGTTTTATCCAGACTTTTCCTCACAACCTCCTGAAAACTCTCAATAAAAAAACTTATTGAGAACAGAACTATTGATATAAAACCGAGATAGCCAAGCAGAGCCACTGACATATCCGGGTAAAGAAGTATAAGCGCTAAAAGTGCGACACTGGAAAAAACCCCGTCCGATAGAGCTCGGGAAAAGCGTTGATATGTGATGGCAGCAACTTCATCTTGATTCTCAAAGAGAACCATCTTTTGATTCTTTCGTAGCAAATCCCCAGAAGCTTTCTGCGTAATCATGCTAGTTAACCGCTGGGACAAAATGTGAATCAAAAAGAAGCCGACAGCTACCCCACTCAGCCCGACGATCAATGTATCCCGACCGAACGAGCTCAATTCCTCCGGAAAATATACAGGCAGACTCTTAGAGCCAAGCAATATCGCAACTTTTAGTGGTAAAAATGACGCCAATAACATCGAAATCTGGGAAACGACTGTCAAGATAATTATTATCGACGTTCGCCACGACTCCACACGAGCGAGTTTAGCGGCTAAGGATATGCTCCATCGAATAGAACCCAACACCCCAGACATCATAGCTAAAACCCACCGACTGCAGGCCACCTGCCTGACTCAAAAGTTGCCTCAGTTCTAGGCAGAGAAAAAAAACATTCATCGCTGCTCAAAAACACCAAAACCTACCCTCTCTCTTACTTGCAGAAACTCTTTGATTCACGATAACTCGATGCGTTTAAAGCTTTTTGGAAAGTGCATATGAGATATGCTAACGCCTCTCCGCTTCGCCATTACAAGTCAGCCTAGCAAGCTCCTTAAGCTCGACAAGCCACAATCTGAGCTGGACGCTTATGGCAACTCCCCTATAGCGCCACGGATAGCCGCCATCTATGGCGAAACGATATATCGCGATTATTGGTGGCAGCAAAGATCTTATGACTGCCACAATGCGCTTTCTACGTGATCTCACGCAAATTTTGCCACCCTTAATTCGTCGAGCTTTTGTCGCCACCTCCTGCCACGTTGTACGTGCACGATGTTTAACTACTGCATGCGGCAGATACATTAGCTGAGCGCCACGTCCGGCCGCTCTACGACAAAAATCTGCATCGCCCCCAGAAAATAACTGCTCCCCAAATCCGCCTAACCTATCAAACAGTTTTCTATGAACCGTCAGGTTTGCCGTTGCAGCGTACCCTTGCTTAACATATCGAAACTGGGGGATACCCTTAAGGACATCATAGATTTCGTAAAAGTTTGGAGAGGAACTCTCAGAAACCACAGTAATTCCGCCAGCAAAGAGATGGAATTCATCGTCGCAGCGATCCACTTCACAAGTAATTCTTTCTAACCAATCATGCTCGGGCAAACAGTCCGCATCTGTGAATACCAACCACTCACCTTTCGCAGCTGCAACCCCTAAGTTCCTCGACGCATAGGAACCAAGTTTCCGGCAAGTAAGAATTCTTACATTCTTGAGTCTAGTTTTGGGCGAGTAGAAAATTTTGGATCCATTTTCTATCAAAAGTATCTCAAATTCATCTTGAGATACCGTTTGTCGCTCAAGACAATTCAGCAAATCTTCAACAAGGTGCCAATGATCACAAACAGGGACGACAACTGTAAACTTCAACTCCCTCCCTCCTGAATAATTTTTAAAAGAAGCATTTTCCACAATTCAAAAACCATTTGAAGCTTCTGCACGAGACCTCAAAAATAGTATCGAACATCCAAACATACGAACCATGACACATCTAACATTGTTCACAGCGCGCCAGCTTGGACAAAATAATTAACTCAATCCCGTGCAAAACCTAGTCAATGAGAAGTGAATTCATGCTTGATCTTTTCAAGCCCATTAATACTCAAATACTCATTAAAATTTTCAAAAAGGCCGCCAATGTTATTAAAAAAGTCTGAATAGTCGATATGCTGGACAATTTCATCTTCCTTGGATGCAGCAAACTCAGAAAGAGAAATAGATGGCAAATGACAGAACTCTACCAACTCTCTTGTTCGCGCATCATGTGTCAACCACAAAGCAGGCTTACCACTTAAAATAGATGCCATATTCACATGAAACCGAGTACCATAAGTGTAGGCAACACATTCTTTATTGAAGGTGTACCATTCTTTTGTACTTCGAAATAACCTATAGTACTTTTGATAGAAATCGTATATTTTTTCAGCAGAGTCGACAATACGGTATTTATTCTTCACGATCCTGTAGTATCTATTCTTTAAAATCCTGCTCAAGAAACGGGGCAGCTCAGGGGGCTCTTGATTGTCACCTGCCATCAACTTCAAATGGAACATGTGCATTGCCTTTGATACAGGCTCCACAAGAAAATGGCTACTATTGATGCCTCTCGCCAACAACAACCGCTCTTCTTTTCTTGCCATATTCGTGACATTGAAACTAGGGCGACCATGCATATTTTCGAACTTAGAGTTTTCTTGTAGCTTTAATAGCTCTTCAGGTCTGGAAAACAGAGAAGGACAACCAGTCACAAATACATTCTTAACACTGCAACACTTTTCAATAACTCTTTTAGTAAACTCCCCTCTCACACCCAGAGCCTCTGCACGATGCGACAAATACTGCAAAAGCTCTACAGCCTCTGGACAAAGTGATGCTTGTTCAAGATCACTATCTTTAGCCTGTATTCCAAGGCCAAAAACTACTATCGGTACCTCGTATTGTTCTAATGCGCGCTTAAACCGTGAATATCTTTCGCCATCTGGCTTATCCAATGAAAGAGTATTCGCCAAAGTCACTATAAGGTGAGAGCATTTATTATTTACAAAACCCCTAAAACTTTTCTCACCTGAAAACTTAAAGCTATTATCTGTAGAATGGACTGCATAGCTATAGAGCTCCAGCGGCGCATTCGCATGTATCATATTGCCTGCGTTTTCACGCATTTCCAGCGGGAACTTTGCCGGCAACTCTGGCAAGCAGTTCATTACACCTATATACACAATAACTCCTATTGCTCGTAAATCAGTAAGCCTTTATCTAAAATATTCCGACAGAGAAACCTCAAGTTCGCATAGAGAACTTCACTGACTTACTTCCTGATCCTCTATAAACAGAGAATTATCAAGCACATACTTCCGGCATGCATCATCATCAGTCAAAGGCTTGTAATGCCACGCATCAATGTTTTGCCTTTTTAGTGATTCATTAACAACCTTGAAATGGTTCTCTTTTTGCACAGCAAGTTTTTTAATTGAGGTGTTATCTCCATGTAGAACACGGTTATAACAAATTCTATTGATATGTTTGAAAGGCCCGACTTCACTCAACTTAAGATACATATCATAGTCAACTGCATTTTCAATTTCTTCTGAAAAACCTGATGTCAAATTCCAGGCGCGCATGGTAAACATCCTGAAATGATGACAAATCATTGTCGTAGTTAATTTTTCGCGAGAGTACTTTGGCCAGTTATAACCATTTTGAATCAAGCTTCCATCAGGGTTGACATTCCTATTGGTAGTGTATACGCACACCAATTTTTGATCATCCATGAACTTTTTCAGACACAACTCTACTGCATCAGGCTCCAAATAATCATCTGAGTCTAACTGCCCTACGTAGTACCCGCGGCAATTCCTTACAGCAGAATTAGAGGCAGAACCTATTCCCCCATTTTCCTGCGTAATTAATTGCACCCTTGGATTACTTCCATAGAGCCGATTTATTAATTCAAAAGTGCCATCCGTGGACCCATCGTCACAGATGCAAACCTCTAGATCGGTAACTGTTTGATTTAGAGCACTGTTCACACAGCGCTCAATATATTTCTTACAGTTGAAGGCGGGGATATATATCGATACTAATGGTACTTTCTTGATTGTGGCCGACGTAATCGGTTCATACTTACGATAGAAGAAAGGAACCTTTTCCTGGACAATTTCAATTGTTACAGCTTTACCTGCCGACCTATCTGTCTCATTCTCTCGTCCAGGAGGCTCCTGATGATATGCTAGGCCACCTTCAACTGCCCGAAAAAAACAACCTTCACGGTACAAACGGTAACCAAACTCGTTATCCTCTCCGCCCCAGTCTGTGAACTCTTCGTCAAAGTAACCAGCGATATCCAACCAGATTTTGGCAAATGCAACGTTTCCCCCACTAAAAAATCGGAATGGTGCATCACACAACCGCAGATTTTCGGTTGCTCGAAAGTGCTCTAACCGCCAATCTACTGATATCCCCTTCTTGACACTATTCCCCACTTCACTATTGGTTACTACTTCAGGCAATTTAGACAAAAAGTCCTCACTATTGAAAATATCATCAGATGATATTCCGTGGGTGTCGACATACTTACGCGGGCCGATAAGTGCAACATCTGGGTCCTCCAGCAGTAACTCCACGTACGACTGAACCCAGTATGGGTTTGGAGCCATATCACAATCAAGAATCGCAACAAAGTCATGTTTAGCAGTTCTTAAACCCAAATTGCGCACCGCACACAACTGATAGCCATAGTCACGCTGACGAACAAATTTAATATCTAAATAACGCTCATATTTTCGGATTAAAGGCGTCAGATCTTCAGCACTGCCATCATCAGCAACTATCACCTCGTATTCATAATCGGTAACCTGCTTTACCAAACATGCTAGAGTGACATCCAATATACGGGTTCGATTGTATGTTGGAACAATTACACTAATTCCAACATTTTTTTTAGAAAGATTAACGGTGCTCTTTCGGCTTCTGTGCCACAAAAAGTCATTCGGACCTTCTGGCAAAGGAGCCAGCGTCAACTCCTCAGGCCAATCCAAGGGGAGAGGATCTACACTGCTTACTTGGGCTTTCTCGGACTGGGTCTTTTTCAACTCATTATAGCGTCCTAAGCACGCCAGCCTTTCCTCTGGGGAAATAGGGTACTCGCCATCATTTGAAAGTAATATTTTCGAAATTGGATCCAATGCTGAGGCTAATGCAACACTTCCCGCACTTCCACCTATAGCCTTCTCACAAAGCTCAATATTGTATTCAACTACCTTACTACCATAGAGCAGACTGGCTTGCTTATATAACCTCAAAGCCTCGGGATATGCACCTTTAAGGAATAGAGAATTTGCTTCTTTAAGGATTGACAT
Source organism: Microbulbifer halophilus (assembly GCF_026183675.1). Classification (GTDB taxonomy): domain Bacteria; phylum Pseudomonadota; class Gammaproteobacteria; order Pseudomonadales; family Cellvibrionaceae; genus Microbulbifer; species Microbulbifer halophilus. The sequence goes on from NZ_JAPIVK010000032.1 coordinate 8,961, forward strand.
TCACTTACTCTCTAAATTCGAAGATACTTCAGCTAATCACAGAAAGGCAGATCGCACCTTTTTCAACTTTGGGTTTTTCTTCGTAATACGCTATATTTCTTTCATCCAGAAGTCTCTTCCACTCAGCAACCACAGCCTTTTCCTCCGGCCTGTTGAAGTCGTCTAGAACTATATCTATAGTACAATTCGAGAAGTAACTTAACAATTTGGGGAGAGCGGGAAATCTCGAAAGAGGACCCAAGTTCCCAGGAGGACCATCAACCAACACTAGAATTCGCGCACCCGTACCTACTGCTTGAGAGGCCTGCTCAAGGACTCCATCACAAGAATAATAATTAAAGCTTTTCTGAGCATATTGATACTTTATTAAAGGTGTGCATGCAAGATAAACTAAAGAATCCAAGCCTTTCCGCTCCAACTCTTTCTTAGTCTGATCGTAGTATTGCTCATTGTGCTCAAAAGAAATTACACGCCTAACTTCTGCAGAAGCATTCTTTTGCACATCATGATCAGAACCACCCTCATCAATGGTTTCGACAGCCGCAGCCTTTCTTGCCTTTTTTTCGCAGAGTAGCGAATTATTCTGAACTGCCTTTGCAAACAACTGTGTCGACGTGCCGCTGCCAAATTCGACTATCAAATCATAATTATTTTTCTCGATTCTACTGATTAGATAGCTAGCTATATCCGGACTAATGGGCCAACCATGGAAGTCCATTGCCAACTCTCCATGGATCAAGTAATTCTGAACTGCAATATATGATTCAATCTGCAAAAAATTATTGACCAAACCACTATTAATCGCATTGCAGAGTCTTGACTCAAGCAAGTCAAGACTTTTTTCATTTTTCTGCAAGGAATCTATTTTTTCCTTTAGAGAATCATTCTCCCTGCCGAGCAACGACTCAATGCCTTTAACATACTCTCTTTCAGCCACGTTTAACCTCGCGGCGTGGTCAAGCAAGTTTTCCAGACGCTCAACACATTCCTTCAAAGACTTAGACTCTTTTCTCAGCTCCGTCAACTCCGCCTGACAGCCCTTCAACTCACGCCCCAGAGATTTGCGTTCACCTTCAAGCTCAGCGATTTTTTTCTCCTGCGTTTGATAACGCGGCTTTATGTCTGACAACTCTTTGCTTGCCCTAGCTAGAGCCACACTAAGCCCAACTTTCCTTGACAAGACTCGGCGAAAAGGCCTACTTACTATCCTGGCAGGGGCAGAGGCTTTCCAGAGAAATCTATTCCTCTTTATCTTTGCTGCTAACCTTTCCGATAATGTTCTCTCACTAACCTTTGATCGGCTTCGACTTTGGCTCTGGTATTTCTTCACGCCTCCCTTTTGGCTTTGCTTTAGAAACATTTTTTCAAGGCTTTCCTGCAAATGGAATAGTTGCCTGAGTGCCATTTCATTTTCTTCACTAAGCGCCTTTACTTCCATTTCCTTCTCTTGCAACGCCTTCTGCTGGACTAACTGTTCCTCGTACAATTTGCCAACATCAAACACTGACATCGGAGAGCCATTCGAGCTTAAAGAAATACAGCTTCTTAGAAAATCTTCCCGCAGCTCGTTCAATGCTGGAATCTGATCTACAAGCTGACTCGCCAATACTTTGTACAGTCCTGGAGCATCACCCTCCTCCTTTAACTCAGGAATATCTTCGACTTCTACTAAATCCAGCTTCTCTACCACCTTATCGAAAAATTTCTTCGGCTCTCGAAGAGCTTCGGCAACATCCACAAGGATAGAACACTCGAGATTAGACTTGTGGAACTCCAGCATCTTGGAGGCGCTATTGCTCCATATCTCTATCGCAGTTACTGGATCTTCCTTCTCTCGCATCGCATCAGAAGCAGCCACTTCAGGGTGAGTAAAAAATAAGATATATACGTCACCACTAAACTTACTCTCTGACTTTCTATTTTGATACCAGCTCTCAGGGTCCTCAGCACTATTTAATTGCCAACCTAGGCTATTCAAAAGAGGGCTAAGGCGTTGCCATTGACTGTTAGGCAGTGCACCAATGATTAGAGACATTTGGAAACCGTTCCTTAGATATTAAGCTATATACTTTTAATACGTTTAGTTCCTAGCAGGTATACACCTCAAAGGAAACCAAACTTGCCGAATGAATGAATTAAGCCCAGCGCTTGATAGAATCCAAGCTAGACTTAAACAGCTTACTTCACCATTCGCTATTCTGACAGTGAAGCCTGTTGCTTTGTTCTTAGATATTACCGTCAAAAGAATCGCTCGCACTACTTATATAAGCCAGCCTAACTTCGACCGGCATGTCTCATAAAAATTATGATCTATGGGGTGAATTAAGGTTAGCTTATGGGGCTTCTTGTGGATTCGCACAATGTCACCGAGCTCTGTGACCACTTGGTGATGCCCATCACAAGTCACATGTGGCCTGGCCACATTGTGCTCCCCAACGATAATCTTGAACTCACTACTGCCCTCCACAACGATCGGGCGGCTACTGAGGGTGTGTGGGTTCAACGGGACAAGCACTATGGCGTCCAGTTTGGGATGCATAATTGGTCCACCGCCAGATAACGCATATGCCGTGGAGCCAGTGGGGGTAGATATGATCAGGCCGTCCGAGCGCTGGGTATATACGAACTGACTGTCAATATAAAGGTCGAATTCGATCATTCGGATGAATTCGCCAGGATGAAGTACCACATCATTCAGCGCAGATCCCTTGCCGATGGACTTACCGTCCCGAGTAACGGACATATCCAGCAGAAAGCGGCTCTCAGCCATATATTTGCCAGCCAGCACTTCGCCTACTTTTTGTTCGATTTCATCGGGGGTGATATCGGTAAGGAAGCCGAGTCGGCCGCGGTTGATACCCAGGAGGGGTACGCTGAATTTGGCCAGGGCTCGGGCGGCAGCGAGGAGGCTGCCGTCGCCGCCTACTACGATGACCAAGTCGCAGAGCTCGCCCAATTTGTCTTTGGGCGCCACACGGGCGTGGTGGCTGGGGGCGGCGCCGGCAGTTTCCTCTTCCAGCACCACAGCGAAGCCCTCCCGCTCCAGGAACGCCATCAGGCGTTTGAGCGAGAGGACTGCACTGTCACTTTCTGTGCGGCCGATCAGGCCGATATTGTGAAATTCCGACACCGCTCCCCCAAGGTGCCCGAATTCTGGGCCCGGCGATTGTTGATGCTCTTCTTGCGGGTGCGACAGTTCAATTTTTGCGCACCTCAGGGGAGTTATCCCCAAAAAATGTGACAGGCGATTATGCCTGAGCAGAGAGTTTGAGTCGAACCAGATTCGGAAAGTTCAGAGGAGAAACGAATCAAGAATGGCTATTTTTGATCGCTTTAATTGTTGATATCCGCGCCCCCCCCCCTGGAGTCCTCCGGAGTGCAAAGCGAGAACCCTACTGCCGGGAGGTATCCGACCGGAGTCTACCGCCCGCTGTAAACCATACAGGAGCTTGGCGGTATACACCGGGTCGAGCGGGACTCCGGTTTGTCGCTCGAAGGTTCGCTGGAAGCGGCGCAGGTAGTCCGGACACTTGGCGTAGCCGCCACAGTGGTAGTTGCTGTGCATGAACTGTTCGGGCGCCCCTTGAGCCCCCTCCCCCGGCCCCTCTCCCGGAGGGAGAGGCTTGCTTGCTTTTGGGCATTCGGGCCTTTGAATCGCTTTCAGCCAATGCTGTGTATCGCGACGAATCAAATCGCCGGCTTTCAGGACCTCAATGCCGTGAACTGAACAATACCGGCCGGCGGTCGACAGCAATCCGGCCAGGGTGACCCCTGTCCCGCAGGCGAGCCAGACCTGATCGAAATCAATCGGACTCGCCGCTTCGATCACTTTTCCCAATAGGGCTACCCCTCTGGCACCCGCCAGGTTGGAGCCACCTTCGGGAATGTAGGTCGCACCAGAGCGATCAATCTCCAACCGTTCTAGAAAGTCGGCGCAATGGCGCAAACGGTATTGCTCGCGGGTGACAAACCTAAGCTGCATACCAAAGCGTTCGGCATCCCGAAGCGTCGCACTCAATACCGGCGGGCGCTCGCCGTGGATAATGCCCTGGGTCTTGAATCCGAAGCGGGCTCCGGCGGCCGCCGTGGCATAGATATGATTTGACCAGGCACCGCCACAGGTGATCAGGGTATCGGCACCCTGCTCTCTAGCCTCAATCAGGTTGTAGATCAGCTTGTAGGCCTTGTTGCCGGAGATCAGCGGGTCGAGGAGGTCGTCGCGACGGATCCAGAGTTCGATGCCCGGGAAAAGGTCGCTGTCGATTTTCTGGTAGGGGACTTCGTGGGCAGATTGGATGAAATCCCGGAGATTTAAGCTTGTCAGATAGCGGGGTGGCATAGCTCGGTTGTAGTGGCATAGTGAATTTGGCCACCTGACTTTGAGTGATATTATCACACTCAGTATAAGTCAGGTGAAATAATGACCAACACTAAAAAGAGAAACTTCAGCCCGGAATTCCGTCTGGAGGCGGCCCAGCTTGTGGTTGATCAGGGCTACACAGTGAAAGCGGCCTGCGAAGCCATGGGCGTTGGCAAGTCCACCATGGAGTATTGGGTGCGCCGGCTCCGAGCCGAGCGATCAGGCAAGGCACCACAAAAAGGTGAGGCGCTGACGCCGGAACAGCGTGAGCTTCAAGAACTGAAGCGGAAGCTACGGCGGGTGGAGGAAGAAAAGGAGATACTAAAAAAGGCTACCGCTCTCTTGATGTCGGACTCCCTGAGCAATTCTCGATAATCGAGCGACTTGAAGAGAGCTATGCGGTGCAGCACTTGTGTCAGGTGTTTGGGGTGCATCGCAGTAGCTACCGCGCTTGGCGTCGCCGGGACAGGAGGCCCTCCGAGGCAGAGAAGAAGCTGCTGGATCAGGTTGTCGAGGCGCACGAAGCCAGTAACGGCTCTGCCGGCGCTCGCAGCATTGCAAAAATGGTAACGCAGGCCGGAACGCCGCTGAGCCGATATCGTGCCAGAAGACGAATGAAACAGTTGGGGCTGGTGAGCACACAACCGCCAAGCCACGTTTACAAGAAGGCTGAACAGCCGCACCTGGATATCCCGAACCTTCTTGATCGAGAGTTCGGTGTAAAGGAGCCTAATCAGGTCTGGACCGGCGATATCACCTATATCTGGACAGGGGCGCGCTGGGCTTACCTGGCAGTGGTAATCGATTTGTTTTCCCGCAAACCCGTAGGCTGGGCGTTGTCCTTGTCTCCGAATACGGAACTGGTAAAGAAGGCGTTAACGATGGCCTATGAATCGCGTGGCGAGCCACCGGAAGTCATGTTTCATTCGGACCAGGGTTGCCAGTACACCAGTCTGGTCTTCCGACAGCTGCTCTGGCGATATCAGATGCGACAGAGTCTCAGTCGTCGAGGGAATTGCTGGGATAACGCCCCGACAGAGCGGTTCTAAAGCATTTCGACAGGTCCATATCCACCACCCATTGCCGGCGGTAGCGGCGAATGAACAGTTCTGCCTTACCGATGGCGTGGTGGCAGCCCCGACCCTTTCGATAGCCGTAGCTCAAGGGGTGGAACTGCGGATCGAAGATCGGTTCCAGTAGGTTGCGCAGCGCCTGTTGCACGACGCGGTCCCGAACCGTGGGAATGCCCAGTTTGCGTTGGCCCCCTCCCTCTTTGGGGATGGCGACGCGTCGTACCGGGTGCGCTCGGTAGCGCTTTTCCTTCAGTTCGAGCTGCAGGCTCGACAGCTCTGCGTCCAGATTCGCCGCAAACGCTTCCAGGCTCTGCCCATCAGTTCCGGCCGCGCCTCGGTTGCGTTTGACGTGTCTGAACGCCTCGAGCAGTGCTCGCTTGGAGAGCAGCCGCCCGTAGAGGCTGTAGTATTTCCTCATGGCCTGCCTGTGTCTGTGGTCATCCGTCCGGTGCTTCGGCTTCCATGGTGGTCTGTTTCAAGCTGACAACGCAGTGTGCTAGCACTGAGGCAATCTGCTGCACTGCCCGCTCTACTCCCATGATGCAGTTTCCTCGCTCAGAGTGCCCGTCCCCGGGACTCCGGCGCGGGAAGACCCCACCCCGTCGGGCGGCTCGTACATCCCATGGAGGCGATTTGCCTTTCCGATGACGCTTGGTCGTTTACTTCGCCCCTTCGCATTCCAACACGGCTTTTGGCCGCATTGGATCCGCTGAACCTCCGCCAGCGGTCGCCCCGGTTTTCTCCTCCACACTGTTACCAGGCTTCATCGGCCGGGACTTCATCACTACTACGAGCTCATCTGCCACCTCACACCCCCACCGCGCTCGAGTCTCCTCTTACGGAGCGGATCTCGACTTGGGCCGAGAGATGGTGCAAGGCTTCCCCCGTTTCTACAGGCTCCCGGTAAGCAACGCCATCCTGCAGCACACCACCGGTCTGACCGAGTATCGGGCTTTGCCGTATTTCGCAGGCTTACCGCCCCGGTGGCGCCGGCCCAGGTTCGCTGGCGCTATGTGTCGCTTACTTCCTATGGCTTCCTTCAGACCCTGCCGTTACCAGCAGTGCCCTTGCCAGTCGGATTGTCTTCCCCTCGGTCGGGGTGACGCCTTCTTCTTGCAGAAGGCCGGGTTTGCCTGCTTCGCAGGGCAAACAAAAAAGCCCCGCTCGAAAGAGCGGGGCTTTTTTGTATATGGCGGACCGGACGGGACTCGAACCCGCGACCTCCGGCGTGACAGGCCGGCATTCTAACCAACTGAACTACCGGTCCGCGGTAGACGCACTCCGTGAGGGAGTGGTGGGTGGTACAGGGGTCGAACCTGTGACCTCCGGCTTGTAAGGCCGTCGCTCTCCCAACTGAGCTAACCACCCTTCTTTTCCGCTCTGGGCTGTGCCCCTCGAGCGACGCGAATCATACCGGACTGGGTTCGGGTGTCAACAAATTCAGCGCCAAAAACTCAATTATTTTCAATCACTTGCCCTCTGCCCCTGTGGCAGCGATACCGGAACCGGTCGCTCGGCTTCTGTGACACCTTCCGCCGGCTCGTCGGCCAGCCGTTCACCTGGCTGGCGGTAGTCCGGGGCTATCGGGTGGCCGGCGATCCGTACCGGCGCTTCACCGGGAATCAGGTCGTCCAACGGGCGGGCGATATCCGGCTGGTTGTAGTTGCACACGCCGGTGGGGAAAATCCGCTCCATTTCCTCGATATGATCGGCGATCTCCCGGGTATGCGGCCCATAGGTGCCTTTGGCGACCGCGCGCGCGATCGGCTGCAGGGCACACTTGAAGACGTCGCCGGTAATCGGCCCGCCGGCCACCTGCCTCGGCGTACTGTAGATGGGGTATTCCCGCATGCAGGGGCCGGTGGGGCGGCTGTTCCAGGCACCGTTCCAGACACCGGCGCCCGCCGCCATCACATTGCCGTCGCTGTCGAAACACCGGTCGCTGGCATCCACCGGACGATTGGCGGCCACACCGGCTTCCGGATTTTCATCAATGTTCCGCATCCAGCGGTCGATGGTGTCCAGAGCCTCATCCAGGGGCGTGTAGTCCTTGTGGCTGACCCAGATCAGCTGGTTGTCGGCGTGCCCTCGGGCGCGGCGGATACGCTCGCGCGAGGAGAAGGACGCGGAGGCGTGATGCATGTCCAGTTCTTCGTCCAGGTAGTGGCGCAGGTCGATGATGGGAATTTCCACGTCGCCGAGGAAAACATGGCCGGAGCGGTAGATGCCCTCGATCGCTTCACGGCTGGCGCGGGTGCGCGGGGCCGGGTTGTCGAGGTTGCCCAGGTTCATGTTCTGCTCGCTCCAGACGGACAGCTGCACCGGGAATAGCTCGCCGTTGAGGAACCACAGGCGCTCGTCATTCTGGTTCAGCGGCGCCTTCCAGCCACCGATGGTGGCATTCAGGCGCAGGAAGGTGTCGATGGAAATATCACCGCTCACCAGCGCTTCCAGGCCGTACTGGACGCCCTCGTTATCCCAGGCACTGTTGGCAAAGCCGGTGTCGTCGGCGCCATAGAAACGCCGCAGGTCTTCCCAGTGGGACCAGTGGGTGCGGCTGGCGATGTCGTCGTCGTAATTTTTGCTGAAATGCACGAAACGCGGGTTGTTGACCAGCGGCACCAGGCCCCGCCAGCCCTGGGTGCACTCGGTGGCCCCCTCCGTGCCGTCGCGATAGCGGCCGTCGAACAGCGCAGCCGCCGTCTTCAGTACGCCGAAACGGCTTTCCACCTCCCTGCTGGCGGACAATCCCTCGATGGCAGAGCGCTCACCCGCATCCCGCCAGCGCGGATTGTCGGCTTCGACCACGTCGAAGAAATACTCCAGCGGCTCGCAGTCGAAGACATAGATGGTCTGGCTGACCATATCCGGATAGGAGTAGAGCGGCAGTGCGGCGTCCAGCAGTCCCGGCGCATTCTGTGCGAAGAGGTACTGCTGGATGGCGCCGCCGGAACCGCCCAGGCCGACGGTATAGAGCGGATCGCCGTAGAGCGCGGTAAACTGCTTCTTCAGCCGCCGGGCCGTGTCCTCAGCGAGCCAGATATCGTAGTGGTTGCTGGTCTGGTTGGCGGTGGAGTAGACGATTCCATAGCCCCGCGCCAACTGGTCGGCGCGCCGGTTCACGATATCGCCCTTGCTGATATCCCCCTGACGCCGACCGATACCGACGCCGCCGCGGAGCTGGTAGATCAATCGCCGGTTCCAGTTGCTGGGGCTGGGGTTGCTGGCGGTCTCGCCCTCTCCTTTCAGCACCGCGATGGCGTAGAAGAACCGGTTGATGGTGCCGGTCTCGAGGCGCACGATAAAGTCCGTGGTGCGGCCGTTGACCGTCACCTGGTCGATATCGCCGTTCGCTTCCTCGAGCGGATGGAAGCCGTCGTCGACCGTGCTGCGGTAGTAGTAGTCCACCGAGGTGGCATGACTGCAGTTGCGGCTGTAGCCGATCACCTCCTCGGTGCGCTCGCCCTCTTCATCGAGTGCGAACACCGGCACGCCCTCGCCCTCTTGGTTGTCCACCAGCGGCTGTCGATTGGTGACCTTGTTCTCGTCGCAGTAAAAAGGATAGGTGGACGGTCCCGCAAACAGGGTTTCCGAGGGCCCCACTTCGCCGACCTCAATGGGAAAGGGAAAGTACTCCGGCGGCCGCTCCATCACTCTGGGATGGGGGCCGGAATAGGCGGGGCGCGGCTGGTGGTCCAGCGCTCCCTCGGGCACCCCGACCACCGGCGCATCCGGGGTTTCGGGAATTCTCGGCAGTTTCTGGTAGCCCACCCAGGCCCCCACACCGAGTACAACAGCCAACGCAAGCCCGATACCAGAGAGTATCCTTGCTCTCCAACGCGACATCTCCGCCTCCACACTGCTTACCTGGTACTGCATTGAGTATATGTACGGATGCGCAGGCCCACCGGCGTTTGGCGCACAATGTGGCCCAAGTGCTGAGAATCGCGAAGAGGCGGCAGCGGAAGGAGTGCCGACAGGGAATTAACTGCCGGGAAGGCGTTGCGCTCCACTGGCCGGGATGGCGCCAATAACCGCTGGTGGCGGGAATAGGACGATTGCCTGCATGGCAGGTCCCAACAGGTGAGAATATCGCGGGAGGGTGGGCCCAAATCGGCAAGACTGCCGATTTGGACGCCGCAGGAGCCTGCCCCGGGCAGGTCCGGGGCAGGCTCCTACAGGATCAACTGATAATGCCGCGCTGCTGGAGATTGGACAGGATCATTTCCACCTCTTCTTCCAGCGTCATCTGGTCGGTATGCAGATGCAGTTCCGGCGCGGTGGGAGCCTCGTAGGGATCGTCGATACCGGTAAAGCCACGGATCTCGCCGGCGCGGGCTTTCTTGTAGAGACCCTTCGGGTCGCGGGATTCGGCCGCTTCCAACGAGCAGTCCACGAATACCTCCAGATACGGCAGCTCGCCCTCATCGTGCATGCGACGCACAATCTCGCGATCCTCGCGGTAAGGGCTGATAAAACTGCTCAGCACCACCACGCCGCTGTCGGCAAACAGTTTGGAGATCTCGCCCACACGGCGGATATTCTCGGTGCGGTCCTCGGCGGAGAAGCCCAGGTTGGAGTTGATGCCGTGGCGGATATTGTCGCCATCCAGGCGGTAGCTCAGGATACCGCGCGCCGCCAGCGCCTTCTCCAGCGCCACGGCCACGGTGCTCTTGCCGGAGCCGGACAGGCCGGTGAACCACAGGGTAACGCCCTTGTGACCGAGCATCCTGGCGCGATCCTCGCGGGTCACGTCGCCTTCGTGCCAATGAATATTTGTCGCTTTGCGTTCCACTGTCTCTGTCACCTTATCTCCCCCAGAACTTTCATCACTCGATTCAGTGCCCTTCAATGGCATTGGCTTATAACCAAAAGCTATTGAAATTCAGGCGGTTACAAATTATCGATCATTAAATGCGCAGCGTAAAGCGCGCTCGGCCAAAACCTGCGGACCGGAACGAAAAAACCCGGCACTGGGCCGGGTTCTCGAAGCCTGCAGGGCAGGCTGAAGAAATGGGGTGGCCGACGGGGATCGAACCCGCGACCTCAGGAGCCACAATCCTGTGCTCTACCAACTGAGCTACGGCCACCATTGAAAGTGCTATGTTACAGCGCCTTGTGGCGACGCTGTACTGAATCTCCTACCGGCACAGCACCCGGCAGGGCCAGGGCGAACGTTTGCGAAGCACCGCTTCGCGTTCGTCCTGGCGCCCATCAGCTTCGCTGATGGGCCGGAATAGTCCTGCGACTCCAAGCTGGCAGCGGACAGAATCGAAACCGCCGAGCTATCAGTCGCCATCAAAGTATGGCGCACCCGGCAGGACTCGAACCTGCGGCCATCCGCTTAGAAGGCGGATGCTCTATCCAACTGAGCTACGGGTGCATGACAACCCGGAAAAATCTGGTCGGGGCAGAGGGATTCGAACCCCCGACATCCTGCTCCCAAAGCAGGCGCGCTACCAGACTGCGCTATGCCCCGTTAAAGGCCAAATCCCAGGATCTGGCAGCGGGGTTCTGTACATATTCCCCGCATCTCGGCCGGTCAGCTGTCGCCGCCCCCGAGAGAGCGCGCATAATACTGACACCCCCGGAGGGAGTCAACGCCGCTAAGCTATTCTTTTTGAAGTAATTTACCCGACCAGCATAGACAGTGACCGGGTGCGGAAATTATTCCCCGGCTGTGCGAAAATAGCCCGCTTCACAATTCCGGCCGGGCGGTCGACAACCGCGCCCCAGGGCGCCCACCGATCCGGCCCTTCAGTCTACGACTTTCTATTTGTTTGAGATAGCACCTATGTCTGCACTGGTTCTGGACGGCAAAGCCCTGGCAAAGAAAACGGAAGAGGAACTCTCAACCCGCGTGGCGGCGCTGAAGGAAAAGAGTGGCGGCCAGACGCCGATTCTCGCCACCATCCTGGTGGGCGACGATCCGGCCTCCGCCACCTATGTCAGGATGAAAGGCAACGCCTGCCGCCGCGTCGGCATGGATTCCATGCAGGTGGAACTGCCCTCCTCCATCACCACGGAGGAACTCCTGGCCAAGATCGAGGAGCTGAACGCCAATCCGAATGTACACGGCATACTGCTGCAGCACCCGGTACCGGAACAGGTCGACGAGCGCGCCTGCTTCGACGCCATCGAGCTTGACAAAGACGTGGACGGCGTCACCTGTCTCGGTTTCGGTCGCATGGCCATGGGCGAAGAAGCCTACGGCTGCGCCACACCGAAAGGCATCATGCGCCTGCTGGAAGCCTACGAAATCGATATTGCCGGCAAGCACGCCGTGGTGGTCGGCCGCAGCCCCATCCTCGGCAAACCCATGGCTGCCATGCTGCTGAACGCCAACGCCACAGTGACCATCTGCCACTCCCGCACCCGGGACCTGGCGGAACATATCGGCCGCGCCGATATCGTCATCGGCGCCGTGGGCCGCCCGGAATTTATCAAGGCCGAATGGATCCGCGACGATGCGGTAGTCGTCGATGCCGGCTACCACCCCGGCGGCATTGGCGATATCGAGCTGGAACCGCTCAAGGATCGCGTGGCCGCCTATACGCCAGTGCCGGGCGGTGTGGGGCCGATGACCATCAATACGCTGATCTATCAGTCTGTGGATTCTGGCGAGCGCAAGATCGGGGGCTAGGTCGGCCCTCTCCCCCGGCCCCACTGACGTGCGCCTTCCCTGGCGCACGGCCTTCGGCCAGCTAAAGCTGTCCAAATCGGCAGTCCTGCCGATTTGTCCCGGAGGGAGAGGGGAGCTCAGTCGAAAACATTGGGGTAAATCAATCCGCCGAATTTTATCAAGCCCCATACAAGTCCCCTCTCCCCCCGGGAGAGGGTTAGGGAGAGGGCTGCCTATCGAAGCCCCCACTCACCATCGGAAACACCCATGCGCCTAGACAAAGCCGTAAGCCAGGTCACCGACCTATCCCGCTCCGACGTCAAGAAGGCAGCCAAAGCCGAGCGGATTACCGTCAACGATAAGATAACCACCAATCCCGCGGCCAAGATCAGCGATGCCGATGCCATCTGCCTGGACGGCGAACCGCTGGCGGAGCCGGGCCCGCGCTACATCATGCTGCACAAGCCCCTGGGCCATGTCAGCGCCAGCAGGGACAGCGAACACCCCACGGTACTGGACCTGATCGACGAGCCGAACAAGCATAAACTCCATGTCGCGGGGCGCCTCGATATTGATACCACCGGCCTGGTGCTGCTCACCGACGACGGCCAGTGGTCCCACCGGATCACCTCCCCGCGCCACCATTGCGATAAAACCTATTACGCCCACTTGGCAGAACGAATCAGTGATAACGCAGTGGAAAAATTCGCCAAAGGTATCTGGCTCGACAACGAGAAAAAGAGAACCAGGCCGGCCAGGCTGGAGATCCTCTACGCCAACGAGGTGCGCGTCACCATCAATGAAGGCCGCTATCACCAGGTCAAGCGGATGTTTGCCGCGCTGGGAAACCGGGTACTGGAACTGCACCGCGAGCGTATCGGCGATATCGAACTCGACGAAGAACTGGAACCGGGCGACTACCGCTTCCTGACCGAAGAGGAAATCGCCTCCGTTCAATAACACGGCAAACCACGGATATGACCGCCCTACTCCAACAGCTACTCGAAGAAGATCCCGGCAACACCCTGTGGATCGCCGATGAAAACAGCAAAGCCCTGCTGGTCCCGGGCTTCGCGTTTGCCGGCGACCTGCTGACAAACCGCTGGGATATGGCGCAGCTGGCCCGTGACAAGGTCGCCCATACCCATTTCGGCGATTTCGATTTCAGCGAACTGGGGAAACGTTACCGGCGCATCGTCTTTCCCGTGTCCAAGGAAAAGGCCGTGGTTCACCACGCCATCAACCGCGCGCCGGAGATCCTCGAAGAGAACGGCGAACTGATCCTCTGCGGACCAAAAAACAGCGGCATCAAGACCTACGCCGGCAAGACGGCTGAATATTTCGACTGCGCAAAAACACTGCGAAAATCCGGGCAGGACTACCTGAGTATCAACCCCTTACCGGCGACAGGCGCCCGGGGCCCTTCCCTGGATGACAGCGATTATGAAGAGTTGCGCCCCCTGGATGCGCTGGGCGGCCTCTACAGCAAGCCCGGCCTGTTCGGCTGGAACAAGATCGACACCGGCAGCGAACTGCTCGCGCGCCAGTTCCGGGACCACCTGCCGGAAAGCGGCGCCCGGGTGGTCGATCTGGGCTGCGGCTACGGCTATCTCGGCAGCCAACTGGCAGCGCTCGGGAACTACCGCCTTATCGCCACCGACAACAACGCCGCCGCGCTCGCCGCCTGTGCCAGGAACTTTGCCGAACTGGAAATCCCGGGAGAGGTCACGCCCTCCGACGCGGGCGACAGGCTGGAGAGCGACAGCGCCGAGCGGGTAATCTGCAACCCGCCGTTTCACCAGGGATTCCAGGTCGAGGGCGACCTGACCGACCGCTTTCTGAATAACGCCGCGAAAATCCTGAAACCCGGCGGCCGGGCGCTGTTTGTGGTCAATGAATTTATTCCGCTGGCGCGCAAGGCGCAGGCGTATTTTTCGGAAGTGGAACCGATCGCCGGGGACAAAGGTTTCCGCGTTTACTGTCTCGGCGGCCCGCTGTAGAGGAGCGAATGGCGGTGGCTTCGGGGAAACTCATGCCCGAGCAGCCATCCCTGGAGCAGCCGCCGGCCCGGCCATCCATGGCCGGTCGCAAAATTGCGCAACGAGTATACTCGTTATACGCGCAATTTTGCCCTGCAAGCATGCTCATACGGCAATGCGGTGACCGTGTTTTGTAGGATGGGCAAAGGAGCGCAGCGACGTGCCCATCAATGACTGCTGATGGGCACGCTTCGCTTTGCCCATCCTACGGCGGTGTTCCTACACCTCTCTCAGTAATCCCGCAGGTTGAACAGATTCATCGTCAGGGTGTGCTCTTCCAGCTCCTCCAGGTCCCGCAACCGCTCGAATGCATCCCGCGCCGACGGTGTCTCGGCGCCCTGGGCCAGGTCGCGGTACTGGTCGGCGAGGTACATTTCGATATCCATCGCCAGGCGGGAAATGGCGTCCAGGTCGCCGATATCGATCCTGCTCAACCTTTGCAGAAACTCCTTCTCGCGCCCCTCCGGGGCGAACTGGACCCAGGTGTGCAGGGCCCCCGGCGTCAGGTCGTCGTGGAAGTTTTCCAACGAGTGAGCCATCGAGTCTTCCCGCCGCTTGAGCTGGTCCAGCAACAGTTCTATGCGTTTGTCACTGGCCAACTGCTCGTACTCGCTATACTTTTCACCCAGCTGGACGTGAAATACCCTTCCCTCCTCGATGACATCCTCGACGGTCTTGTAGCGCATCGATCGATCCCGAAAAAACTGCCCTCTTTTCCAGTATAGGCACGCAGTGTCAAACGACGCCAACTTCGTCTCGGGAGACAGCCGTCAGTCCAGGCGCCGCAGGCGGCAGTCCAGGCGCCGGGCGGGGTTGTTCGGGTTGATGGCCGCGGGGGTCCCGGCGACCAGTTGCCTGCGGAAAAGCGGCTGCCGGCTGGTGGCCAGCACGCAATTCTCATAGGTGGGCAGATCGGCGGTCCAGCTGCGCGGGAAATCCGCCCGTATCGCCGGGCGGCGCCAGCCACTGGCCAGCAGTTCGCGGCGGCTGCCGAAATTGCTGACCAGCAGTCCGCGATCGCGAAGCAACCGGGAGAGGGAGCGGGCCCATTCCGGATCGGCGGCAACTGCGCGCTCCGCCTCGCCGTCTGTATGGCCGAAAAGATCATCGATAACCAGGTCGAAGGAACCCGGTTTCTTTCCGGAGAGTTCGGCCGCGACATAATCCCGCGCATCGGCGCAGACCAGCTCCGCATCCCGCACGCCGAAAAAGCGGCGGGCGACATCCAGGTGCACCGGATCCAGGTCCACTCCCACTATCCGCTGCGGCGAAACATACCGCTGCAACAACCGGATCAGGGCGCCGCCGCCGACACCCAGCAGCAGCACCGAGCGGATCTGTCCAGGGGGCAGGAAGAAGGCGGGTAACAGCAACAGCTCCCAGAGAGAACCTTTCAGCGGGTCGCGTGGATTCCACTGCGAGTGGAAAACACCGTTGCTGAAGAGGCGCACACTGGCACCGTGGCTGCGCACCTGGTAGCGGTTGTCGCCGACCCGCTTCTGCCAGATCAGCGCCATTGGACGTCGGGCGCGTCCGAATGCTCCAGCAACACCTCTGCAAACGCCTGCAGGCCAGCCAGGTCTTCGGCGGTAAAGCGGGCCACGGTGGGGCTATCGACATCCAGCACACCGAGACAGCGCTCGCCGCGGTAGAGCGGAATCACCACTTCCGACGCGGACACTGCATCGCAGGCGATGTGGCCGGGAAATTCGTGCACGTCTTCCACCAGTTGCGCTTCGCCGGTCGACACCGCAGTGCCGCAGACGCCCTCCCCCACCGGGATGCGGGTACAGGCCGCCTTGCCCTGAAAGGGCCCCAGGCGCAGCTCGTCGCCGTACAGGAAATAGAAACCGGCCCAGTTGGTATCCGCCAGCTCCATAAACAGCAGCGCACTGGCATTGGCCGTGTTGGCCAGCCAGTCGCGCTCGCCGGAGAGCAGGCCGGCCAGTTGTTCGCTCAGGGAGTCGTAAAAATTACCGCTCGACATGAATCTCTCACTGCGTATTCGTAGTGCTCAAAATGGCGGGCAGACCCTGGGCGCCGCACTCACCGACTCGGAGGGCACCCGCATGGGCCCCACCGGTGCGCACGGCGCACCCTACGCGGCATCTGCCGATCACTGATAGGGATCCACCACCAGCTCGTCTCTCTCATCGCCGGGCGGCTCCGCCCGGTACTGTTCGGCATCCACCGTGGGCCTGTTCCATTCAGCTTCCGATTCCTCATCCGCGCGACTGCGAATCGCCGGCGACGAGCTGGTGACATCGGAGGCCATTATCTCCCGCCCGGGATTGCGGCGCTGCCCATTCGACGCATCGCCCCGGTCGGTTCGACGATCGCGGCGCACGCGATTGGCAATGGTTCTCAGGTTGGGACGGCGGCGCTCCGCCAGCTTTACCGCTTCCAACTCCCCGTTGAGGCGCTTGACCTCCGCCTGCAGGTCCCCCACCTGAGCCTGCAGTTCGGTAATCTGGGTCAGGACTCCCTTGACCTTGCGGCTCTCCTTTTCATACAGCACCGCCGCGCCGCCAAAAGCCAAAACAAAGATAACCAGGATGGAAAACTGGCGCATAGCACTCTCCGCTAAATTCCCTTTTCAACAATAACTTCCAATTATTCAAGAATCAGCGGCCATCTTCTGCGAACCGGTGCATAAATCGCAAGCACTAATCGTGACCGCAAAGACAGACAGCATCACTCGGGCCCGGAACTACAAACGCCGTTGGGCTACCAGCTCCTGCAGTTCCGATGGCGCGACCGCTTCCTGGTCCACGCTGCGGCGGAGACTCCGCAAGGCCGGGAGCAGGACCCTGTCGGCATAGTCGCAGTCGGTGCTGTCGATAACCCGCTGGCCGGCTTTCCCGGCCTGCCGCGGCCGGTGGCCCCGCTCCGAGTTCAGTCGCTCCAGCAACAATTCATACCCCGGTTGCCAGCAGTCCAGGCCGGCGAAGCTGCGCTTCAGGGCCGCGGCAATCTGCATGCCCTCGTAGTCGAGATCGCCCCAGAAATGGACCGGCAGGTTTTCCTCGCCCTGCTCCTGCCACCACTGCAGGAAATCCCGCCGCAGCGGCAGCGACGCCTGGTTTAGGGTGCTGAAACGGGCCACACCGGGTGCCCTCACCCGCGCGGCGCCGCCGCGGTAGCCCTCGATATAGACCAGCGCCGTGTTTTCGGGCCGGCAGTCCGCCAGCGCCAGGAAGGAATCCTGGTTTTCCACCAGCAGCACCCCCGCCAGTTCCTCCGGCAGGTACAGGTGCATCAGCAGCGGTCGCTCGCGAATGCGGTTGCACAGGCCCGGAAACAGCATGCGTACCAGCGCCTGGCGGGCTTCGGCGTCCAGGTACTTCGAATCGCCGAGGAAACACCGTGCCGACAGCTGGCGCCAGGACAGGGCCTCCCCGCGGCCGAGCTCCCCGCCCACGGAAGCCCAGCAGCCGAGCAGCTGTTCAAAACTCTCGAACCCCGGATCCAGCTCCAGCCCTCCGGGCGGGAAGGCATCGGGGTTCTCGAACTGCGCCGCGAAGCCGGTCAGTGCCGCCTGCCAGGCGGGATCCACCCGCGCCGGGCGCGGGCGGTCCAGCCACTCGCGAACCAGCTGTTCGCGCCGGTCGTTGAAATACAGCCGCGCCCCCTCCCAGGGCGCGGCGCCGGCACCGGAGCGCCTGGGCGGCTTGATGGAGAAGCAGCGGTAATCGTTGGCCAGCCACTGGAGCTCGTCCCAGAGTTCGCTGTCGTCGTAGAGGGGGTCGGTAAATGGCGCCAGTGCCGCGCGCAGGTCGCGGGGCGCATTCTTCGGGTCGAGGGTCAGGGCAATGGGTTTGTCCTCGCCGGTGAGGAGCTGGCGATCGCGCCGGTCGAGCACATACTCCAGCAGCCCCATGATCACCGGATTGGCCGCGGCCAGTTCGGGGATTTGTATTGCCATTCTTTCCTCCCTGCTCCCTTCCGGTTTCCGTAGAGGCGAACCTTGCGTTCCCCTCGGCGGATAAAAACTCCACAGTCGATGCGAAGGGCCTGCTGCCGGTAGCTGTTTGCGGGAGTGTCTGCGAGAGGGACCTCGCAGACAAGCCTACAGGGATGTATTCACGGCGTCTCCCGCAAACAGCTACCGGCAGCAGGCCCGCCCAAAGCTCTCTAATGGGCACCACCTTGGGGAGCCCCGAAAAAAACCGACCATTGTGAAGCTACTCCACCATATCCATAAACTCCAGCGATGCCTGCTGGCGGATGGTGCGACGGTGATTGGCCCAGAGTTCGGCAATTTTGTCGCGATTGCAGACCTTGCGGTCCACGTAGACGCGGGTGTTCAGCTCGCCGATGGGCGTCGCACTCGGGCACTTGCTGAATACGAACTGGTTGGAGATCAGGTCCATAAAGGGCCCGGACTTGCTCGACGGCATGATGAATAATAGCTGCAGGCCAAGGGTTTCGGTCAGGTAGCGGATCACTTCCCGCGAGCGGGATTCGTCCATCTTCGAGAAGGCCTCGTCCACCAGCACCATCTGCAGGTGGGTGCTGCCCTCGTTGAAGCGGAAGGCCGAGGTCACCGCCGCCGAGCGGATGATATAGGCCGGCGTTTCCAGCTGGCCGCCGGAGCCGGTGCCGTACTGGCTGAGCGCGATCGGCTCCTTGCCCTCGGGCTCCTTGTAGATCTCGTAGTTGCGGTAATTGCGGTAGTCGCTGATGCGATCCAGCTCGCGCCGCGCCAGTTGTTCGTCGTCGGACAGCAACATATTCAGCAGCCTGTCGCGCACCTTCGCCTGCTCACCACTGAGCTGCGCGTCGAACAGGCTCTCTTCCTCGCCCAGGTTGGGCAGTTCGATCACCGCCTTGAAGAAATTCCAGTACTCGCGGAATTCCGGCACCCACTTGTAATCGAAGCGGAAGCGCTCGCGGTCGGCGCCGAAGCGGTGGTGCTCCAGCTCCCGGTTCAGGTCGTCCAGCACCCGCTTGCCGTCGTTGATCGACTGGTAGATCGCGTGACACAGGTGGGTGACGAAGGTGGTGTTGAAGGACTTTTTCAGGCCGGTGAGCTGTTCGTGGCGGTCCACCAACAGGTTGTTCTTCAGCCGGTTGCGCAGCGCCGACACCTGTTCCACCAGCTGGCACACCAGCTTGAACTGGCCCTCGTTGTGGCCGGCGGAAAAATCCGGATCAAACGCCAGGGTGTCGCCGGTGCTACAGTTGCTGTTGTAATCCCGCACGCCGTTCAGTAACTGGTTCTGGTATTTCTGCAGCAGCCCCTGCCACTCCTCGATATCCTCCGAGAAATCGAAACCGCGGCCCGCCTGCGCCGCCTGGTTATCCGCATTCTGCAGCGTGGTCTCCGCATCGAAACCCGGGTTGATCGAAACGATGCGCTGCACCGCCGCCTCGCAATCGGCCAGTGTTTCCTCGAGCGTATCCAGCTGCGTCGACAAACCTCTGAGCTGTTTCTCGATGTTTTCCAGGTCCCGCTCCAACTTGCCCACCTGCTTCTGCAGGCCGGCCTGGGATTCCCGCTCGGCTTCCAGTTTGTCGTGCAACTCCGACGCCTGCCGCTCCAGCTCGATACCGTCGTCCAGGTCCAGGTTGGCCAGCGCCTGCTCGGCGCCGCGCAGTTCCCGCTGGGCGGACAGCGCCGCGTCGACGGATTCCAGTAACTTCAGCGGTGCCAGCGCGCGCACGGCGTCACCGACGCGGCGCAACTGTCGCTGGTGATCGTTGACCTGGGAGGCCTCCAGCAGCAGCTGCTCCAGCGCCTGTTGCTGCGCCACCAGCGCGCGGGCGCGAGCGCCCTGACCGAACACCAGGTCTCCCTCGTCGATATCGCAGCGCCACATACTGTAGTTGCCGCTGGCGAGGCCCTCGGCGGTCAGGCCGCGGCGGGTGCCGCGCAGCTCCTCCGCGTCGCGCACCTGCAGCACGGTGCCATAGGAGGCGCGCAGGTAGTACTCGGCGGTCTTGTGGGAGAAGGACATCAATTCCACGATCGACTTCGCTGGCGGCTCCATGCGCTCCGCATCGCGCCGCGCCTTGTCTCCCTGGATCACCCGGGCGCGATTGTTGCGGCCGGACATGCTGCGCACGATGCGGATCGCCTCGGCCTCGAACGCCGGCTCGACAATGATCGAAAAGCGCGCGCCGCCCAGGTAGCCCTCCACGGCCATCTGCCAGCGCTCGTCCAGCACCTCGACAAAGTCGCACAGCACCTGCGGCTCCGCCTGCGGGCACTGCTCGCGGATCGCCGCCAGCGCCTGCTCCACCGAATGCGGGTAGCGCACGCGGTTGGATTGCAGGTGGTGGATGCGGCTCTCCTGCTGGTGCAACTGCTTCTGCAATTGCTGCACCCGCAACTCACCGCGGGATACCAGCTCGGTGACCTGTTCGCGCAGGGAGCCATCGCCGGAAGCGGGTCCGCCCAGCTGTTCTACCAGCCGGTTTTGCAGGGACTCCGCCGCGGCCACCTGCTCGCGCAGGGATTCCTGCGCGGACAGGTCGATCCAGTCGTGGCCCAGCAGGTTCTGGAGATCCGGCAGGTCCTCCGCGCGGGCCGCGGACTTGACTGCCTTGAGCAGGCCCTTGTCGGCAAAGGCCGGAATTTCCGCGCCCACCGAGGTCGTGTTGATCAGCTCGAGCAGGTCTGCCGCCGCCGTGCGGTTGGCGGCAAAGGTCTTCTGCTGTGTCGACAGCGGGTTGGCCAGCGCCGCCAGGGCGCGGTTGGCGTCGGCGATATTGCGGTCCAGCTCGTCCTTGGTGCGCAGCGCGGGGATACCCTTGCGCTGGGCTTCCACGGACACCAGTTGCTCGCTCAGTTCGCGGCTGCGCTGTTCCGCCAGCCGGATTTCGCGGCTGCTGTGCTCCAGCTCCGCGCGCGATTCCTTCTGCCGGTTCTTGCCTTCCAGGTAGGTTTTCTGCACCTGAAGCTGCTGGTGTTTGGCCTGCAGGTACTCCTGCACCCGCAACTGTTTCCACTGTTCGGTGTAGAGATCGGCGGATTCGGCGATGCGTTGCAGGGAATCGACGCGCTCGACGATTTCCCGCGCCTCCTGCTCCATGCCGTGAATGGTTTTCATCAGCTCCGACACGGAGCGGATGGCGTCGCCCAGGTCGCGCTTCTCCAGCACTTCCTGGGCCACGAAATCGTTGATGCTCTTGACCGGCTTGTAGGCCATGAAGTTGGAAAAGGTGCGCGCCGCGTGCATGGCCTCGCGGTCCGGCACCGCGTCGCGGCGCCCGCGCAGTGCGCCGTAGAGGCGGCGCAGGTAGGCCTTTTTCTTGTCGTACTGCTCGACCTTCTCGAACTGCTTGCCGGCCACGCTGTAGAACTTGTCCAGCGGCAGCAGGTGTTTGCCATCCCGGTATTCCTTGATGAAATCCTTCATCGCCAACTGTTCGCCAGGGATCACGAAGAATTTCAGCGCATCCTGGCGCGCCTGGGCCGGCTTGCTGCCGCTGTCCAGGTGGGCGCGGATGCCCATCACCGCGGTAAACGGCTCGCCGTCCTCGCCCTCGGTGGGAAAGAACACGCCCACGATATAGCAGTCGGTGGGTTGCAGGCGCGCATAGCTGCCGTCGTCGCAGCCGAGCACATAGGAAGCCAGGGTACGCACCTGCTTGCCGCCGCGGCCGCGCTGGGTGGTTTCGTCCTGCCCCGGGTTGAAGGTAAACAGGTTGTCGTGAGCGGCGGTCATCAGCGTCTGGATGGCATCCGCCGCCGTGGTCTTGCCGGAGCCGTTGCCGCCGGAAAACAGGTTGATGGGGCCGAAGTCGTATTCCAGTTGTGGAATATTGCCCCAGTTGATCAGGATCAGTTTTTTTAGAAACATATTCTTATCTGGCGCCAGTCGACTCGTCATGCCGGCGAAGGCCGGCATCCAGTTCAGTGCCCCCTGGATTCCGGCATGCGCCGGAATGACGAAATCCTATACATCAAGATACGTTTGAGTGATTAATCGTATCGATTATCCGGTTTCGGTTTCAGCGAAGAGGCTGTGGTCCTCGCTGTCCGGCGTTATTCGTTCCTGCTCTTCGTTTTCCTCTTCTGCGCGCTCGCCCAGCTCCCGATTTAGCAGCTGCTGCAGTGTGGCCTCGGTGACAAACCGGGCAATGGTCGGGCGCACCCGCAGCAGCGTCTCCGCCGCGGCCTCGCTGTCTTCACCGGCGAACTGGATCAGGCGCAGCTGGCGCAGTTTTTTCAGCAGCTGTTTGCGCTCCGCCAGCTTTTCCGGCAGCGACATTTTCAGCAGGTTGCGCAGGCCCAGCTCCAGTGCTTCAAGCGACAGCGCCACACAGCCCTGCTCGTCCACCTGCCCCTCGCGCAGGCATTTGTCGTATTCCACCCGCAGCACCAGGATGGCGGCCACTTCCTGCTGCGACAGGCGCGCGCGGAAACCGCCGTGGTGCGGGTCCTCCTGGTCCGGCATGCCCGGCACTTCCGAACCCGGCGGGTAAACGCGGATAAAACGAAAGCGCGAATCGTGCTGCAGCCGCACGCCCAGCGGTTGCAGCCACTCCCGCAGCAGCTGCTCGCAGCGCTGGAAGCGGTCGTAGAGCAGGGTTTCCACATTGCTCTCGTCGCGGCAGATTACGCCGTAGTCCAGCAGTCGCACCAGCAGTTCGGAGAACTCACTGCGTGTTGTACGGCACTGTGCCAGCGCCTCTTCCAATGCCTGTTCAATCACTATTCTGTTTCTCTAACCACAAAGCAGAACTACCCCTTTCGGTCGGTGCGTACGGCGCACCCTACGAATCGCCTTCGTTCAGCTCGAGGTAGTACTCGTCAAATTTGTCGAAGTAGTCATTTTCCTTTTCAACCACCTCGCCGGTAAACGCCACGCGCAATGCCGGCGCCTCGCCACTCTGGTTGACCGCGGCCGCTTCCAGAGCGTGGCTCATGGCCAGCAGGTCGCGGGCGTCGTCCAGCGGCAGGTCGCGGCTGCTGACACGCTGGCCGCGGCCGAGGGCCTTCTGCAGGTAGTCGCGCAGGTCGCTGCCGTTGAAGTTGAAGGCCTGGTCGAGCAGCTGTTGCAGCAGGATGGCGCGGCGGTTTTCCGCCTCCAGCGGCGCGCTCTCTTCCACCCGGGTATTGACCGGCTGGCGCCGGCTGCGCTGCCACAGTTGCACCTGCCTGGGGTCGAACAGGCGCAACTGGAAAGTGGACATTTCCCGGCCCAGTTTTTCCAGCAGCTCGCGCCGGTCGTCGGCGCTGCCGAGTTCCTGGCACCATTCGGAAAAGGTGCCCTCGCTGCTGCTCTGTAGATAGCTGAGCTGGCGGATGATGATCTCGGCGCGTTTGGTAAAGCCGTGCAGCGCCTGGCGCAGGGCCGGCAGTTTGACTTCACAGGCACGGCGCATGCGGTCCTCGATGGTATCGAGCATCATCCACAGGATCGATTGCCCCTCCACCGCCAGCTCCGGCAGCAGCTGGCGCAGGCGGCGCTCCCAGTCCGCCTTCTGGGTATTCTTCTTGCGCCGGATCTGCGCGATCACCCGGTCGATGGCGTCGCGGTGTTTTTCCACGCTGTCGGCGGACAGGCGGATGGCGAGGTCCGGCTGGAAGCGGCTCTCCATAAAGGTGAAGAACTCGTCGGTGGCCTGCTGCACCAGGATCTGCGCCTCCACTTCCCGCACCAGTTCGCGCTTGCGCTCTTCCAGCTCGGCGATCATATCGGTGAAGTCGGCGACGATGCGCTCAGAGTATTCCCAGGCGTCGATCAGGTCGTAGACTTCACCGCGGCCGCCGAAGGCCTCCAGCGCATTGAGGGTATTGCGAGTGTTGCGGTGGCGGGTGCGCACGCGAGTGCTGTTCAATTCCACCAGCGGCTGGGTTAACAGGCGGCCGCGGCGGCTGAAGGGATAGGACACCGACAGGGTGGCGGTGTCGACCAGCTTTTCCAGCCAGCCGTATTCCACCAGGCTATTGAGCACCCAGACCGCCTGCTCGCGCAGATTGCGGAAACGCCCCTCTTTCTGCTCGACCTCGCCATCCTCGCTTTCCAGCTGCGGCGCGCGGGTCAGGGCCTCGCCGAAAATCTCCAGTATCTGCTCCCGCGCCAGCGACTCGCCATAGTCCGCCTTGGCGGTATAGAGGCGCTCGTAGAGCAGGCGCAGGCATTCCACCACCTGCTCCCGGTACTTGCCGGTGAGGGGGCGGAAGAAGTGCTGGTAGCGGTCATCGAAAAACAACGGGATAAAATCCGCTTATTGTTTTTCTTCGGGCTTCTGGTTCAGCACGCAGTACTTGGTGTAGTCGCCGGCATCGCTCATGGTCCAGTCGCCTTTCGGGGTCTCGTCCATTTTCTTGCACCAGGCCTCGGAGCCGCGCTCGGGTTCGCAAGCGGTGAGGGTTGTCAGGGCGAGGATGGCGACGGTGAGGGTGAAGAGTTTTTTCATGGTGTATCGGATTCTTGTTGGTTGACGGTCAGTTCCCTCTCCCACCGGGAGAGGGTTAGGGAGAGGGGGGCTTCGGCGGCCGCCCCTCTCCCCGGCCCTCTCCCGGAGGGAGAGGGGGAATTGTGCCTGTAGGAGCCGTATTTACTCCCGGCGCCACTTGGTGCCTTCGCGGCTATCTTCCAGCACTACACCCTTTTCTTTCAGTTCCTCGCGGATGGCGTCGGCGCGGACGAAGTTCTTGTCTTTTTTGCTCTGGGCGCGCTCGGCGATCAGTTGCTCGATTTCATCCGCGCTGATCGCTTCGTCCGCGTCGCCGCCGCGAGCCCGCTGGAACCAGGCTTCCGGATCCTGTTGCAGTATACCCAGCATTTCGCCGGCGGCGAGCAGTGTGGCCTTGAGCTGCGGCCTGTCGCCGGCATCGGCCTTGTTCAGGTCCCTGGCGATCTGGTGCAGTTCACTGATGGCGATGGGCGTGTTCAGGTCGTCTTCCAGCGCGGCGATAAACGCGGAGCCGCCCAGGTCGGCCTCCGCGGCGGCGACGGATTCCGTCTCCCGCAGGGCGCCGTAGAGGGTGTCCAGGGTGCGCTGGGACTGGTCCAGCAGGTCGGCACTGAAGTTCAGTTCCGAGCGGTAGTGGGCGGACAGCAGCGCGAAGCGCAGCACCTCGCCCGGGTACTGCCCCAGCAGGTCGTTGACCATGCGGAAGTTGCCCAGGGACTTGGACATCTTCTCGCCATCGATGTTCACGTAACCATTGTGCATCCAGTAGCGCACGAAGTCGGTACCGTTGGCACAGCAGCTCTGGGCGCGCTCGTTTTCGTGATGCGGGAAGGTCAGGTCGCGGCCGCCGCCGTGAATATCGATGGTCTCACCCAGATGCTTCTGGATCATGGCCGAGCACTCCAGATGCCAGCCGGGGCGGCCGCGCCCCCAGGGGCTGTCCCAGCCGGGCTCTTCGTCGCTGGACGGTTTCCAGAGCACGAAATCGCCGGCGTATTTTTTGTAGGGGGCAACTTCGACCCGCGCGCCGGCGAGCATGTCGTCCAGGGAGCGCCCGGAGAGTTCGCCGTACCCTTTCATGGATTCCACCGCGAAGAGCACATGGCCCTCGGCCGCGTAGGCGTGGCCCTTTTCGATCAGCCGCTCGATCAGGGCGATCATTTCCGGCAGGTGCTGGGTGGCGTAGGGGATGATATCCGGCTCCAGGTTGTGGAGCGCGGCCATATCCTCGAAGTAGGCCTGCGAGAAACGCGCGGAAAGCGCGCCGATTTCCTCGCCCTGATCCCGCGCCGCTTTCATGATCTTGTCGTCGATATCGGTGATATTGCGCGCGTAGATCACATCGCTGTAGTTGCGCTTCAGCAGGCGGTAGAGGGTATCGAATACCACCGCCGGGCGCGCGTTGCCGATATGCACGCGGTTGTAGACGGTGGGGCCGCAGACGTACATGCGCACGCGGTCTTCCACCAGGGGCTTAAACGGTTCTTTCTTTCCGGAGAGTGTGTTGTAGAGCTGTAGAGCCATTTCTTCCCACAATTTTTTGGTGCGCACGGCGCACCCTACGTCGAATTTCAATACTGCCAGCCAGGGTGCGCCGCGCGCACCGCATGGTTCGGCTACTTGTTCTGTTCCTTGGCCCAACTATCCCGCAGGCCAATCGTGCGGTTGAACACCGGCTTGTCCGCGCTGCCGTAGTGGCTGTCGCGGCAGAAGTAGCCCTGGCGCTCGAACTGGTAGCCCTTTTCCGGCTCCGCCTTGGCGAGGCCGATTTCCGCCTTGCAGCCGCTCAGCACCTGCAGGTTGTCCGGGTTGACGTGCTCGAGGAAGTTCTTGCCACCGGCATCCGGCGCCGGGTCGTCGAACAGGCGGTCGTAGAGACGCACTTCGCAGTCGAGGTTTTCGTCGGCACTCACCCAATGGATCACACCCTTGGGCTTGACGCCGTCCGCCGGGTTCTCGCCTAGGGTATCCAGGTCCACGGAGCAGATCACTTCTACTATCTCGCCGGCATCGTTCTTGACCACATCCTCCGCCTGGATCACATAGGCGTTGCGCAGGCGCACCTTTTTGCCCAGCACCAGGCGCTTGTATTTCTTGTTGGCTTCCTCGCGGAAATCCGCTTTTTCGATATACACGGTACCGGTAAACGGCAGTTCGCGGGCCGGCAGGTCGTCGCGCACTGGGTGGCCGGGTGCACTCAGGACTTCCCGCTTGCCTTCCGGGTAATTCTTCAGGGTGACCTTGAGCGGTTCCAGCACGCACATGGCCCGCGGCGCATTCTTGTCCAGGTCGTCGCGGATGCTGTAGTCGAGCATGCCTACGTCTACCACCGAGTCGGAGCGGGTCACGCCGATCATTTCACAGAAATTGCGGATCGCCGCCGGCGTCACGCCGCGGCGACGCTGGCCGGACAGGGTGGGCATGCGCGGATCGTCCCAGCCGTCCACGAGGCCCTCGTCCACCAGTTGCTTGAGCTTGCGCTTGGAAACCACGGTGTAGTTCAGGTTCAGGCGCGCGAACTCGTACTGGCGCGGCTGCGCCGGCACCGGCAGGTTTTCGATAAACCAGTCGTACAGGGGCCTGTGATCCTCGAACTCCAGGGTGCAGATGGAGTGGCTGATGCCCTCGATCGCGTCCGATTGGCCGTGGGCGAAATCGTAGCTGGGGTAGATGCACCACTTGCCGCCGGTCTGGTGATGGGCCATCTTCTTGATGCGATAGATCACCGGGTCGCGCAGGTTGATATTGGGCGCGGCCATATCGATTTTAGCGCGCAGACTGCACTGGCCCTCTTCGAACTCGCCGTTCTTCATCTTTTCGAACAGCTCGAGGTTCTCGTCGACACTGCGGTCCCGGTAGGGGCTGTTTTTACCCGGCTCTTTCAGGGTGCCGCGGTAGTGGCGCGCATCTTCCGGCGACAGGTCGCAGACGTAGGCCTTGCCCTCCCGGATCAGGTGCAGGGCCCAGTCGTGAAGCTGGTCGAAGTAATCCGAGGTGTACTTGATGTCGCCGGCCCACCGGAATCCCAGCCAGGTCACATCGCGCTTGATGGAGTCGACATACTCCTCCTCTTCCTTGGCCGGGTTGGTGTCGTCGAAGCGCAGGTTGCAGACACCGCCGAACTCCTCGGCCAGGCCGAAGTTCAGGCAGATGGACTTGGCGTGGCCGATATGCAGGTAGCCGTTGGGCTCCGGCGGGAAACGGGTGGCCAGCCGGGAGACCCGGCCCTCGGCCAGGTCTTCGCGGATGATGTTCTGCAGGAAGTGAGCGGGCTTGCTCTCGGATGTCATAGGATTCTCTATATCTGTGTACAGCTCGGCAAAGCGGCGGATTATAGCTTAGCAGCGGGTCCAATTTGCACTACTGCGGCCAGAGAGTATCATCCGCGTCCATAACTACCCCGAATAGGATGTTTTATGATCAGCCTGCATACCACTCACGGCGATATCGCCATCGAACTGGACTTTGACAAGGCCCCAAGACCGCGGCCAACTTCCTGCAGTACTGCCGCGACGGTTTCTACACCGGCACCATCTTTCAC
This sequence comes from Microbulbifer halophilus, assembly GCF_026183675.1. Lineage (GTDB taxonomy): Bacteria > Pseudomonadota > Gammaproteobacteria > Pseudomonadales > Cellvibrionaceae > Microbulbifer > Microbulbifer halophilus. The sequence goes on from NZ_JAPIVK010000032.1 coordinate 36,970, forward strand.
CGGGTGATCGACAATTTCATGGTCCAGGGCGGCGGCATGACGCCGGAGATGGAGCAGAAGCCCACCCGCGACCCGATCGAGAACGAAGCCGACAACGGCCTCAAGAACGACACCGGCACCCTGGCCATGGCCCGCACCATGGACCCGCACTCCGCCAGCTCCCAGTTCTTCATCAACGTCAAGGACAACGATTTCCTCAACTTCCGAGCCAAGGACCCGCAGGGCTGGGGCTACTGTGTGTTCGGCAAGGTGGTCGACGGCATGGACGTCGTCAACAAGATCAAGAACGTAAAGACCGGCAGCAAGGGCTTCCACCAGGACGTGCCGCTGGAGACCATCGAGATTACCGGCGTCACCATCGAGGAGTGAGCCGGGCCCTGGAGGCTCCAGCTCCGCGTACCCAGACGGCCAGGATAAGAGTACCGTGACCAGCTACCTGATCTCCGACCTGCACCTGGACGAGAACCGCCCCGAGATCACCCGGGCGTTTTTCGATTTCCTGCGCGGCCCGGCCGCCGGCGCCGGGGCGCTGTACATCCTGGGCGACTTCTTCGAGGTCTGGATTGGCGACGATGACGACGCGCCGCTGGCGCGGGAAGTCGCCGACGAACTGCGCCGCTACAGCGGCAGCGGCGTGGAGCTCTACCTGATGCACGGCAACCGGGATTTCCTGCTGGGCCGGGACTTTGCCCACCGGGCCGGCGCCACACTGCTGCCGGACCCGAGCCTGGTGACGCTCGCCGGGCAGAGGGTACTGCTGATGCACGGCGACAGCCTCTGCACCCGCGACGAGGAATATATGGCCTTCCGCGAACAGGCCCGGGACCCGAACTGGCAGGAGGCATTGCTGGCCAAGCCGCTCGACGAGCGCCGCCAGATCGCCGCCCAGATCCGCGCCGCGTCCAAGTCCATGAACAGCCGCAAGGCCGAGGACATCATGGATGTGACACCGGAAGAAGTGGAAAAGGCCATGCGCCAACACGGCGTCCACACCCTGATCCACGGCCACACCCACAGGCCGGATCGCCACACCTTCACCCTCGACGGCGAACCGGCGGAGCGCATCGTGCTCGGCGACTGGGGCGAATCCGGCTGGTGTATCGAGGCCGACAAGGATTCCCTTGAATTGCGACACTGGCCTATAGCATGATTCCGTCGACGACTAACGGTGCGTGACCGCCATGGATGGCGGAAATGCAGAAAATGCATGGAGCAACTTTCTGCCACGGCGCACCCTACCGGGGATCGGGGTTAAAACCAGGATGGTCAAGAACTACAGAAAACGCGTACTGATTCTCGGCGGCTACGGCACTTTCGGTGCACGCATCGCGCGAATGCTCGCTTGCGAGCCGGATGTGCAGTTGATTGTCGCCGGGCGCGACAAGTTCAAGGCCGAACTGGGCGCCTCCCGCCTGCCCGGCCTCGCCGAGGGGCTGCGGCTGGATCGCGACGCCGTCAACCTGGCCGCGCAACTCAGGGCGCTGCACCTGGACCTGCTGATCCACTGCGCCGGCCCCTTCCAGCACCAGGACTACCGCGTGGCCCACGCCTGCATCGAGTCCGGCACCCCCTATATCGATATCGCCGATGCGCGCCGCTTCGTCTGCGACTTCAACCGGCTGTCGCCGGCCGCCGAGGCGGCGGGAATCCCGCTGGTGTCCGGCGCCAGCAGCCTGCCGGCGCTCAGCTCCGCGGTACTGGCGGAGCTGAGCGGGCAACTGCCGCGGGTGCACTCGGTGGAACTGGATATCGCCCCGGCCCACCGCATCGACCGCGGCCTGGCCACGGTGCGCGCCGGTTTCGAATCCCTCGGTGACGGTTTCCCGATGCTGCAGGACGGCCAGTGGCGCGAGACCTTTGCCGGCGACCAGCTGCGCCGGGCGCAGATCGCCCACCCGGTGGGCGAGCGCTGGCTGTGCAACTTCGATGTACCGGACCTGGAACTGTTTCCCCGCGCCCTGCCCGGCCTGCAGACGGCCCGCTTCGGCACCGGCGTGCAGCCGCGCCTGTTGCAGTTGGGGCTGGCGCTCTGCGCGCGGCTGGCGCGCCTGCAGCTGCCCGCCACCCGGCCCTGGCTCGCCGACCTGGGGCACAAACTGGCGGCCCACTGGCCCGGAGGCAGCGATCACGGCGGTATGCAGATACGGCTGGAGGGCACCGATGCGCACGGCGACCTGGCGGGTTTTCGCTGGCAGATCCTGGGCCTGAACGGCGACGGCCCCCAGATCCCCGCGGCGCCCGCGGCCGCCATGGCGCGCAAGATGCTGAAAGGGAATTATACGAAAATCGGCGCCAGCGCCTGCTGGCAACTGCTGACACTGGACGAGATACTCGCCGAGCTGAGTCCCCACGCCATCGTCACCGCAATGGAGCCGGTAGCGAGTGAACAGCATTCGGCGCCGGTTGTGGCTGCGGGCTGAGGCTCTGCAGCCCCGTCACCCGGCGGCGGGCCGGCTCCCGCGCTGCTGTGGAAGCGCCCGGCCGGGGTGGCCGGGCACCAATCGCCAGCGGGGCTGGCTCCTACAGGACGAATGCCGGATCAGGCGCCCGCCGGCAGTGCTCCGCCGGCATCGCCGTCGCGCCGCTCGAGGGCCGTTTCCGCCACCCGCAGCGCCTCGCTGCGATCGCGGAAGCGACCATCCCCCGGCAGCCCGCCGTTCAACTTCTCCAGCACCGTGCGCACCTCGTCGTTCATGCCGGCGAGATAGAGCAGCTTGCCGCTGTCCCGGGCATCCGTGGCAATGGTCTCCACCGCCAGCGCTGCGGACAGGTCCAGGAAAGGCATGGAGGAGAAATCCAGGATCAGGATCCGCGAGCCGGGCTCGCTGTGCTCCCGCACATGGTGCCCCAGGTCCGCGGCGGCGCCGAAACTCAGCGGGCCGCTGAACTCGAACAGCGCGATGGTATCGCCGTTGCGCTCGAGGATGGCCTTGTCATCGTCGGAATCCAGGTGCTCCGGCAGGTTGCGCAGCCGCTCGATCTGCAGGCTAGCCACCTGCTTGACGAAGCTCAGCGCCGCCAGCACCACCCCGGCCGCCACGGCGGTGATCAGGTCCACGAAAATGGTCAGCAGCAGTACCATCGCCATCAGGATCAGGTCCCAGCGCGGTCCCTGGTGGGCGCGCTTCAGGTAGCTCCAGTCGATGATATCCAGGCCGACTTTCACCAGGATCCCGGCCAGTACCGCCATGGGAATATTGGAGGCCAGCGGTCCCAGACCCAGCGCCACCGCCAGCAGAACCAGCGCGTGCGTCATGCCCGACACCCGGCCGCGGCCGCCGGAGCGGATATTGACCACGGTGCGCATGGTGGCCCCGGCCCCGGCGATGCCGCCGAGCAGGCCGGCGGCGGTGTTGCCGATACCCTGCCCCACCAGCTCGCGGTTGCTGTGGTGCCGGTCGCGGGTCATGTTGTCCGCCACCAGCGAGGTCAGCAGGCTGTCGAGGGAGCCCAGCACCGCCAGGATCACCGCGGCCTCCACCACCAGGAGCATCTGGTCGCCGCTGAATGTCGGCAGGTGCAGTTCCGGCAGACCCGTGGGGATATCGCCCAGCACCGGTACATCCAGCGCGAAGTAGGCCACCAGCGTGCCCGCAATCAGTGCCGCCAACGGCGCCGGCAGGTAGCGGCCGAAACGGGCCGGCCAGCTGTAAACCAGCGCCAGCGTGCCCAGCCCCAACAGCAGGTTGATGACGTGCACGTCCGACAGCGCCGTGGGCAGGTAGCCGAGGGCTCCGAGGGTACCACTGGGGGAATCGTGCCCCAGCAGCGGGTTGAGCTGCAGGATGATGATGATGACGCCGATACCGGTCATGAACCCGGAGATCACCGGGTACGGCACCAGCCGGATATAGTGCCCCAGGCCGAAGAGGCCGAAGGCCACCTGGATCACGCCGGCGAGCATCACCGCGGTAAAAATCAGGGCCGCATCGCCGGAAAGACTCGCGAAGAGCCCCGCCAGCACCACCACCATGGGGCCGGTGGGCCCGGAGATCTGCGGACCGGTACCGCCGAACAGGGCGGCAAAAAAACCGACCACGATCGCGCCGTACATGCCCGCCATGGGCCCCAGCCCGGAGGCCACCCCCAGCGCCAGGGCCAGCGGCAGCGCCACTACGCCGGCGGTGATACCGCCGGTGATGTCGCCCCGCAGGTTGGACAGATCAAACTTCATCTCAGGACTCCCCGGCCACCACTGCGGAACGGGCCTCGAAGGCGGCCCGGTAATCGTCGTCCATCGGCTTGAAGCTGCGGCTCTCTTCGTCGAAGTAGAGCACCTCGCCCTTGCCGATATCGTACATCCAGCCGTGCAGCTGGATACGCCCCGCAGCGAGGCCGGAGGCCACCGCCGGGTGGGTGCGCAGGTGCTGCAGCTGCTGCACCACGTTCTCGCAGGTCACCTCGTCCAGGTGCTCCATCCCCAACGCGCCGTGCCGGTCGCGCACCACCTCGGTAGCGGAACGGCAGTGGCCCAGCCACTCTTTCACATGGGGAAGGCTGTCGAGCTTCTCCGGCCCGATGGCGCCCTTCATGGCGCCGCAGTCGGTGTGGCCACAGATCACGATATGGGAAATGCCCAGCGCCGCCACGGCGAACTCAATGGAAGCGGTCATGCCGCCGGTCTCGTTGCTGTGGGGCGGCACCACATTGCCGGCATTGCGGCAGATAAACAGCTCCCCCGGCTCGGTCTGGGTGACCATGCTGGGATCGATGCGGGAATCCGCACAGGTGATGAACAACACCTCCGGATTCTGGCCGTCGGCCAGTTTCTGAAAGCGCTCCTTCTTGGCCGGGTAGACCTCCTTCTGGAACCTGGCCACCCCTGAAATCACGTGCTCCATGGAAACTCCTCTGTGAATTGACCGATCTGAATTTAGTGGAAATCATTATTTTTTGATAGTTCAATAAGAAAAAATACCATTTGCTGATAACCTGGAGTTATCAAGCAGCCTTTCATGACTCTGGAGCAGCCGTGGTTTCCACTCAATCGACCCCTACGCTCAAGCAACTGCAGTACTTTGCAGCCATTGCCAACAGGGCCAGCTACCGCCGCGCGGCGGAGGAACTGGGGGTCAGCCAGCCGGCCCTGACCACCCAGATCGCGGCACTGGAATCCGCTCTGGGGGTTTCCCTGTTCGAGCGCTCCCGCGCCGGCACCCTGCTGACGCCGGAGGGCCGCGACCTGCTGGATCCGGCGCGCCAGATACTGCTGGCCATGCGGGAATTCCGCGCCAGTGCGGATGTCATCGCCCAGGGCCACGGCGCCACCTACAAACTGGGCGTGCCGCCCACGGTGGGCCCCTACCTGCTACCCAATGTGCTGCCGGAACTGCACGCCCGCTACAGCGACCTGAAACTCTATGTGCGCGAGGCGCCGCCGCGGCTTCTGCAGCGGGAGCTGGCCGAGGGCGCCTACGACCTGGCCATTCTGCCCCTGCCGGTGGCCGCCGACGGGCTGGCAGTGGAACCACTGTTCACCGAGCCGCTGAAATTCGTGGTGCCATCGGACCACCGGCTGGCGGGAAAGGCCGAGGTGACGCCGTCGCAACTGCGCGGCGAGAAAGTACTGACACTGGAGGAGCAGCATCACTTTCATCACGAGGTGCAGGAAATATGCCAGCAACTCGGGGCACAACTGCAGCGGGACTACGAGGGCACCAGCCTGGACACCCTGCGGCAGATGGTGGTGATGGGCCTGGGCGTGGCTTTCCTGCCGGGTCTCTATGTGCACTCTGAGATGCACAAACCCGAGGCGCTTCATGTCAGCGAACTCAAGGCCAACCCCATCTTCCGCCAACACGGCCTGGTATGGCGCGCCAGCGCCCCGGGCCGGCGCCTGTTTCGCGACCTGGCGGCGTACCTGCGGGAAACGATCAGGCAGCGGCTGGGGGATGTGGTGGCCGTTTCCGGCAATTGATTCTAGTGGTTCATGCGGTAAATTCGGTGACTCTACCTCACAGCCACAGGTTCCAGGGCAAGGCGAAAAAGCGCAGGACTAGCAGCGCTAATTCAAGCTCTTTCAACGCAGCACTGGGGCCTGTGGCGAAGAAATAGTGTTACTGAATTTACCGCATGGACCACTAGTGTGCCGTGCGGGAAGTTCGCGAACAAAGGAGCACAGCCAAAGCGCTCAGATCAAGGCGAGAAAGCGCTGGAATAGCAGCGTTATTTCAAGCTTTCTCAACGCAGAGCTGGGCGTTTTGGCGCAGCGAACTGTTTGCGAACTTCCCGTACGGCACACTAGCTGCAATCCATGCAATATCCACAGGGGTAGACTGAAATGAGCGCCGCGAAAGCCGACAATCCCTGGGGAGGCCCCTGTTGGACTTCGCGGCGCTCACTCCAATCTACGGCACATACAGGAAAACGCAGCCCCACTCATGTCGATTTACTTGCTATTGAAGACCCTGCACGTTATCAGCGCTGTCGTTGTGCTCGGCACTGGTATCGGCATCGCCTGGTACACATTGCGCGGATGGCTGAGCGGCGATCCGCGCGTGATGCGCTGGATCAGTGCGGAAACCGTCGCCGCCGACTGGTTTTTTACCGGCAGTGCCATCGTTGTACTGCTCGGTAGCGCCGGTGGAATGCTGGCCATCAATCCAACGTGGCTGCAGCAGGCCTGGCTGCAGATTGCGGTCGGACTGACCGGCGCGGTGTTTTTGCTCTGGCTGCCGGTGGTTTTTCTGCAGTACCGGCTGCGTCACCACGCACACATCGGGGAGGATCCGGCACCCATCCGGCGTATCATGAAGCTCTGGTGCCTGCTCGGCGCCATCGCTTTTCCGTTGATGCTGGCCATTATTTTTCTGATGGTGGCGAAGCCGGTTCTCTGGTGACCTGCCCGATGAGAAGCGGGCCGGTGGCAGGTCGCCTCCCTCTTCCCCTGCAGTCCTCGGGCGTAGGTGGAGTGAACTCCGCGAAGTCCAACAACCCGGGCCGCCCCTGTTGGATTTCGCGGAGTTCACTCCATATATGGCCTCCTCCCCGGGGGATACGGCGGCTCAGAGAATCCTGCAGACCTCGTCAAAATCGAATCGCGGGCTGCGGGGGTGCAGCATGTCGGGGTCGCCGTAGCCGAGGTTGCAGAGGAAGTTCGACTTGATATGGCTCTCCGGGGAGTGCTCCTGCTGGAAAGCCGGGTCGGAGCAGTTTTCGCCGAAGAATTCGCGATCCACCGCGGCATTATCGAAACCGGACATGGGGCCACAGTCTAGCCCCAGGGAGCGCGCGGCGAGGATAAAGTAACCACCCTGCAGGGAGCCGTTGCGAAATGCCGTACTGGCCGCCAGCTCGGCGTTATCGACAAACCAGTCCCGCGCCGGGGAGTGAGGGAACAATTTGGGCAGGTATTCGTAAAACTTCAGATCGTGGGCAATGATCGCGGTCACGGGCGCGGCCATGGTTTTTTCCACATTGCCCCCGTTGAGCGCCGGCTTCAGGCGCTCCTTGGCCTCCCTGCTCTTGATGAAGGCGACCCGCGCCGGGCAGCAGTTGGCGCTGGTGGGGCCCATTTTCATCAGGTCGTACAACTGTTTGAGGATGTCGTCCCCAACCGGTTTATCCAGCCAGTGACTGTGAGTTCGCGCTTCGGTGAACAGCTGTTTCAGCGACGATTCGGACAGATTATCGCCCATGGCGGTCTCCTTGCAGACAATATGGGTAGCAGTCTGACACTATAGTGTGTTCAGCAACAGCCAAAGGGTAGAAGCGTGGAACAAGAGCACAAAATCGACATCAAGCAGGCGCTGCGCGTGTTCGACAAGGCGACCCGGAAAGGCGAAAAGAGAGAGGACGGCTGGCACTACCGGGGTATTACCGCGAGCACCGACTTCGACGGCTACACGGTGATGATCAATACACCCAAGGTCCAGCTGACCATCCTTTTTCACAACAAATACACGGTGGACTACGGCAAAGCCCACGATCTGCAGGAGTTTGTGGATCTGCTGGATAAAATCGACCGAAACTGAAGCGCGGGTGATTGCGACGGCCCACCGCATTGATGGGCACGCTGCGCTTTGCCCATCCTATAGGGGGATCCGGCTTATCCCGGTGCCCTCGAAAACTCAGTGCTGTTGCGGTACACCGCTGTGAAAGCGGAATTCGCCGTCGCCGCCCTCGACCAGCTCCCGCTCCACCTCCAGCAGCTTCTGCACCCGCGGCTGGATATCCTCATTCGCCGCCTTCCCGGCCAGCGCCAGATAATCGCGGAAGTGACGCGCCTCGGATTTCAGTAGCGACTGGTAGAATTTCTGCAGTTCATCGTCCAGGTGCGGGGCGATACAGGCGAAGCGCTCGCAGGAGCGTGCCTCGATGATGGCGCCGCAGATGAGGGTGTCCACCAGGCGGCCCGGCTCGTTAGAGCGCACCTGTTCCCGCAGACCCGCCGCATAGCGGGAGGCGCCGATGTGCGGGTAGTCGATACCGCGCTTTTCCATGATCGCCAGCACCTGCTCGAAGTGGCGCAGCTCCTCCCGCGCCAGGCGCGACATCTTGTTGAGCAGTTCGAAATCGTCCAGGTAGCGGAACATCAGGTTCAGTGCCGTGCCGGCAGCCTTCTTCTCGCAGTTGGCGTGATCCACCAGCAGCATTTCCGGTTCGGCCAGCGCCGCCTGCACCCAGGCGTCCGGGGTCGGGCAGAGCAGGAATTCGTGGATGGCGGGAAGATCGGGAACGGTTGAACTCATAGGGGACACGGGCGATCGCTGGTGACTGAGAGCGCGGGATTATAGCGGTGTCGGGGCGGGATTGGCAGAGCGCCTCAGCCGGCGTCGACATCGGAACGGTGCGCGCGGCGTACCCTACACGGCACGGATCGGTAGGAGGCCGCCTGCAGGCTCCCACCGCTGTAGGGCGCGCCGTGCGCACCGGCGGAGCCCGCGCCTGCCCCGAATCGTTCACCCGGAGATTACACCGCCCTGCCCCGCTGATGCTGCGCGATCTGCGTCAGGCCACAGTGTTCTGCCACTTCGTCTCGGTAGTCGAGCCAGCCGTGCAGCACCTGCCCCATCCAGCGCAACACCGCCGGGCGCGCGCCCTCGTCTACATAGTCCAGCATCAGGTGCCAAGCCGCCTTGCGGTGACTGCCCTCGACCTTTGCATGCACCCGGTGCAGCGCCAGGCACTCCACCGGCAGGCCGTAGTGTTTCACCAGTGGGTGTTCCGCCGGGCGCGGCTCGGGGCGCCGCGGCTGACCGGGATCCAGTTCGCCGCGCTCGTATTCAGTACCCTCCAGAAACAGGGTGGTCACGGCTGTCGCTACCTCCCAGCCGTGGTGGCCGGTGGCTTCATCGAGCAGCGATCGGTATCGGGCCGCCTCCGGCAGCAGTTCCACGTGTTTGAAGCGGTCCAGGTTCATCCCCAGCCCGCGCGGGTACTCCAGGAACAGTTGCGGATGCGGGGCGCTGTCGCTCAAGCGGCCGGTCTCCTCCTCGTAGATATTCTCCGCCAGCTCCTGCCGCACACGGGCAATCGGGCACTGGATATAGGCCCGCCCCAGCAACACGGGAAAATCCCGCACATAGACGGCGTACTCCTGCTCCAGGTGAATATGCAGCAGTTCCTTCGGCACCATACCCGCGGTAAAGGCCGGCCAGGCCCAGTGGACCTTGCGCTCCATGACCCGCAGCAATCCGTCTTTGAATTCCGATCGATTCATACCGGCCAATGGTAGGCCGATGAGTGTCCTTCCGGGAGCCGGGACCGCCGGCAAGCCCTCAATCGCCGGTGGGGCAGGCTCCTACAGGCAGCCCCCTTCCCTGATCAACCTGACGATGGCGCAGCGGGGCTTGCTGGACGTAGAGTAAACGTCATTTGATAACGACTTATTAAGTGGCTTAATATTTGATGCCGTATTGCATCGGATAGACGACAGATGACAGAACAACACCGGCTGGCTGCGGCCATCCCGCCATTGCTGGAACAGCTTCACGCCAGCGCCGCGGCACTGCGGCGATCGCTGGAGGTGCTTCAGGAATCGCCCAAGGCCTGGCAGCCGTACCTGCTGCAGCCGCACTTTGCCATCGACACCGCGGAGCGGCTGGACGGCAGTTTCGAGCAACCCTACGCGCTGGCTGCTGCGCTGATGGCGCGGCTGGATTATGGCGACTCGCCGATGGATACGGGCAGCGACGCGCGCGCCACACTGCAAATTCCCGGCCTGCTCAGCGTTCCTGCGGAGGCGATCAATCTCGCCCACCGACTCAATCGCGACAAGGAGGCCTTCGCGGAGGCGGTGGCGGCCTTCAAGGCCGCACTGTCCGGGCGCCCTGCCCCGGAACGCGATCAACGCCTGCGGGATATCCTGGCGGAAGCCGGTCACCCGCGGGCACACCTGCGCCAGTGTTATCGCCAGGTGCTGCTGTGCCCGGAAAGGCCCGATGCCATCGCCCTGTCCTGGATCAAGGCACGCAAGTCGATTCGCAAGGTGACGGTGGAATGGTGCGAGAAGAAGCTGGTACAGCTGGATCCGCTGGGCGGGGACACCGGCATCCAGTACCAGCGCCAGTTGCTCGCCGGCCTGCACAGAAGCCAGCACGACGACCTGCGCCAGGTGCAGGTGCAGAGCCGGCCGAACCTGCAGGTGGCGGAAATCTTCCGCACGCGGGAGGGCGAAACTTACCGGCAGGTGGGCTATGCGGCCATGCCGGTGCTGGTGCGGGGTGACGCCAGCGGCCGGCTGCCGGAATTTACCCGCGTGGATCACGAACCACCGCAGAGCCGGCGGCGGCAACGGCGGGATCTGGCGCTATCGAAGGAGCCGCTCTTGCCGGCGCTGCGGGTGTTTTTGCGGGAGGGATAGGAAGGGTAATCGATTGGGATCGGCCGTTGGGCGCGGCAAATGTCGTGCCTGCGGCCCACCTGCCGAGCTGGGGCTCGACGCTCCCGGCGTCAGGTCTTCTGCAACCCGGGCACCACAAAGCGCTGGTAGTAAGCCACCGACAGCGCATAAAAATCCTCATCGATCCGCCGGCGCAACTCCACCAGGGAAACACCCCGGGCCTGGGGCGTCCGCTTCAGGCCATACTGGGCCGGATCCGCTATCTGGCTGGCGCCGGCGCGCAGCAGCTCAAACACCCAGCAGTAGGGATTCTGCTCCTCGTCAATACGGATCTGCTGGTGGCGCAGCTGGGCCAGCAACAGGTTGCGGTCCACGATCTCCAGCTGGCTGCGCACCGCATTCACCAGGTAGCCCTCGCGGCGTTCGGCGATCACGCGGCGCTGATCCTCGGTGTAAGCGTTCCAGTCGATCACTTCGTGGGCAAAGCGCTTGCAGCCGCGGCAGACATCGTCGCCGATACCGGTGGAGCAAACGCCAATGCAGGGGGTACGCACTTTCTTGTACATCGGATAACCAAATCTGCCGAAACAAAGCTGTCAGCGGTCTGAAATAAGGTGGCGCGTAGACTATGTTGTTTGGATTCCGGAGGAAAGCCCCCGGTGGCCCACCACTATTTGCAAAACAAATAGTGGTAATTCGCCTAACTTATTGATTTTTCAATAAACTTAACAGCATCAGGGCTTTTCCTGTAGAATTCGCGACCCCGCCTCCAGCGGCACGAATGCAACAATCCCGGCCGAGGAATATTCCGATGGTGAATATCAGGGACCGGGAATTCGCCAGCTGTTGGTGCCACCCCACATACGAAGAGGGACTTATCCGTGCTTGAAGCCTATCGCAAACACGTCGCCGAACGCGCCGAACAGGGTATTCCGCCCAAGCCGCTAGATGCCGAGCAAGTGGCCGGCCTGGTAGAGCTGCTGAAAAATCCCCCCGCCGGTGAAGAACAGGAACTGGTCGATCTCCTGACCCACCGCGTACCGCCGGGTGTGGACGAAGCCGCTTACGTGAAAGCCGGTTTCCTGTCCGCCATCGTCAAGGGCGAGGCGGAGTCCCCGCTGATCGACCGCGAACATGCCACCAAACTGCTGGGCATGATGCTCGGCGGCTACAACATCGTCACCCTGGTGGAACTGCTGGACGATAAAGAACTGGCCGACCTGGCCGCCGAGCAGCTCAAGGGCACCCTGCTGATGTTCGACGCCTTCCACGACGTGGAAGAGAAAGCCAAGGCCGGCAACGAAAAGGCCAAGGAAGTGATCCAGTCCTGGGCCGACGGCGAGTGGTTCACCAAGCGCGACAAGGTGTCGGAAAGCATCAAGGTCGCCGTGTTCAAGGTCACCGGTGAGACCAACACCGACGACCTGTCCCCCGCCCCGGACGCCTGGTCCCGCCCGGATATTCCGCTGCACGCACAGGCCATGTACAAGATGAAGCGCGACGGCCTGGAGCCGGAAGAGCCGGGCGTCAAGGGTCCGATGAAGCAGGTCGAGGAAGTGAAGGCCAAGGGCTACCCGGTGGCCTTCGTCGGCGACGTCGTCGGCACCGGCTCCTCGCGCAAATCCGCCACCAACTCCGTACTCTGGTTCTTCGGTGAAGACCTGCCGGGCGTCCCCAACAAGAAAGGCGGCGCCATCTGCATCGGCGGCAAGGTCGCCCCCATCTTCTTCAACACCATGGAAGATGCCGGCGCGCTGGTCTTCGAGGCGCCGGTGGACGACCTGAATATGGGCGACGTGATCGAGATCCGCCCCTACGACGGCAAGATCCTGAGTGAGGACGGCAAGGTACTGAGCGAGTTCGAACTGCGCTCCCAGGTACTGCTGGACGAAGTGCAGGCCGGTGGCCGCATCAACCTGATCGTCGGCCGCGGCCTCACTACCAAGGCCCGCGAATCTCTCGGTCTCCCCCCCTCCGACCTGTTCCGCAAGCCGGAGCAGCCCAACGACACCGGCAAGGGCTACACCCTGGCCCAGAAGATGGTGGGCAAGGCCTGCGGTGTGGAAGGCATTCGCCCGGGCACTTACTGCGAGCCGAAGATGACCACCGTGGGCTCCCAGGACACCACCGGCCCCATGACCCGCGACGAGCTGAAAGATCTCGCCTGCCTCGGCTTCCAGACCGACCTGGTGATGCAGTCCTTCTGCCACACTGCGGCCTATCCCAAGCCGGTGGACATCGACACCCAGCACAAACTGCCGGACTTCATCATGAACCGCGGCGGCGTCTCCCTGCGCCCGGCGGACGGCATCATCCACAGCTGGCTGAACCGCATGCTGCTGCCCGACACCGTGGGCACCGGCGGCGACTCCCACACCCGCTTCCCCATGGGCATCTCCTTCCCGGCCGGTTCCGGCCTGGTGGCCTTCGCCGCCGCCACCGGCGTCATGCCGCTGGATATGCCGGAATCCGTGCTGGTGCGCTTCAAGGGTGAAATGCAGCCGGGCATCACCCTGCGCGACCTGGTGCATGCCATCCCCTACTACGCCATCCAGAACGGCCTGTTGACCGTGGAAAAGAAAGGCAAGAAGAACGCCTTCTCCGGCCGCATCCTCGAGATCGAGGGCCTGGAAAACCTGACCGTGGAGCAGGCGTTCGAACTGTCCGACGCCTCCGCCGAGCGCTCCTGTGCCGGCTGCACCATCAAGCTCTCCGAAGAGACCATGGCCGAGTACCTGCGCTCCAACATTACCCTGCTGCGCTGGATGATCGCCGAGGGCTACGGCTCCACCCGCACCCTGGAGCGTCGCGCGCGCGCCATGGAAGAGTGGCTGGAAAACCCGGAGCTGATGGAAGCGGACAAGGACGCCGAGTACACCGAGGTGATCGAGATCGACCTGGCGGAAATCAAGGAGCCGATCGTCTGCGCCCCGAACGACCCGGACGACGCCCGCCTGCTGTCCGAGGTGGCCGGCGACAAGGTCGACGAAGTCTTCCTGGGCTCCTGCATGACCAACATCGGCCACTTCCGCGCCGCCGGAAAACTGCTCGACCAGCACAAGGGCAACATCCCCACCCGCATGTGGATCGCCCCGCCCACCAAAATGGACGAGCACCAGTTGATGGAGGAAGGCTACTACAACATCTACGGCGCCTCCGGTGCCCGCACCGAAATGCCCGGCTGCTCCCTGTGCATGGGCAACCAGGCGCGGGTGGCGGCCAACAGTACCGTACTGTCCACCTCCACCCGCAACTTCCCCAACCGCCTGGGCGACGGTGCCAACGTGTACCTGACTTCAGCGGAACTGGCCTCCGTGGGCGCCATCCTCGGCAAACTGCCCACCCCGGCCGAATACCTGGAGTATGCGCAAAACATCAACTCCATGGCCGCGGAAATCTACCGCTACATGAACTTCGACCAGATTGAGGAATTCCAGAAATCGGCCGAAGACGGCAAGCGGATTGCCGCAACCGAGATTCAGGAAGTGGCGGTTTAAGCGCGACAGCCTGACTCGGACTGAAAAGCCCCGCCCTTGCCGGCGGGGCTTTTTTGTTTCTTTATGCAGTGGCCTAACCTGAATATTTCACCAAAATAAGAACGGCGGTTCTTTTTCCCTTA
>NZ_JAPIVK010000033.1 GCF_026183675.1 Microbulbifer halophilus
TCGTCCACGCCGTCGCCGTCGGTGTCGGTGTCGCAGACATCGCCGGTGCCGTCACCATCCAGGTCTTCCTGGCCGGCGTTGGCGGTATCCGGACAGTTGTCGATATCGTTGTTCACACCGTCGCCGTCGCGGTCGTCGTCGCAGGCGTCGCCGATGCCGTCGCCGTCCTGGTCTTCCTGGGACGGGTTGGCAGTGGTGGGGCAATTGTCGCTGCCGTCGTCGACACCGTCGCCGTCGTCGTCGTTATCGCAGGCGTCACCGAGCCCGTCGCCGTCCAGATCCTCCTGGCCGGGATTGTCCACCAGCGGGCAGTTGTCGCTGCCGTCGTCCACGCCGTCGCCGTCGTCGTCGTTATCGCAGGCGTCGCCCTGGCCGTCGCCGTCGGTGTCGGTCTGGTCGGCGTTGGCCGTGGTGGGGCAGTTGTCGCTGCCGTCGTCCACGCCGTCGCCGTCGTCGTCGTTATCGCAGGCGTCGCCCTGGCCGTCGCCGTCGGTGTCGGTCTGGTCGGCGTTGGCCGTGGTGGGGCAGTTGTCTGCACCGTCGTCGATGCCGTCGCCATCGTCGTCGTCGTCACAGGCGTCGCCGATGCCGTCGCCGTCCAGGTCCTCCTGGCCGGGGTTGGGCTCTGTCGGGCAGTTGTCGGAGGGGTCGGGGATGCCGTCTCCGTCGGTATCGGTGTCGCTGTCGCAGGCGTCGCCGATGCCGTCGCCGTCGCTGTCTTCCTGGCCCGGATTCGGTGTCAGCGGACAGTTGTCGCTGCCGTCGTCGATACCGTCGCCGTCGTCGTCGTTATCGCAGGCATCGCCCTGGCCGTCACCGTCGGTGTCGGTCTGGTCGGCGTTGGGTACGCTCGGGCAATTGTCGTTGCCGTCGTCGATGCCGTCACCGTCGTCGTCGTCATCGCAGGCGTCGCCCACACCGTCACCGTCGGTGTCCAACTGGTTCGGGTTGGCGGTGTTGGGGCAGTTGTCGCTGCCGTCGTCGATACCGTCGCCGTCGGAATCGGAGTCGCAGGCATCGCCGATGCCGTCGCCGTCCTGGTCTTCCTGGTCGGGGTTGGGCACTGTCGGGCAGTTGTCCTGGCCATTGGCAATGTCATCACCGTCGATATCGTTGTCGCAGGCATCGCCGATGCCGTCGCCGTCGGTATCGGTCTGGTCGGCATTGGCTGCCATGGGGCAGTTGTCATTGCCGTCGTCGACGCCGTCGCCGTCGTCATCGGAATCGCAGGCATTGCCCTGGCCGTCGCCATCCTGGTCGGCCTGATCCGGATTGGAATCGTCGGGACAGTTGTCCTGGTCATCCGGGACGCCGTCGCCGTCGCTGTCGTTGATAGTGCCGGGGGTGGAGTCGCAGGCATCGCCGACGCCGTCGCCGTCGGTGTCTTCCTGATTCGGGTTGGCGACATCGGGGCAGTTGTCTGCGTCGTCCGCGACGCCATCGCCGTCACTGTCGCCACTTCCCGGCTCGTCATCGCAGGCGTCGCCGGTGCCGTCGTTGTCGCTGTCCTGCTGGTCCGTATTGGGGGTCAGCGGGCAATTGTCGCGGTCGTTGGGGATGGAATCTCCATCCGCATCCGCAAACCCTAGCTGCGAGTTGCTGGCCGATCGACCACCATCGTCGTCGCAGCCGGCGAGAGCCATCGCCAGGGCAATAAATAAAAGGATTGGTATTCGCGTCATAAGTGAGATCTCCGGGGCGCAAGCTTCGTTACTTGCCTGTCAATTGCCAGATATGGCTCGGGCGCGAGGTGTGGTCGTGCGTGGAGACCGTGTTTTCCCGTGACCCTCATGAATGGATTGCGGGGAATTGATGTGTTGCTACGGTCGGTATGCGCAATAACCACGGCTCGGCTTCCCTGTTCAGCCGTGTTTGCCCCGCTCGGGCGGGGATCTAGACCAGGGTTTTTCCTGAACGGATGTACTACCTGTATCCAAAGTTCTAGGCCAGCCCGGACCCGTAGTCTAAAAAGGTGGCGGGTAAATTATGGTCTGATCGATAAGTGAGCAAATCTATTGTGGTGTCGCGATTTTGTTTGCCGGACCTGGCCCGGCGAAGCGAGGTGTGATTGTGCGACATGGCAAACCGCGCTTGTGAGTGCTCCGGATAAGCCGGGGCATTACGGTCGGAATGCGACTCGGTTCCCTATCCAGCCGCGTTTGGCCCTTTAGGAGGGAGTAGATAGGGGATCCCGGTACAGAACTGTAATACTTCTAGATCAGTCCGGAATGGTAGTCTAGAAAATAGCGGGAGAGGCTCCATTACTGAAAATACAGGCGCCACCCGGGAAGGGGTGTCTTATCCACTTCGTGATTTGAAAGATATCTATACCGAATCCACCGTTATTGAGTGATTCATTCGCGCTCAGCCTCTGCAGACTTTTCCTAAGAGAGTACGTAATAAACGCTTTCAGCGTTGAGGGAAACCTGATACAGGGTTGGGTTTCGCTGAAAGCTTCTGCTCCATGAGTGAAGACGACAAGGGGTGATGGCAGCGAAGGCTGCAATGCTGAACGTGGTTTTTACAACGAAAGGCGTAGCAATAAAACCCGCGGGTCAAAGTCTGATCCATATGCCAGTAACTACCGGAAATCCCAAGGCTGTGAGGAGAACCTGGCCTGTCTGGAATATTCATTGATGAAAAACTGGAGCGATTTGATAGCCGGTATCGAGATTAGTTGTGCCGACGGGTGTAGAGAATAAGAGACCGCTATCAGAATACTGGTCGTATTACCGGGGAGCACCGGAACGTGGTTGGCTTGATCAAGAACCACGATACCAGAGACGTCGTAGATATTTTCAAGGGCCTGTAAACGAACCTCATATAGCTATGAACACCTCTCGTTGAAGAGGCTCTGTACTCGGCGTACTTGTAACAAAGGTTATGAACTTAGCCAACGGAATCGCAAGAAGGTCAAAGGTTTATTTTTCTGGGACAAGGCTATATAGCTGGTCTGGCCTGTGGCAGGTGCGAGTGCAATGTTTCAGGTGATGATTGGTGGAAAACTGACCGGAGTGAAGGGGTTACAGGTTCAATATGGCTTGTAGATGGGAACAGGAAGCTTTTTTCATTTTCATCTTGAATTACCAGAAATAGTCAAAAATTATTGAGCTCTTGGTCGTTCTCTTATTGAGAATCGGAATTTTTGGGATTTGAGATTCTGCTTTCAATATCTTGATAGTGATTAAACGCCTGTAAAGACCTGATTTTAATATTTTAATTCGTGGTTTTGGGTAATAGCCTGTGTCCGTTTTTCTCCGAACAATATAAATATAATGGCGTCATTGAAAACCCCGGCATTCATCTATAAGAGTACAATGCTTTTTGCAGTAAGTTAAATATTTTCTACTACTGACAATAAGCGATGGAGAGGTGATATGTTTATTTTTAATTCTGGATTTTTTGGCGGGAGAGATAATGAAGCACTGAAAGGAAACGTTATTATAGATGACACAAATATTTTGACTTATGATGATGTTAGAATAAAAAGTAATGCGGTTGCCAATTTCCTAATAGAGGCAGATATAAAGAGAGGGGACCTGGTACCTATAATATCGGAAAGGTCTGCATACTTTGTTATTGCCATGCTTGGCATTGTGAAAGCGGGTGGAATTTATATTCCTGTTGATGACAGGAATCCAGAGCCGCGGAAAAATACTATTCTGGAATGCAGCAAGGCAAGAATATGCCTGTTATCTGGTGGGGCAAAAAGTGGTTATATAGACGATTCTGGATGCAGAGTAGCTTATATAGAAAATATAGCTGATGATTATAATTCAAAACCTGTATCTATAGATGTTTCTGCTTCGCAAGCTGTGTACGTAGTTTTCACTTCCGGTACAACAGGAACCCCAAAGGGCGTTGTCGTTGAATATGGATCTCTTGACAACATAATTAAGTGGCATAATGAAACCTTCCTTGTGAAGGCTGATAGCCGAATGGTGTCCACCGCGAGTGTCGGGTTTGATGTGTTCCAGTGGGAGGTATGGTCTTCACTGGCCAGTGGTGCATGCCTGTATATACCCAGTGATGAGGTTAGATTGGATCCTGGTCGACTATTAGAGTTCTTTTCTGGCAATGAAATCTCACATGCATATGTTCCAACAGCTATGGTTCCAGATATTGTCAAAAACTCAAAGTCAAACAGTTTGAATTTGAAATATCTGTTCACTGCTGGAGAAAAACTACAGCCTTTGAATACAGATCACATATCGTATTCTGTTGTGGATTACTACGGACCTGCAGAGGCAACAATATTTGCTACATGTAATATTGTTGAAAGCTCCAGTAAGGGTGTTCCTGACTCTATAGGGTATCCTGTGGCTGATACTGAAATTTATATTCTTGATGAAAATCTCGATGTATGCCCTGAAAATGAACATGGAGAAATTTTCATAGCTGGAACCTGTTTGGCCAGAGGGTATTTGCATGATCCAGATCTTACTTGTGAGAAATTTTTTAATCATCCATCAGCTGGTAACAAGCGTATTTACCGTACAGGCGATTTTGGTAAGTGGCTCTCCAATGGGAAAATACAGTTTATCGGCCGTATAGATGACCAAATAAAGATTCGCGGTAACCGGGTTGAAATGGGAGAGATTACCTCATTCCTGAATGGGCAGGAAGAGGTTGAAAGAGCTGTTGTTATAGCAGAAGACACGGATAAGGCAGGAAAGCAGTTAATAGCATTTGTTGTAAAAAAATCTGACTATGACTCAATGCTGGATATTTCTATTTCTCTAAGAAATAGAATAAGTGCTTACTTGCCGGGCTACATGGTTCCAGCAGATATCCTTGTAATCGATAGAATACCATTGACTGTAAATGGTAAATCAGATAGGTCGGCATTGCTTGAGATATACCAAGAATATCTGAGAAAATCTGTTGCCGATAATCAGTTTTCTAATCCTGAAGAATTGAAAATAGCAGAGATCTGGAGAAATATTCTTGGAAGAGAAAGGTTTGGACCAGATGACGACTTCTTCAATACAGGAGGACATTCGTTGCTGGCGGCTCGTGTAATGAAATCTATATCAGAGGTTTTTGAGGTTAAAACCTATATCAGGGATATCTATGAATACAAAACGGTAAGAATGTTGTCTGAAGCTATCTCCAACAGGGCGCAAGGCTTTGATACATCGTTGGACCGGGAGCCGGTTATAGCTCTCACTGATGATGTGTTTTTACCTGAAGGTATTGAGTTTGGAGAATACAGTATAAAGCAAATTTCTGACCCGGAGAATATCTTACTGACTGGAGCCACAGGTTTTGTAGGAGCCCACATGCTCGCAGAACTATTGAGCAGTACCGATTCCAGAATACATTGCCTTGTGCGTGGGATTGACAATCTTCACGCAAGAAAAAGATTGGATAATGCTTTAAAGAAATACCTTATAAGACTGAGTTCAGAGGATGTGTCCCGAGTTGAAGTTTACGCTTCTGATGTTTCTGAGTCTTACTTGGGCATGGAGGAGAATGTTTATCGGGAGCTCTCCCGTACTATTGATATTGTTTATCATTCCGCAAGTTCAGTGAACTTTATCCAACCTTATACCTACATGAAGCACGATAATGTCGAGGGAGTCAGGAGAATAATAACTTTTGCATCAGATTATAGAGTTAAGCCTTTGATGTTGTTTTCCACGATATCTGTCTATAGCTGGGGGCATATACACACGGGAAAAAAAGTTGTTTCAGAAGATGATGATATCGATCAGAACTTGCCAGCGGTTGTAACTGATATTGGTTATGTTCGCAGTAAGTGGGTTATGGAAAAAGTTGCTGACCTGGCTGCCGATAATGGTCTGCCCCTGATGACCTTTCGTTTGGGGTATGCAACTTTGAATAGTCAGACGGGACTATGTGCCGATTACCAGTGGTGGGGAAGATTTGTCAAATCCTGTATAGATTACAATGCGATACCGGATTTGGACCAACTGAGAGAAGGCCTAACTACTGTCGATTATATGGTTCGTGCTATTTCATTCATCACTCGAAATCCTGAAGCCATAGGGAAGAAGTTTAACCTGATTCACCGCGATGAAAACAACCTGACGTTAAAAGAATTTTTCAATAAGCTGGATAATTATTTTGATTTTAATTTCAAAGTTATTCCCTATAAATCTTGGCGAAACCTTTGGGAGAACGATAGTGATTCTCCTCTCTATCCGCTTTTAAGCCTGTTTAGGGATAACATGTATGACGGCCTTTCAACTGTGGAGTTATATCAGAATACTTACCGCTGGAAATGTGACAATGTAGCTGAATTCCTTCGAGGAAGTGGTATCGAGGAGCCGGAATTTGATCGAGAGCTAATGTCACTCTACCTGGAAAGGTTGATGGGAGTTTCATACAAGAGTGTCGCTGTGGATTGATGTCAAGGCTCTACCATGAAATTGCAAGCATGGCGGTTTCGTTAATCGCCATGCTCCTGCACCTTTCAATACTGCATTTAAAGCTTAAAGATCACCATTCGATGCGACCAGAGTCGCTATAGAATCTTGACAAGTTCAATAGGATTCACGAATTTACTTTCCTTCAACTAATGATTTGTTAAGGGTCTTGCTAATCTTTACGCGCGGCCTACTATAGCCCAGTGGCATTCACCGTACATTGCAAAGTGAATTCCGCCTGACTACCCACCGGCAGTGATGGAATCGTGACCCCGGCGCCTGTGAGGTCGGCGACCAGTATGGGATCGGCGGGACAGGTTGCGCCGCCAGCGGCGGTACAGGTGACCGTGGTGCTGGGCGTAGAGCAATCCAGGTTGGCGTCCGGAGTGTCCGTGAGCAGCGAGTTGTCGGCGTCCCGCGGGCCCAGGTTTTCCGCTGTGATGGTGTAGGTCAGTACCTCGCCGCTCAGTACGGGGTCCGGCGAGGCGCTCTTGGTTACCGCCAGGTCGGTGTTCAGCCGGTCATTGGTGAAGGTGCACTCGATATCGGAGTCAGCCGCGGTGGCGGCGGCGTCCAGGGTCACGGTACCGGCACCCAGGTCGGTGGTGAAAGTACCGCCGGTACCCAGGCCGGTGCAACTGATATCGGTCAGCTCATAGGTAGAGGGAATCGACTCGGTGATGGTGGTCTCCGTGTCCGGAGCGTCGAGGAACTGGGTGGTGCCGGTCGCTGGAGAGCCGGCAGTGGTGGTGGTAATGTCCTCCGGATCAAAGCCGTTGGTACCGGTAAAGGAAAAGGTGTCCACGCCGTTCTCGGAGATTTTTACGAGGGTAACGGAGGGCACGCGCTGATCGGTATCGGTGGCCGTATTGTTTTCCGGTGTCGGGTCGGTGAAGCCATCGGGCAGCGACGCTGTGACGGTATTGACCAGGTCGCCGGTATAGTCCGGGGGCACGGTAATGGTGAAGCTGTAAGTAACGCTACCTCCCGGTGGCAAGTCGGGGTTGTCATTGATGGCGCCGGTTCCGCCGGCGGTGCCACAGACGCCACCGGCGGAACCGGTACAGGTCCAGCTGGCCGTGGTGATTCCGGCGGGAAGCGGATCGTCAACCATACCGTTTTGTATGCCAAAGGGGCCGTTATTGCTCGCCACTATGTCGTAGGTCACATCGGTTCCGGGCGTATAAATCAGACTGTTGTCGGTTTTGGTTACGGCGATGTCCGTTTCGAACTCTATCGCCGAGGTCAGGCAGTTGGCGCCGTCGTTCAGGGAGGATCCCGGAGAGCTGGAAATCAGGGTCGGCTCGCCGGTGTCGATATCGAACTGGTAGAAGCCGCTGCCGTCATTGCGCGAACCGAAGACACCGTTGGTCGCACTGAACATCGCGCCTGTGGTGCCGAAAGCGCTGGTGCCGATGGTGGTAATTGTCCCCGTGGTGGGATCCAGGGACTTGAATACGTCGTCGGCATTGTCCACGAAGTAAAAGAGGCCATCGTGCCAACCCAGGTCAATCAGGTTTACCGACTCGCTGAGTGGAACCGCGGTGGCGCTCGGGGCGTCTACATCAATGCGATACACTGTGTTGGTGTCGTCGAGGCTGCCACCAACATACATGAAGCCATCCGCGGCAAAGGCACCGGCGAAATAGGCATTGCCGGCCGGCGGGTCGGGCAGGCCGGCAACAGGCCCCAGAGAGGTCGTTGTACCATCGATATTGACTTGCAGGAGTGTATTGGTGCCGCTTTCGATAGCGTAGAGGGTATCGTTTGCCGGCCGAAAGGATAGGGCGTTGTGGGTCAGGGTCGCGGTCCCGAGGGTGTTGAAGACAAAGGGATTGGTCGAGTGATCGATTTCGATCAGGTCGGTGGGGTTATTCTGGCCCAGGTACATGGTGCCGCAGGTCTGTGCCTGGGCTCCGGAACCCCAGAGGCCGGCGAGCAGCAGGGCACATCCCCAAAGCCGAGACTGTTGCCGCCCGCGCGAAAAAATTACTTTTATTGATTGTCCAGCCATTGCCTCAATGCTCCACATTAGTGGTCAGTAGGACCCCACAAAATTGATGAACCCACCCTGGTGGTCGTAATCGAAATCCGTCAGGTCGTCACTGAAATCTGTCAGGTTGTAGCCGATACCCATGCGGAAATGGTCGGTGATCTTGCGGTCACAGCTTACCAGTCCGCCGTCGCGGGTGCCCCCGTCCTCGACATCCAGCCAGCGGTATTCCGCCATCAGGCGGCAGTGGCCCAGGTCGCGGCGCAACTGCACGGCGCTAAAGCTGGTGGCCGAATCGAACCAGGGGCCGCTGCCGCGGCCCATTCGGACCTCGCCCTCGCGCCGGGCGAGTTTGGCGGCAAACTCCCACTTCGGGTTGAATTTATACACGCCCTCGAAGGCGGCGATAGAGGTTTTCTGATCGTAGCCGGCGCCGCCCCACTGTTCCAGGGTCGCCAGATCGTAGAGGTAGGTGGTGCGGCCGAACAGGCCCCAGCGCTGGCTGTCCCAGGGACGCCAGGCAAAACCGAAGTTGCCCTCGACAAACTTCGCGCCGGCTTCCGGGTTCAGGTCGTCGTCGGTTTCCGAGTAGTTCAGGCGGCCGGCCACACGCCAGCTCTCGTTGATCTTGTGCGCGACGCGGTTGGTACTCACCCATTGCGTGCGCCGTTCGAAGCCGGTGTCTTTGCGCCATTCGATCTTGCTCTGCCAGTCGGTGTGGGGAGATCTCCTGCCGCCGCGGATACTCACCGCCTTGCGGTCTACCTTGCCGTTGTCGATATCGACCAAGTCGCCGGATTGCAGGGTGTAGCCGAGGTTCCAGCCTGTTGCCGGGTAAAAGTCCATGCCGAAGGTGTGTGCAAGACCGGTCTGGTTCGGCTCCTTGAGGTACTGACTCTCGTTGAACAGGCTGACCTGGTTCGACAGCCGAATGCGCTGGCCGAAGGTCCAGCCGCTCTCGCGGTCGGGGTGGAATAGCGATGAATATTCGGTGGTGTCGGTGGAGTAGGTGACGGTGTCGATGGCGTAGGTATAACCCGCGTAGATATCGTAGTCCGGGTTGACACGATACTCGCCGTCGAGGGTCACCGCGTCGCCGCGGTCGCCGCTGGTGATCTCGCCGCCTGCGGAGGAGGCATTACCGAATTGGTAGCGGGTGCCGACGCCGGCCAGGTTGTTGTCCTCGTAGTCGCCACTCTCCTCCAGTGAGCCCTGGAGGAGGCCGTAGAGCTCCAGCGAGCTGCCGAACAGGTGGCTGTATTCGACCGCCCCGAGCAGGCCGGAGCCATCCCTGGCGAAGCTGTCTTCGTCCACGTGGCGGATCTCGCCGCCGAGGGCGTTGCGGTCGTCGATTCTCCAGCGCAAGTTGGCCTGGGTCTGGTTAAAGGTGTCGGGGCCGTTTTCCCTGTCGCTGTGGCGGGCGTAGAGGGTGAGATTGGGGAGGATGTCGCCGAGCACCTCGGCGCCGTACTCGGTAATGCCCAGGCCGGTATCGTAGCGCCGCGCGGCAAAGCCGGGCTCGGTCTCCCGCCACCAGGCGCCGGCACTCCACTGCTGTTGCGTCCAGCCCAGCTCGCGGAAGTTGGCACGGGTTTCCACCAGCTTGCCGTCGCCCTCCAGGTGACCCGGTTCCAGCGGGTCGTTGAGCAGCGCGAAGTTGAAACCGCCGTTGTCGGAGAAGAGCGAGGGCGCGGAGAAGGATTCGGTGTGGGAGTATTCCGCCTTGAGGTAAGTGCCCTTGCCCGCCTGCAGGGTCAGGTCGCCGGCGGCGAGTTCGTAGTCTTCCCCGGCGCGGTTCTCGTCCACATAGGTGGCCCCCAGGGCGACATGGTCGCCGAACCACTGCTTGCCGCGGCCGCCGAGGGTCATCTCATCGTCGTCGAAATCCGATGGCACCCACTCGTAATCGACGATCAGTCGCTGTTCGAAGCCGTCCAGCGGTTCGTCGCGGGTGAGGGTGGGGACATTCTGGCGGGTAATCTGCGACAGTGCGCGGGTGAGGATGATGCGGCCCTGCAGCTCATCGATCTCATAGTCGGCGCCGCGCTCCAGGTTTACCCGTTTCTCTACCCGCCCGGTGGTGGGATCGCGGATTTCCAGTACCACCACGTCGGAGCCGGGCAGGATATCGGTGTGTTTCAGGTAGTAGAGGCTGCCGCCAGTGCCGAGAAATTCATTGTGGCCCGGTGCACTTTCCGGCTGCGAGCCGAACACGCGCACTTCGCTGTTGGAGTCGCCCCAGGCATTGATGCCGAGAGAGCTCCAACTGAATGCGGCGCCGTAGAGGGAGCGCACATACTGGGCATAGTCGGTCCCGGTAAGGCCGGTGGCGTAGTTGCCCCAGAGTGCCTGGTTTTTGTCCCAGTCCACGCGGAAATAGAAGCGCCCCTGGGTATCCACATCCCGGTAGGTGGTGGAGTCGTCGCCGTAGGTGGGATAGTAGAGGTCCGGGTCCAGGCGTCGGAACACGTCCCGGGGGTCTGCCTGGGTAAAATCGTCAAACAGGTCTTCCAGCTCTTTTTCGGTGGTGTCGGCCTGGGCGGTGATCAGGTATTTACCGCGGGTTTTGGCCTTCAGGTAGAAAGCCAGGCGCCCGTCGGTGAGTATGTCATCATCGTAGTGCTCGTCCACCAGAAAGGGGTCCATGGAGCCATTGATATCGTTTTCGGCAATGGTGATATCGGCAATGGCAACGCCGAAAAAATAGCGGCCGGTGACATCCACACCCAACTGGTGGTGTGAGGTTTCACCGCCCTCGCCGGTATTTTGCAGGGCGATATCGAATGAATGCCGCCCCACGGGCATCAGAAACTCGGCCACAAACTGGTCCTCGAAGTCCACCGGGTAGCTGTTGCCATTGATAGACAGTCTCTGGTTGCGGGGAATATCGCGGCCCTGGATACGAACGCGGGAGCCATAGACGGGAATGGTCTGCCGGTGCAATCCGTTGGCGGAAAACACCTGCTCGAGCAGGCTCTGGGTTTCGGCTTCATCGTTGGTGAGTGCCGTGCTCAGGTCCCAGGCAGCGCTGCGTCGCAGGCGCTGGCTGGCACTGGCCGCCTCCTCGGGTCGCACTAATTGCAGGGTGCGCGGATAGGTCTCGTCGTAGTGCCCGTCTTCGCCGTAGGCGCGCAGTACATAGACCAGTTCATCGCCGGCGCGGAACTGGTAGCGCGCCGGCAGCGAGCCATCCCATTCCGTTTCGCTGACTGCCGCGACGGGCACCGGAAGGGTGACGATGGGGTCCACCAGATCGCTATCGCCGCCGCGGTAGATATTGATCTCGAAATGTTTGATAAACGCCGGGTAGTTGCTGCGCACCATAAAATGCACTGTATCGACAATCTGCTGGCCGTCGAATGCTACTACCGGGGGACTGGATATCGACAGTTCCGGGAGGCCGAGCACGGGGTCTTCGGTCGCCCAGACAATACCGCCGTTGGGCAGTGGTGCGGAGAAGTTGCCGCTGGCAGAGGCGCGGCCCGGTTGCATCCGGGCCACGGCCACGCGCCGGTCCGGCTGCAGATCCTCCCCGGAAGAGTGTTCACTGGTGCCCCGGGTCACGGGGCTGTCATAACTGCGGGTCTGTACCTTTAACAGTACGCCTTCTTCTCCCTCGCAGACTCCGTCGGCACAGTCGAATGCCGGTGTCCCATCTATCGCGACCTCGGCCTCCGGCGTTGTACGGGCGGCTTCTTGCGCAGTGAGCGGCGGAGTGATTCCCGTCAGCAGGCCGATCAAGGTGTAATCCAGTGCTTTCATCTTCATCCTTCGTCTCTCACCTTACTTGCGCTTTACACCGGCCGGTGCGCTCGTGGAGTTTGCGAATTCAACGCGGATACCGGCGTGCAATTCCGGTTGCAGCCGCTGGACCAGCGCCCGGTATACCGCCTCGGCCCGGCGCATACCCAGCTCTGCGTTGTATTCGTAGGAACCGCGTTTGTCGGAGTGGCCGACGATGGATACGCGACCGTCGCCAGTGCGGCTGATCTGCTCGGCAATTTTGTCCAGCAGCGGCTCGAATTCGGTGCGAATGCTGGTCTCTCCGGTGTCGAAGAGCACGGCTCCCAGCAGCGTGCAGTCCTTGTCCAGGCCGGCGATCAGGGCGTCCTGCCCATTTGCCTCGGTGCGCAGGCTGATACTCAGGTTTCCGATGGCTTTACTATCCAGCCGGTCGAGCAGCTTTGCCCTGACGGCCGAGGCCCGTTCGAATGCCAGAGCCTCGCTGATTCCGTTGGCCCGGATAATCACTTCGCCACCCCGGTACTCGCGCACCGTCGAGGCCATTTTGTCGATTACCGGCTGGTAGTTTGTTTGTACCTCGGAGCTGCCGGGGGCAAACAGCACTTCACCGAGCTCCATTGAGAACTGTCGCCCGCCGCCCGTTATTTCCTGCGCCGGCATGCGCACGGCGAAATCGAACCGCACCGGCAGGCCCGGGGTTACCCGGCGAATCAGGGGATTGTCGGTGATGAACTCTGTGCCCTCGGGTAGGGTGGAAGGATCCACCTTGAGGATAAAGTTTCGCCCGCGTTCCCAGGTGCCGCCGTCGATGCCGGCCAGGTGATAGCGGCCAAACCGGTCGGTTTCCACGATCAGGCCGTCGACGGATGCGATGCGTACGCCGGGGATACCTTCGTCGATGCCCTGGTTGCGAATGGTGTACTCGACCTCGTAACCATCTGCGACCTGTGCGATCCGGCGCTCGACATGTGGCACCGCGGCCGTGAGCCCCATGGCCGCTTCACCGGTTTTCTCTACCGAAGTATTGCCTGCTGCGTCCATACGCAGGGTGAAACCCTGTGCGCTGGTTAGTACGAAGTCATCGGTGAGCTGCGGTCGATCCAGTAGCTGGCGGATGATTACCTGGTGATGATCCGCGCTGTTGGACTCGGTACTGCGACCGTAGATACTGCCGATGGCCAGGCCGTGCAGCATTGGTGCACTGGCGTCCGCGACTTTTTCGGGACCTGCACCGCGGTACAGTCGGGTGGAGTCGGCGACATAGGCCCCGGGTGCGAATCCGCCCTGAACCCGTACGCCGCTCAACAGTGCGCTGTCCTGCCAGCCGTCGCCGTCCCGGTCATTGAAGACCTTGCCGAAGATCAGCGAATCCTGGGTCAGGGGATCTGCGACCAGTTCCACCTCGGCGGAGGCAAGGTTGGATACCGGCTTGCCGGAGGAGAGGGCCTGAACCTGGTTGCGGTGTACCCCCGGGCGCACGCCGGCGCCGACACGCATCAGGTAGGTGAAGGTGGCGACGTCGCCGGCGGCCACGTCGACGCCGTCGATCTGCAGTGGATTCTCGCTGGCAACGGTTGCTGCGCCGTCGCTATCGTCGACCTGTAGCGAGTTTTTCACGTAAGTGAAGCCCGCCGGCGGGGTATCCTCGATGGTGCCGTTTACCAGATCGCGGTTGCCGATATTTTCGGCGGTAATGGTGTAAACCACGAGATCGCCGATGACGATATCGCTGCGATTGCTGGTCTTGGCCAGGCGGATTTCCGGCGCGATTACCGTGTGGGTGATTTCACAGGTTTCGCAGTCCGGTGTTCCACCGCCGCCACCGCTGGCGATCACGGAATTGCCGACGGTGTCGCCGGCCCCGCTGTTTACCGTGGTGCTGTAGGCAAAGGTGTAAGTTCCGACGGCCGCACCCGCCGGCAGCGTGCACCGGATGTCCTCGCCGTTGAGAGCGCATTCCGGGGGCAGGGTATCGATAGTGAGCCCGGCATCCGGCGTGTCCACCAGGGTCAGGTCTTCCCGGGTGCTTGAGTTTTCCACGGACACGGTCAGGGTGTATTCGAGGGACTGCCCCACTTCGACCTCGGAACCGGACGCCGGATCGGCGGACTTGTTCACCGCAATTGCCGGCGGCGCAACCTGAATTTCGATGTTGCAGTCGCCGCTGCATTGGGGTTCGCCGCCACCACCAGTGCCGAGTACCGCGTTGTCCACCGTGTCCGGGGCATCGTCGGTGACAACGGCGGTGTAGGTCAGGGCATAGGTACCGGGTTCGGTTCCCGCGGGCAGGGTGCATACCAGGGGATTGGAGTCGTTGCAGTCGTACCCTGCGGCATCGGTAACCTCGGTAAATTCCAGGCCGGTGCCCAGAGTGTCGGTCAACGTAAATTCTTCACTCAGGGAGGAGATGTCGACGGTACTGGTCAGGGTGTAGGTAACAGTGTCGCCCACCGCCACTTCACTGGTGTCGGCGGATTTACTGTAAGTCACGCCCGGTATCAGCGGAATACTGATTTCGCAGTCATCCGAGCACTGCGGCTGGCCGCCGCCACCGCCGGAACCGACGACCCCGTTGTCTACGGTGTCACTGGCCTCGTCGGTAACCAGCGCGGTGTAGGTCACGCTGTAGCTACCCGGGTCAGTGCCTGTCGGAAGCGTGCAGGTCAGTGGATTGGCGTCGTTGCAGGTGTAGGCGCCGGGTGCCGTTACCCCGGTCAACTCCAACCCGGCGCCGAGGGTGTCGGTGAGGGTAAAGACCGCGGTGAGAGGACCGTTGCTGATTACCGTTGTCAGCGTGTAGGTGATTGTATCGCCCCGCTCCACTTCACTGGTGCCGGTCGACTTGCTGT
The DNA here is from genome assembly GCF_026183675.1 of Microbulbifer halophilus. Lineage (GTDB taxonomy): Bacteria > Pseudomonadota > Gammaproteobacteria > Pseudomonadales > Cellvibrionaceae > Microbulbifer > Microbulbifer halophilus. Next base: position 14,979 of record NZ_JAPIVK010000033.1, read on the forward strand.
AGACAATGGCGGGGGCCACCGGAATGGTGACATCGCACTCGCTGGAGCACTGGGGATCGCCGCCGCCTCCACCGGAACCGGTAACGGCGTTGTTTACCTCGTTGGGAGCCTCGTCGGTTACCACTGCGGTATAGGTGAGGTCGTAGGTCCCTTCCGCCGTGCCCGCGGGCAGGGTGCACTCGAGAGGGTTGTCGGCGTTGCAGGTATAGGCCCCGGCGCTGGTCACCGAGTCGAATTCCAGACCTGTCCCCATGGTATCCGTAAGGGTGAAGGACTCTGTAAGTGACGCCTCACTGACGGTTGTGGTCAGGGTGTAGGTGACCGTGTCCCCGACTTCCACCAGTGCGGTATCGGCGGCCTTGCTGTAGCTTACCACCGGGTCGACCAGCAGGGTTTGGGTTGAGCACTCGCCGCTACACTGGGGAGTGTCACCGCCGCCGCCGGAGGAGGTTACCGCATTGTTGACGTTGTCTTCCGCATCACTGTTGACGGTCGCGGTATAGATCAGCGCGTAGCTGCCGGGGGTGGTATCGGCGGGCACCGTGCACTCGAGCGGATTGCCGGCGACACAGGTGAACTCCGCCGATGTGCCGGGGTCGATCGCGCCGAAGTCCAGGCCGCTGCCGAGCGTGTCGGACAGGGACAGTTCCTCACTCAGTGAGGCGTCGGCGATATTGACGGTGACGGTGTAGGTGATGGTATCACCCACTTCCACTTCGCTGACGTCCGCGGCCTTCTCGTAGGTTACTACCGGATCGATCAGTGGAATCTGCAGGTCGCAGTCTGCGGAACAGAGCGGTTCCTCACCGCCGCCGCCGGTACCGGTAACCACGTTGTCGACGGTGCCTTCCGCCTCGTTGTTGACGACCGCGGTGTACTCCAGCGTATAAGTGCCGGGAGCGGTGCCCGCGGACAGGTTGCAGTTCAGCGGGTTGCCGCTTGTGCCTGCCGGACAGTCGCCGAATTCGGCGCTGGTGGCGGCTGTGACAGTGGCGTCATCCAGACCGGTGCCGAGAGTGTCGGTGAGCAGCACGTCTTCCGCGAGATCGGCATCCGAGACGTTGACGGTGACGGTGTAGGTGATGGTGTCACCCACTTCCACTTCGCTGACGTCCGCGGCCTTCTCGTAGGTCACTACCGGATCGATCAGCGGGATCTGCAGGTCGCAGTCTGCGGAACAGAGCGGTTCCTCACCGCCGCCGCCGCCGGTACCGGTAACCACGTTGTCGACGGTGCCTTCAGCCTCGTTGTTGACGACCGCAGTGTACTCCAGCGTATAAGTGCCGGGAGCGGTGCCCGCGGACAGGTTGCAGTTCAGCGGGTTGCCGCTTGTGCCTGCCGGACAGTCGCCGAATTCGGCGCTGGTGGTGGCTGTGACAGTGGCGTCATCCAGGCCGGTGCCGAGGGTGTCGGTGAGCAGCACGTCTTCGACCAGGTCCGCATCCGCGACGTTGACGGTGACGGTGTAAGTGACGGTGTCACCCACCTCTACAAAAGTCACATCCGCCGCTTTCTCGTAGGTGACCGTCGGCGGGATCACCGGGATCTCCAGATCGCAGTCGTCTGAGCAAGTGGGATCGTCGCCACCGCCGCCAGTGCCGGTCACCGCATTGTCGACAGTGCCGGAGGCTGTGTCGTTGACATTGGCGGTATAGGCGATGGTGTAACTGCCCTGTACGGTGCCGGACGGCAGTGTGCAGTCGAATGGGTTGCCGGCGATACAGTTGAACTCCGGCGAAGTGGCTCCGTCGATGGTGCCGAAGTCCAGGCCGGGGCCCAGGGTGTCGCTGAATAGTGCATCGTCGGTCAGGGGCGCATCCGCGACGTTGACAGTCACCGTATAGGTGATGGTATCGCCCACCTCGACCTCGCTGACGTCCGCGGCTTTCTCATAGGTCAGCAGCGGGTTGAGCGGGATCTGCAGGTCGCAATCCGCATCACAGGAGGGTTCCTCACCGCCGCCACCAGTACTGGTAACGGCGTTGTCGACGGTATCCTCCGCATCGCTGTTGACGGTCGCGGTATAGATCAGGGTGTAGGTGCCGGGTGTGGTGCCGGAGGGCACTGTGCACTCGAACGGGTTGCCGGCGACGCAGGCGAACTCCGGCGAGGTGCCCGGGTCAACGGCACCGAAGTCGAGGCCGGTACCGAGAGTATCGGTAACGAACAGGTCCTCATTGAGGTCGCCATCGCTGATCGTCACCGTCACGGTGTAGGTGATGGTATCCCCAGGGCTTACCGCGGCGACATCCGCTGTTTTGTTGTAAGTAACAATGGGCAGGGGGAGCACTTCGGTGATCACCGTATCCTCATTGTTGTCGGGATTGATATCGATGAGATTCCCGGTAACACTGATTTCCGTGGTGTTTTCCACCTGGGTTTGCGCATGTGCGACGGGGCCGCCGAGAGCCAACCCTGCAAAAAAAGCGAGCGCTAAGATGGCTCGACTGCAGGAAACCCTTGTTTTTTTCAGAAGATCGGTAAGCACTTTAGCCTCTTGGAATAAATACCCGTAACTCTATAAAAACCTAACGAAAGTAATTTTACTGCCGGGAAGGTAGATGGCTCATCTGCTTGAAACCTCAAACAATCCAGAAAAGTTTACCCGGTCCCCAGGCGTGCACGTGCCAAGTGTTAGGGGCCGGTTGTGAGCTGGCTTCAGAAAACCTGGGTTCCCGGGAAAGCCGAGCAGATGTGTGGATCTGAAGGTGCAGTGTCGTATTAATCCTTAGTGCGACAATGCGGGGACTTTCCTCATCCTTCCTCACCATTGAGGTTATACACCGGTTTTTTTTAGGGGGGTGATACGCCGGCGATAATCTGTGCTGTTTACTTGATTTCCCTATTAAAAATTTTTCCATTAAGTTGTATGGAAGGCGCATTGGATGCCCTTCTGTTTTCGGGGTTATATCATTCTAGTCTTTACGCTGAAAGAGATGAGGGGAGCGGTATAGAACTTTTCAAAGGTGTGTTGAGTATATGTGTGGATATTACTTGTTTCCGTCAGGGTTTAATGCATTGAAGTTTTCACTGTATCAACATCTAGCTGAAGCTGTGTAATAGTCAACTTTTTGTTCATTTTTTGTTCGGCTGGGTTTGTAGTGTTGGCTCAGTATTGTTTTCAGCCGAGCTAGTGGGCCGTGTGGGAAGTTCGCGAACAAAGGAGCACAGCCAAAGCGCTCGGATCAAGGCGAGAAAGCGCAGGAATAGCAGCGTTATTTCAAGCTTTCTCAACGAAGAGCTGGGCACTTTGACGCAGCGAACTGTTTGCGAACTTCCCGTACGGCGCACTAGAGATACTGATTTTTCAGCCTTGAAATGAAAAGGTTTTCGAGGAGGATGGTTGTTATTAGGGGGGCATAATTGTATTAACAGTTGTCCAGACTCCCTTCACAACGGGCGAGTCCTATTTTCACTCCATACGATCGTCATTCCGGACTTGATCCGGTAGCGGGATGATGGTCCGGAGGGTGGACTTTGGCCAAAAAAATTTTGAGATGACTGATAAGCTCACGCCGATATCGACGGTACCGGGTAGCGGGTTCAGCCGCGGCGGCTACCGGCGCAATACGTGGCTTGTGTTCCCGCCTAGGGCATTGTCGTTGGTGGCCCCCAGGGTGAGGAACTAGAGATTACTATTAGTTCCGAATATGGCTAGTGTGATTCAGTGGTGGCGCTTAAACTGCGGGGCAACAGAAGGAGACAGCCGTGCAACTCGACCCCGAAATCTGCGCCAGCGCGCGCCTCGCCCGCGACCGGCGCTTCGACGGCCGCTTCTATACCGCGGTTAGGACCACCGGTATCTTCTGCCGGCCCATTTGCCCCGCGCGACCACCGCTGGAGCGTAACGTGACTTATTTCTCGACTGCAGTCGAAGCTGCCAGTGCCGGCTATCGCCCCTGCCTGCGCTGTCGCCCCGACGCGGCGCCGGGAAGCCCGGCGTGGGGACTGGTGTCGACTACCGTGGAGCGGGCCCTGAAACTGATGCGCAGCGAGCGGGAGGCGCAGTCGATCGAGACCCTCGCGGACCGTCTCGGTGTCAGCAGCCGCTACCTGCGCCGCCTGTTTGCGGAGCATCTGGGAATCGGGCCGCTGGCGGTGTGGCAGGCGGAGCGGGCGCTGTTTGCGTTCGGGTTGCTGCAGGATACGAACCTGCCCATTGCCGGGATTGCCCACGAGGCCGGCTTCAACAGCCTGCGTCGTTTCAACAGCGTGTTCAAGCAGATCTACCGGCGCACACCTTCGGATGTACGCCGGGAAGGGGTGGGCCGGCGGGAAGCGTGCGAACGGGAGCCGCGGCCCGGAGATCCGGATGCCGGAGCCCATTCGCACTCGGCAACGCGGCTCTATCTGCACTACCGGCCGCCATTCCACTGGCCGCAGCTGCTGGCGTTTTTCCGTGCCCGCGCGCTGGCGGGAGTGGAGCAGGTGGCTGGGGAGACTTACCGACGGAGTTTCGCGGTGGACGGTGTACATGGCCTGCTACAGGTGGCGGACGATGCGGACAATAAACGCCTGATCGTGGACGTGAGCGGCGAGGGCGGTGCGGCACTCTATGTGATCAACCAGCGTCTGCGGCGGCTGTTCGATCTGGATGCGGATACCGAACAGATCGGCGCCGTGTTGTCGGAAGATCCGCTGCTGGCGCGGGAACTGGCGAAAACCCCCGGTGTGCGCCTGCCCGGCGCCTGGGATCCGTTCGAGTACGCGTTGCGCGCGATTCTCGGCCAGCAGATCTCGGTAGCCGCGGCCACCACCATCGCCGGCCGGGTGGCGGCCCGTTACGGCGAATCGTTGACCGATGATGCCGGCAGGGAATACCGCCTCTTCCCCTCGGCCGAACAACTGGCCGGCGCCGACTTCGAGGGCATCGGCCTGACCCGCGCAAGGGCGCGGACACTGCGGGAATTCGTTGCCGCGACCCTGGATGGCCGGGTGAATTTTGATGAGGCGGAACTGGACGAATGGTGCGCGCAGGTGACGTTGTTGCCGGGTATCGGCGACTGGACCGCCCAGTACATCGCCATGCGCGGCCTGTCGATGCCGGATGCGTTTCCCGCATCGGACCTGGGCATCCTGCAGGCCCTGGGCAGCGGGGGCGAAAAGGCAAAACCGAAACAGGCGCTGGCCCGTGCCGAGAACTGGCGCCCCTGGCGCGCCTACGGCACTCTGCTGGCATGGCAATCACTGAAGACCGGAGACACCTGATGATCAATTACGAAACCTATTCCACCCGCTTCGGTGAAATGAGAATCGCGGCCGGCGAACAGGGGCTGGTGGCACTGTCTTTTCACCGCGGCGAGCGGCCGTTGCCCACCGGCGCGGACTGGCAGCGGCGCGCCACCGCGCTGACCGACGAGGCGGCGCGGCAGTTGGGAGAGTACTTCGCCGGCGAGCGCCGCGAGTTCGACCTGCCACTGGCCCCGCCTGGCACCGAATTCCAGCGCCGCGTCTGGAATGCGCTGCAGCAGATCCCCTACGGCGAGACCCGCAGTTACCGGGAACAGGCGGAAACGCTTGGAGACCTGAAGGCGATCCGCGCGGTCGGCCGGGCCAACGGCGCCAACCCCATCGCGGTCGCGATTCCCTGCCACCGGGTGATCGGTGCCGACGGCAGCCTCACCGGCTATGCCGGCGGGCTGGATATGAAAGCCCGCCTGCTGACGCTGGAGGGAGCCAGGTTCATACAGCAGACCGAGCTGCTTTAGCCGGGAGTGCCGGGCCCCAGTCTGGCAAGCGGGCCACGGGTCTGCCTGAAAATACGCAATTCCCATCCGCTGGCCATAGCCGCTCCCGACCCGGATAATAACCGGCTCGCACCCCTACCGAGCCGGAGGCCAAATGCTGTACAAACTGGGCGAGAAACAGCCGCAACTGGAAGGCGGGGGCCACTACATCGCCCCCGGCGCCCATGTGATCGGCGATGTGCGGATGCTCGGTCACAGTTCCGTCTGGTTCAATGCAGTGGTGCGCGGCGATTGCGACCGGATCACCATCGGCGAGTACAGCAATGTCCAGGACGGCTCGGTGCTGCATACCGACCCGGGCATCCCGCTCACCATCGGCACCGGCGTGACCACCGGCCACAAGGTGATGCTGCACGGCTGCACAGTGGGCGACTACAGCCTGATCGGTATCAATGCGGTGGTGCTGAACGGGGCGAAAATCGGCAAATGCTGTATAGTCGGTGCCAACGCGCTGGTGACCGAAAATACCGAGATCCCCGACTACTCGCTGGTGCTCGGCAGCCCCGGCAAGGTGGTCAAAACCCTGGATGAAGCGACCTTTGAACTGCTTAAGGCCAGTAGCGACCACTATGCGGCCAACGGGCGGCGTTTTGCCGAACAGCTGGAGCCGATTGAAGAATCGTGATGTCCGATAAGTCAGCCGCGGCCGAACGGCCGGTAAAATCCCCCTGTGTCTCCGTGTGCGCGCTGAATGCGCAGGATATCTGTGAGGGCTGTTTTCGCAGTATTGCGGAGATTGGCGGCTGGGGAAGCATGAACAATGATGAGCGCCGTGTGGTTTTGAAAAACTGCGGTGAGCGTGCGCGGCGGATGGGCCGCATTCTGTAAAGAGTTTCACAGTGCCCTGTAGGGCGGGCCTGCGACCCGCGTGCGGAGCCGGAGCTCCGCGGTCCCGGGAGGCCGTTCCCGGCCGGACCGCTCCTGCCTGACAGGGCTCGTTACCAAGAATTAAACGAAAATATGACCCAACCCTTTGTCCATCTCAGAGTTCACTCCGAATTTTCCCTGATCGACGGCCTGGTGCGCGTAAAGCCGCTGGTAGCCCGCGCGGAAGAGCTGGAAATGCCGGCGCTGGCGCTCACCGACCAGGCGAATTTCTACGGCCAGATCAAGTTCTACAAGGCCTGCCTCGGCGCCGGTATCAAGCCCATCACCGCCGCCGATTTCTGGCTCAGCGAGGGCGGTGAGGACAAGCCCACACTGGTCACCCTCTACGCCATGAACGGCGACGGCTACCGCAATATCACCGAGCTGATCTCCCGCGGCTGGATGGAGGGGCAGTATCACGGCCAGGCCTATATCCGCCGCGAGTGGCTGTCGCAATACGCCGAGGGCGTGTTGATGTTGTCCGGCGCCCGGCACGGCGATGTGGGCCGCGCGCTGATCGCCGGCCGCCGGCAGCAGGCGCGGGAACTGGCCGCGGCCTGGGCGCGGGTATTCCCGGGCCGCTATTACCTGGAACTGCAGCGCACCGGCCGCCCCGGGGACGAGGACTACCTGCACGAGGCGGTGGCGCTGGCGCAGGAGCTGGACCTGCCGGTGGTGGCCACCAACGATGTGCGCTTCCTGGAAGAGAGCGAGTTCGAGGCCCACGAGGTGCGCGTCTGCATTCACGACGGCCGCACCCTCGACGACCCGCGCCGCGAGCGCAACTACTCGCCGGAGCAGTATTTCCGTACGCCGGATGAGATGGCGGAACTGTTCAGTGATATTCCCGAAGCGCTGCAGAACACGGTGGAAATCGCCCGACGCTGTACCTCGCCGATCCAACTGGGCAAATACTTCCTGCCGGAATACCCGATTCCCGACGGCATGACCGAGGACCAGTTCTTCGAGAAAGTCTCTTTCGAGGGAATGGAGCGGCGCCTGGAAAAGATCCTCGACAAATCCGCGCCGGACTACGCCGAGCGCCGCGCCGTTTACGAAACACGCCTGCGCTTCGAGCTGGATATCATCCTGCAGATGGGTTTCCCCGGCTACTTCCTGATCGTGATGGACTTTATCCAGTGGGCCAAGGACCACGATATCCCGGTGGGGCCGGGGCGGGGGTCGGGCGCCGGCTCGCTGGTGGCCTACTCGCTGGATATCACCGATCTCGACCCGATGCAGTACGACCTGCTGTTCGAGCGGTTCCTCAACCCGGAACGGGTCTCCATGCCCGACTTCGACGTCGACTTCTGCATGGAGAAGCGCGACCAGGTGATCGGCTATGTGGCCGACTACTACGGCCGCGACGCCGTGAGCCAGATCATCACCTTCGGCACCATGGCCGCCAAGGCGGTGGTGCGCGACGTGGCGCGGGTGCAGGGCAAGTCCTACGGCTTGGCCGACAAGCTCTCCAAGATGATTCCGCCGGACCCGGGCATGACCCTGGAAAAGGCGCTGGAACAGGAAGAGGTGCTGCGGGAATTCCTGGAGAGCGACGAAGAGGGCCAGGAAATCTGGGAGATGGCCGTGCAGCTCGAGGGCGTGGCGCGCAACGTCGGCAAACACGCCGGCGGCGTGGTGATCGCGCCCACCAAACTCACGGACTTCTCCCCCCTCTATTGTGACGAGACCGGCGCGGGCCTGGTGACCCAGTTCGACAAGAACGACGTGGAAGACGCCGGCCTGGTGAAGTTCGACTTCCTCGGCCTGCGCACCCTGACCATCATCGACTGGGCCAAGGACATGGTCGACGAGCAGCGTGCGCACGAGGGCAAGGAACCGCTGGATATCGCCGCGCTGCCGCTGGACGACAAAGAGACCTTCACCATGCTGAAGAAGGCCGAGACCACGGCCGTCTTCCAGCTGGAATCCCGCGGCATGAAGGAACTGATCAAGCGCCTGAAGCCGGACAACCTCGAGGACATGATCGCCCTGGTGGCGCTGTTCCGCCCCGGCCCGCTGCAGTCGGGCATGGTGGACGACTTTATCAACCGGAAACACGGCCACGCCCAGGTGGCCTATCCGGATGCCAAATACCAGCACGAGAAGCTGAAACCCATCCTGGAGCCCACCTACGGGGTGATCATCTACCAGGAGCAGGTGATGCAGATTGCCCAGGAGCTGGCCGGCTATACCCTCGGCGGCGCCGACCTGCTGCGCCGCGCCATGGGCAAGAAAAAGCCCGAGGAAATGGCCAAGCAGCGGGAGATCTTCGCCAAGGGCTCGAAAGAGCAGGGCGTGGACCCGGACCTGGCGATGAAGATCTTCGACCTGGTGGAGAAATTCGCCGGCTACGGCTTCAACAAATCGCACTCCGCCGCCTACGCGCTGGTGTCCTACCAGACCGCCTGGCTCAAGGCCCACTACCCGGCGCAATTCATGGCCGCCACCATGTCCTCGGATATGGACAAGACCGACAAGGTGGTGATCTTTATCGAGGAGTGCCGGGCCATGGGCCTGGAGCTGGTGCCGCCGGACGTGAACCTGGGCAGCTATCAGTTCTCCGTGCCTGTTTCCGAGAACGGGGACAACCGCATCATCTACGGCCTGGGCGCTATCAAGGGCCTGGGCGAGGGCCCGATCGAGAACATCATCGCCGTGCGCGAGGAGGGCGGACCCTTTACCGACCTGTTCGATTTCTGCTCCCGCATCGATCCGCGCAAGGTCAACAAGCGCGCGCTGGAAGCCCTGGTGCGCTCCGGCGCGCTGGACAGCATCGGTCCGGACGCCGGCGGTGCGGACGGCCTGGACTACTCCCGCGCCGTGTTGTTCAACGCCCTGGACGAGGCGGTGAAGGGCGCGGAACAGCAGGCCAAAAATGCCAGCGCCGGCATGATGGACCTGTTCGGCGAAGTGGTGCCCCAGGCCAGCGACGGCGATGTCTACGCCGAATTCCGCCGCGCGCGCCCCTGGGGCATTCGCGAGCGGTTGGAGGGAGAGAAGAACACGCTCGGCCTGTATCTCACCGGCCACCCCATCGATGAATACGAAGACGAACTGCAGCACCTGGTGAAAGCGCGCCTCGCCGACCTGAAGCCGGGCAAGGAGAGCCAGAAAGTGGCCGGCCTGGTCGTGGCCATGCGCGTGATGAAAACCAAACGCGGCGATTCCATGGCGATCGTGACGCTGGACGACCGCAGTGCCCGCATCGAGGCGGCGGTGTTCAGCGAAGCCTTCGGCGAACACCGGGAGAAACTGGCCAAGGACGCGCTGCTGGTACTGGACGGTCCCATCTCCCACGACGACTATAGCGGCGGCCTGAAGATGACCGTCAACAGGGTGGCCACCCTCGACGACCTGCGCCGGGGCAGCGTCAATGGCGTGCGGCTGCAGATCGACACCGCCTCCGCCACCGCGGGGCTCGGCAAGCGGCTGGCCGCCTGCCTGCAGCCCTACGCCGGCGGGCCCGCCAGCAACTGCGGCGTACTGGTGGAAGTGTTGCGCAGCGATGCCCGCGGCACCTACCGGCTGCCGGCGGCGTGGAAAGTGGAACCCAATGACCAGATGGTGCAGTCGCTGCGCGAGCTGCTGGGGCGTGAGCGGGTGACCCTCAACTACACTCAGCGGAATTAGTCTGGCCAGATTGGCCATAGCCTCTTGCGAGATATGCCGATGGGTTGGCTCGACTGGGCAGTCCTATCTGGTTAAGCTAGCCGGCATTTTAAATCGACGATAAAGGGGCGGGCCTGCGGCCCGCAAGCGGAGCTGGAGCTCCGCGCTCCCGGAGAATTCAAGGCGCGGATTTCATGAATTTTAATTTTCTCGAGTTTGAACAGCCGATTGCCGAGCTGGAAGGCAAGATCAAAGAGCTGCAGCATGTGGGCGACGACAACGAGCTGAATATCGCCGAAGAAGTCACCCGCCTGAGGGAGAAGAGCAAAAAGCTGACCGAATCCATCTACGCCGACCTGTCCTCCTGGCAGGTGGTACAGGTGGCACGCCATCCCCAGCGACCCTATTCCAAGGACTATATCGAACGCATCTTCACCGACTGGGACGAACTGCACGGCGATCGCCATTTCGGCGACGACAGGGCCATCATCTCCGGTATCGCGCGCCTGGACGGCAAGCCGGTGGCGGTGATCGGCGAAGAGAAGGGCCGCACGGTGAACGACAAGGTGGCGCGCAACTTCGGTATGCCCAAACCTGAAGGCTACCGCAAGGCCCTGCGCATCATGGAAATGGCCGAGCGTTTCAAGATGCCGGTGCTGACGCTGATCGACACCCCCGGCGCCTACCCGGGCATCGACAGCGAGGAGCGCGGTATCAGCGAGGCCATTGCCCGGAACCTGGCGGTGATGTCGCGCCTGCGCACGCCCATCATCTGCACCGTGATCGGCGAGGGCTCCTCCGGCGGCGCACTGGCCATCGGCGTGGGCGACCAGCTCAACATGCTGCAGTACTCCACCTATTTCGTGATCTCCCCCGAAGGCTGCGCCAACATCATCTGGAAAACCGTGGACAAGGCGCCGCTGGCGGCCGAGGCCATGGGCGTGACCTCCAGCGTGCTGGAGGACCTGGGCATCGTCGACGAGACCATCCCCGAACCCCTGGGCGGCGCCCACCGCGACCCGGACGCCATGGCCGATCGCCTGCGCGACCGCCTGGCGGCGCAGCTGGACCAGTTGCGCGGCGTGCCCATCGAGGAACTGCTGGAGAAGCGTTACCAGCGCCTGATGAGCTACGGCAACATGGCCTGACGCGACGCACAATCCGGTCCACCCGGGTCTGTTGGACTTCGCGTCGCTCACTACCTGCGCGATGGGAGGTGTTGGGGCCGGCCGCCCCCCCTCTCCCTAACCCTCTCCCCAGGGAGAGGGGACTGGTATGGGGTTTGGGAAGGCTCAATGGGTCGACTTTCCCGTACGCTTCCGAAATAGCCCCCCTCTCCCATCGGGAGAGGGGCCGGGGGAGAGGGGCTCGAAGAGCCCGGTGACTTCCCAGGCCCCTTCGTTGGACTTTGCTGCGCGCACTCCTACCTGCGCGATGGGAGGTGTTGGGGCCGGCCGCCCCCCCCTCTCCCTAACCCTCTCCCCAGGGAGAGGGGACTGGTATGGGGTTTGGGAAGGCTCAATGGGTCGACTCTCCCGTACGCTTCCGAAATAGCCCCCCTCTCCCGTCGGGAGAGGGGCCGGGGGAGAGGGGATCGAAGAGCCCGGTGACCTTCCCGGCCGCGCAGGCTTGGGTGAGCTCCGCGAAGCCCAACGGCCGACCCACTCGGATGTGCCGCTGTTCACAAATCCCTCCCCAATCTCAAAATGTCTTTCCCCTCCTTGTGAACTCAACTCCTCCGTCCGCCCGTACGGCGACTGTTTGCCGGGCTCGACAAAGCCTTCCCGGGTAAGAGTTGTGGTCGTGACGAAATATTTACCTGCCGGCGCGAGCCGGATGCGGGCGGTCGGCGATGTGGACGGGAGTTTCACTTCCGCGACTGCTCGGGAAGATTCCGCCTACCAACAGGGCAGGGTGGGCAATGGATTGGCCGGATCCCGGCCGTTGAAGCGTTGCCGGCCGGCGTAAAACTACCGGCGCGGCGGGTTCAACCAAGTAAAAATTTCCGTTGTGTCGTGAATATGGACGACAGTCTGGCCGGCCATTCGCTGAAATGGACCCATACATCGGTACAGGTGGTTGAGCGGGATATCCGCCACTAGCGATATGACTGTGCCAATTGCTCCGGCCGGTGATCACTGCAAGGCGAATTTATTTTATTAATAAAGAAATAAAGCGACTATAGCAGTTCCGGTTGGATCTCCGAAAACGACCTGGTTTTGGTGCGAGCTTGGTGGGGAGCAAAACTCCCCGCCATTTTTTTTGCCTGAAAAAAGTTGAGGAGCCAGCCCTCTGCGCGTACGGCAATATGCAGTATCGGTTAAAGGGCGCGCAAAAACGAGAGCAGCTTTGCACGCCTTCCAGTAATAGTCACGTGTGTTCACATTTTTAGGTTGAAAAAAACGAAATGCCGAATTTTATGTTTACCCGGGCCGGAAGCGCGGGATAGGCTGCGCCGAATCGTTGACTCGATGGCAAAAATAAATCCATCAATAACCCGTGAACAAATAGTTCAAGTGTCATGTTCTTGATGGATAAAAACAGCAAGCCACAGTCAACCTTGAGGTTGTTGCCAGTAAAACAGTAACTGGACTCCTCTTGGAACCTGATCGGGTTCTCAATTAGCGGCAGTGGCCGCTGACCGCTTACTTACCGCACCAAAGCTCGCTGGACGATCGTGTCCTGGACCCTGTCCGGGCACCGTGTTGTTCCGTTGATTGAACAGTAGCTCGAAGGTGCGTATGTCAATTCCGCTCTGTAATCCCTTCGCAAAGGCTGCGGCGCTGTTGTTGCCGCTGTCGATTGTGCCCTGCTTGGCTGTCGCGGATATCGTATTCAGCGCCAAGGTCGCGGGGCCCGTATCCAATATCTATACGCTGGATGATAGCTACGAGCTGCATCGTCTCACGGACAATATCCACTGGCGCGATATCGAGCCGGATATCGCCGCTGACGACACGGTGGTTTTCGCCTCCAATCGCACGGATGAAACCGGGGTCGATCTGGAGCGGCGCTCGGAAAACTTCAATATCTACCTTGTCGCCGCCGGCAAGAAGCCGCGGCCAATAGTGACCAGCGCGCGGCAGGACCTGAAGCCGCGCTTTTCCCCCGATGGAAAAAAGGTTGCATTCCTGCGCCGCGGAGGAGACGGGGTACAACTGGGGCTGGCAGCTCGCGATGGCAGCAGTGAGAGGGAGTTGCTGAGCGCCGACGATATCTTCGATTACACTTGGTCCCCGGATGGAGAACGGGTGGCAGTGACGCTGCGCCGCGGCGAAAAGTTCCTGCTCGGCACGCTTGGGATCGCGACCGGGGATTCGTCCCCCGCCGCTGTCGAAATACTCGAGTCATCTGACGGAACGCCGCCGGTGAACCTGTCCTGGTCGCCCGACGGCCGTCACCTGGCCTATGTGCGCCACCCCTTCGACGGCGGCAGCCGCAGCCTGTGGCTGCGGGACCTGGCCAGCGGCGGCGAGCGAAGAATCTCCGCTGACGGTGTGGAAGTTCAGGCCGCGCCCAGCTGGAGTCGCGACGGACAGCGACTGCTGTTTGCGGCGCTGGTGGACTACAGCTTTCACTACGATGAACAGGCCCACCAGAAAGTCTACCGCGGCGGCATGCAGCTTTTCTCCGCCGACATACGGGGCGGCAGCCGGCAACTGACCGACGGTAAGGCGCTCCACCGGGCGCCGCTTTTCCACGCCGGTGAAAACCGCATCGCCTTTCTCCACGGACAAACACTGGATGCGCGCTCACTCGCGCTCGGCAGCATGGACCTGGAAAGTGGCGAGGTCCGGCAACTGTACGACGGCGTGGCGCAGCGCTCCGCGCTGAGGGCCAATTGATGAACGGTGCTGCACTTTCAAACGGCTTGCGCACCCTGGTGCTGGTAATTGCTGTAGCCCTGGCAGCCGTGTGGCTGTTTGACGATGGCGAGGAATTACCGATGCCGGCAGTCTCCGGGCCCGATCTCGCGCCGCCGTCTGCGAGCGATACACAGGCCGGGAAAACATTGAGCGTGGCGCCGGCTGGCGGACCCGCGCCGGCTGCAGCGCTGCGACCGGATGGAGAACTGAGTGCGGGCCAACCACAGCCGATTGTCGGGCAGTCGCTGCAGTTGCGCGAAATGCGCGGCGAGGGCGGCGCGCTTCGCAACCTCGAATTCGTTTTTCGCCGGGGTGTTCTTCCGCGGCAACTGTTCAACGACGGCCGGCAACTGATCGCGAGCTACCGGCCCCTGCATCGCAACAGCGTCGGCTACGGCGCGTCGACAATATTTTTCCTCTACCAGCTTGTGCGTGAAGACCGCAACGGCGATGGCCGCCTGACGCCCGCCGACGGCATCGACCTGGGGATCAGCAGGCCGGATGGCAGTGATTTCCGGATCCTCGATCGTGCTCTGGAGCAGGTGGAGGGCATAGAACATTTTCCGGCGCGGGGCCGCCTGCAGGTTGCAGTGCGGGTCGATGGCGCTCGGGAGAGCAGGGAGTACGCACTGTCTGATGGTTGATCCGGCAGGGGTATGGATACAGGAGAAGTAGGGTGACCGAGCAGTACACCGAAGGTTCAGCGGACGAGCCGAAAAACGTTCAATAACACCAAGCAGAGATGATGGGAGAACCAAAATGCATCGACTTTTAACAGGAAAGTTGTGGATGCTCTTACTGATTTTATGGATGCCATCCGCCTTCGCGGCCCAGGCAACCATGAATATCGTCAACGATTGGGGAAGCGGCTTCCAGGCCGAAATTGTTGTCGTCAACGACGGCGCCACTGAACTCACCAACTGGTCGGTCGAGTTCGACATGCCGGTGGAAATCGACAATCTGTGGAACGGCGTGATTGTGTCCCATACGGGCGATCACTATGTGGTGAGCGCGACCGACTACAACGGCGGCATTGCCGCCGGCGGCCAGATCAGCATCGGTTTCCTCGGCACACCGGGCGATGTCTCTCCGGTGCCGGTGGTGGTCAACGGGGACGGCGGTTCGTCCAGTTCCTCGAGCAGCTCCAGCTCTTCGAGCAGCTCGAGTTCCAGTTCCAGCTCTTCAAGCTCCAGTAGTTCCAGTTCCAGCAGCTCCAGCTCGTCCAGCAGTTCCAGCTCGAGTTCCTCCAGTTCCTCGAGCAGTGGTGGCGGTCGTTTCCGCGTGGATGACACCGGCAACATCACCAAGAACGGCGAGGTGTTCCCGGTACAGTGCGGTTCCTGGTTCGGCCTGGAAGGCCGTCACGAACCGTCCGACGACCCGGACAATCCCAGCGGCGCACCCATGGAGCTCTATGTGGGCAATACCTTCTGGGCGAACAACAACCAGGGCACTGGTCGCACCATCCAGCAGACGATGACCGAAATCACCGGCATGGGTGTCAACGTCGTGCGTTTCCCGATTGTTCCGCAGACGCTGGATCCGGATAACCCCCAGGGTCAGGAGCCGTACCTGAAGAACCACGAGTCGGTTCTGGTGCCGAATGCGCGCCAGGCGATGGAAGAGTTCATCGTTGCCGCCGATGCCAACAACATCGAAGTGATGTTGGATGTGCACTCCTGCTCCAACTACGTCGGCTGGCGTTCCGGCCGTTTCGATGCCCGCCCGCCCTATGCGGACGCGGATCGGGACAACTACGACTTCTACCGCGAGGACAGCTCCTGTGCGGCCACCAACAACCCGGACGGCGTGACCCGCGTCCAGGCCTACGACAAGACCCAGTGGCTCGACAACCTGCGCGAGCTGGCGTCGCTGGAGCAGCAGCTGGGTGTGGACAACATCATTGGTATCGACATCTTCAACGAGCCCTTTGATTACACATGGGACGAGTGGAAGACACACGTCGAGGATGCCTATGACGTGATCAACGATGAGAACTCCAACCTGCTGCTGTTTGTCCAGGGTATTTCCGCTACTGCAAACGCCCAGGACGGCACTCCGGACTCGACCACTGAAGTTCCGCACGGTGAAGAGTTCAGTAACCCCAACTGGGGCGAGAACCTGTTCGAGGCCGGCGACAACCCGCCCGATATTCCCAAGGACCAGCTGGTCTACTCGCCGCACACCTACGGCCCGTCCGTATTTGTGCAGAAGAGCTTCATGGATCCGGCACAGCCCGAGTGTGAAGGTCTCGAGGGTGACGAAGCCGGCGATGCCGACTGCAATATCGTCATCGACCCCGAAACCCTGCGCCAGGGCTGGGAAGAGCACTTCGGTTACCTGCGCGACCAGGGCTACGCCATGGTAGTGGGCGAGTTCGGCGGCAATCTGGACTGGCCCGACAAGGCCGCGGTTCGCGACCAGGATCGCTGGGATCACATCCAGCCGGGTGTCGTAGACGCCCAGTGGCAGGATGCGTTTGTCGACTATATGGCCGAGCAAAACATCCAGGGCTGCTACTGGTCCATCAACCCGGAATCCGGCGATACGGGTGGCTGGTACGAAACCACCTACGACCCGATTTCCAACGAAGAGGGTTGGGGTGAATGGCTGGACTTCGACCAGCGCAAAACCAACCTGCTTGAAAGGTTGTGGAACGGTAACCAGGAGTAATTCCTGAGTACCAGTGCGCCGATCGTCCCTTTCCGGGAAGTGGTCGGCGCACTTCTAAAAATAATTCTAAAAAGAATGAATCAGCGAGAAGGGAGAAACCATGTACCGATTA
Organism: Microbulbifer halophilus; assembly: GCF_026183675.1. Lineage (GTDB taxonomy): Bacteria > Pseudomonadota > Gammaproteobacteria > Pseudomonadales > Cellvibrionaceae > Microbulbifer > Microbulbifer halophilus. Next base: position 31,856 of record NZ_JAPIVK010000033.1, read on the forward strand.
TTCAACAAAAGCCTGCTGCTTTTGATGTTGTTATTCAGCCTGCCGTCCGCCTATGCGGCCCAGGCCACCATGAATATCGTCAACGACTGGGGCAGCGGTTTCCAGGCGGAAATTGTTGTCGTCAATGACGGTTCCAGTGAACTCACCGACTGGTCGGCGGAGTTCGACATGCCGGTGGAAATCAACAACCTCTGGGGCGGCGTAATCGTTTCCCACACGGGGGATCACTATGTCGTGGCTGCTGCCGGCTACAATAGTAGCATTGCCCCCGGTGGCCAGGTCAGCATCGGCTTTCTCGGCACACCGGGCGATGTCTCTCCGGCACCGGTGGTGGTAACCGGGGATAACGGCTCTTCATCGAGCTCATCGAGTTCGTCCAGTTCGAGCAGTTCCAGCTCCTCGAGTTCATCCAGCTCCTCGAGTTCATCCAGCAGCTCCAGCTCGAGCAGTTCTTCATCGTCCAGCAGTTCCTCCAGTAGCAGTTCCGGTTCTTCCGGTGGCCGCGTGGATAACCCCTTCGCTGCCTCGAGCAACTGGTATGTGAATCCTGCCTGGGCAGCCAATGCCGAAGGCGAGCCCGGCGGCAGTGCCATTTCCGGCTACAGCTCCGCTGTCTGGATGGATCGTATCGGTGCGATCACCGACGGTATCGGCCTGCGCGGCCACCTGGACGAAGCGGTGGCACAGGGAGCCGACCTGTTTACCTTCGTGGTCTACAACCTGCCCAACCGCGACTGCGCCGCGCTGGCTTCCAGCGGCGAACTGCTGATCGCCGAAAATGGTATGCAGCGCTACCAGGAGGAATATATCTCGCCGATCGTGGATATCATTTCCGATCCGGCCTACGCGGATATCAGGATTGCCGCCATCATCGAGGTGGATTCGCTGCCGAACCTGGTGACCAATCTGGATGATCCGGATTGCCAGGAGGCCGACGGCCCGGACGGCTACCGCGACGGCATTCGCTACGCGCTGAACCGCCTGTCGGAAGTGCCCAATGTCTACTCCTATGTGGATATTGCCCACTCCGGCTGGCTCGGCTGGAGCAGCAACTTCGGCCCGGCGGTGGACCTGATCGGCGAGGTGGTGGAAAGCACCGATGCAGGCTGGGACAGTGTGGCCGGCTTCGCCTCCAACTCCGCCAACTATACACCGGTGGAAGAGCCCTACCTGCCGGACCCGAGCCTGAACGTGGGCGGCCAGCCGGTACGCGCGGCGGACTTCTACGAGTGGAACGACTATCTCGCGGAGCTGAATTTCGTGCAGGACTGGCGCGAAGCCATGATCGCCCGCGGTGCGCCGGAGTCCATCGGTATGCTGATCGATACCGGCCGCAACGGCTGGGGCGGACCCGACAGACCCACCGGTGCTTCCAGCAGCACCGATCTCAACACCTACGTCAGTGAGTCGCGCATCGACCGCCGTGTTCATCGCGGCAACTGGTGTAACCAGCCGGGCGGCGTAGGTTTCCGGCCCCAGGCTGAACCGCACGCCGGAGTGGACGCCTATGTGTGGATCAAGCCCCAGGGCGAGTCGGACGGTATCTCGGATCCGGATTTCGAACAGGATCCCAACGATCCCAACAAGAAGCACGACCCCATGTGCGATCCGAACTACCAGGGCAACGAACTCAACGGCAACAGCGCGACCGGCGCAATGCCCAATGCACCGCACGCGGGCCGTTGGTATCCGGAGGCGTTCCAGTTGTTGATGGAGAATGCCTATCCGCCGCTGGATTGAGTGGTTCGCAGATAATGCACTGCAATGTGCATGATTGAGAGCACCGGGCCTTGTCGGCTGCTCTCTCCCGGTTGCATAGGGAGGGGGCCGTTCGATGATCCCGGTGCTCTGTTTCACAGAAGCAGAAAAACAGGAACGAAAATGAAAAAACTGATTCACCAACTGTTCGCTGCAGCCCTGATCCTGGCCGCGGTCAACAGCTGGGCCGGTTTCTCCACGGAGAACGGCCAGTTGCTCGACGCCAACGGCAATCCGTTCATCATGCGCGGCGTCAACCACGCCCACACCTGGTGGCCGAGCCATACCGAGCAGGCGCTGATGGATATCGCCGATACCGGCGCCAACACCGTGCGCATCGTGCTGGCTACCGGCGGCCAGTGGGCGCGTAACGACGGCGCCGATGTAACCGGTATCATCAGCCAGTGTAAATCCCTGGCACTGATCTGCATGCTGGAAGTGCACGATGCCACCGGCTGGGGCGAGGACGATGGCGCGGTGCATATTTCCACAGCGGTGGATTACTGGACCAGCCCGGATATTCTCGACGCGATTCAAGGCGAGGAGGATTACATCTTGGTCAATATCGCCAACGAGCCCTTCGGCAACAATGTGGCGGAAAACAGCTATGTGGAGGACACCGCGGCGGCCATCCAGTCCCTGCGCGACGCCGGCCTCACCCACACCATCGTGGTGGACGCGGCCAACTGGGGTCAGGACTGGGAAGGGTTCATGCGCGACAACGCCGGGACACTGGCGGCTGCGGATCCCCTCGACAACCTGCTTTTCTCCGTGCACATGTACGAGGTCTATGCGGATCGCGACAGCGTGGCCAGTTATATGCAGGCCTTTGAGGAGATGAACCTGCCGCTGATCGTGGGTGAGTTCGGCCACGAGCACAACGGCAACCCGGTGGACGAGGACGCGATACTCGATGAAGCCCGGGCCCGTGGCATCGGCTACCTGGGCTGGTCCTGGTCCGGCAACGGCGGCTGTTGCACGGAACTGGATATGGCCGTCGACTGGAACCCGGGGAACCTCTCCGGTTGGGGCGAGCGCCTGATCCACGGTGTGGACGGTATCGCCGAGACATCCCGGTGTGCCAGCGTATTTCCCGGCTGCAGCGGCACCGGATCCTCGTCCAGCAGTTCGTCCTCCAGCTCCAGCGCATCCTCCAGCAGTTCTTCGTCGAGCAGTAGCTCGTCCAGTTCCAGCAGCTCCTCTTCCGGCGGCAACGGCAGCCTGGCCTGCGACCTCGGCGACGTGAATGACTGGGGTTCCGGCTTCGTACTCAACAGTGTCACCGTGACCAATACCGGAAGCACAGCGGTAAGCGGCTGGGATGTGCAATTGCAGTTCAGCCAGGATGTGAACATCAGCAATGCCTGGGGTGTCCAGCTTGGCGGCAACAGCGGCAGCCTGCTTGCCGGTACCAATGTCGGTTACAACGGCCAGCTACAGCCGGGCCAGAGTGCCAGTTTCGGCCTGCAGGGCGCACCCGGCAATCTGGGGACTGTCACCTGTACAGCGGAGTAAATCGCGGTAATCTATAGGGGCCTGTCTCGAATGGCGCCCGCAGAATAACAAGAGGAACAACCGATGTGCCGCATAAAGCTGCTATCCGCCGGGAGGTCCGCCCGTGTATAGCCAGACAGCCGATGCCGCGGAGCTGACCGCCGGAAAAAGTGAAAACACCTGGATCACCGACCGCGCCTGGCTCAGCGGCCTCGCCGGTGCCCTGGCGGTGGTGCTGCTGGCGGCCTGGTTCAACAGTAAAGACGCCCTGGCGCAGGGGTTGTCGATCGGCGGCTGGCAGTTGACCGACAACCGGCTGGATACGGTGCTGGCGGCGCTGGCGCTCAGCACGCTCGCCATGCTGCTGGTGGAACTGGTGCGCCTCCGGCAGTGGCACGGCCGGGATTTTTTCCGCACGCACCCGGACCTGCGCCGCGGGCTCTGGCTCAAGTTCCTGCTGGACGGTTGCCTGCACTACGGTGTGTACCTGGGGCTTCTGGCACTGGTGACTTTTTTCTTCCACAGCGCCGGCGAGTACGGTTTTGCGCAGCAGAACCCCTACTACCAGCCCTGGTTCCGGCTACTGGAACTGGCCTGGAGCGTCTGGGCCTGGGGCGGGCTGCCCTATGTCCTGCTGACCCGCGCCCTGCGCCACTCGCCGGAGGCCGACCGCATGGATACGGCGGCGATGGCGATCGGCTGGCTGGGGGAATTGTTGCGCGGGCGCAAACCATCGCTCGGCGAGGCGCAGCGCAAGAACCTGCGCGCACTGCTGGTGAAGCTGTTTTTCGCCCCGCTGATGACGGTGTTCTTCGCCGACCAGTTTCCGCACCTGGTGAACAATATGGGCTATGTCTTCGACGGCCTGCCCGCCGCCGTGGAGGCCGGTCGCTACAGTCACAGCCAGTTCAATACGGATTTCTTCAACATTTCCGTCGCATTGGTGTTTTCCATCGATGTGGCCCTGGCCTGGTGCGGCTATGTGATTTCCAGCCGCTGGGTGGACAACCAGACCCGTTCCGCCGAGCCCACCACCCTGGGCTGGCTGGTATGCCTGGTGTGCTACCCGCCGTTCCAGATGTTCCTGGGCCTCTACTACGGCGCGCCGGGAGAGCGGGAAGTACTGCAACTGGGCAACGCCTGGCTGGTCAGCCTGTTCAGCATCCTGATGCTGGCCAGCTACCTGATCTACGTGGCTGCCACGGCGCATTTCGGGGTGCGTTTCTCCAACCTCACCCACCGCGGGATCATCCGCACCGGCCTCTACGGACTGGTGCGCCACCCGGCGTACGCCTCGAAGAACTTCGCCTGGTGGTGCGTGATGTTCCCGGTGATTGTCTACTGGGGTTTCAGCGGCAACTGGCAGCTGGCGCTGGCGCAGACACTGGGCCTGCTGTTGATGACCTGGGTTTACTACTGGCGGGCGATTACCGAAGAGCGGCACCTGGATGCGGACCCGGATTACCGCGACTACTGCAGGCAGGTGCGTTACCGGTTTATTCCCGGGCTATTGTAAGGCCAGACGATAATCACCGCCCTACGAGATCCACTAAAACCTGATACGAAACGCAGTATCTGCAGGGTAGGGCATTTTCCAGAAATTCCGGCGCGAAGTGGAGGTAACGAGAGTACGCCGACAACCATCGAGAGAAAACGGCGATGAGTAAAAACAACGGATTCATTTGCGCCCGCCTGTGGGCCGCACTGATGGCCTGTGGCTGTATTCTGCCGGCACAGGCACAACTTTCCTGTGAAGTGGATTATCCCACTAACGACTGGAACGGCGCTTACCAGGCGGATGTAGGTATCACCAATACCGGAACCGAAGCGATCGCCGGCTGGACCCTGGAGTGGGACCTGGGCGCCGGCGAGACGCACAGCGGCGGCTGGAATGCCGATATAGTGCAGAGCGGCACCCGCATCAGTGCCTCCAACAGCGCCGACCACTGGAACGGCACCATTGCCCCCGGCGCCACCCACCGCTTCGGTGTCCAGCTCGACGACGCCGAGCCGCCGGCCCACCTGCCCGCCGCATTCATCCTCAACGGCACCCTGTGTAGCGGCGGCGCCTCGTCGAGCAGTTCCTCCTCGAGCTCATCCAGCAGTAGTGCCTCTTCCAGCAGCAGCTCCTCGAGTTCCTCCAGCGGCGGCGGTGGCAGTGCCGTTACCCTGCAGGAAAACGCCGCCGGTTTCTGCGGTGTGGACGGCACCATCGACAGCAACCACGAGGGCCATACCGGCAGCGGTTTTGCCAACACCGAAAACCTCTCCGGCACGGGCATCCGCTGGAGCGTCAATGCGGCCGCTGCCGGCGATTACCTGCTGGACTGGCGCTTCGCCAACGGCGCGGACAGCCGCCCCGGCAATGTGCGTGTAAACGGTGCGGAACAGGCCGGTGTGGATTTCCCCGGTACCGGTGCCTGGAACAGTTGGAGCCGGGCCGGCGCCACCGTCTACCTGGAAGCCGGGGCAAACAGTGTCGAGCTAGTGGCCGACGGCAGCGAGGGGCTCGCCAATATCGATTCCCTCACGGTTACCGGATACGCGCCCGCGGCCGGGGAGTGCGCACCCAGTGGCAGCGGCCGCTACCGTATGGAAAGACTCGACCGCGGCGTTTCCGTGGTGCCCACCGGTAGCGGCAACCTGGTGAGCTGGCGCCTGCTGGGCACGGACGATCCGGCCGTGGCCTTCAATCTCTACCGCGATGGCCAGAAAATCAATGGCGACCCCATCGACGGTGCCTCCAATTACCTGGACAGCGGCGCCGACCCGTCGGCGCAGTATTCGGTGCGCGCCATTACCGGCGGCAGCGAAGGCGCGCCGGTGGCCGCGGAAGTGGTGTTCAACGGCAGCGGCTATTTCGATGTACCACTGCAGCGCCCCGCCGACGGCCCCGATTACAGTTACTCCGCCAACGACGCCAGCGCGGCCGATCTCACCGGCGACGGGCAGTACGAACTGATCGTCAAATGGGACCCGAGCAATGCCCGCGACAATTCCCAGAGCGGCCATACCGGTAACGTCTACATCGACGCCTACCGTCTGGACGGCGAGCGCCTGTGGCGCATCGACCTGGGGCGCAATATCCGTGCCGGTGCCCACTACACCCAGTTCCAGGCCTACGATTACGACGGCGACGGGCGCGCGGAAGTGGCGATGAAAACCGCCGATGGCACCGTGGACGGTAGCGGCAACACCATCGGCGATGCCGGTGCGGACTACCGCAACTCCGGGGGCTATATTCTCTCCGGCCCGGAATACCTGAGTATTTTCGACGGTGTCAGCGGCGCCGCCGTGGATACCGTCGACTACCAGCCGCCGCGAGGCGACGTCTGCGACTGGGGTGACTGCTACGGCAACCGCGTCGACCGCTTCCTGGCCGGCACCGCCTGGCTGGACGGCGCAACCCCCAGCCTGGTTTTTTCCCGCGGCTACTACACCCGCTCGGTGATCTGGGCCGTGGATTTCGATGGCGAGAATCTCTCCACCCGCTGGCTTTTCGATTCCAACGAGGCCGGCAGCCAGTACGAGGGGCAGGGGGCCCACAGCCTCTCCGTCGCCGACCTGGATGGAGACGGCCGCCAGGATATCGTCTTCGGCGCCATGGCGATCGGGTCCGACGGCCAGCCGCTGTGGAATACGCGGATGTACCACGGCGACGCACTGCACGTGAGCGATTTTGTCCCCAATCGCCCGGGGCAGGAAGTCTTCATGCCCGGCGAGCACAGCGACCAGCCCTCTTCGCGGCTGATCGGCGCCGATGGCTCGGTGATATTCCAGACCGTACCCAGCGGGGACAACGGCCGCGCCGTGGCCGGCAATATCTGGAGCGGCAATCCCGGCGCGGAATTCTGGTCCTCCCGCGTCAGCGGCCTGCTGGATGCCGGCGGCAACGCCGTGGCGAGCAAGCCCGGCCCCACCAACTTCCTCATCTGGTGGGACGGCGACGGGGAGCGGGAACTGCTGGACGGCACCCGCATCGATCAATACGATCCGGGCCAGCGCCTGCTCACCGGTTCCGGTGTGGCCTCCAACAACGGCACCAAGGCCACGCCGGCGCTGTCCGCCGATCTTTTCGGGGACTGGCGCGAAGAAGTCGTGTGGCGCACCAGCGACAGCTCGGCCCTGCGGATTTACGCCACGCCGCGGACCACCGATCTGCGTATTCCCACCCTGATGCACGACCCGCAGTACCGGGCGGCCATTGCCTGGCAGAACAGCGGCTACAACCAGCCGCCGCATCCCGCCTTCTATATCGGCAGTGAAGTCCTGTCCTATCCCTGGCCCGATATCCAGACCCCCTGAAGGGCCGGCCGGGGCCGCCGCTTTGGCCGGCCCCGGTTGCGGCAGGACTGTGAACGGGTTCGCTCCCGGTGCCTTCCCGCCCCGCAGCGGATCGACAAAGTGGGAGGTTCAACCTCCCGCGGTTCGCGAAGTTGGACCTCGTCTGCGCAATAAATCCACCGATCTCATTTAGTCGGACGCAAGCCCGCTCCGGAGGGGGTAGGGTGAAATGGCTGTATCGACGGAAAAAGGAAGTTCTGAGCGGGCGTTTTGACGCGGTGTGGTTCGGGGATTGGTGAACCGCTGTGTTACCGCCAAGACGGTCCGGGTTTGTCCAGAGCTTCGCAGACAATAAAAATGAGGCTCCTGTATGAAACGATTGATGAGAGTTTGCTATCCACTGTGTGCCCTGGCCGCCGGCGTCTCGGTTGCCGCCAGTGCACAGACCGCCCCCAACTACGGCGAGGCGCTACAGAAATCGATTTATTTTTACGAGGCACAACAGTCCGGTCCCATCCCCGCCTGGAACCGCAACGAATGGCGCGGCGATTCCGGCATGAGCGACGGCGCCGACAATAATGTCGACCTCACCGGCGGCTGGTACGATGCCGGCGACCACGTCAAGTTCGGTTTCCCCATGGCCGCCAGTGCCACCATCCTCGCCTGGGGCGCAGTAGAAAACCGCACCGCCTATGAGCAGACGGGCCAACTGTCACACCTGAAAAACAACCTGCGTTTCGTCGCGGACTATTTCGTCAAGGCGCACACGGCCCCGAATGAACTCTGGGGCCAGGTGGGCGCGGGCAACACGGACCACGCCTGGTGGGGTTCCGCGGAAGTGATGCAGATGGAGCGCCCCTCCTACAAGATCGATGCCAGCTGCCCCGGTTCCGATCTGGCCGGTGAAACCGCCGCGGCGCTGGCTGCGATTTCCATGGTGTTCGAACCCACGGACCCGGCCTACGCCGACGAGCTGCTGACCCACGCGGAACAGCTCTACAGCTTCGCGGACAATTACCGCGGTGAATACACCGACTGCATTACCGATGCATCGGACTTTTACAATTCCTGGAGCGGCTACAACGACGAACTGGTCTGGGGTGCCGGCTGGCTCTATCGTGCCACCGGCGATACCGGTTACCTGGACAAGGCGGTCGACTACTACGACAACCTCAGCAATGAGCAACAGCAGGATGTGAAATCCTACAAGTGGACCCACGCCTGGGACGACAAGAGCTATGGCACTTATGTGTTGATGGCGCAACTGACCGGCGACGCCGAGTACCGCGCCGATGCCGAGCGCTGGCTGGATTTCTGGGCCACCGGCTACGACGGCGACCAGGTCACCTATACCCCCGGCGGCCTGGCGCACCTGGACCAGTGGGGCGCGGCCCGCTACAGCGCGAATACCGCCTTTATCGCGCTGGTCTATTCGGATTTCCTGGAATCGGTGGATCCCGGCAATACGCGGGCGCAGACCTACTACGACTTCGCCTCCGGCCAGATGGAATACCTGCTGGGCGACAACCCGATGAACATGAGCTACCAGATCGGTTACGGCAGTGTTCACCCGGTTTCCCCCCACCACCGCACCGCCCACGGCTCCTGGAACGACAGCCTGGAGGAGCCGGTGGACAATCGCCACACCCTCGTGGGGGCGCTGGTCGGTGGGCCGGACACCAACGACAACTTTGAAAACGACCGCGGCGACTATGTACTCAACGAAGTGGCCACGGACTACAACGCCGGCTTTACCGGCGCCCTGGCGCGCCTGTGGCAGGATTTCGGCGGCGACCCGATTGCCGAGGCCCAGTTCCCGGCACCGGAAACCCGCGACCTGGAATTCTTCGTCGACGCCAAGCTGAACTCCAGTGCCGACCGCCACACGGAAATCAGCGCGCGCCCGCACAACCGCAGCGCCTGGCCGGCGCGGCTCACCGACAACCTGAGCCTGCGCTACTGGATCGATATCTCCGAACTGGAAGACGCCGGCTACAGTGCCGACGACCTGATCCTCTCCAGCGCCTACAGCCAGGGCAGCGACTATACCGGTCCCTACGCCTGGGGCGATCCGGCCGACAATCTCTACTATGTGGAAGTGTCCTTCGAGGGCGTCGATATCTATCCCGGCGGCCAGTCGGAATCCAAGAAAGAGGCCCAGTTCCGCGTCGCCGTGCCCGAGGGCGCGCCCTGGGATCCCACCAACGATCCCTCCTGGGACGACTACGGCAGCAGCCGCGAACAGGCCCCGCTGATCGCCCTCTACGACGACGGCGAACTGATCTGGGGGCAGGAACCCGGCGGCGGCTGTGGCGGCGATACCGGTGTCAATTGTGCGCCCACCGCCGACAGCCAGAACCTGTCCACGCCCTACGAGACCTCCCTGTCGATCACGCTCAGCGGCAGCGATAGCGACGGCAGTATCACCGGCTATACCATCGAGAACGGTCCCGTCGATGGCAGCCTCAGCGGCAGTGGCGCCAGCCGCCTGTACACGCCGGACAGCGGTGCCTTCGGCAGCGACAGCTTCACCTTCACCGTCACCGACGATCGGGGAGCGACTTCCTCCCCGGCCACCGTGACCATCGATGTCGAAGCGCCGCTGGTGCCCGCGGTAAGTATTTCCAGCCCCGCCGACGGCGAGCGCTTCGCGCTGGGCAGCGATATCCCGGTGCAGTACAGCCTGCAGAACGCCGGGGGCGTCAACCTCTATCTGGATGGCGGCCTGGTGGACAGCGGCAGCGGTTCCGGCACCGTTACCGTACCGGCCCCCGCGTCCGTGGGGCAGTACGAACTGGATATCGTCGCCACCGAGAGCGGTGAAGAGCTGGATGCCAGCGACAGTGTGACGGTGGAAGTCCATGAACCCGTCGCCGGAGAGGTAAGCTGCAGCCTCGGCAGTTCCGATGTCTGGAATAGTGGCTTTGTACTGAATGGGATCACTGTTACCAACGAAAGCGATACTGCGGTGGAAGGCTGGCAGGTGACGCTGACCTTCGATGAGCCCGTCGATTTCGTCAATGGCTGGAACGCCGAGTTCGACGGCTCCGCCGACGGCTTCACGGTAACTGCCAGCGATATCGGCTGGAACGGCAACCTGCAGCCCGGAGACAGCGCAAGTTTCGGTTTCCAGGGCAGCCACGGTGGCAACTTCCAGCCGCCGGTGTGCAGCGCCGACTGACGGCAGCAAACGGGCGGCAGCGGCCGCCCGTTTTTCTATCACTCAAGTTCTGGAGTTCGAGGTACTTGTGGGTAGCACCCCGCTTCAGCTCCCGGAACCGAACCCCGAAACTTGAGCTACAACGCTTCTATTTCCCTCGAGCTGTACCTCCAATAGCCAACACGGGACAAACACAATGAACAATCAACAAAGAACAGTTTTTCAGAATCCGTATCGGTGGACCGGTATTGCCGCGATACTGCTGCTGGCGCTGTGCAGCACCGGCGCCTGGGCGGTGGAACCGCTGACGGTCAACGGCAACCGCATACTGGCGGGTGGCGAAGTGCGCAGCCTCGCCGGGCCCAGCTTTTTCTGGAGCAACACCGGCTGGGGTGCCGAGCGCTTCTACAACGAAGGGGCGGTAAGCTGGGTCAAGAGCGACTGGAATGCCAACCTGGTGCGCGCCTCCCTGGGCGTGGACGGCGAGGGCGGTTACCTGGAAGACCCGCAAGGCAACAAGAGCCGCGTGGTCGCCCTGGTGGAGGCCGCCATCGCCAACGATGTGTATGTCATCATCGACTGGCACACCCACCACGGCGAGGACAACACCGCTGAGGCAGTGGCTTTCTTCGAAGAAATGGCGCAGGCCTACGGCCATCACGACAACGTCATCTACGAGATCTACAACGAGCCCCTGCAGGTTTCGTGGAGCAACGTGATCAAGCCCTACGCGGAAACCGTGATCTCCGCCATTCGCGCCATAGACCCGGACAACCTGATCGTGGTCGGCACGCCCAGTTGGTCGCAGGATGTAGACGCCGCCTCTTGGGACCCGATCCAGGGCCACGCCAATATCGCCTACACCCTCCACTTCTACGCCGGCACCCATACACAATACCTGCGGGACAAGGCGCAGACTGCACTGAACAACGGTATCGCACTCTTCGTGACCGAATGGGGCACGGTCAATGCCGACGGCGACGGTGGAGTGGCCCAGGGTGAAACCCAGAACTGGATGGACTTCCTCGAAGCCAACCACATCAGCCACGCCAACTGGGCACTCAACGACAAGGAAGAGGGCGCCTCCGCACTGGTGCCCGGCGCCAGCGCCAACGGCGGCTGGGACCAGAGCCAGCTCACCGAATCCGGCCGGCTGGTGCGGGATATCGTGCGCGGCTGGGATGGTGGGGGCTCCTCCTCGAGCTCCAGCTCTTCCTCCAGTTCCAGCAGCAGCTCCAGTTCCTCATCTAGCTCTTCCTCAAGCTCCAGCTCGGGCGGCAGCGGCGGCATGGGCTGCGACCCGGGCAGCGCCGATGTCTGGAGCAGCGGCTTTGTACTGAACAATGTCAGCGTGAACAATGGCGGCAACTCGGACGTCAGTAGCTGGCAGGTATCGCTGGAATTCCCCCAGCCCATCCAGCTTGCCAATGGCTGGAACGGGGATTTCAACCTCTCCGGGGATGGCAGAATTCTGACGGTCGCCGATATCGGCTGGAATGGCTATCTACAGCCGGGCCAGTCCACGTCCTTTGGCCTGCAGGGAAACTACAGCGGCAATTTCCTGATGCCCGAATGTACCGTTGACTGACCGCGCCGTGCGGCAACAGTATCAGGCCGCCAGGTCGTAGACCGGCAGCGCCTCGGAAATCTCGGGCGACAGCCGGTCTACCGGACTCAGCACCCCCTTGCTGCCACGGTTCACCACATGGGTATAAATCTCCGTCGTGCTGATATCCGCGTGGCCCAGCAGCTCCTGGATCGTGCGCAGATCGTACCCCGCTTCCAGCAGATGTGTGGCAAAACTGTGGCGGAAAGCGTGCGCCCGCGCGGGCTTGTTGATTCCCGCCGCCTTGACCGCGTGGCGGATCTGTCTTGCCAGCGCTGAAGCATGGGCGTGATGGCGGCGGACCTCTCCGGTCCGGGGATCCGGGGCCAGCCGGCTGGCCGGGAACAGGTACTGCCAGGCCAGCGAGTGCGCGGCCCCCGGATATTTCCGCTCCAACGCATTCGGCAAGTGAACGGCCCCATGGCCGTTGGCCAGGTCCTGGGCATGTATCAACCTGACGATATCGATCTGCTGACGCAGCGCCGGGACCAGCGCCTGCGGCAGGATCGTTGCGCGGTCCCTGTTACCCTTGCCACCGCGTACAAACAGGTTGCCGCTGCCGAAATCCAGATCCTTTATCCGCAGGGAAAGCAACTCCGCACTGCGCAATCCACTCCCGTACAGCAGTTCCACCATCAATCGATAATCGCCATTCAGGTGTGCCACTATGGCCTGGACTTCCGTGCCACTGTAGACCACCGGCAGCCGCCGATGCTGCTTGGCGGGGGAATACTGCAGGTTGGAGATATCCCGCTCCAGAAAGCGGTGGTACAGGTACACCAATGCGTTCAACACAATCCGCTGAGTATTGACCGAGCAGTGGCGATCTACCGCCAGGTGGTTGAGGTAGGCCTCTATCTCCCGGGTCCCCAGCTCTTCCGGATGACGCAGGCCGTGAAAATGAATAAAGCGTTTAATCCAGTGGACATACGTCTGTTCGGTACGGTAGGCCAACCCCGCCTCCCGGATATGCCGCCGCAAACGCGGAACAAAGCGATCGGACTCCTGTGGCAGAGCGTGGCGAATATCGTCCATGATTATCTCCTGATTACTGTTTTTATATACAGTCTATGGGCCGATTCCTGGCTGTCAACAGCCATGATCAGAAGCAGGAGGCTTCTATCTACAGGAAAAAACGCGTAAGTTGTTGACTTATAAGGGTGTCGCTATAGGATCAAGAGCGAAGAGATAGATAATACGATAGACAGCTTCGCTTTATAATTCTGTATAAAAAACAACCTTTCTTTCTTATGTTATTGATTTTAAAGGTATTTTTTGAGTTTTCGGTCGGGTGCTCTCTGCAGATAGAAGCGAGGTGATATAGAGCGGCTGGCTTTTGAATTAACTGTTAAGGTTTCTGATGTATCAGTGCCCGAAATGTAAGAAAGCAGAGTTCAGTTTATGGCAGAAGCTTTGGGCAACCAGGGTTTCTCCAAAGTGCTGTCGAAATTGTGGTGTCAGCTGCTTTATACCAATAAGGTATGGATTCTACATATATCTATACATGTTTATTCCATTCTGGACCGTAGTTTCAACTGCGTATTATTTAGAAAATAGGTTAATTTTATGGTCGGTTGTGCCACTTTTGGGTTCACTTTTCTTTCTATACGCAGTTCGTTCGCCGTTACAATGCGGCGACTAAACCTTAACAAGCACAGGCACAGCGACGGCTTTTCCGCTGCGGCTGCGCCTCCGCTACAAAGCCGCGCGTGCTGTGGACGTTAGCGAAATGAAATTAAGAAATGACACACGAAAATTCAAGTATCATTCGCCCATTATCTGAAAGAGAAAAAGAGCTTTTATTCTGGCTTTCTACTCATCCAACATCAGATGTGCATATTCCCGGCAATGAAATTGATGATCTGTCTATTGCTGCGGAGTGTGGGTGCGGCTGTGCAAGTGTTGATTTCGCAATAGGTGGTGAGCCAATTAGTCAAGAAAATGGCATAACGATCGTTGCTGATTATTTGTACAAGTCAAGTGAGCAGAATCAAATGGGATGTTTTCTATTCCTTTCAAATGGGCATTTGGGCGGGATTGAGGTATGGTCTGTAGATGGTGCAGAAACCCCAAAGAACCTCCCTGCCCCCCAAGAGCTATACAGCTATGAGCAAGCGCAGCGCTAACCATTCGTTGCAGGGGACGTGCCACAATATGCACCTTTTGCGCGGGTCGCTACGCTCCCATTATCGCGCAAAAGCTGCATATTGCGTCACGCCCCTGAACTCGGCGTTAATTGCGACATGAAGTCGTATAAATTTCTGTTACACACTCTGA
>NZ_JAPIVK010000034.1 GCF_026183675.1 Microbulbifer halophilus
TAGCCAGAGCCCAAGGACAGATACAAGGGTGCGCCGTGCGCACCGGTCTCAGAGCCGGTGCGAGTTACAGGCCGTTTTGGTGCGCGCGGCGCACCCTACAATCAGATGAGTGCAAGCCAGATTTGAATTCCGCTTGCGTCGGGCATGGTCCGATGGCCGCTCCCGGCCGGACTGCTCCCGCCAAATTATCCCGTCTCTCAATAAACCTCCAGTCTCCAAGCAAATAGCCGTAACCGGTAGCGCGCTGCAGCCCCTGCAGGCGCAGGTAACGGCCGCTGGTATCCAGATTGATTTCGTCGACACTGCCATCGCCGCCGGTTACCGAAGCCGCCGTGGTCCAGTTGTCGCCGTCAGTCGAAACCCGGATTTCGTAGGCGCTGCCGCAGGCCGCTTCCCAGTCTGGCACGACCTTACTGAGCGGTTGTACCGACCCAAGGTTCACCTGGATCCACTGGTCATCGCTGAAGTCGCTGGACCAGCGGGTGCCGGCATCGCCATCCGCGGTGTAGTTGGCGAGCCTAGCCGCCTTCTTCGGAAGAGGTGGAGACGTTCTTGCCGCAGGCCAAGTCTTCGGAGGGGTCCACTATAGCGGGACGGCGGATCGGGAGCAGAAATTGTCAGAGTAATGAAGCTCCAGGGTCGGTACGGGGCGCTGCGTTCCGATCGGTCAAGAGGAAGCCCAACCCGTTATCGAAGATATTTTGCTTAATCCGGGTGCGGCGCAAAACAGCTCTGAAGAATAAAGTATGACAATACCAAGAATATCGCGCCAACCGACTGGAATTGGTACGACCAGCCCGGTATAGTTCGCGCCGCAATTCAGGCAGAGATGTCTATTGCGCGAAATCCCAACTCCTGGCAATAGTTTGTCAGAACTGTAGTCTTCGCAGCAAAATAATCCTAATTCTAACAATGGCAGTCCACGCTTTTCCCGATCGGAAAAGGCGATGGACTCTTATTGCTCGCCATTGGGTATGGGGCTTCGCTGATACTCCCAACTGATTTCAAGGAAAGTACAAATGTTTGAGATAGCTTTGATCAGCATACTCGCGCTGGCCCTGGCACCGCCCCTGTATCTGTTGCACCAAGTGTCGGTGCTGAAGAAAAAAATCAACCGGGCGCTTTTGGTCGATGCGAACCGGGAATTTTCACACAACCAGGCCGCAGTACAGCGCGAGCTGGTGCAGTCTTTTCATGTCTTCGACACCCTGCTGGCGTCCGTGCAGTACTGGCCGGATGGATTGGACGACACGGCCCGCGACTTTATCTCCACATTTCGCGAGCGTGCGGTCGCCTATGTGGAGCGGGGCTGCGAAGGTAGCCTGTTGTCTACCCAGCTGCGCGATGACCGACTGAAGTTGCTGGCCCTTCAGCTATTGAGCAAGCACCGTGAGACTTCCCGGCAGCGTGCAGTGATCAGCCGGGACGCGATCGACAATGGCGATTTTACCGAATACCTGAAACTGCTGAACGAGCTGGTTCAGTGTCACCTGGGCTATATGGACGGCGCAAAAGACGAGCGGCTCTCGTTGTCCGAACTGCGGTTCGCGGCGGTCTGAGGTGGCGATGGAGCAAACATCAACAGCCCTTTCGGCCTTTATCGCACAGTGTCGGGTCTGGAGTAGGGAGGCGGAGGAAACAGGGCCGCGTCTGCACCGTTTTGTAGAGCAGGTGGGGGACTTCCTGCGCGTACATGAGGCCGGTGGCTGGATACCACGGGAGTTGCCGGAAGATACCGACACAGTATCGGAACTGGCTTACTGGCAGGTACAACAGGTGATGGGTATGGGGGCGGCGCAGGTCTGCGACAGCACTATCGCCATTGCCGATGCATGCCGCGTGTTCCTCTTCGCCGCCGAGCTGGACCCGGATGCACTGTCAGCAGAGGTGCTGCAGGTCTTCGAGGCACTGCTGGAATACACCCAGCAGGTGGAGATTGTGCTGCTGACCTGTCCCCTGGGGGACGCCAAATCCTTTCAACTGGTGCAGCTGGTGCAGGCCATCCACGACAACTGCCACTGCCCGCCGCGGTACCGGACCGGTGAGTGGTTGGCCAGAAGCCCGAAACCGGTAATGGGACGGCTACCGGGCTAGCTCCTGGGCCGTGCTCCAAGCGCGCGGCGCTTAGTCTGGAGTGATTCTTCCGGGTAACGGATTTCGCTTGGCGCTGACAGCATTCGGCATCCCGTTGTGCGATGCCCCTGAATCTTGAGGTGCCGTCTAGACTGTTAGTGCTTTTTGGCAGTTTCGGCGCCTGGTGGAAACCGTCGCCGACAGGAAATAGAGGCATCGACGCAATGGAATGTGAGCGAAAGACAGCCACCCGGTGTGGCGGGAACCAATCCATTTTTATCCCGGCCCTGCTCGCAATTGCGGCGGCTTTTTCCGGTACGGCGCGGGCCGATTGCGAACCCTCGCCGCCGGCATCCGGAGACACGGTGACCTGTACCGGCAATCCGCCCGGTTATTCGGTCAGCGGACTCGGGAGCCTGACAATAGACATTCTCCAGGGCACCAATCTCAACGGGCCTTTCAATGCATCCACGATAGGCACGCTGGATGTCGATAACAGCGGCAACCTGCAAAGTGTCACTTTTGAAGACAATGGCACTGTCACTTTTATCAACCGCAGCAATATAAACAGCGGCCTGGAAATCATCGGCGACGGCGACCACAGGGTGACCAACGTTTCCGGCGGTAATATCAATGCCTTTTTCACCTTCTCTGGTGATGGCAATAACAGCGTGATCAACCGGGGCACGCTGAATCCGGGGATTACCGTTAACGGCAACGGCACCATGGATATCCTCAACGAGGCCGGTTCCTTTATCAACCAGGGCATCTCTGTTACCGGCTCTACTGATACCGCCATCGACAACTACGGCACCATCCAGGGCTCGGCCATCTTCCTGGATTCGGGCAGCGACCAGATCATTAATCGCGCCGGCGCCAATATCAATGGTGAGGTGAACCAAGGCAGCAACGACGACGATTTCCTGATGGAGGGCGGCACTGTCAACGGCAATATCCAGCAGGGTGCCGGCAGCGATACCGCCACCATCCAGGCCGGCCAGATTTCCGGCTACCTGCGCGCCGGCAGTGGTACAGACGACCTCCTCTGGACCGGCGGCCTGGTCGGTGGCATCGATATGCAGGAGGACGACGACACTGCGCTGTTTATCGACCTGACTGACACCGAGCTGCGCACCATCGAAATCAACGGTGGGCTCGGCAACGATGTGTTGACCTGGCAGGGGGTGATCGGCAGTCGACCGGACCGCCTGCTGAACTGGGAGTTGATTCAACTGCAAAGCAGCTCCGAACTGACCATGGGCGGTGACCTGGTACTGGGTGACAGCGGCACCGGTACCGGTCGATTGACCATCGACGGCTCCAGCACACTGCACGCCAGTGAGGGCCAGTACAACATCGATCCAGCCGCTTCCGGCGACGGCGTCACCGTGGTCAATGCCGGCACTATCGATATGACCAGCAGCGGCGACTCGGTAACTGATGTGCTGCGGATCGACGGCGACTATATCGGCAGCGGTGGCTCCCTGTTGCTGAACACCTATCTGTTCGAGGACGGTGCGCCGTCGGACAAGTTGGTAGTCACCGGTGACGAGTCCGGTACTACGACAATTTTTGTAACCAACGTCGGCGGCCCCGGTGGGCTGACCACAGGTGACGGGATCCTCGTGGATCAGGTTATCAACGGTGTCAGCACCAGCAATGCTTTCGTGCTCGGTGATGTCGTGGCGGCCGGGCCCTACGAGTACCTGTTGTTCCGTGGCGGATCGACTCCGGACACTGCGAACAACTGGTATCTGCGTTCGCATATTGAGGACCCCGATGATGGGAACGGCGGGGACGATGGCCACGAACCGGATGGTGGCGGCGATAACGGAAGCAGTTCGGGCAGCTCCAGCGGGGGGCATGTTCCCGGTGGCAGCAGTTCCAGCGGTGGTTCCAGTAGCTCGGGCAGCAGCTCCAGTGGCGGCTCCACCAGTTCCAGTAGTGGCGGCAGTGGCTCCAGTGGCGGCGGAGGCCAGGGCGGCGGAGATATCATTCCCCTGTATCGCCCCGAAGTTTCCACACACGTCACCATTCCCGGTGTAAGCCGCGCACTGACGCTGGCGACCCTGGGCACCTTCCATGAACGCGAAGGCGAACAGGCCTGGTCGCGCCGCGACGACGGGCGGAGTTCAGTGTGGATGCGCGCCTTCGGCAATCACTACAAACAGCGCTGGGGCGGCACCGTGGATCCCAAGTTCGACGGCGATTTCTGGGGCGTTCAGATCGGCGTTCCACTCTACGGCGCCGATAGCCGCAACGGCCGTCGCAACGCGGCCGGACTGATGCTGGGCGGCGGTCGCGCCAGTGGCGACACCCGCGGCTTTGCGATCGCAGTGGAGAATGCGGACACCGGCGACATATCCCTGGACAGTTACAATCTCGGCGGTTACTGGAGCCACCACTGGGCAGACGGTGGCTATCTGGACGGGGTGCTGCTGCTGTCTTCCTTTGACGGTGACAGCCGCTCCAACCGCGACCTCCACGCGGATATCGATGGCGATGAGGTGACCGCCTCCATCGAGGGTGGCAGGCCCTTTCCATTGGATGGTTTCTGGAGCCTGGAACCCCAGGCCCAGTTGATCTGGCAGTACCAGGACATGGACAACACCGAAGACCGCTATTCGAGCATCCGCTTCGATGACGTCGATGCATTGACCGCGCGTGTGGGTGGGCGCCTGGTCGGCGATATAGAGCGCGGCACATCGGTGTGGCGGCCCTATATCAAGGTGAACATCTGGCACGAGGTGCACGGCAGGGACAAGGTGATGTTCAACACCACGGCCATCCGTACGCACCGCGGTTTCACGACGCTGGAGGCCGGTGTCGGTATCACCGCCGATCTGGACGGCACCACCAGCCTGTTCGGGGTGCTGGACTACACTACCGACCTGGATTCCGAGGAGTTCGATGCCGTGGAGGCACGCATCGGGTTCCGCAGGCGCTGGTAGCGCGGTTGTCTTCGCGAGCATTCATCGGACTGCGTGTCCCACTTACAGAAACAGGGCGGTCGGGGCCGCCCGAAAGGTCCGTCTTATAGCGAGTCGACCGAGAATCATGCCAGTTGCGCCAGCTGCTCCTGCGCCGCCTCCAACGCCTTCTGCCGCGGTTCATCGCCGGTAGCCAGGCCCTCGGCGTGTACGAACGCGACGTCGTCGATACCGATAAAGCCCAGAAACTGGCGGATGAAAGCCGTCTGCGGGTGCTCATCACCGTAGACGCCGCCGCGGGTAATCACCACATAGGCCCTCTTGCCTTTGAGTAGTCCCTCCGGTCCGCTTTCCGTATAGCGGAAGGTTACACCCGCGCGGGCGATATGGTCGAAGTAGGCGTGCAAGCTGGAGGGGATGCTGAAGTTATACATCGGGATACCCAGAACCAGCACGTCGGCGCTGCGGATCTCGTCGATCAGCGCATCCGAATAGTCCACCACTGCCTGCTGTTCCGCGCTGCGCTCCGCCGGATCGCTGCCAAAGGCCTGGAAACGGTCGAGCGTCAGGTGCGGGACCGGCGCTGCGGCCAGGTCGCGGGTAGCGACTTCGGCACCGGGGTTGGCAGCCAGCCAGTTGTCGGCGAACTCATCGGTCAGTTGGGAAGATTGCCCATCATTCCGGAACAGGCTGGTCTGGATCTTGAGTAGTTTGGCCATGTGAACTTCTCCATATCGGTTCTGCGTTTCAGATGACCCTATTTAATCATTGAATAATTAGATTAAAAATTATAAAAATACGCTCAAATTAATCAGGTTAATCGATAAATGCCCGACAAATACAGAGAAAATGGCGGCCTGACACCCCGTATCAGCCTCGAACAGTGGCGTTGTCTGGTCGCTGTGGTGGAGGCGGGCGGCTACGCCCAGGCGTCGGAGCGGCTGCACAAGAGTCAGTCTTCGGTCAGCTACGCGGTGCAGAAACTGGAGTCGGTGCTGGATATGAAGGCCTTCTCCATCGAGGGACGCAAGGCGGTGCTGACCCCGGCGGGCCAAATGCTCTACTCGCGCGCCCGCCTGCTGCTGGACGATGCGTCGGGACTGGAACGCGATGCACGCAAGGTGTCCGCCGGCTGGGAGTCGGAGATCGGCATTGCCGTGGAGGTACTGTTTCCCACCTGGCTGTTGCTGGACTGCCTGAGCCGCTTCGGCGAAGAGAGCCCGCAGACCCGCATCGAGCTCTACGAGACAGTGATCGGCGGCGCGCCGGAGGCGTTGCGGGAGCGGCGCGTGGAGCTGGCCATTTCTCCTCATGTACCCGGCGGCTTTATCGGTGAGCCCCTGGCGCGCCAGGTGCGCATTATTCCGGTGGCCCATCCCGATCATCCGCTGCACCAGCTCGATCGCGATATCACCATCCGCGACCTGCGCAAGCACCGGCACCTGGTGGTGCGGGACTCCGGCTCCCGGCGCGACCGGCAGACCACCACGGTGGAAGTGGCCCAGCGCTGGACCGTGACCAACATGGCCACTTCCATCGGCGCCGCCTGTCGCGGTTACGGCTTTGCCTGGTTGCCGGAAGAAAAGATCCGGCGGGAGTTGACCGACGGCATTCTCAAGCCGCTATCCCTGCGCGGCGGCAGCGAGCGCTATCAGCAGATGTATCTCATCTTTGCCGACCGGGAATCTCCCGGGCCTGGGGCGTTGCGACTGGCGGAAATCATCCGCAGGGAAATGGAAGTGAATCGCTGCGGGGTCGAGGACCGCTGATCGCTCAGCTTTCCGTATCCAACTCCGGGGAGTGTGGCCCGCTATACCAGAAGTTGTAAAAATCCTCGGTCACCCGCTGCTCTATCTCATGTGCTTCCTCGCGCGGGCAGAAGAGGGTGATTGTCACCACGTCGTGGCCCAGTTCGTTGGTGGTAAAGCTGACCTTGGGGTCGGTGCCCACCAGCTCCACTCCGGTGCGGTGCTCGATCATCTGGCAGTAACGGGCCGCCACCTCGCTGAACGCTTCGCTGTGCTCGTGGATGCGCCCGATCAGGAACTCCTTGGCGGCAAAGGGGTTGCCTCCCTTGTTTTCCCGCACGATAGAGAAGGTGTGTTCAATATAGCGGCGCATGAAGTTCAGGTTCTGGACCGATTTGGTAAAGAACACATTGTTGGGAATGTACAGGGTGATGCCGGTATAGCCGCTACCCAGCCCGTGGGGATCGATTTCCAGCAGGGTGGTGCTGAGCCAGTCGCTATCGATCACCTCGCCGAACTGATCCCCGACCTTGATCCAATCCCCCACCGTGAATGCGCGCATGCTGGCCTGGTAGATACCACCCACCAGGCACTGCACTACATCCCGCAGTGCGATCACGATAGCAACGGAGAAAGCGGCGATCGACAGGGCGAAGTCGCGCAGCTCCGAAACCCAGATGGCCACCACACCCAGGACCAGCAGCAGGTTGGAGATGTTGTGCACCGTGTTGATATGGCGCCGTTTATTCTGCTTGCTCCAGCCGGTGCGGGAGAAGATAAAGGACAGAGCCATCCGCAGTAGCACGATCGCCACGATGACAATACCCGTCTGGATGAACTTGTTGTTGAGTAGCTGTTCCAGCATCCCGAATCCTGCAAAAATTAGAGGGGATAGTTGCCTGGCCGACAGGAGTCGGTCCCGCTCAGCTTGGCCGGACGCAACGACTGGTCGAATGCAACGCCGTACTGTAGCCTGTCGTACAGCGAATTATAAGTGGCATGATAAAACTGCCATGCCCTGTATGTATTTGCCGGGCCGGGGTAATCCAACAACAGGAGTGCGTGTGAGTAACCTGACCAGGACTGCCGAACAGGAGTGCGACGTCATAGAGGGTTGCGGTGCCATCGAGGTCATCGTCGAACCTCGGGAGAAAGAGCTCGGCGGCTTTTCCGTCAGGCGTTCATTGCCGAGCCGGCAGCGGCGGATGGTAGGCCCGTGGATATTCTTCGATCATATGGGGCCGGCGGACTTCCCGGTGGGAAAGGGCATCGATGTGCTCCCCCACCCGCATATCGGTATCGCCACCGTCACCTACCTGTTCGAGGGCGAGATACTGCACCGGGATTCCCTGGGCAGCGTCCAGCCGATCCGGCCCGGCGATATCAACCTGATGGTGGCCGGCAGGGGAATAGTGCATTCGGAGCGGGAGCGCCCGGAAGTTCGCGACTCCGATCACTGCCTGCACGGCCTGCAGTTGTGGCTGGCGCTGCCGGCGGAGGACGAGGAGATGGCGCCGGAATTCCACCACTATCCATCCGATGGGATCCCGGCCCTGACGGTGGGCGGTGTTTCCCTGCGGGTCATGATGGGCACGGCCTACGGCGTCACCTCGCCGGTCCGGACCTTCGCCGACACCCTGTACGTGGAAGCCAGGCTAGAGGCCGGCCAGACTCTGGAACTGCCGGATGCCGAGGAGCGAGCCGTGTATGTGGCCAGTGGCAGCCTGAAAGCCCGGGACACGGAAATACCGGAGCATTCCCTGGCGGTTTTCTCGAACCGGCCCGGCGTGTCAGTGGAAGCCACCGGGGACAGCCGCATCGCGATCATCGGCGGCGAGCCGCTGGGTAAACGGTGTATCGTCTGGAACCTGGTATCCAGTCGTCCGGAGCGCGTCGACCGGGCGGTGGAGGATTGGAAGGCGGGGCGCTTTCCGAAGGTGCCGGGGGATGAAGCGGAATTTATCCCCTTTCCCGACAAGTAAGGGGTCGGCAACCGCTTACCGCCAGGAAGAATTCGACTGCCGGCCCGGTCGCGGTATGCGGCCATCGGGTAATCGGTCTCGAGGTTGTGGGGCTTCCTGTGCTAGGGGTTCATGCGGTCAATTCGGTGACTCTAGCGCACAGCCACAGGTTCCAGGGCAAGGCGAAAAAGCGCAGGACTAGCAGCGCTAATTCAAGCTTTTTCAATGCAGCACTGGGGCCTGTGGCGAAGAGATAGTGTTACTGAATTTACCGCATGGACCACTAGGGGTCAGTTCGCGATACGCAGCTCCGGCATCGCCGGGAGTTCCAGGTAGTAGGACATATAGCGGTGGGTGGCGTGGAACGCCGGGGCATTGCCGTTGATGGCGCGTTCAAACGCCGGGTCGCAGGCGATGATCTCCGCCATCCGCAGGTGATAGTCGTCGCCGGAAAACTGCCGGAGCGACTCCGCCGCGATGTGCGTCATCTCCATCGCATTGGGGATCGGCGCCCCGTGCGCCACAAGGGTGTCGCGGAACACCTGCTTGAACTGCTCGAAATAGGGCTCTTCGGCGCTGAAAAATTCAACGGCGTTATAGAGTTTCTGTGCAGTGGTCATCTTCTTTCCCCCGATTAAAGCAAGCGGCGCATACTAACGGAGCCGGGCCGGTGGATAGAAATATTTCACGCGCCAGACCATGAAATAGGCGACTTTTTTGAACAGACTGTTTGCGTGATGACGTCGGAGTGGCTACCGCGCAGCCTCTTGACGCTGCCTGCTTTTCCTCGCTGATCTGGTCGCACAGGTCGAGTGTCGGACTGCTTCGGGAAGGGAGTGGATGGACGTACTCACCACTCGACGCAGATCTTGCCGAAGTGGGTGGCACTCTGCTGGTAGCGGAATGCCGCAGCCAGTTCCTCAAAAGCAAAAGTGCGATCGATGACCGGGCGAATGCCCGTCTCGTTCAGCGCCGCCACATAGTCCTGCTGCTGGCGGCGGGTGCCGACGATCAGGCCCTGCAGGCGCGCCTGTTTGGCCATCAGCAGCGCCGTGGGTACCTCGCCGGCGCGGCCGGTCAGCACGCCGATCAGGGCGATATGGCCACCTGCGCGCACCGCATCGATTGATTGCGCCAGGGTGCCCGGGCCGCCCACCTCGACAATATGGTCGGCGCCGCGGCCGCCGGTGAGTTCGCGGACTTGGCGGCCCCAGTTTTCCTCGCGCCGGTAATTGATCGTGTGGTCGGCCCCCAGGGCCCTGGCCTGTTCCAGTTTTTCATCGGAGGACGAGGTCACGATCACCGCTGCGCCCATGGCCTTGGCGATCTGCAGTGCGCAAATGGAGACGCCGCCGGTGCCGAGCGCCAGCACGGTGTCGCCGGCCTTGAGCGGGCCGTCACCCACCAGTGCCCGCCACGCGGTCAGGCCGGCGGTGGTGATGGTGGCGGCTTCGGCATGGCTCCAGCCATCCGGCGCCAGGGTGAAGGCGCCGGCGGGTCTGACGGCATGCCTGGCGGCGAAACCGTCCACGCCGTCGCCGGGCGTGCCGGCAAAGTTGCTGACGCTGTTTCCCGGTGCGCCGTCCGGCCAGTGCGGAAAAAAGCCGGATACCACCCGATCCCCCGGCGCGAACTCTGTGACATCTTCCCCGACCGATTCCACGATGCCGGCGCCATCGGACATCAACACCCGGTCTTTTTCCGTGGGGATCTGGCCCGAGGCCACGAGGAGATCGTGAAAATTCAGGGAAGTGGCGTGGATGGCGACCCGGATCATACCCGGGCCGGGTTCGCCGGGGTCCGGAATATCCTTGACTGCGAGCTGATCCAGCCCACCCGGCCCCCGTACGACAACTGCTTTCATTGGGCTCCTCCGTTTAGGTCCTGTCGATGGGTATTGGTCGTGTTCCCGCGCTGATACATTACCAGCACCGGGAAAGGATGTGTCACATACCAACCGCTATCAAGGTAATCGCCGGGCAATCCCATGGAATGCCCGCCAGGCGGTTGCCGGTCGGATATCGATTCGGCTACTCGACGGTATGCTCGCCCATCAGGCGCGCCACTTTTTCCATCAATGGATCGGTGGCATTCTCGGTCAGTTGCTGGCCCTCCTCGATATACTCCCAGACGGTCGCATCACTCTTCCAGCCGCCCTGTTTCTTGATCAGTTCGAAGTCCACCTTTTCCCGCGCAGCAGAGGTGGACAGGCCGCGGCGGAAGCTGTGGCTGCTCAACTCGCCGGCGAATGCAAATCCGCAGGTCGTCCCCAGTTTTTTCAGCAGTTCGTTCACGGCGCCCGGGCTCAACTGCCGGGGCTGTATCTGGTCCCAGCGGTTGATTCCGCGAAATACAGGTCCTTCCGAAATCCCCGCTGCGTCCAGCCACTGCCGGAGAGCGGTAGCGGGACACACCAACGGATCGCCAAAGGGCAGGGCGCGGGTAACTCCCTGTCCGCTCTGATCGGTTTTCGATCTCGGCAGGTGCACGAGCAACCCCTCCTCTTCCCAGGCCAAGTCCTCGACCCGGATCGCCACCAGCTCGCTGCGCCGGAAGGCGCCGAAGAAGCCGGTCAGTAATAGCGCCAGGTCCCGCCGCCTCTTTTTGTTGTCCGGCTGTGTGCGCAGGTAGCGAGTCATGGCCGCGATATGTTCCAGGCGCAGGGCCCTGGCCTTCTGCTTTGGCCGGCCGTGCAGGCGTCGGATGCCGTCCATGGTTTTCCGCACCAGCGGATCGGTTACCGGGTCCGCGATGCGCTGGTAGCGGTGCCACTGGCCGATGGCGGTCAGGTGGAGTTCCAGCGTGCGCGGATTGACGGCTTCGGCGCGGTCGCGCAGGTAGCGCACCAGTTCTCGGCTGTCCGTGGGCAGCCGCCCGCCCCATTTCTCGAACTGCCGGATGGCCGAGCGGTAGGCCCTGCGCGTGCTGTCCGAGGTGGCTGCCCGCAGGTATTTCTGTGCCACCTGGGCGGATGGCAATGTCGTACTGGCATGGGCTTCGGCGAGAGGACCGTCCCGGACGGGCAGCTCTGGGGGTTTCTTGTTCATAGGCTTAGCGATCGCGAGCTTCTGTACCGGCGTTGAAGAGCATGGAGAGTTAGCGGGATTTATAACCTTCGATAAGTTTCATTATCGATGGTTAGATTGGGTGCTTCAAGGAATGATTTAAAACAGAAAATAATGTTATATTACATAACACGTAATACGTTACCAAAAATCGAGGAGCACGATGATGGCGCGTACGGGGGTCACTTATCCGGATGTAGCCCGGGCCGCTGAGGCAATCAAAGGCCGCAGCGAGGAGCCGACCGTGGACAGGGTCCGCGCGGAGCTGGGTACCGGCAGCAAGAGCACCATTGCGCCGCTGCTGAAGCGCTGGCGATCCGAGGCCGGCGATCGGGCGGATACTGGCGACTTGCCCAAAGATCTTCTCGATGCGCTGAAGGCGTTACACGAGCGGGTGCGGGAGGAAGCCGGGCGGCAAGTGGAGGCGGCCAGGGAGAGCTTCGAGGCCGCCGAGGAGAAGCACCGGGCGGAAGCCGAAGAGGCGTGCGCCAAGGCTGCGACCTTGGCGCAGGATCTTCGTGGGCTGGAGCACCGGTTACGGATTTCCGGGGAGCAGAATCGCAACCTGAAGCGGGAGCTGCAGGAATCCCGGGCGGCGCTGGACAAAAGCGAGTTTCAGCGGCAGCAGGGTGCAGCGCGCATTTCCGAGCTCAAATCCGAAGTGGATGGGTTGAAACAGGAAAACCGCGATATCCGCGATCACTTCGAGCATTTCCAGCAGCGTACGGCCGACGACCGGCAGCAGGAGCGAGAACAGTTCCGGCTGACCAATGACCAGCTTCGGGGGCAGGTAGAAAGCCTCTCGGAACAGCTGTCCGACGTCGGCCGCAGGCTCGCCGAGCGCGAGAATTTGTGCGAGCAGCGAGAGGCTGCCATCGCGGAACTGGGGGCCGAAAAGCAGCAACTGCTAGAGCAGGTCTCCGGGTATCGCTCCGAGGTCGATAGCCTTTCCCGAAAGGCCGACGCCCAAGCGGATCAGGTCAGCGAAAAAACGGTCGAGATCGCCACTCTGCAGGACAGGGTATCCGCCCTGTCGAATAGCAACGCTTCCGCCAGCAGGGACGCCGAGTGGTTGCGGCAGTCGCTGGCCAGGGCGGAGTCCGGACTGGAATCGACCGGGGAGAAGCTGGAGGCCCTGGTTGAAGAGAACCGGGTGCTGCTGCAGGAGAAGGCAGTGATTCAGGGGCAGTTCAATCAGTTGCAGCGATCCTTGGCGGAATAGAAGCCGGAAAGCGGGTGGCCGCTCACCGGATGCCCGGAGTGTTGCGCCCCAACTCTTTCGCGCCGGAAAAGAGTAGGGCTGTTGCGAGTGGTGTTGTCGAAGGCGGGCCGTCAGTTCCAGCCCGGAAACGGATCCGGCAATGTTTGCCATGATGCCTCACCGGCACGGAGCTCCTCGCTGCTCAGCAGGCAATCTTCCAGCTGCTGTCCCAGCCACTGGGGATTCAGGTGCTGGCCGATGAAAACCAGTTCCTGGCGCCTGTCCCCGAACGGTTCCTGCCAGTTATCCATGATGTACTGCCGCTGCTCCGGGTTTTCCGGCCACTCCTCCCTGGGTACGGCGCTCCAGAAGTAACCCGCGGCGCCGTGCCGGGCGATACCGCCGGCCTGGCTCCAGGTCCCCGCGTAGTCGGGGCGGCTGGCCAGCCAGAAGAAACCCTTGGAGCGCAGCAGTCGGCCGCTCAGCTGCGGGTTTGAGAAGAAATCGTGGAGTCTCTGCGGGTGAAAGGGACGCCGGGCCCGGAAGCTGAAGCTGCTGATGCCGTATTCCTCGCTCTCGGGTGTATGTTCTCCGCGCATCTCCCGAAGCCATCCCGGTGCCAGCTGCGCCTGTTCAAAATCGAACTTGCCGGTATTCAGCACCCTGTCGATGGGCACCTCGCCTTTCACCATGGGAATAATGTCCGCCCGGGTGTTGAGGCTGCGCAGTACCGCCTTCAGTTCGGCGAGCTGCTTGTTGTCGATCAGGTCGGCCTTGCTGATCAGCAGGGTATCGCAGAACTCCACCTGGTCCACCAGCAGGTCCGCTATATTGCGCTCGTCCTCCTCGTCGAGATGCTCCTTTGTCTCTTTCAGTTCCCGGGCGGCGCGGTAGTCGCGCAGGAAGTTCGCACCGTCGACCACCGTGATCATGCTGTCGAGACGCGCGATGTCGGACAGGCTCTGGCCGTCCTCGTCGGGGAAGGTGAAGGTCTCGGCCACGGGCAATGGCTCGGAAATGCCGGTGGACTCGATCAGCAGACAGTCGAAGCGTCCCTCCCTGGCCAGGCGTCCGACCTCGATCAGCAGGTCCTCGCGCAGGGTGCAGCAGATGCAGCCGTTGCTCATCTCCACCAGCTTCTCTTGCTCGCGCTGGAGCCGGACCTGGTTGTTGAGCAGCCCGGCATCGATATTCACTTCGCTCATATCGTTGACGATCACCGCCACGCGCAGATCGGCGCGGTTGTTGAGAATCCGGTTCAGCAGCGTGGTCTTTCCGGACCCCAGAAAGCCGGAAAGAACCGTTACTGGTAAGCGCTCTGACATATTGGCATCTCCTCCTGTTGTTGCCTGCCGGGCCTGCATGTCGGTGCCACGGTAGATGGCAGGCCCGATTGTGTTGATATGATACATTGTATCATAATAAGATGAGTGGCAGCGTTGCAAACCGGGGCAGCACCGGGCGTTCGCTACTGAAACTGAAATGGATCTGGAGAATTGATGATGAAAGATACTGCGGGCATGTTGGTTTCCGGGTTGTGCCTGGTGCATTGCCTGGCGACACCGCTACTGCTGGCTCTCGGGGGTGCCGGGATGCTGGGTGCATTGCTGGGGCATGAACTTTTTCACCTGGTGCTGTTGGGACCGGTATTACTGCTGGCCCTGGCCAGCTTCCCGGCAGCCTGCCGCCACCACCGCCGCCCGGTGGTGATGGTCTCCGGTTTCTCCGGCCTGTTGATACTCATAGTGGCTCTGGGCCTGGAAGGACACTGGGAACTGCTCGCCAGTACGGTTGGCGCGGGCCTGCTGGTGGCGGCCCATTGGGCGAATCGACGCCTGCTGCAGCGTGGGGCCCTCGCCGGGCAGGGCGAAGATGCGATTCAAGAGTGCCGTTCTCACTAGTGGGAGGGCTGACGTTCGGTAATAAAAAGGTTGATGTGGTGAGTGATTGGAGAGCGGGAGAGGGGCAATGGACCTGAGGGTGATCTTTATCTTGACGCTTGTTTTTGCCGGCGCTGCCGCTGCCGACGGTGGTGCCCATGTGCACGGCGAGGCGCGGCTCGATATCGCCGCTGAAGCGGACAGCGTTTACATTGAGTTTGAATCCCCGGCGGCCAACCTGGTTGGCTTCGAGCACGCGCCGCAGAATTCCCCGCAGAGGCGGGCCCTGCGGCAGGCGGCGCGGACGCTGGCCGGTGCCGAGGATTGGCTGCGCTTCGCCGGCGCCGACTGCCACCTGCAGGAGGCCGGGGTGGAGGCGCCCCACGGTGAGAAAGAGGAGACCCGGCACCGGGCGCATTTCAGCTTCCATGCCAGCTACCACTTCCAGTGTGAT
Source organism: Microbulbifer halophilus (assembly GCF_026183675.1). GTDB lineage: Bacteria > Pseudomonadota > Gammaproteobacteria > Pseudomonadales > Cellvibrionaceae > Microbulbifer > Microbulbifer halophilus. The sequence goes on from NZ_JAPIVK010000034.1 coordinate 15,313, forward strand.
AATCTGGCACAGCTCGACAGCGTTGCCGTGGCGCTGTTTGCGAGCTTTCCCGGCATTCACGAGATCGCCGTGCAGTGGCTGGCCCCCGGTCGCCAGGGGGCCGTCTCGCTCACTGCACAAGACAACGAGCTGCAATTGAAATAGTCCATGAAAGCATCCCAACTCAAACAGACCCTGGGGGCGGCGGAGCAGAGCTGCCGCGTTTCCGGGGCCCGCCTGACCGAGAAACGCAGGAGTGTCCTTACCATACTATTGCGCTCCAGAACCCCACTGTCCGCCTATGAGATTGCGGAGCAGTACAGCCGGGATTACGGCGAGCCGATCCCGGCCATGTCCGTGTACCGGATGTTGGATTTTCTGGCAGAGGAGAATCTGGCGCACAAGCTCAATTCTGAAAACAAGTACCTGGCCTGCGCCCATATCGCCTGCGATCACAGCCACGAGACGCCGCAGTTCCTGATCTGTAACCGCTGCAACAAGGTACGGGAAATCGGTATCAAGCCGGAGGTGATCGCCGCGCTGCGTGATACGGTGGAGGGGGCCGGCTATCACCTGCAGACCTCGCAACTGGAGCTGGACTGCCTGTGCGACGAGTGCGGTCGGAGCGCCGCCTAGTGACACAGAAGGAGCCCATACGTGAGGTGCCGGCCAATGTGATTACCGGTTTCCTCGGCGTCGGCAAGACTACCGCTATCCGCCACCTGCTGGATAGCAAGCCGGCCGGCGAACGCTGGGCGGTACTGGTCAACGAGTTTGGCGAGGTGGGCGTCGATGGTGGCCTGTTCGGCCCGGAGAAAGACGGCGAAGTCTTTATCCGTGAAGTGCCCGGCGGCTGCATGTGCTGTACCACCGGCCTGCCCATGCAGGTGGCCCTGAACCAGCTGCTGGCCAGGGCCAGGCCGCAAAGGCTACTGATCGAACCCACCGGTCTCGGCCACCCCCGGGAGGTGTTGTCGACCCTGTCTGACGCGGTGCGTGCCGGCGTGCTCGACCTGCGCGCCACGCTCACTCTGGTGGACGCACGCTGTATCGAGGATGAACGCTACCTGCGCAGCGATTCTTTCCGGCAGCAACTGGAGGTGGCCGACCTGGTAGTGGCCAACAAGTCAGACCTCTACGGCCCGCAGGAGCTGGAGAGCCTGCGTCGCTATCTCTCCTTTTTGCAGGACGACACGGAGATAACGCTGCAAGCGGTAGAGCAGGGGCGCATCCAGCCGGATTGGCTGTACGCGCCCAGCGGTTTCCGGATAACAGCCGGCCACAAACATGGACATCGCGCTGCGCCACTGCCAGACGAGCAGGAACCGCTGTCGGAATGCGGTTACCTGCGGCTGGAAAACAGCGGCGAGGGATATCACAGTTGCGGCTGGCGCTTCGACCCGACGCTGGTTTTCGACTACGAACAGCTTTTCTCCCTGATCTCCGGTGTCGACGCGGAGCGGGTGAAGGGCGTATTTATAACCGAGCAGGGCGTATTCGGTTTCAACAAGGCGGATTCGGTGTTGAGTGTGCTGGAACTGGACGATGCGCTGGACAGCCGGGTGGAAGCGATAGATCCCAAACGCCGGGACTGGGACAAAATGGAGTCCGGCTGGTTAAGCACACTGAGTACCGGTTGATTTTCGGACTCGCCGGCCCCTTCGCCGGGCACCTGCGGGGTGATCTGTCCGGGGAGTCAGGGATACTCCATTGGGATGAATGGTTGCGTTACCGCGACAAACGACGTGGCGCAAAATTTCCAATTACGCATGAGATGATATAGTGTTTCACTATTTGGCTGCCATCAGTTTCCGGAGCCCGGGGGCACGCCCAAACACTCGAAATAGAAAAATCGGAGAATGCAATGCGCAAATCCCTGCTCGCCGTAGCCATCGTGGCTATTGCTGCCTGTTCAGAGTCGCCCGAACCAGGTTCAAAGAAATCTGCACAGGCATCTGAAGCGGAAAACACACAAGTAACTGGCGATCCTACAGACCCGGCAACGCAAGATAACCCCTTGCTCCACCCCAGCTCCCTGCAATATCAGGCGCCGGATTTCAGCCAGATCAAGGATGAGCACTTTCAACCCGCCTTCGCGCAGGGAATGCGCGAGCATTTGCAGGAAATCCAGGCGATTGCCGACAACCCGGAACCGGCCAGTTTCAACAATACAATTGTGGCCATGGAGCAAGCCGGCTCTCTGCTGACCCGGGTATCGCGTATCTTCTTCAACCTGGTAGGTAGCGACAGCAACGAAACCCGCCGGGCCCTGCAAAGCAAACTGGCCCCCAAACTTGCTGCCCACTCCGATAGTATTTATCTGAATGCCGACCTGTTTTCCCGCGTGGGAAATCTCTACAACCAGCGTGTTGAGGAGGAGTTGGATGCGGAATCCGAGCGTCTGCTGGAAGACTATTACGAAAAGTTCGTCAAGGCAGGCGCCAAGCTTTCCGACGAGCAGAAAGAGACCCTGCGCGCGCTGAACGAAGAGCACTCCAGGCTCACCACGGAATTCAGCCAGAACCTGCTGAAACTCAACAAAGCCATCGCCGTGGTTGTCGATGACAAGAGCGAGCTGGATGGCCTGTCGGACAGCAAGATTAAAGCCGCCGCGGAGGCTGCCGCCGACGCCGGCCATAAAGGCAAGTATCTGATCAGCATCACCAATACCACCCGCCAACCGGTACTCGCTTCGCTGAACAATCGCGCGCTGCGCCAGCGTATCTGGGAGGCTTCGGCAAATCGAGGTACATCCGGCGAGCTGGACAACCGCCCGTTGGTCAAGCGCCTGGTGCAGATCCGTGCACAGAAAGCCGGTCTGCTGGGCTATGACAACTGGGCCGAGTACCAGTTGACTGGCACCATGGCGGAGAATTCGAAGAACGTCATGGGCATGCTGAATTCCATGGTGCCCGCGGTGGTGAGCAACACCAAGGAAGAGCAGGCCGATATCCAGGCCATGATCGAGCGCGAAGGTGGTGATTTTGACGTGCAGCCCTGGGATTGGGCCTACTACGCGGAAAAGGTTCGCCAGCAAAAGTACGACCTGGATGAAAGCGAGGTCCGTGAGTACTTCGAATTCAACCGGGTGCTGGAAGACGGCCTGTTTTACACCATGAACCGTTTGTACGGCATTCGCTTTGAACCCCGCCCGGACCTGCCGGTCTATCACCCGGATGTACAGGCATTCGAACTGTTCGATCACAACGGCGAGAGCCTTGCGATTTTCTACGCAGATTATTTCGCGCGCGATGGCAAACGCGGCGGTGCCTGGATGAGCTCTTTTGTGGGGCAGTCAGGTCTTTTGGAACAGAAACCGGTCGTGGTCAACGTGATGAATATTCCCAAAGGCCCGGAAGGCGAGCCGACATTGGTCAGCTTTGATCACGTTACCACCATGTTCCACGAGCTGGGACACGGCCTGCACGGCATGTTCTCGAATGTTCATTACCCCAGCCTGGCTGGTACCAGCGTATCCCGCGATTTCGTCGAGTTCCCGTCCACTTTCGAAGAGGACTGGGCGAGCGATCCCGAGGTACTGGCCAATTACGCCTACCACTACAAGACCGGTGAGCCCATCCCCGCAGAGCTGCTGGAGAAAGTGTTGAAGGCCAAGAACTTCAACATGGGCTTCGATACCCTGGAGTATATGTCCGCTGCGCTGCTGGATATGGAATGGCATTCCCTGCCCGCCGACGCACCGCAACAGGACGTGGAAAAGTTTGAAGCCGAGGCCCTGGCAGAGCATGGCGTCGACCTACCGGCGGTGCCGCCGCGTTACAAGTCGACCTATTTTGCCCACTCCATCGGTGGCGGCTACTCGGCCGGTTATTACGCCTATATGTGGAGTGAAATCCTGGCCGCCGATGCCTTTGCCTATCTGCGCGAACGCGGTGGACTCACCCGGAAGAACGGTGACTTGTATCGCAAGCACATCCTGGAAGTGGGTAACTCCCGCGCACCAATGGAATCCTATGTAAAATTCCGGGGCCAGGAACCGACTACCGAGGCGTTACTGATCCGCCGTGGACTCAATCCAGAAGGCGAATAGCCGCTGACGGGGTTGCGCAGGGAGGCGCAGCCTGCCGGTCCTTCCCGGTGGCCTGAGTCCCATCCGGTGACAGAGAAGATCCCATTCTGATGAGCGAGATCTTCCAGGCTGGATTCACTCGGGCACATACACCATTTTGCCATCGGGCAGCTTGTAGGTGACGCCCGCCTTGATACCGTCACCTTCGCCGATGGCACCGTTGCTTTCGTAGCGGGTCAGTTCCTCGCCATCCTTGATCGTTATCGTCATATTGTCCTCACCCGGGTTCTCGACCACCACCACGTTGTCACTGGAGAAGGGGTTGAGCGGATTCCTGACCACAATGATCAACAGGATTACCGTGATCACCAGGAACAGGTCGATCAGGTTGACCACCGACAGGATGGGATCGTCGTCGTCGTGTTCGAGAAAACGTCCGGCCATATCAACGCTCCCCCGTGTTGCCGGATTCACTGGCCTGTTCGATCAGGCGCAGCTCCTCGAACAGCCAGCGACGGCGGATGTTCAGCACCACAAAACTGAGACTGGCGGCGATCAGTGCCAGCGTCACGCCGGAAAAGGCGACGACCATATTGCTGCCGACGGAGGCAGTATCGTTTTCCGAAAGCGCCAGCAGGGCAGGGCCCATGGGGATCAGGGTGGCCACCAGCCCCAGCATGGGCGTTACCCGGGAGGTGAGCCGCAGCAGTTCGAGCCTGCGCATGATCCAGAGCTCCAGGTCATCGCTGCGGATGCCTTCCCGGTTGGCATGGCGGCTGAGGCTGGAGGCGAGTCGGCCCCTGTGCCGCAGACTGGCCTCTGCCAGCAGGGCACCCAGGGCATAGAGGGTATATGCCAGGGCGGCGACGATAAGTAACAGGCACGGCACGAGAAATATTGCCGATACCTGGTATAGAACGCTTTCCAGATTATTGATGAACATTGTTTAATTCCACTCTAGTTTGCGATTCAAGTTTCGTAGTTCGGAAAAGTTAAGAGAGTTGGGAGGTGCACAGCTCCGGGCCGTATGGCCCTTTGCGGGACCTTCTGCGGCCATGGATGGCCGTGGAGAGCGTACAGGGATGTATTCACAGCGTGTCCCGCAAAGGGTCATACGGCCCGGAGCCCCCGACTTGAACTCCGAAACTTGAGTAGTAAAAGTTCCGACGGCGGGTCAGGACCCGTGCCATACCGGTAGTGAAGCAGGCCAGCAGGAAAAACCAGGCCAGCCACAGCAACCAGTTGGCGTCGGGCTGCTGCTGTGGTTCTGCCGATACCTGTTCCAGTATCTGCCCCTTCACCTGGTTCTCTGCCTGATCCTCAGGCTGGCCGGTCTGATCGGCTGCGGCGGAAACCAGCCCGAAACCGGCCGACTGCTGCTGGATAAATTCCACCGTCTTTTCCGCGCCGGCATCCGCACCCAGCTCGTCGACCAGCGTCTGCCAGCGCTCGATCATCTCGCGGCGGGTCTGTTCACTGGCATCCCAGTAGCCCTTGCGCACCGCCTCCATCATGCGTTCGATCAACTGCGCCTGGGCCGTGGCATTGTGTTCGGCGAACCATTGGTTCAGTTCGAGATCCCGCCGGTCCATTACGTAGGTGTCGTGCATCGCCTGCCACTGGTCGTCCCGCACCATATTACGATCCATGACCTGCCAGCCGAACAGGTTGTTGGCGACTTTCAGCATCTGCACGGTGCCGGCATAGCCTTCGGCCTTCATGCCCTCGATCCACTGCGGGTTCTGGTAGCGGGTGCGGAGTTCGCTGCTCAGGAAAGCATCGGCCCCGGTGATACTGGCGGTTTTTGATCGGGCATCGGACACATAGAGTCGCGGGTTTTCCCCCGTCACCTTTTTGACCGCCGACGACAGGCCGCCGAGGTATTCGTAGGGGTGGTCGGTGGACAGCAGCCCGTGCAGGTTGGAGGAACGCGATAACAACACGGCGTCCACGCCCTGCAACTGGGATTCCAGCAGGCCGAGCGACTGCACCGGCGTTCCCCAGTCTTCCTCGGTGTACATATGGGATTGGCTTCGAATAAAGGTGTCGGCGAGCACACCGTCGTCTTCCCAGCCCGTGGAATCCATGGCGACATCGGTGACGCCGCTGCCGTAGTCGTCAGGCGGATTGCTGAAGATTCTCGCGTGTGCGTAGCGGCTGGCCTCGGCGGCGGGCAATCCCTGTTCCCGCAGGGATAGGGCCAGGCGCCGGCTGTTGCGGGCAATCGGATTGGTATCGCCTGCGTCCTGCCGGGACAGTTCCGCGATTACCCGGGCCAGTTTTTTCATGATGCCGTCGAACTGGTCGCGGTAGACGCTGGTCGCCTGGATCAGTGTATCGATCCTGGGGTGGCCGAGTTCCGACTCGGGGATGATCTCCAGCCCGGTGACCCGGCCGCCGCGACTCCATACCGGTCGTACGCCCAGTGCGTGCATTATCTGCGCTTCGCTGAGCCCCAGAGTGCGGATGGTTTCCGAGGACCAGAGGGAGAATGCCAGCTTGTCCGGCCATTGATCGCCGTGCTTTTCGCGGTAGTCCGTGACCAGCTCCATAAACGTCGTTTCGGCAGCGCGATAGGCCTCGCGGCTGGGTATCTTGTTGGGGTCGAGCGCATACAGGTTGGTGCCGCTGGTGGTCTGGGGGTTGCGCACCGGATCACCGCCCGCGCCGGGTGCTACAAAATCGCCGCGCAACGCCGTCAACAGCGCCTCGATCTCATTATTTTCTTCCAGCTTCTTGTGATAGATCTGCGCCTTTGCCATCAGTGTTTGCAGGGCGTCGGTCCGGGCTTCTGAAGGTGCTTTCTCTTCCCGCAGATAGGGTTCGAGATACTGGTAGGCCGGTTCGCTGAACAGCTCGTCGTAACTGGCGGCAAAGATTTCGGTCTGGTCGAGATCCAGGGCTTGATAATAGTCGCTGCCCAGCTGCTGCATGACGGTCGCAATCCGGTGCTCGATGGTCGCCGATTCGCCAAAGCTGTGCAGGCCCACAGGGGTGCTGCTTTTTGCCAGCGTGTGCAGGTGATCGTGAAGCAGGGGAATAAACTCGTCACTGCGCTGGCGGATTTCCTCCGGCGTCCAGCCCAGGTCCCGATTCAGATTGTGTTCCTCGACTTTCGCCAGCATGCTGGCGAGCGTGGTATCGCGCACGACACCGCTTTCCAGCTGCAGGTAACGGTGCATCAGGTCGTGGATATCGCGAAGCTCTCCGTAAAATCCGGACGGCGCGAAGGGCGGCGTCTGGTGGCTGATGACGGTGGCGCGGCCGCGCCTCTTGGCCTGCATCGCCTCGCCGATATTGTCCTGGATATAGGGGTAGAACACCGGCACATTGCTCACCGCCAGGTTGGGGTAGTCGCGAGCCCAGAGACCGCGGTCCTTGCCCGGCGTCCACTCCTGGGTACCGTGGGTGCCCAGGTGGATCAATGCATCTGCGGCGAAGCTCCTGCGAAGGTAGAGATAGGTCGCCAGGTAGAAGTGACCCGGCGGTTGGAGCAGGTCGTGGGTACTTTCCCCGAGCCGGTCGGCCCGGGGCGGCTGTGGCAGTATGGCCAGTTTCCCCGCGCGCGCCAGTGGAATCACGAAATGATTTTCACCGTCGATCCGGCGCAGGCTCCAGTGGTTTTCGGGCCCGCCCCAGGCCTGTTCCAGTTCCTCGCGGACAGCCGGCGGCAGGCTCTGCAGCCAGCTTAGGTAAATATCGAGCGGCAGTGTTACGGCCAGGCCGTCGGCGAGCAGCGCGTCGAGTTTTTCCGGGTGGTAGTAGGCGGACAGCAGCCGTTGCGCGGTGGAAATGATCTCCCGTTCTTGTGCCGGCTCCACCGCGTATCCGCTGTCTTCCAGGCCGCGCAGGATATTTTCGATACTGCGCGGCACATTCAGGTTGGAGGCGGAGAGGTTTCTCTCGCCGCTAGGCGTGTTCCAGAACAACAGTGCGATATTCAGGTCATCGCGCCTTGCATCGCGCAGGCGGGCCATGGCCCGAAAGCGGCCGATCAGCAGTTCCACCTGTTCGGGTATTATCTCCGGCGTGCCGTCTTCGATCGCGGTCAGCACCAGCGGGTCTGACATGCCCCAGCTTTCCGGAACCATCATCAACGCCGCGGCCGAACCGGCGGACAGGCCCTGGGCCGCGTCGCGCCATTCCCGAATACTGCCGCCGCGATAGTTGAGTCCCATCACCACCGGAATATCCAGGCGCTCCAGGTCCCGCCGGAGTTTTTCGCCCATCATATGGGTGGTGTTGACCAGCATCACGGGATCGGCGTCGGCGATCAGCGGCGTCAGCGGTCGCGCGGCATCGCGGTCGTACCAGAACACCAGCGGAACAGCGCCCGCGTCTTCAATGGCTCGGATCAGGTGGTCGTAGGCGGCAGTCTCGCCGTCGGACACACTGCCGGAGGACATTGCCACCGCGAGCACCGGCGTATCCCTGTGCCAGCGTTTTTTACCCCAGTCCAGGTAGTCGGACAGCCGTTCGAAATGTTCCGGCGCCTGCGGATGATAGAAAGCGGCTTCGGGCAGGGCCTGCGGAGCCGGCACGTCCGCTGTGCCCTGGCCGCTCTGCCAGGCCTGCACAAACGCCATCATATGGCGAAAGTTGGTCTCCCCCCCGGCGCCGTAGTAGGCCAGCAGCGGTCGCATAATCTGCGGTGGCAGGTTTTTGCCGAGCGGCTTGCCACCGCCGACTGCCAGCCAGGGGGTGGAGGTGCTCTCCAGTGCACCGCCGACAAACTCCATCACCCGGGCGCGATCGTTGCCGCGGGGCGTGTCGAGAATGACCAGATCGGATTGCGAAAACCAGGTCCGCGGCGCGCCGGAAGACCGCTCGATGCGATAGCCCGTCAGCTCGATTCCCCGGGGTTGTGCGATTTCCCGCAGCAGGGAAATTTTTCCGGGCAGTACGAAATCGTTGCTGACGACACCGATCTTAATGGGTTCAACCTGCGCAAAGGCGCTGCAGGCGGCCAGCCACAGTATCAGCAGCCAGCCGCCCCTGTTCTGTCTTGCCATGGGCGCCACCTCAGAATTTCGCCGTCAGGCCCAGGCGGATTTCGCGGCCGGGCTCGGCCAGGCTGTACTGGTCCGAGATTTCCAGCAGCCGCTCGTCGAGCAGGTTTTCTATTCCGGAATACAGCGTCAGTGAAGGGGTCAGCTCGACGGTCATATCGAGATGTTGCAGGTTGTATCTCGGCGCATAGTGGTCGGCGCCGACGTATTGCTTGCCGACAAATTCGGCGCGCCAGCGCAGCTGCATCGACTCGAAGGGCGTCCAGGCCAGCACCATGTTGCCGATGTACTGGGGCCGGTTCTCCAGCGGCTCGCCGCTGCCCAGGTCCTCTGTGTCCAGGAAGGTGTGGTTGACGTCCAGCCGGAGTGTATCGGTCAGCTTGCGGCTGGCTTCCAGTTCGAAGCCGCGTATCTGCGATTCACTGATGTTCTGGTAATTGCGACGCTCGCGGCCGCGTATGCCACAGTCGACATAGCACAGGGTCTGTACAAGATCGTCCAGCTGGTTTTCATAGGCCCTGGCGGCCATCGCCCAGACATTCCCGGAATATTCCGCGCTCATTTCGTAAGTGCTGGAGCGCTCGGGTTCCAGGTCCGGATTGCCTTCGACCCAGAAACGTCCGCCGGCGGCCAGTACCTGGTAATCTCCGGACAGCTCCGTCAGGGAGGGCGCCCGGAAGCCTTCGCCGTAGCCGCCTTTCAGTGTCCAGGCATCATTCAGGTTGTAGACGGCGTACAGGCGGGGATTCACCTCGCTGCCGTATTCCTCGTGGTTGTCCAGACCCACTCCCGAGACGATTTTCAGCGGCTCTGACAGTTGCCACTCATCCTGCAGGAACAGGCTCTTGTGGGTTGCGGTGGACTCGCCATCGGTGGATGCCAGAGTGTCGACCAGTTTTTCCTCGCGCAACTGGCCACCGACGCTGACCAGATGCCCGGGGACCAGCGACAGGCCGACATGGCCGTCGATGATGCGGTCCTGCACCTCCTGGGGCCGGGAGGCTTCCGCTCCGTTTGTGCGGCTGTTTTCCCGTTGCAGATCCGCCTGGTAGGCATTGGCCCGCGCGTGTCCCCACTGCCAGTCCCCCTGATAGGAAAGGCCGTATTGCTGGCGCTCTATCTCGTCGGTGGAGGTGTAGTGGCCGGAGCGGGCGGCGACGCCGCGCTCTCTCTCGTCGTCGTTCCTGCTGTAGGTAAACCGCACCTTCTGGCCGGCGGCGGGTGTCCACTCCAGGGCCCCCTGGGCGGCCCGGGACTCCCGCTGCTCGATTTCGGAAACGGTCTCGTTTTCCCGCATGGGCAGGTTGTCGCGATTGAAAAACTGCCCCGCCAGCGTAAACGCCAGGGTATCCGCGACGATCGGGCCCGACTGGTAGAACGAGGCCTTGCCGGTACCGCCCTCGCTGGATTCATCCAGCTGCGAGACGGACGCCGAAAGCTCGCCGTAATAGGCGTCGCCGGGGTCCCGGGTAATGACATTCACTACACCGCCCAGGGCATTGGCGCCGTACAGGGAGGACATGGGGCCGCGCACGACTTCGACACGCTCGATCGCCGACTGGGGAAGCCAGTTCAGCTCGTAGTCCGAGTGCGCAATCACGCTGTTGCTGGAGCTGATGCGGCGGCCGTCGATCAGGTACAGGGTGTGTTCCACGGGCATGCCGCGAATGCTGATGCCGCGCCGGGTCTGTCCCACGGAAGTGACGTTCAGCCCCGCCTCGGCGGTGAGCGCGTCGGCCAGGTCGTCGGCGTCGATCCGCTGCAGCTCCTCCGATGTCACCACGGAAATGCTGGCCGGCGCCTCCCGCAGGGTGGTTTCCTGGCGGCTGGCCGTGACGACGATATTTTCCAGCCTGGAGGCTTCAGCAGCGCCGGCGACCACGGCGTTAAAGCTCAGTGCGGAGAAGCTGGCGGTCAGCAGCAGGGATTTTGGTGCGTTCATAATTTATACATTCTTGAGAGATATTATTGTGTCCGTAATCAGGGCAAAACCCGGGTGCCCGATCCGGATAGGGGTTTATCCATAAGGATATGATGCAACATATCTTTATGGTTCTGCAATAGATCTGTCTGCAGGAGGTGCTATTTCAAGCGTGTGGTTGTAGGGGTGAAGGGTAGGGCGAATAAGTGAGCGCGGGATTTGCCGGCCGGCTCTGTATCGGGTTGGCCGCTTGTTACAGCCGGTAAGATATGGCCGGCCCGAAAGCTTCCTGCCGGGCCGGGTTGTGCTAAAGACCGAGATATTTAGCGTGAAAACGCAGGTGCTCGCCGATAAAGCTGGCGATAAAGTAGTAGCTGTGGTCGTAACCTTCATGGCGCCTCAATTGCAGCGGATAGTCGCTGGCAGCGGCCGCTGCTTCCAGGGCTTCCGGTTTCAGTTGCTCGACAAGGAAATTGTCCGCTTCGCCCTGGTCCACCAGCGCCGGCACTCTGTCATCTGCATCCCGCATCAACAGACTGGTGTCATACTGCGCCCACTCGGCGGTATCCTCTCCCAGGTAGGCCGCAAAGGCCTTTTTGCCCCAGGGGCAGTTCACCGGGTTGGCGATGGGACTGAACGCGGACACCGAGCGATAGCGCTGCGGGTTGCGCAGCGCCAGCACCAGCGCGCCGTGGCCGCCCATGGAGTGGCCGGCGATCGAGCGCACGGTGGCGACGGGGAACACGGATTCCACCAGGTGCGGCAGCTCGTCCAGCACATAGTCGTACATGCGGTAGTGGCGATTCCACGGCGCCTGGGTCGCGTTGACGTAAAAGCCGGCGCCCTGGCCCAGGTCGTAGGCCTCATCGTCCGCCACCGTTTCGCCGCGGGGGCTGGTGTCCGGAGCCACCAGTGCCATGCCCAGCTGCGCGGCCATCTGCTGTGCGCCGGCCTTCTGCATAAAGTTCTCATCGGTGCAGGTCAGGCCCGACAGCCAGTAGAGTGCCGGCACCTTCTGGCCGCCCGCCGCCTGGGGCGGCAGGTAGATGGCGAAGCGCATATCGCAGTTGAGCACTTCGGAGCGGTGGCGGTACTGCTTGTGCCAACCGCCGAAGCTTTTGTTGCTGCTCAGGTTTTCAATGGTCATCGCAGGCTCCGGTTACTGGTCGAAATGGATCACGGAGCGGATGCTCTCGCCCTTGTGCATCAGGTCGAAAGCGTCGTTGATGCCATCCAGGCCCATGGTGTGGGTGATGAAATCGTTCAGCTTGAACTCGCCGGCCATATAGCGCTCCACATACTCGGGCAGCTCGGAGCGCCCCTTGACGCCACCGAAGGCGCTGCCTTTCCAGACCCGGCCGGTGACCAGCTGGAAGGGGCGGGTGGAGATCTCCTGGCCGGCGCCAGCCACACCGATAATCACGGATTCGCCCCAGCCCTTGTGGCAGCACTCCAGCGCCGAGCGCATCACGTCGACATTGCCGATGCACTCGAAGGAGTAGTCCACGCCGCCGTCGGTCAGCTCGACGATCACTTCCTGGATCGGCTTGTCGTAGTCCTTCGGGTTGACACAGTCGGTGGCACCCAGTTGGCGGGCCAGGTCGAATTTGCTCTCGTTGATATCCAGGGCGATGATGCGCCCGGCTTTGGCCATGGCGGCGCCAATGATCGCCGACAGGCCGATACCGCCCAGGCCGAAAATGGCCACTGTGGCCCCTTCTTCCACCTTTGCAGTGTTCATCACCGCGCCCATACCGGTGGTGACGCCGCAACCCAGCAGGCAGACCTCCTCCAGCGGCGCGGCCTTGTCGACCCTGGCCAGGGAGATTTCTGGCAACACCGTGTATTCGGAAAAGGTGGAACAGCCCATATAGTGGAAGATCGGCTCGCCATCCTTGGAGAAGCGGCTGGTGCCATCCGGCATCAGGCCCTTGCCCTGGGTGTCGCGGATCTTGCCACACAGGTTGGTCTTGCCGGACTTGCAGAACTTGCACTCGCCGCACTCGGGCGTGTACAGCGGGATCACGTGGTCGCCCACGGCAACACTGGTCACGCCTTCGCCCACGGATTCGACGATACCGCCGCCCTCGTGGCCGAGAATCGCCGGGAAGTTGCCTTCCGGGTCGTCGCCGGAAAGGGTGAAGGCATCGGTGTGGCAGACGCCGGAGGCAATCACCCGGATGCGCACCTCGCCCGCCTGCGGCGGCATTACGTCGACTTCTTCGATTGACAGGGGTTTTCCGGGGCCCCAGGCCACGGCGGCTCTGGACTTGATTGTCTCGGTCATAGCGTACTCCTTGATCGTTGGGCCGCGGCGGTCCGCCGCGATTGGGGGAAGTCTATCCGTTTCCGTTTTGTTTATAATCGCCAAATCATGAAATTTATATTTTCTGTCTCGTAATAATAGAGGACAAGGGCAAAGATGCAGAACTGGGAAGGGGTCAGCGAGTTTGTGGCCGTGGCCGAGTCCGGCGGTTTCACTGCCGCGGCGGGCAGGTTGGGCATTTCCACTGCCCAGGTCAGCCGCCAGGTCAGCGCCCTGGAGGCCCGGTTGTCGACCAAGTTGCTCTACCGCACCACGCGCAAGGTGTCGGTGACCGAAGCGGGGCAGATCTATTACCAGCACTGCCGCCAGGTGCTGGATGGGCTGGCGGAGGCGGAGCGCGCGGTCACCGATTTACAACAGGTACCCCGGGGCAGGCTGCGGCTGACGGCGCCGGTGACCTACGGCGAGACCACCCTGGCGCCGCTGGTCAACGATTTTGCGCTGTGCCACCCGGAGCTGCAGGTGGAGATGCAGCTGACCAATCACAAGCTGGACCTGGTGGCGGAGGGCTATGACCTCGCCATCCGCCTGGGCAGACTGGAGGACTCCAGCATGATGGCGCGGCGGCTGGGGTCGCGAACCCTGTATGTCTGCGCCTCGCCGCAATACCTGTCCTCCCGCGGCGAACCCCACAGCCTGTCGGAGCTGGGGCAACACAATTGCCTGCCGGGCACCCTCGATTACTGGCGCTTCCGCGAACAGGGGCGCTCCAGGAATATCAAGGTCAGTGGCAGCATCCGCTGCAACAGTGGCCGAGCGCTGGTGGATGCGGCGTTGAAGGGCATAGGTATTGTGCAGCTGCCGGACTACTACGTCGAGGAGCACCTGAGGGCGGGCCGCCTGGTTTCGCTACTGGAACATTACCGGGAGGAGGACGACGGCATTTGGGGGGTCTATCCCCACAATCGCCATCTGTCGCCGAAGGTGCGCATGTTGTTGGACTATTTCAGCGAATCCCTCGGCGAATAGATAATCCCTGAGCAATGGGGCGGGGGACGACAGGCGCAGCGGAGTGGTTGAGTGCTGACTTTGACAGGAAGGAATCATTCTGAGATAGTTATCATGATAACTATGGAGGTTTCTGTGAACGATCATCTTTTTGTCATTGCCAAAATAACCCCGAAGTCCGAGTACTACTCGGTTGCCAGGGAAGCCATTCTGGGCATTGTTTCCCAGACGCGATCTGAAGCCGGTTGTAAAGCTTTCCATCTGCATGAGGACAGCGACGGTGGCACTCTCTTCCTTTACGAGGAGTGGAGTGACGAGGGGGCTCTGGAAGAGCACTACCGCCAGAATTATACGAGAGCGGTGTTTGAGCAGTATAAGGAGTGGCTTGCCACTCCCGTTGAAGTAACCAAAATGCGGAGGGTTGCCTGATGAAAGAGACCGCCATGCAGCATCCCGTCAGGGATCGCTCGGCCATCGTATTCATTGAGTTCCAACGCGAATGGGTATCGGAGGCCGGCCGGCTGCGGCGGCTTCTGGTGAAGGACGACGGGCACTTCCAGCAGGCAGTCGATCGGGCGGCGTCCCTGCTCGCGAGCGCCCGTGCAGAGGGCTTTCGCGTGGCCCATGCCCCGCTCGATCTGCGCCGCGACCCGAACTACAGGCTGTTTGGCGGGGGGCGCGATGTAATCGGTCTCAGGCGTGCGATCCCGAACGCCGGCACCTGGACGGATGAGGGGGCGGAATTCGTAGAGCCCTTTGTACCCCGGCAGGATGAGTTTGTCGCGGCAGGTAGGTCCGGGGCGAGTGTTCTCAAGAACTCGACCCTGGATCCTTACCTTCGCAACAATGATGTCCGGACATTGTTCCTGGCCGGTTTCGCAACACATGTCTGCGTTGAGTCCACGCTGCGCGAGGCGCATGATCTCGGATACAACGCCTATCTTGTGTCCGATGCCTGTGCCGCATTTGAAGAAAGCCAGCATGAACACGTACTGGACCATGTTGTCCATCACTTTGGGGGCGCCGTCGCGACAGACGACCTGATCGCCCAGATGCGTGGGGCATCCTGATGTTCTTCCTGAAAGAACTCCCGTCGCGCGAGATGATGGAGCGCTACGGGTCGCGCTATCCTGAAATGAATGTGAATGCCGTCAGTGATGCGCTCGTCATGATGCGTCGGGCCAGCCTGCTGATCCGTGAGCTGGAGGCATATTTCGCCCGCTTCGATCTCTCACTCCTTCGCTTTCTCATTCTTATCATCATTGATCGCGAGCCGGGAAAGGAGGCGTTGACAATGGGAGAAATCAAGGAGCGTGTCGATGTCTCGAAACCGGTCATGACTCGGACAATAAAGACACTTGATAGCGATGGCCTAGTCGCTGTCTCTCATAGGGGGGCAGATCGGCGGTCGAAACTTGTCCTATTGACAGAAAGCGGAAGACGCACGCTCGACAAAGTGTTGCCCGGATATTTCGAGCTGATCGGAAACTTCATGGGAGCAGGCGATGGCTCCTCGTAAACTGTTGCGCACGGGCCTGGTTTGGCTTTGCGTCTATCCCCTGGTAACGATTGGCCTGGTCGCGCTGAACCTGGTAGCGCCGACGATACCATTAGCTCTGAAGACGCTAATCCTTACCCTGGTCCTGGTGCCACTCCTTAATCTGTACATCGGCCCTCTCGCTGTAGCGCTGTTGCCAGAGAGGTGAGAGAGCGACGGTTAACCCGGATTCGCCGAACTGGCGCTTTTACACAAAAATGATATAAAGTATCTTTCTGGTGCCAGGAAAGGACGCCTGTAGTGGATCGGGTGAAGGAATCCCAAGGTGCTATCCGCCTGCGCCGAGAGTTATGTAGAATCTCTTGAGTATAAAAAAAGACCGGAGTAATCATGAAAACAAAACATCCCGCTGTACTGGCCGCAGCCGCGCTGCTTGCCGGTGCTGCCCACGCCGCACCGGCAGATAACAGTATTTCCACCGAGGGCATGTGGCAGCCGCACCAGCTGCCGGAGCTCTCCGATGAGTTGCGCAGCCTGGGGCTGGAACTGGACCCGGAGAGCATGACCGAGCTCACCGACTTCCCGATGAATGCGGTGATCAGCCTGGGTGGCTGTTCCGCGTCTTTCGTCTCCCCAAAAGGCCTGGTGATTACCAATCACCACTGCGCCTACGGTTCCATTTCCTACAACTCCACCGAGGACCGGGACCTGCTGGCCAACGGCTTTCTTGCCGGAGACCTGTCCGGGGAGCTGCCGGCGGCGCCGGGATCGCGCGTCTATGTGACCGTGTCCATGGACGAGGTGACCGACAAGGTCAACAGCCGCCTGTCCGACGATATGGACGGCGCCGCGCGCTTTGCGGCCATTGAAGACGCAGAGAAATCGCTGGTGGCGGAATGCGAAAAAGACCCGGGGCACCGCTGCGAGGTGTACAGCTACTACGGCGGCCTCAACTACTACCTGGTCAAGCAACTGGAAATTCGCGACGTGCGGCTGGTGCACGCGCCGGCGTCTTCCATCGGCAAGTTCGGCGGTGATATCGATAACTGGATGTGGCCTCGCCACACCGGCGACTACGCCTTCTACCGTGCCTATGTGGGGAAGGACGGCAGCCCCGCGGATTATTCTGAAGACAATGTGCCCTACAAGCCCAAACACTACCTGCCGGTGGCGGCCAAGGGGCCGGAGGAGGGCGACTTCGTGATGGTGGCCGGCTATCCCGGCAGTACCAATCGCTATCGCACTGCGCAGGAGGTGAAGAGCAACTTCGACTGGTACTACCCGACCATGCAGAAGGTGCTGAAGGAGTGGTCGCAGACCATCGCTGCGGCCACTGCCGACAACAAGGATGCGGAGCTGAAATACGCCAGCCTGGTGGCGAGACTGAACAACTATTCCAAGAATTTCACCGGCATGATGGAGGGCTATCAGCGCAGTGATCTGCTGCAGCGCAAACACAAACTGGAAAAGGACCTTCAGGCCTGGGTGGAATCGGACAAAGCCCGTCGGGAAAAATACCAATCCACCATCGACGAACTGGATGCGCTGGTTGCGGAAAAACAATCCACCCGCGAGCGGGACCTGGCATTGGACTATATGGATCGCTCCGCCATGCTCGGCGCGGCGCGCAAGCTGTACCGGCTGGCAATGGAGAGCGAAAAGCCGGATGCCGAGCGCGAACCGGGCTATCAGGAACGGGACCTGACTCGCTTTACCGAGGGCCAGAAACGCATCGAGCGCAGCTTCCACCCGGCGGTGGACAAGCAGATCTGGCTCTATTTCCTGCAACGCTATGGGGCACTGCCGGAGAAACAACGTATCGCCAGTTTTGATGAATTCCTGAACATCGACGCTGGAAACAGCGACCTGGATGCGGCGCTCGACAAAATGTATGCCGAAACTGAACTGACCGATACCGATGCGCGCCTGGCCTGGATAGGCAAGGAGCCGGAGGATTTCGCCAACAGCGAGGATCCGTTTATCCAGCTGGCAGTGGCCGTGTACGACGAGATGCTCGCCCGGGAAGAACAGGAAAAGTCGATGGAAGGACGCTTTGCCCAATTGCGCCCGCAGTACATGGCGCTGCTGATCGACTACTATCGCACCGCTGGCAAGCCGGTCTACCCGGATGCCAACAGCTCCCTGCGTGTGACCTACGGCCAGGTAAAAGGCTACACACCGCCCGCCGGCACTATCACCGAAGTGGCCGATGGCAATGACGGTGAGGACAGCTTTGTGCCCTTTACCACGCTGCGTGGTATTCAGGCCAAGTATACCGGCGAGGATCCCTTCGATGCGCCAGAGGCACTGCTCACTGCCATCGATGAAAAAGATTTTGGCCGCTACTACGACAAGCAGCTGAACTCGGTACCGGTCAACTTCCTCAGCACCCTGGATATCACAGGCGGCAATTCCGGTTCACCCACCATGAACGGCCGCGGCGAACTGGTAGGGCTGGTATTTGACGGCACCTATGACAGCATCAATGCGGACTGGGATTTCACCGACAATACCCGGGCCATCCATGTGGATATCGCCTATATACTGTGGGTGATGGAAAATATCGACGGCGCCGGTTACCTGGTGCAGGAGATGGGCTTGTAGCCGGAAGCGCCGAGCTCTTTTCTATGGGGCGCTGAAGGCTTCAGCTCGGCCAGCGGGCTGCTGCAAGGTTCGCCCCTGCAACGCGATTATCGCCATACTGGCGAAGGTCGGAATCCGGGCGTCCCCTGACTGGATTCCGGCATACGCCGGAATGACGACGGGGTGTAGGGGCGAACCTTGTACTCGCCCAACCTCGGTGGTCACTCCTCGTACGGATAAATCCGCCCGACCTCCATACGGTAAGCCGCCGCACCCTGCTCGGTGTCCGTGGGCAGCGTGCGCAACTCCCCCTCCACATGAAAGGGATCGTACAGAAACTCCACCTTAACCCCCTGCGGAAAGTCGGCGTAAATCACCTGATTGGGCGGCGGTGGCGGCAGGTGAATACAGGCGCCGAAGTAGGGCACCAGCAGGAAGCGGGTGATCTTCTGCGCCTCGTCGAATTCCAGCGGCACCACGAACCCGGGAATGCGCACCTGCTGGCGGTCGTACTCCGGCTTGATACGGGTGGAGGTCAGAGCCTGTTGGTAGCGGCTCTCTTTATCCGTCTCTTCGGAATTGGCCAGCTCGCCGGGGATCTGATCCCCCGCGGATCCCTCGGCGATGGTATCCAGGTAATCCGGCGGGTTGAGCAATGCGTCCAGATCCTCCTTTGGGATCAGCTCCTCCCACTTCACATCCCGGTACACTGTTTCCGCGGCTTCGGGGGCCGGATCGGTTTCCTGCAGGGACGCAGCGGCAGGTTCCAGGGCCTGGGTGGCGTTTCCATCCGGCTCGGCGCAGCCTGCCACCAATACGGTGCCGAAAAGCAACACGCGGGGAAATACGGCAATAGACATAGGCATCAAATCGTGGGATTGTCATGTTTGAGATATGTTATATCATCAATGCCTTGCTCGAAGAAATACCCGGAAAAGGTGACAGATGAATGCACCGGTAACACAGCTGACCGGAGACGCCATCGCCGTGGAACAGTTGCAGTTCTGTTACAGGTGCGGCCCTGCGGTACTGGATATTCCCCGCTGGTCGGTGCCGCGGGGCGGGCGGGTGTTTCTGCGCGGCCCGTCCGGTTCCGGCAAATCCACGCTACTCAACCTGCTGGCGGGCATACTGGCGGCGCAATCGCACCTGGAAGTGCTCGGCCAGCCGCTGGATGCGCTGTCCGGCCGCCGCCGGGATCGCTTTCGCGCGCGGCATATTGGCGTGGTGTTCCAGCAGTTCAACCTGATTCCCTACCTGAGCGTACTGGACAATCTGCGCCTCGCCGCACATTTCGGCAACTCTAGTGGCGATGTGCGCAGCCGTTCCACGGAACTGGTAGCACGATTGAAACTGGACGAGCACCTCCTGGAACGGCGCGCCGAACAACTGAGCGTCGGCCAGCAGCAGCGGGTCGCCATCGCCCGCGCGCTGATCAATCGTCCCCGGTTGCTGCTGGTGGATGAACCCACCTCCGCACTGGACCCGGAAGCCCGCGACGCTTTCGTACAATTGCTGATGCGCAGCTACCGCGACGTCGAAAATACGTTGGTGTTTGTCAGCCACGATATGGCGCTGGCGCGACACTTTTCGATGGTGGCGGATATGCGCGAGTTGAACCGGGCCTGGAAAACGGAGAGCACGGATGCTTGCTAAACTGGCCTGGCACAGCCTGATGCACCGCAAGGGCAGCGTGCTGCTGGCGATTGTCTCTGTGGCTGTCAGCCTGTTTGTGCTACTCGGAGTGGAACAGATCCACAACCAGGCAAAACACAGCTTCAATCGCACCGTATCCGGGGTGGACCTGATTGTCGGCGCGCGCACCGGGCAACTGAACCTGCTGCTCTACAGCGTGTTTCGCATCGGCAGGCCCAGCAACAATATCTCCTGGCAGTCCTACCGCGATATCGCCAGCCGGCCGGAAGTGGCCTGGAGTATCCCGATCTCGCTGGGGGATTCCCACAAAGGTTACCGCGTGGTGGGAACCTCTACGCATTTTTTCCGCCACTACCGCTACGGACAAAATCGATCACTGGCGCTGTCCAGTGGCCGGTCTTTCGCGGATACGCACGAGCTGGTGCTCGGTGCAGAGGTGGCGCAGAAGCTTGACTATAAGACGGGTGGTTCCCTGGTACTGGCCCATGGGCTGGGTAGCACCAGTTTCCAACTGCACGACGAATACCCGTTTACGGTCACCGGCATTCTCGAGCCCACCGGTACGCCAGTGGATCGCGCTCTCTATATCAGCCTGGAAGGCATGGAGGCGATACACAGCAACGGGCCAGCGAACGATGAACTGATACCCGAAAGCATCACCGCCTTTATGCTGGGGCTGGATTCTCCGGTGACCACCTTTCAGTTACAGCGACAGATCGACGAGTACCGCGATGAGCCGCTGCTGGCAATCCTCCCCGGTGTGGCGCTGTCGCAACTGTGGCAGATGTTGAGCACGGTGGAGAATGTATTGTTGCTGATATCTGCGATGGTGGTGCTGACATCCCTGCTGGGGCTCTGCATCATGTTGCTTACGTCCATGCGCGAACGCCGGCGGGAAATGGCCCTGTTGCGCACGATCGGTGCCGGGCCCACTCAACTGTTTCTGCTGGTGCAGTTGGAGGCGTTATTGGTAGTTCTGTTGGGTATGACCGTCGCTTTCGCCACGCTGCTTGGTGGGCTGCGGCTTGTGGAGCCGGTATTGGCTGAACGTTATGGTATCTATCTGGCGGAATCGCTGGTAACAGGGCGGACACCAGTCCTGCTCGCCGGGATACTTGCCGCCACCCTGCTCGTGGCGACGATACCGGCGCTGGGAGCCTATCTCCAGTCGCCCAATCGCGATCTGCAGGCCTGACGGCGTCGCCCCTCTACTGGCTGCTCCCGAACACGGCGGTGTTCAGTCTGTCACCCCATACTTGTGGGTAGCGCCGGGGTGATCGCTGCTGTTGGCGGGTTGCTCCAGGTTGTGCAGATGCGTCGGTGCAGTACTTGAGAGCATTTGAACACTGCCCGTAGGCTCGACAGTCGAGCCCCGGAGCGTCGGCTAGTCGCTGCCGGCCTCGGCCAAAAACCGGGCAATCAGGTCTGCCGCCGGCAGTTCGCGCGCCAGTGGCGCGCCCTGACCGGCCCACTGCGCCGCGAATTCACTATTGCCTTGTTTAGTGGCGGCTGCATTGAGTTGCTTGGCGGCATCGTAGGCCAGTGGGTAGTCGGCCGGAGCCGGGCTTCCGTCCGCTTCCCCGAAGGTGATCAGGCGATTCAGCATACCGCGCGCCGGACGCCCCGACAGAACGTCAGTGAGGCGGGTCTCGGCCGCCCGCTCACTTTTCAGATTGTTGCGATAATCCAGATTCGCCGACGATTCCGGGCAGAGTATGAAGGCCGTGCCAAGCTGCGCTGCCGACGCGCCGAGATCCAGCGCGGCGCGGATGCCGTAGCCATCCATGATGCCACCCGCGGCGATGATTGGCAGTTGCGTTTCTCGAACCAGCCAGCGGACCAGCACCTGCGTGCTCAGTTTCTCGTCTTCTGCTTCCGGATCGAAGATGCCCCGGTGCCCGCCGGCCTCGATCCCCTGGGCCACAACGGCATCCACACCCGCACGCTCGATCAGTGCGGCCTCCTGCGGGCTGGTCGCGGTGGCCAGCGTGTAGATACCGGCTTCGCGTAGTGCTGTGATGATATCGGCCGGGGGCAGCCCGAAATGGAAGCTGACGACGGGCGGGCGCAGTTCCAGCAGCATCTCGAGTGTTTCGGTGCTTGCAGGAAACGTCGTATAGATTTCCTCAAGATCGGAAGGTGTCTCCAGCCCGGCCTCGGCAAACAGTGGCGCCAGGTGCCGGAGCCAGGCCGCTTCGCGTGCAGGGTCCCGCTTTGCCGGTGCATGGCAGAACACATTTACATTGAACGGCTGCGAGGTCAGGGAGCGGGTTTCCTCGATCATCTGCCGGGCCCGGGCCGCGGTGGTGGCGCCGATACCCAGAGAGCCGAGCCCGCCCGTATTCGAGACTGCGGCCGCGAGCCGGGGTGTGGATACACCGGCCATCGGTGCCTGGATGATAGGGTGTTGGATTCCCAGTTGCTGAAGAAGCTTGCCGGAAGAATTCATTGTTGCTCCTGCTTCCCGGGACGGCTCAGAAATATTTGACCCACCCCATTTTCGTACTGTGCTTGAAACGGGCAAAGGCCCTGGTGGGGAAATAGAGTACCACTGTCAGAATTGCCGAAATCATCCAGATCCACCAGATATGCTCGACGCCGAACAGCTCGCCGTGATTGGGGCCGACTGTGGCCAGAATAGTCTGGTAGAGGATCAGCAGCACGTACAAGTGCAGGATATAGAAGAACATGGGCGCGGAGCCGAGTACCTCCATTGCATCCATCAGGCGGCTCTTACCGTTCTCAAACCAGGCCAGCAACGGGAAAGCCACGCCCAGCGTCAGCAGCAGGAAATCCAGCGACGGTGGATACTTGGTGAAGTTGACGAAGGACATGGCCGTCTGCAGCGCTGTCCCGCCCGCTACCCAGGGCAGGGTCTCGCCGTAGATATTGAAACCGCGCAACACCAACAGCAGCGCCAGACAGCCGAGCCCCAGTCCCACCAGCGCCCTCCGGCGCACCGCCGCGTCCGTGGTGCGCGCGTACAGCGGGCCGGCGAAGTAGCCCAGTGCAATCACACCGATCCAGGGCAGCAGCGGATAGCTGATCTTGATACGCAGTGTTTCGGTATCCAGCAGGTAGCCGCGGTCGTGCAGCAGGGTCCACAGGCCGTAGCCGAATTCGCCGGGCTCGAAGGTGATCGGTGTCAGCAGGTTGTGGCCGAACACTATCAGGAAACCGATGGCGCCGATCATCCAGTAGCGCAGTGTCACCAATAGCGACAGGGCGATCATGCTGAGGCCGATAACCCAGATCACCTGCAGCCAGAAGGTGCCGAAACTGCCGGCCCAGGAGAAGTTGACCAGGGTCACCTCCAGCAGCACCAGGAAGAGGCCGCGTTTGAACAGGAACCCGCTCGGCGAGCGGGCGCCGCCGCGGCTCGGATGTGCGTACAACCAGGCCGACAGGCCGGTCAGGAATACGAAGGTGGGCGCGCACAGGTGCGCGGCCAGCCTCGTAAAGAACAGCGCCGGCGAGGTGCTGTCCACGTCCATCGGATCGGACACCTGCCTATGCAGGTAGAAGCGCTCCCGCACATGGTCGACCAGCATCAGCACGATCACCAGGCCGCGCATGATATCGATGGAGGCGATGCGGGACTTGTTTGCGACCGCGGCGGCGGTCAGGGGTGGCGTGGATACAACTGCCATCGTGTTACGACTCCTGGAGGGGGTTACAGATCGTAGCGGATACCGACGTTATAGGTCCTGGGCGCACCCGGCATGGTCCAGAGTTTGTGATAGGAACTCACATAGTGGCGCTCGTCAAACAGATTGTCGAGATGCGCAAACAGTTCCACCCCTGCCGCGGGCGAATAGGAGCCGGACAGATTGACCAACGTATAGGCCGGCAACACATAGTCCGGGTCAATGGTTTCGCCGAGGCGCTCGCCCACATAGTGGATGCCCAGCCCCAGGGAGGCGGGCGCACCGCCGAGAGTGAAATCCTGCGATAGCGACAGTCTGCCACTGTGTTCCGCGATATTGACCAGGCGGCTGCCGGCCGGAATCTCCATACCCCAGTCCCGGTTGACCACATCGTTGCTGGTCTCGGCGTCTATGTAGGCGTAGGAGAGTACCAGCTGCAGATCACCGGCGAGTTCGGCGGCCAGGTCGAACTCCACACCCCGGCTCTGCGCCTCGCCCAGCGCGGCGGAAAAGCCGGGGTTGGCGGGGTCGGCGGTCAGCACGTTGGATTTTTCCGCGCGGAACAGCGCCAGGGTGCCGCTCGCGCGGCCGTCTTCGCTCGATACCTTGATGCCTGCCTCGTGGGAGCTGCTCTCCTCAGGATCGAAGGCTGTGCCGTAAAAATCGGAGCCGGTGTTGGGTCGGAAACCCTCGGAAAGCTGGTGTAGAGTGACAGTTCGGAGGTCGCCTCGTACACCAACCCGGCCCGGGGGCTGGTGGCGGTCTGGGACATTTTGCTGCGCACGCCGCTCAGCCGGTCGTCGATGCTCTGGTCGAAATTGTCGAAGCGCACACCCAGCAGCATTTTCCATTGCTCTGTCAGGTCTATCTGGTCCTGCACATAGACACCGCGGGTGCGCTGTACCTGCAACTGGTCGATCTGCGGCGGCGGCTCCGGGCGCACGCCGTCGTAGGCCGGGTTGAAGATATCGATGGAATAGGTGGGGTCCATGGAACCGTAATCGACCCGCCAGCGGCCCAGGGTGAAATCCAGTTCGAATTCGTAGGCGTCAATACCCAGCAGCAGGTGGTGGCTGAGGGGACCGGTATCGACAGTACCGGTCAGCTCCAGCCGGCCCGACAGGTCTTCGGCAGTATAGTCGCGGGAGCGGCGCTGCCGGCTCAGGGTGCTGCCGTCGGTCAGCAGCAGTTGGCGGCCATCGGAGAGTTCCGCATCGGCGGAGTAGCTTTCCAGGGAGGAGGCCCGATAGCCCAGCCCGGCCAGCAGCATCCAGCCGCTGTCCAGGTCGTGCTGGACCACCAATTGGTGACCGGTCGCGCGGATTTCCGAGCGGCCGTTCTCCGGGTCGCCCAGAAAGCGGGTGGCCGGCAATACATCCGGGTCGCCGTCGACGGCGACGATACCGCGGTCGAACAGCGATTGCTGCTTCGCCAGCTCCAACTCGTAGGACAGCGAGGTGCTGTCGGACAGATTGAATAGCAGGGAAGGGATCAGGGCGTATTGGCGCGGCCGGGTGTTGCGGTAGTCGTCGGCATCCTCAAAGGCGCCGTTGACCCGGAAGGCGGCATCGTCCGTCAGTGCACTTGTGTAGTCTCCCTCCAGCCGGTGGCGGTTGTAGCTTCCCGCCGACGCCTGCAGGTATCCCTCGGTTTCAAACTGTGGCTTCTTGGTAACCAGGTTGATGGTGCCGCCCGGCTCGCTGCGCCCGTACAGCGCCGAGCCCGGCCCCTTCATGACCTCGATACGCTCGATATTCGACACGTCCCGGCGGCCGCTGAAACCCCGCCCTGCGCTGAAGCCGTTCACCAGGTAGCCGCCGGGCATGCTCTCATCGCCGGCAAAGCCACGGATCGCGAAGGTGGTCTGCAGGCCGCCGAGGTCGTTCTGCCGCGCCACGCTGCCGGCGAGATCCAGCGCCGACTGCAGCTCGGTAATGCCCTGTCCGGACAGCAGGTCGCCGGACAGTGTCTGCACCGCTTGCGGCAGCGACTCCAGTGGTACATCGCCGCGATAGGGCTGCTTCTGTGCAACCACGGTGACTTCTTCCAGATGTTCCGCTTGCGGCTCCCGGGCCGGCACTTCGGCTGCGACGAGCAGCGGCAGGGCGCTGGCCGGTATCAAGTAGCGACAGGGCAGTTTTCTGTTGGCGGGCATAGGGCGACTCCGTAAATCAAATCTCAATTATGATACATCATATCTTTTTTAATTTGGAAGCCTTGTCGATTGCCGCAGGACCGGATTCCCAGGCGCGTGTCGACCCGGTTCGCAAGCGCGCCGCGACAGTGGTATACCTGTAGTCGGGATAATCGACAGCAGAAGAGCAATAGGACACGACCAATGAAGGCATCTGATCTGTTTGTTCGCGCACTGGAAGCGGAAGGGGTTGAATACGTATTCGCAATCCCGGGAGAAGAAAATCTGGACCTGCTCGAATCGTTGCGGGGGTCCAGGATCAACCTCGTGGTTACGCGGCACGAACAGGCGGCGGGTTTCATGGCGGCCACCTACGGCCGCCTGACTGGCAGGTCCGGCGTCTGCCTGTCCACCCTCGGGCCCGGCGCCACCAATCTTGTAACGGCCGCAGCCTACGCCCAGCTGGGTGCCATGCCCATGGTAATGGTCACCGGCCAGAAGCCGATCAAGAGCTCCAAGCAGGGCCAGTTCCAGATCATTGATATCGTCGACATGATGCAGCCGCTGACCAAGTTCACCCGGACCATCATCAGCGGCGACAATGTGCCGGCTCATGTGCGCGAGGCCTTTCGTCAGTCACAGGAGGAGCGGCCCGGTGCGGCCCACCTGGAGTTGCCAGAAGATATAGCGTGTGAGCTCTCGACAATGCCGGTGCTCGAGCCGAGCTATACCCGCCGGCCGATTGCGGAAGAAAAAGCCATTCGCCAGGCGGCGGAAGCCATTAAAGCTGCTTGCAGGCCGCTGTTGCTGATCGGCGCCGGTGGCAACCGCAAGCTGACGGCCAAGATGTTGCGGGAGTTTGTGGAAAAACTCGGCATTCCCGCGGTAACCACACAGATGGGCAAGGGAGTGATCGACGAGTCGGGGCCCCACTTTATCGGAAACACGGCGCTGTCAGACCACGATTTTGTCCACCGCGCCATTGATCAGGCGGACCTGATTATCAATGTCGGCCACGATGTGGTGGAGAAACCACCTTTCTTTATGCGGCCCGGCGGTGCCGAGGTGGTGCATATCAACTTCAGCTCGGCCCAGGTCGACCCGGTTTATTTCCCCCAGATCGAGGTGGTGGGCGATATTGCCAACAGCCTGTGGCAACTTAAAGAGCGGCTGGAGCCGCAGGAACAATGGAGTTTCGCCAAGGCGCACCGTATCCGCGACGCCTTGCAGAAGCATATCCACGAGGGCAACGGGGATGGCAGCTTCCCCATTCGCCCGCAGCGGCTGGTGAAGGAAATCCGGGACGTGATGCCCGAAAAAGGCATCCT
Source organism: Microbulbifer halophilus (assembly GCF_026183675.1). Lineage (GTDB taxonomy): Bacteria > Pseudomonadota > Gammaproteobacteria > Pseudomonadales > Cellvibrionaceae > Microbulbifer > Microbulbifer halophilus. The sequence goes on from NZ_JAPIVK010000034.1 coordinate 42,372, forward strand.
GGCGCTCGACAACGGCATGTACAAGCTCTGGTTCGCGCGCAACTACCCTGCGCATTCCTCCAATTCCATATTGCTCGACAATGCCCTGGCCACCATGGGCGCCGGGTTGCCATCGGCCATGGCGGCCAAGCTGGTCTTCCCGGAGCGCCAGGTGGTGGCGATCTGCGGCGACGGCGGCTTTATGATGAACTCCCAGGAACTGGAAACCGCCGTCCGCCTGAAGCAGGACCTGGTTATCCTGCTGCTGCGGGACGACAGCTACGGCATGATCAAATGGAAACAGAAGCAGATGGAGTTCCTGGATTTTGGCCTGGATTTCGGCAATCCGGATTTCGTCGCCTATGCCGAATCCTACGGGGCACACGGTCACCGCATTGCCGCAACAGCCGAACTGAAACCGCTGATCGAGCGATGCTGGCAGCAGGGCGGGGTGCACCTGATCGATGTGCCTATCAATTACTCCGACAACGACCGCATTCTCAACCGGGAAATACGCGAGCTGGCCGATAAGCTTTAATCTGCACCGGGTGGCAGACATCCGCTCAGCGGTTGCGTTTTTGCCTTTCCAGGATCCTCCGCGCCAACTCCCGGCACAGGTTCATCAGCAGCACGCCGAAGTCCAAAGGTTTCTCGACATGCAGGGCGTAGAACAGGTCTGTCGTTATCTCCAAAACATAACTGTGACTAGAGGCTATCGCTGTTCCCGGCCGCGGCGTTAGTGCGATCATACTGACGAATCCTATCTCCATCCCAAAATGGAAATCGCGTATATACTCGCTGCGATTATTCACTGGCAGGTAATAAGCAAAAGAACCCTTGAGAATGACAAAGAAAGTATCCCCCGGTCCGCCGTCTTCGAACAGTTTCTCGCCTTTGCGCAGCGCGTAAACACGTCCCCTTTCCATCAGGTGAGTGATCGTCTGGTCGGACAGGGCACCGAGTGTCGAAGCATCTCTTAAATGGTCGATGCCGAGTTCATCCAGTAAAAGCTTACCGTCTATCTGGCGCATGGCAGCCTTCGCTCTCAACGATTGGTGCTTTTCAGTTCTCCCACCGTCTGGATAAGATCCAGGATCCTCCGCGCCAGCTCCCGGGACAGGTTAATCAGCAGTACGCCGAAGTCCAGTGGTTTTTCGCAGTGAAAGGTGTAGAAAAGATCTGACGTCACCTCCAACACTTGGCTGTCCCGGGCGGCTATCGTGGTTCCCGGCCACGGCGTCAGCGCGATCATACTGACAAAGCCTATCGCCTCTCCAAAATGGAAATCGTATATATGCTCGACGTGATTATTCACTGCCTGGTAGTAGGAAAGTGAACCCTTTAGGACGACAAAGAAGGAACCTGATGGTTGGCCGGTCCTGACGAGTCCCTCGCCTTTGCATAACGCGTGAATGTGCCCTTTTTTCATCAGATAGGCGATTGCCTCGTTGGACAGAGCGCCGAATGCCGCAGCATCCTTCAGATAGTCGATGCCTAAGTCGTCCAGTAAATGCTCGCCGTCCAGCTGTCGCATGGCAGCCCTCTCGACAGAATGATCATTGAGGTCTACAGCCTGTTTGTAAAGTATAGGGCCAATGGCGACCCGTGCGCTTTGTCCGGGGGGTTAGGTCGATTACCGGTATGTCGCCTACAGCTGGGGATACAAAGCTTTTCGGCTACCGCTCGTACCCCGCTTATGCCGATACATCGCCAAGTCAGGGGAAACTAGGAAGAACCACCCGAGGGGCGCTTGCTACAACGTCCTGATCGGATTCGGCAGCTGTTCTATCAAACTTCCATTCTTATCGCGACGAACTCATACCGATGATCTCTTAGGCGCATCTACATGGCGGGCTATACGTTTTACTGGAACGAAAAGCTCCATGTGTTGGAAAATCAACTATATTGTTCGGTCTATTGACAAGTTCCTTTCTCGCCACGGAGTATCAGGATGAAACATCGTGCACCTTACCGCCGGTCAATTATCAATGTTGCCATCATTCTGGCAGGGCTGTCTGTTGGTGCCGGAAATGCGGATGCAGAGACGGTGCAGGCTGACGGAAAGACGTGGGAGTTCTATGTTGCCCCCTACCTGTGGGGGATTGCACTGGACGGCGATATCTCTCACAAACCCTATTCCGTGAAGGTTGATGAAAGCTTCAGTGATCTCTGGTCTGATCTCGATGCGGGATTTATGGGCGCATTTGAAGCTCGACGTGATCGCTTCAGTATCCTTGTGGATGGGTTTTATATTGACTTGACAGACGATGGTGAGTTCAAGGACCTGCCGCTACCATTCCCCGTCGATCTCGATGTGGACAACAGAACTTACACTGCGCTGCTCACGGCCACATATCGGGTGGCGCAATCATCGTCGGGATTCATTGATGTATTGGCGGGATACCGCTATTGGTCCCTGAAAACAAGACTGAAGGTTGATACACCAATTGAAGGGCTGCAGGTTTCTGAAGACAACAGCTGGCACGATGCCCAGTTTGGGGTTCGCGGGCACGTTGACCTGACCCAACGGTTATATATTGAAGGGATGGCATTGACAGGCGCGCGGTCTGATCGAACGGTTGACCTGGCTGCCTTTATGGGCTACGAAATGAACGATTGCACAGCGATAATGCTCGGTTATCGTCATGTCAAAATTGACTATAGCGAATCACTGTATGATTTCGACGCCGCCTTGCGCGGGACAGCTATCGGTTTCAGTTACAGGTTCTAGCCTGAATATTTCACCAAAATAAGAACGGCGGTTCTTTTTCC
>NZ_JAPIVK010000035.1 GCF_026183675.1 Microbulbifer halophilus
TCGGGACTCGGGACTCGGGACTCGGGACTCGGGACTCGGGACTCTTCCAGTAGGGTGCGCCGTGCGCACCGTTGATCGGGCCGTAGGGAGGGGCGAAGTTCGGTTCGTAAGGAGGCCCCGGGACGGCCCTGCTGTCGGGGGTTATTTGCTCAACAGCCTCATCGGCAATCATTTCACAAACAACCCCCGACAGCAGGGCCTTCACATCCGGCCTCGGTATTCTTTTTGACATTGATCGGCCGGTGCGCACGGCGCACCCTACAGCCCGGCACCTACTACCCAATTTACGACGGACGAATTAATGACACCGACAATACAACTCGCCAGCGACCTGATCCGCCGCAAATCCGTCACCCCTGACGACGCCGGCTGTATGCCGCTGATGCTCGAGCGCCTGGAAAAAATCGGCTTCGAGACCACTCACCTGCGCCGCGGCGATACCGACAATTTCTGGGCGGAGCGCAAAGGCTCTGGCGAGGGCCCGCTGTTCGCCTTCGCCGGCCACACCGATGTGGTGCCTACCGGCCCGGAAGAAAACTGGCGGCACCCACCGTTTGAACCGGTGATCGAGGACGGTATCCTCTACGGCCGCGGCGCCGCGGACATGAAGGGCTCACTGGCGGCCATGGTGGTGGCCTGCGAGGAGTTTGTCGCGGCCCATCCCGACCACAGCGGCCGCATCGCCTTCCTGATCACCAGCGACGAAGAGGGCCCCGCCGCCGACGGCACCGTCAAGGTGGTCGAGTGGCTGGAGGAAAGGGGCGAGAAGATCGACTGCTGCCTGGTGGGTGAGCCCTCCAGCACCGACCGCGTCGGCGATGTCATCAAGAACGGCCGCCGCGGCTCCCTGGGCCTGGAACTGACCGTGTTCGGTGTGCAGGGCCATGTCGCCTACCCGCACCTGGCGGAAAACCCGGTGCACACACTGGCACCGGCACTGGCGGAACTCGCCGCCGAACAGTGGGATAACGGCAACGACTTTTTCCCGGCCACCAGCTTCCAGGTCTCCAATATCAACGGCGGCACCGGCGCCACCAATGTGATCCCCGGCGAAGTCAAAGTGATCTGCAACTGGCGCTTCTCCACCGAAACCACGGCGGAGGAGCTGGAGAGCCGCGCGCGGAAGATTCTGGATGGGCACGACCTCAACTACCGGGCGAATTTCAAGCTCTCCGGCCAGCCCTTCCTGACCGCCGGGGGCCCGCTGGTGGAGGCCACCCAGGCCGCCATCAAAACCGTGACCGGCGAAACCACGCAACTGTCCACCGCCGGCGGCACCTCCGACGGCCGCTTTATCGCCCCCACCGGCGCACAGGTGGTGGAACTGGGACCGGTCAACGCCACCATTCACAAGGTGGACGAGTGCGTAAAGGCAGACGACCTGGACCCGCTCAAGGATATGTACCGGGAGATACTGGAAGGGTTGCTGCGGTAACCCCACAGAACGGTCTTTCTGCCGCGCTCGCCTTCTACCAACTCGTCAAATTGTTTAGTCTGGCCGGGATAATGCCAATAAGAGACCGGCCGACATGTACCGATTGCTGAATTCCATTGCGTTTATGGCACTGGCGCTGCCCGCGCTGGCCGCCGCGGAGATTTCCGACTTCCAATACGAAGATGTCTTCAACCTGGAGTACGCCAGCGACCCCCATTTTGACGGGAGAGGTGAGACCGTCTTCTACGTCCGCAATTTTATGGACAAGATGGCAGACAGGAAGCGCTCCAACCTCTGGCGCATCGACACGGATGGCGACAACCACCGCCCGCTGACCTCCGGCAACTACTCCGACCACTCGCCCCGCCTGTCGCCGGACGGCGAAGTACTGGCCTTTATCAGCGACCGCAGCGGCAAACCGCAAATTCACTTGCTGTGGCTGGACAACGGCCGGTTTCTGCAGATATCCCACCTACCCGAATCACCGTCCAATATTCAGTGGTCCAGAGACGGCAGCAAGCTGGCCTTCACCATGTTCGTTCCGGAAAGCAAACCGCTGCCGGTCAAACTGCCCGAAAAGCCCGAAGGCGCAAAGTGGGCGGAAAGCCCCAGATTTATCGACCGCGCCACCTACCGTGCGGACGGCCGCGGTTATCTCAAGCAGGGCCACAACCAGGTTTTCGTTATCTCCCACGAGGGTGGCACGCCCCGCCAGCTCACCGCCGGTGAGTTCGACCACAACAGCCGGCTGGCCTGGAGCAAAGACGACGACGCCCTCTACTTCTCCGCAAACCGACATCCCGATCACGAGTTGGAGATGATGAATTCGGAGATTTACAAAGTCAGCCTGGTAGACGGCGAAATTGAACAGGTAACCGAACGTTTCGGACCGGATTCCAGTCCACGGGTTTCGCCCGATGGTGAACGCCTGGCCTACCTGGGTTTTGAGGACAGGAAGCTCGGCTATCACAATGCCGGCCTGCGCATTCTCGACCTGGAAAGCGGCCAAACCCGGGCGGTGGATACCGCCAAGGATCGCAGTGTCGGCGATTTTGCCTGGGCAGACAACAAGCGCATCGCCTATTCCTACGACGATTCCGGCTCCACCAAGATCGCCTTGAAGAGAATCGGCGGCGGCGAAAAAGTACTGGCCTCCGACGCCGGCGGCCTCTCCCTGGGGCGCCCCTATCCCGGCGCCGACTTCGCGCTCTCCGGGCGCGGCGAAATCGCCTATACGCGCACCCTCGGCCAACAGCCGGCGGAACTCGCCCTGTCGCGCAACGGCAATGTGCGCCAGATAACCGAACTGAACGGCGACCTGATGCCGCTTCGCAATATGGCACAGATCGAGGAGATTCGGTACGAATCCAGCCACGACGGCCGCGAAATCCAGGGTTGGGTGGCCTACCCACCCGGTTTTGATCCGCAGCAAAAATACCCGCTACTGCTGGAAATTCACGGCGGCCCCTTCGCCAACTACGGGCCCCGCTTCGCCGCGGAAATCCAGCTCTATGCCGCCGCCGGCTATGTGGTGCTCTACACCAACCCGCGCGGCTCCACCAGCTACGGCCAGGAGTTCGCCAACCTCATCCACCACAACTACCCCAGCCAGGACTACGACGACCTGATGTCCGGTGTCGACACGCTGGTCGACCAGGGTTATATCGACGAAGACCGACTCTATGTCACCGGCGGCAGTGGCGGTGGCACCCTCACCGCCTGGATAGTGGGCAAGACGGACCGCTTCCGCGCCGCAGTGGTGGCCAAGCCGGTGATCAACTGGGAGAGTTTCGTACTCACTGCCGACTACTCGCGCTTTTTCGTCGACTACTGGTTTGCGGGCATGCCCTGGGAAGAACCGGAAAACTACCGCCGCCGCTCCCCGCTCACCTACGCCGGGAATATCACCACTCCCACCATGCTCCTCACCGGGGAACAGGACTATCGCACCCCCATCTCGGAGACGGAACAGTTCTACCAGGCACTCAAACTCCGGCAGATAGACACCGCCATGGTGCGCATCCCCGGCGCCTCCCACGGCATAGCCGCCCGCCCCAGCCAGCTGATTGCCAAGGTGGCATCGGTTCTGTATTGGTTTGATCAGTACAAGCCCGCCGAGGAAGGCGCACAGGTGGCAATGGACGGCGAAAGTCCGGATACCTGAAAGATTCAGCCGGGGCCGGATGGAAGATCCGCCGGCCCCTGCCCACCCGGACCTTATCCCCTCAGTGCAGCCGCCCCTGCTCCCGCCGGCGGCTGTCCTGCTCATCCGGCTCGTAACCGTGGGCCAGCACAAAGTAGTAAATCACCTGCGCCTGGCCCTGCACTTCCGCCAGCAGATCGAAATTGAACTCGCCTTTCTCGCCGGACGAGACCTGTACCGAGGCGATATGTTCCGGCTCGATAAACAGTTCCGCCACCGGGCGCTTGCCCCGCATCACCTGGACCAGCAGGGTGCGCACATCCTCCTCGGTAAAGCGCCAGTGGTAGTCGTCTTCGTCGTAGACCAGCGAGTCGGAAGTACCGGCGCGCAGAATGCAATTGGCATGCTCGATCAGCCAGGGCCAGAATTCTGTGAACGTCAGGGTCGTATTCATCGGCGTCATCAATCGTCCAGTTGTCCGACGCCGTCTGCGCCGCCCTCGAGGCCGAATTCTTCGGCAATCTGCCGGCACCAGCGATTCAGGCGTCCGGCGGTCATCTCCTCCTGCTGGTCCTCGTCGATGGCCAGGCCGACGAACTTGCCCTCGCCGGGGATCTCGGCCTTGGAGGCCTCGAACTCGTAGCCCTCAGTGGACCAGTGGCCGACAATGGCGCCGCCGCGCGCGACGATCACGTCGTGCAGCATGCCCATGGCGTCGAGGAAGTAGTCGCCGTAGCCGAACTGATCACCCAGGCCGAACAGCGCCACGGTTTTACCGCTGAAATCGATCTCTTCCACATCCTCCCAGAATTCCTCCCAGTCGGACTGGATCTGGCCGAAATCCCAGGTGGGGATACCAAACATCAGCCGTTCGTAATCGGCGATTTCCAGTTGGGTCACATCGGCGATATCGTGAACATCCACCCGGTCCTCCCCCAGGCGCGCCTGGATACGCAGGGCCACCGCCTCGGTGTTGCCCTCGTCGCTGCCGTAAAACAAGCCGATTCTGCTCACATTCACTCCTATCTGGCCCGCCTGCAGGCCGTTGCATTCTCTATCGAGCGGCGGCGTATTCTCCCAGCAATGGGGGGATGCGGCAAGTTGAGGCGCCTGGCGCACCAATTGAAAAAGCCCCCGCAATGGGGGGGGCAAGGGGTTACGAACATCGGGGCCCTGGGGTAGAGGGGACCCGATCGATCGCACAGGAGGGTTGGGTGTTACTTAGCGATTGTCCCGGCGACGCTCGGCGCGTCTCTCGCGACGTTCTTCCCAGCGGGCCTTGCGCTCGGCCTTCATCTGTTCCAGCTTGGCCTTCTGCTCGTCGGTGAGGATGGCCTGGAACTGCCGATGCTGCTCGTGCATGGCCTGCATCCGGGTCACCTGCAGTTTACCCAGTTCCGCGCCCAGCTGGTCGAGGGTGGCCTGGTCGGCCCCGGACTCGATTGCCCCGCGCAACTGTTTATGGATCTCGCGGCGCTTCTCGCGCTGGGCCTTGTGCGCCTCGCGGTTGGCATCGCGGTCGGCTTTCAGCTGGGCTTTCTGACCCTCGGTCAGCCCCAGCTTCTCGGCCATGCGTTCAAACATCCTGTGCTTGGAGTGGTGCGGCCCGTGGTGGTGATCGCCGCCTCCGGATGCCAAACTCATTCCCGGCGCTGCCAGGGCGCCGGCCAGCACCAGGCTGCCGGCCACTGCTTTCCAATTGTTCATCGACGGTTCCTCTTGTTCGCTGTCGGTAAATGCATACTAGGGCTCCGCCGTGTAAATGAGGGATAACGGCGGTAAACAAGCGTTAAGAACGGTAAACAGGATTCCGCCCCGCCACATACGGCGCCACGTCTTTGCATATAATGGGCCCGCGTGCTGTCAGGCACTAACAACTCGAGGTCACAGACAATATGAGCCGTATCCTTCTGGTCGACGACGACAGCGAATTGACCGATCTTCTGCAGGAGTTCCTCACCGGCGAGGGATTCGACGTGACCGTCGCCAACGACGGCGGCAGCGGCCTGGAGCTCGCCCAGAGCCGGGACTTCGATGCGCTGGTGCTGGATGTGATGCTGCCGGTGCACAACGGTTTCGACCTGCTGCGCAAGCTGCGCAAGGAGGCCTCGCCGGGCAGCCGTTCGCTGCCGGTGCTGATGCTGACCGCCAAGGGCGATACCGTCGACCGCATCGTCGGCCTGGAGATGGGCGCCGACGACTACCTGCCCAAGCCCTGCAACCCCCGCGAACTGGCCGCACGCCTGCGCGCAGTGCTGCGCCGCGGCGGCCCCAGGTCGAGCGAAGAGGCGGACAGCGGTCTCACCAGCGGACCGCTGCGCCTGCTGCCGACGGAACACCAGGCCTACTGGGAGGACCAGCTGCTGTCGCTGACCGGCGCGGAATTTTCGGTACTCAAGGTGCTGGTGGAGCACGCCGGCGAGGTTGTGAGCAAGGAAGTACTCACCGAGAACGCCCTGGGGCGCAAGCTGATGCCCTACGACCGTTCCATCGATGTGCACGTCAGCAATCTGCGCAAGAAGCTCGGCGAACACGGCGACAGCCGCGATATGATCATCAATATCCGCGGCGCCGGCTATATGCTGACCCAGAGTGCCGGCAACTGATGCGCAGCCTCTTCTGGAAAATGTTTTTCGGCGCCTGGATCACCGCCATGGTGATGGTGGTGGCGGCAATCTATATCACCCACTTCGGGGAGTTCGGCGATCCGCTCCAGAAAGACCGCTGGGAGGGGCCGGCCCTGTTCCGCGAGGTGGTGCACAACCTGCGCCGCTCCCGCCGCCACGGGCCCGACCACTTCCGCCGCTGGCTGGAGAGCGCGCCGGACAAGGTCCGGGAGCGGGTATTCGCCATCGACCAGAACGGCCGGGAGCTACTGGGCCGGCCCCTGCCCAAGGACATGGCGCCGCTGTTCGAGAGCCTCAATTATCGCAACCGCGAGACCCGCGCGCTGGTCGACAAGAAGCCCACGGTGGGCTTTTTCCTGCCCCTGCGCAGCCCGGACAGCCTGCGCGTTACCATCGTCGTCGGGCAGAGCAAGGAGGGGCTGTTGCTGCGGTTCCTGTGGCGCAATTTCTGGCCCATGCTGCTGTTGTCGATGATCGCCTCCGGCGGCGTCTGCTACTGGCTGGCGCGCTACCTGAGCCGCCCGCTGGACCAGCTGCGCGCGGCCACCCGCCGCGTGGCCGCCGGCGAACTGGACTACCGCGTCGCGCCCGGGCTGCACAGCCGCAGCGACGAATTGGCCGACCTGGCGCGGGACTTCGACTCCATGACGGCCCAGCTGCAGGAATCCATGGCCGAGCAGGGTCGCCTGATCAAGGATGTCTCTCACGAACTGCGCTCGCCGCTGGCGCGCCTGCAGGTAGCGCTGGGGATCGCGCGCCAGAAAAATGTGCGGCTACTGGATACCGAGCTGGACAAGATCGGCAAGGCCGCTGACTACCTGGAAGACATTATCGCCGACGTGCTGTCGCTTCCGGTGGCCGGCGGGGACCAGCGGCCGCTGGACGATGTGGTGGAGATCCAGAGCCTGCTGGAGGCCCTGGCAGAAGACCTGAAAGGCGAAGCCGGGGGCAAATCCGTGCATTTCGACCTCCGTCCCGGCGCGGGAGAACTGCTGGTTGCCACGCGCGGCAGCTCGCTGACCGCGGCGCTGGAAAATATCCTGCGCAACGCGATCAAATACAGTCCGGAGGGCGGCGTCGTCACGGTGACCACAGAGCACTCGGGCGAACACTGTCTCATCGGGGTGATCGATTCCGGCAGCGGCGTGGCCGACGGGGAACTCGAGGCGATATTCCGTCCCTTCTACCGTACCGATACCGCCCGCACCCGGGAGAGTGGCGGCTTCGGCCTCGGCCTGGCCATCGCCCAGCGCACCATCCTCCGCCACGGCGGCGACATCAGCGCCCGCAACGCGCCCGGCGCGGGGCTGTGTATCGAGGTGCAATTGCCGCTGCTCGAGCTCAATGAACAGTGAGCGTATAGCGATGCATGCCGACAACAAGCTGTTCTTCTGCATGGATCACTGACCGGGGGAACTGCTATACGCTGGAGCAGTGAAAATCCCAATGTGGGCAGCGGCAGCCAGAAAATCATCGCCAGCAAGCCCCATTCCCTGGTGCGTACCGAGATGGACTTTGGCAAACAGGGTACCGCCGAGGCCGAATTCCGCCTGCGGCCACAAAATGGCGGCACGCAGGTCACGTGGCAGTTCAGGACCAGCATGGGCTCGGGGCCGGTAGCCCGCTGGATGGGACTGCTGGTCAAACGGATGGTGGGCGACTCCTGCCAGCAGGGGCTGGAAAAGCTGAAGAAGGTGGCGGAGTCGACGGAACAGGAATCAAATAACCAAAACTAAACATCGAAGATTGAACAACTGCAGTGTGCGCCCTGCGCACCCTGCGGCTTTACTTTCTGTTCCTCGATTTTTGATTCTTGCCTTTTGCCTGCGGCGGCTTGCGCAGTTTGCGGCGCTGGCGCTGCAGGCTCTGTTTCTCCGCCTGGGTCAGCGGGCGCTGGCCCAGTTTCGGCAGGCCGGCAGTGACGCAGAGTTCGTCGATATCCCGCGGTTCCATCTCGATCCACTGACCGACCCGCACGTTGGACGGAATGAACACATTGCCATAGCGCACCCGCTTCAGGCGGCTGACGCGCACGCCCTGGGACTCCCACAGTCGGCGCACTTCGCGGTTGCGCCCCTCCATCACCGCGCAGTAGTACCAGCGGTTGCTGCCCTCGCCGCCGCTCTCGACGATATCGGTAAAGCGGGCGACGCCGTCTTCCAGCAGGACGCCGGTAAGCAGGCGCCTTTTCATCTCGTCGTCCACCTTGCCCTGAATACGCACCAGATACTCGCGATCGATCACCGACGACGGGTGCATCAGTTTGTTGGCCAGTTCGCCACTGTTGGTAAACAACAGCAGGCCGCTGGTATTGAAATCCAGCCGGCCCACGGAGATCCAGCGCCCGGAGCGAAGCCTCGGCAGCCGGTCGTAGACGGTCGGGCGGCCTTCCGGGTCGTGGCGGGAACAGATCTCGCCCATCGGCTTGTTGTACAGGATGACGCGGCAGCGGCTGTCTTCCGCCGCCGGCAGCGGGCGGCCGTCCAGCGCCACCTGATCGCTATCGGTCGCCCGTTCGCCCAGTTCGGCCACCTGGCCGTTCACGGTGACCCGACCGGCCTCGATGGCACGTTCCATTTCCCGACGGGAGCCGAGCCCGGCGCGCGCCAGGACTTTCTGCAGTTTTTCGCCTGCGGGCGAAGTGCCTTCATTCATGAGGGGGCGTTTTCCGTTTGCTCTGTGTCGCGGGTTTCGCTGTCGTCTTCGGCGCTTTCCCGTGCATCCTGTTCATCGCCTGCCTCGCCACTATCGGCAGAGGCGAACAGGCTGCTCGGCGGCAGTTCCGCCGCAAGGCCACTGGCCGGTTCTTCCTCCGGCCCTTGCCCGGCGGCGGTCTCACCGATATCGGAAACCGCTTCGCGCCCGGCTTCCGTTTCGATATCGGGCGCCGGCTGTTCTTCACTTTCGAGGTCGGAATCGGCTTTGCCGTCCGTTTCCAGCGCCGGGTCATCCGGAATACCAGGCTCTTCCTCCGGCTCCTCCTCCGGCTCCTCCTCGGCGGCTGGTGGCGCGGCGTCGCCGCCTGGGATCTCGCCTTCCGGTTCGGCGCACTCCCCGCCGTCTTCACCGGCTACAGCCCGGGCGATTTCCTCCACAATCCCGGCGTCTTCCACCGGCTCCGCTTCGGTTTCGCCGGTCGGGGATGCCGATTCCGCGGAGGCCTCTTCTTCGCCGCTCCCGCCATCTTCCGCCTCTGCGGATGTATCGGAAGTCGCCTCCGGCTGCTCCCCGGCACCGTCGGTATTTTCGCCCTTGGCGGCCTCGGCACCGCTTTCACCGTCCTGACCCAGGTCCAGCGTTCGGTTCAGGCTCTCGATATCGCGAATCTCCGCCAGGGTCGGCAGGTCGTCCAGGGTGCGCAGGTTGAAGTAGTCGAGAAATTCCCTGGTGGTCGCGTAGAGGGACGGCTTGCCGGGCACATCGCGCTGGCCCACCACCTTGATCCAGCCGCGCTCGGACAGGGTCTTGACGATATGCGAGCTGACCGCGACGCCGCGGATCTCCTCGATATCGCCGCGGGTGATGGGCTGGCGGTAGGCGATGATCGCCAGTGTCTCGAGGATGGCGCGGGAGTATTTCTGCGGTTTTTCCTCCCACAGGCGGTTGATCCAGGGGGCCAGATCCTCGGGCACCTGGAAGCGCCAGCCGCTGGCCACCTGTTTCAACTCAAAACCGCGCTCGCTGCCGCTCCCGGCAATCTCTTCCAGCACCGCCCTGAGCTCGGCCTTTTCCGGGCGCTCGCCCTCGTCTATCAGGGACAGCAGCCGATCTTCGCTGAGGGGCTGCCCTGCGGCCAGCAGTGCGCCCTCTACGATACGGCGCAATAATTCCGGAGCAATGGTCATCTTTTCACTCTAATCCAATTCCCCCGACCGCTCCGCGGCGGCCCGGGGCCTGACTATTCGGTTTCCACCGCCGCTGCGGCGTCGTCCTCCACCGGAGGGGCGGGCATTTCTTCCCCGGGATCTTCCCCGGCGGCCCCGCCGTCGTCGACCGTCTCTTCGGCTTCCTGTCCGGCGGCGCGCACATGGATGGGACCGAAGGACTCGTTCTGTACCAGTTCCACCAGCGATTCCTTCATCAGCTCCATCACCGCGAGGAAGGTGACCACCACGCCCAGGCGCCCCTCCTCCACGGTAAACAGGCTCACGAAGGGCACGAACTGGCGGTGGCGCATCTTGTCGAGCACCTGGGTCATGCGCTCGCGGGTGGACAGTTTTTCCCGCTCCACCTGGTGGCTCTCGAACATATCGGCGCGCCGCAGCACTTCGGCCAGGGCCACCATGACTTCCTTGAGATCCACCTCCGGGTCGGGGCGGGTGAGGTCGCGGTCCGGACCCCGAGCGCTGGCCTGGTGGATATCGCGGCCGACCCGCGGTATCTCGTCGATATCCTCGGCCGCGGTCTTGAAGCGCTCGTACTCCTGCAGGCGGCGGATCAGCGCGGCGCGCGGATCCTCGCCCTCCTCTTCCTCCGCCGCCGGCGGGCGCGGCAGCAGCATGCGCGACTTGATCTCGGCCAGCATCGCGGCCATGACCAGGTATTCCGCCGCCAGCTCGAAGCGCATGGCCGTCATCATCTCCACATAGGCCATGTACTGGCGGGTGATGTCGGAGACATTGATTTCGAGGATATCCAGGTTCTGCCGCCGGATCAGGTACAACAGCAGGTCCAGCGGCCCCTCGAAGGCCTCGAGGATCACTTCCAGCGCGTCCGGCGGGATATAGAGGTCGGCGGGCAGCTCGGTGAAGGCCTCGCCCTGCACCATCGCGAAGGGCATCTCGCCCTGGCGCGCCGACGCCCCGCCGGTGTCGTCCCGGCGGTCGCCGCCCTCGCCCGGGGCATCATCGGTCTCTCCGCCCTCGGCGGCCCCGACTTCGGCGAGTACCTGCTCTTCCGCTTCGGCTAGTAATTCTTCGCTGGACACGCCACCTCGACCTCACTCTTCACCGGCCCGCTGTCACCCGATTCGGGCGGGGCAAACGCGCGATTATACACGGTGTGGCCGGCCCTGATATCCGCATTTAGTGGCGCGGAGGGGGCCGGTGCGGGGTGTACCTTTCTGGGACACGCCGTCAATACGTCCCTGTAGGCTTGTCCGCGAGGTCCCTCTCGCAGACAGTCCCAGAAAGGTACACCCCGCACCGGCCTGTGCCATTGGTAAGCGATTCCGACGCTTGAGTAACGCCACGCACCACAGCGGATGGACGGGCCATCAACCCATTATTTCGTCGATGGGGCCGCAACCCTGGCGGATCAGCTCCGGCTCGTCGCCGGTGAGGTCCACCACGGTAGTGGCTTCCAGGCCGCAGAAACCGCCGTCAATCACCAGTTCCACCTGGTGCTGGAGGGTGTCGCGGATATCGTAGGGGTCGGTCAGCGGCTGGTCGTCGCCGGGCATGATCAGGCTGCAGCTCATCAGCGGTTCGCCCAGCGCCTCGATCAGCGCCTGGACGATGGCGTTGTCCGGCACGCGCAGGCCGATGGTCTTGCGCTTCGGGTGCATCAACCGCCGCGGCACCTCGGAGGTGGCGGGCATGAGGAAGGTATAGGGGCCAGGCGTGTGTTTCTTGAGCAGGCGGAACATCTGGTTGTCCACCTTGGCGTAACTGGCCAGTTCCGACAGGTCCCGGCACATCAGGGTGAAGTTGTGCTTCTTGTCCAGCTGACGCAGGGCGCGGATACGCTCCACTGCCAGCTTCTCGCCCAGCCGGCAGCCGATGGCGTAGGCCGAATCGGTGGGAAATACGACCACACCACCGGCGGCGACGATATCCGCCGCCTGACTGATCAGCCGGCCCTGAGGGTTGTCCGGATGAATCTGGAAAAACTGCGCCACAAAAGCCCCCAATCAATGAAAGTAATACCTGGAATGCTCGTTATCCCGAGCCCCCTCAAGTCTGCCACAGTTTCCACACCGGCTCGACGTCCGGCGGCAGATGTACCGAGCCCAGTTCCCGCCAGGGCTGGTCCGGCTGGTGGAAGTCGCTGCCGAGGGAGGCGCGCAGGGGCGAGCCTCCATTCTCCGCGGCCGCGGATTCCATCAGTCGCCGCAGGTCGCGGGTCTGCACGGGGTTCTGGCGGCCACACAGCAACTCCGCGGCGCCGCCGCCCGCCCGACTGAATTCGTCCAGCAGCCGCTCCAGTCGGGTCCGGGTCAGCCCGTATTTGAGCGGATGTGCCAGTACCGCGTGACCGCCAGCGGCGCGGATGGTCGCCACTGTCTCCTCCAACGACGGCCAGTCAACCTTCACATCTCCGGCCTTGCCGGCGCCCAGGTAGCGCTTGAAGGCGCGGGCGCTATCCTCGACATGCCCCGCCTGCACCAGCCAACGGGCGAAATGCGGCCGCCCCAGCACGCTGTCCCCGGCCAGTGCCCGCGCGCCCTCCAGGGCACCGGTGAAACCGCGCTTTTCCAACTGCCCGGCGATCCTCTCGGCGCGCTCGCGGCGCAAGCGGTCGCGAAGTTCGATCCCCTCGCGCAGCGCCGGCGCGTCCGCGTCGACATTCAGGCCGACGATATGCACCGGGCGCCGGCCCCAGAGCGCCGAGAACTCGATTCCGGGCAGGATTTCGACACCCTCCTCGCCGCCCGCTGCGCGCGCCTCGGCGAGACCCGCGACGGTGTCGTGGTCAGTGAGCGCCAACAGGGTCACGCCCTGGGATTTAGCCCTCGACACCAGCGCTGCAGGACTTAAAATACCGTCGGAGGCAGTGCTGTGGCAGTGCAGGTCGATGCGACCGCTGTATGCTGCGGCATTCGGGATATTCAACAGAATTCTCTCGCTCGGGTAGTGACACCCATTTGAACATTTGCCGGTCGCCGCTGTCAGAGCTGCGCCGGTCACCTCAGGGATAAGGCTCCGACCAGGCATTCTCACAGAGGATCCCGGAGAAACCAGTTTCACCGCTGACTGCGGTACCGTCAGCCGGGAAGCTATGTTGTAAAGGGGGCTGGACTTCAGCCAGCGCCCCGCAACAGCTTTCAGCGGGCATTATCACCGGAACAGAGCATGACCGAAACCAACCCCACCACCTCGGCGACAGATCGACAGGCTGAACAGGCAAAAGCGCAGGACCGGACCGATGAGGCCCCCAAGCCCAAAAAGGAAAGCCTGCTCGCCAACCTGCTGCTCAATATCGTCATCCCCACGCTGATCCTGACAAAGCTGTCCGGCGACGACTGGCTGGGCACCAAATGGGCCATCGTGGTGGCACTGGCATTTCCACTGCTCTACGGCGCACGCGACCTGCAGCGGTCGGGCAAGGTGAATTTTTTCTCCGCGCTGGGCATCATCAGCATCCTGCTGACCGGTGGCATCAGCCTGCTGGAACTGGATGCCAAGTACATCGCCATCAAGGAGGCCGCCATTCCCGGCCTGCTGGGTATCGCCACCCTGGGCTCGCTCTACACCCGCTGGCCGCTGGTGCGCACGCTGATCTACAACGACAGGATTCTCGATACCGCCAGAATCGCCGAATCGCTCAACGGCCGCGGCAACAGCCGCGCCTTCGATCGTACCCTGCAACAGGCCTCCTGGATGATCGCCGGGTCTTTTTTCCTGTCGTCGGTACTGAACTACGTACTGGCCAGGATACTGCTGCAGAGCCCGCCGGGCACCGTCGCCTTCAACGAGGAGCTGGGCAGGATGACCGCCCTGAGCTACCCGGTAATTTTTGTTCCCTCGATGATCATCCTCGGGTTCACCCTCTTCTTCCTGTTCCGCCGGATCGGCAAGCTGACCGGCCTGAAGCTGGAAGAAATCGTGGTTCAGCAGTAGCGGCCGATAACTTCTTATAAAAGAGCACAATACGACCATGTGGTACGCAATCATCAGTGAAGACGTCAAAGACAGCCTGCCCCTGCGCAAAAGCGCGCGCCCCGAGCACCTGGCGCGCCTCAACCAGCTGAAAGACCAGGGCCGCCTGCTGATCGCCGGCCCCCATCCGGCGATCGACAGCGAGGATCCCGGCGAGGCCGGATTCACTGGCAGCCTGGTGGTCGCGGAATTTTCCTCACTGGAAGAGGCCAAAGCCTGGGCGGACGCCGACCCCTTTGTCGGCGCCGGCGTCTACGCCCGGGTGACCGTAAAGCCGTTCAAACACGTGCTTCCGTAACTTTTCGACAACAAGCAAACCGACCGCGATAAGAAAAGCTGTAATCAGAATGATGAAACAACTGACCGGACTGGCGGCAGCAGCGCTGCTCGCAATCGGCGCCCCCGCCGGCGCACTGAGTGGAGACACCCGCTACATCACCGACGAACTGCGCGTGCCGATGCGCTCGGGCAAGGGCAACCAGTTCCGCATCCTAGATGCCGGCCTGCCCAGTGGCACCAGGCTGGCCCTGCTGGAAGACGCAGCGGACGAAGGCTGGGCGCGGGTGCGCACACCGGAGGGCGAAGAGGGCTGGATACGCCGCCAGTACCTGGTGGACGAACCCGTGGCCCAAATCAAACTGGAAAAGGCCCGCGCCGACCTGGCCCGTTTCGAGCAAATGGACCTGGGCAGCGAAGTCCGCCGGCTGCAGAAGGTCAACGGCGAGCTGGAAAGCCAACTCGCCGCCGCCAACGAAAAATCGGCGCAACTGGCCGGCGAACTGGAGGAACTGAAGAAACTGTCCGCCGACGCCGTGTCACTGAACAAGCGCCACCAGAAACTACTGCACCAGCACGAACTGTTGAAGCAGGAACAGGCGATGGCCGAAGCGGAAATCCAGCGCCTGTCCAGCAGCGATACGCGGCGCTGGTATATGTACGGCGCCGCCT
Source organism: Microbulbifer halophilus (assembly GCF_026183675.1). Taxonomy (GTDB): domain Bacteria; phylum Pseudomonadota; class Gammaproteobacteria; order Pseudomonadales; family Cellvibrionaceae; genus Microbulbifer; species Microbulbifer halophilus. Next base: position 14,974 of record NZ_JAPIVK010000035.1, read on the forward strand.
CCGTGGGGCTGGGTGCCATTCTCGCCATGATCGCCCCCTATGTGCGCCCGCGCCGCCGCCACTCGGAATGGGCGAACTGATGTTTCGGGACCCGGCGCACCCTACGGTTGGAAAAGAATTCCGAGGCCGGATGTGAAGGCCCTGCTGCCGGGGGCTGTTTGTGAAACGATTGCCGATGAGGCTGTTGAGCAAACAGCCACCGGCAGCAGGGCCGACCCAAAACCTGCTTATGGGCCGAGTTCCGGCAGCCTCCACAGGCCCGGCCAATGGTGCGAGGCTGCCATGGATGGCGGTCATGCAGACAACGCATGGAGCAGTTGTCTGCCACGGCGCACCCTACGGCACTGAATACTGAACGCTTTTCAGTGTGGAACAAAACACTCGCGGTAAAGTGTTATTGTATCTGCCGGGGAAGCCCTCCCTAACAGATACAACCGACGCCAATTTCCGGAGACATGGAAGATGCGCACTCTGATTACGGCACTGCTGGCCTTTTTTATCGCCCTGCCCGCGCTCGCGGATAACCCCCGGGTCGAACTGAAGACCGATCTCGGCACCCTTCGCGTCGAGCTCTACACGGACAGGGCCCCGGCCACAGTGGAAAACTTTCTCGCCTATGTGGACAGCGGCTTTTACGACGGGGTGATCTTTCACCGCGTCATTCCCGGCTTTATGGCCCAGACCGGCGGGCTCACCTTCGATTTCCAGAAGAAGGACACCCGCGAACCAGTGGTGAACGAATCCGACAACGGCCTCAGCAACGAGCGCGGCACCCTGGCCATGGCGCGGGTCTCCGACCCGGACAGCGCCACCTCGCAGTTCTTCATCAACCTGGTCGACAACGTCCGCCTGGACGCGAAAGAGGACAAACCCGGCTACACCGTCTTCGGCAAGGTGACCGCGGGGATGGACGTGGTGGAGAAAATCGCCGGGAAGCCGCGCGGGCGCTACGACGCCTTCCCGGACGCCCCCAATGTGCCGGTGCGCATCCTGAAGGTGAAACGCGTCGACGACAGCGCCGTCGCCGCCAGCGAGCAGGGAGAATAACCGGTGACAGCCCTCAGCGTGAACCTCAACAAAATCGCCCTGATCCGCAATTCCCGCGAGGGCAACACCCCGGACGTGGTCGCCCACGGCCGCATCTGCCTGGACGCCGGCGCGCAGGGCCTTACGGTGCATCCGCGCCCGGACCAGCGCCATATCCGCCCCGGGGATGTGCACGACCTGGCCGCCCTCTGCCGCGATCGGGACGGCATCGAATTCAATATCGAGGGCAACCCCTTCGCCGGACCGCTCGACGACTACCCCGGACTGATGCCACTGGTACTGGAAACGCGTCCGGACCAGTGTACCCTGGTGCCGGACAGCAACGACCAGCTCACCTCGGATCACGGCTTCGACCTGAAGCGCGACGGCGCGCGCCTGGAACCGATCATCACCCAACTTCGGGACGCCAATATCCGCGTCAGCCTGTTCATGGATCCCGACCTGGAGCAGATCGGCCTGGCGCCGGAAGTCGGCGCCGACCGTATCGAACTCTACACCGGCCCCTACGCAAAAGCGGTAACCAACCAGAGCGCCGATATCGAATCCATCTTCGCGGCCCACTGTGCGGCCGCCGAACACACACGGCAACTGGGGCTGGGCATCAACGCGGGCCACGACCTGAACCTGATCAACCTCCCCCGCTACCGCACCCTGCCCGGCCTACAGGAAGTCTCCATCGGCCACGCACTCACTGTCGACGCACTCAACATGGGGCTCGACAACGCGGTCAACGCCTACCTGAACTGCCTCCGCGGCAACTGATGCGCGCCACTCGTCTCGACAACGACTGCAGCCCCTGAGAGCCCATGCAAACGCTCAATATCATCGGCGCCGGCAAACTGGGCAAAACCCTGGGCCGGCTGTGGCGACAACGACAGGTGTTCGAGATCGGCGCTATCTGCAACCGCACTGCGGAAAGCACCCGCGATGCCGCTGCATTTATCGGCGCCGGTGACGCCGCCGAATCCATCGCCGCCATGCCGGACGCGGACTGCTGGCTGATCGCCACCGGCAACGGGCAGATAGCGGAGATCGCCGAAGCGCTCGGCCGCCGCCGGGGCGACTGCGGCCGGGCGGTGGTTTTTCACTGCAGCGGCGCACTCGGCTCCGCAATTCTCGAACCCTGCAGGCCCGCCGCCGCTGCCAGCGCCCACCCGGTACACAGCTTTGCCGACCCGGCACTGTCACTGGAGACGCTGCCCGGCAGCAGCGTCGCCCTCGAGGGAGACAGCCGCGCCGTGGAGTGGCTGCACAGCGCCTTCACCGCACTGGACTGCGTACCGCTGACCATCGCCCCCGAAAACAAAAGCCTCTACCACGCCGGCTCGGTATTCGCCTGCAACTACCTCACTGCGCTGATGGATCTCAGCCTGCGCACCTTCGACGCCGCCGGTATCGATCGCGAACAGGCGCTACGGCTGCTGCAACCGATCGTTTTACAGACGGCCCGCAACAACCTGCAACTGGGTCCCGAAAAGGCGCTGACCGGCCCCATTGCCCGCGGCGACGGGACAACCGTTTCCGCGCAGCTGGAAGCGCTGCAGGCAGCGGACCCGCAATTGGCGCAAAGCTATCGCCAACTGGGGCAGGCCTGTGTAGAGTTGGCCCGCCGCGGCGGGCTGGGCGAGGAAGCCAGCGAGCGGTTGACCGAACTATTGAGTGAACCGACGAAATAGGACAGGCGGAGGAGCGCAGCGACCTGCCTATCCTCTACATAACTCAAGTTTCGGGGTTTAGTTTCGGCAGCCGGGGCGGGGAGCATTCGCCTGCAAGCAGGCTCCTACGACAGCGCGGCGCCCATTTCTACAAAAAACTGACTCAGTACCCGTTATCCATGGTTGAAGACTCTCCCGAATACCTGCAAAAACGCGCCTTCTACGACAGCCTGCTGACCATCTACGGGCGCAAACCGGTACTCGAGGCACTGGAGGATCTCTCCCTGCCGGTCCACAAGCTCCACCTGGCCAGGAGCAATCGCCGCGACCACCTGATCGCGCGCATGGAGCAACTGGCCACCGAGCGCCAGGTCGAAATCGCCCACTGGGATCGCAAGGGGCTGTCGCGCATCTCCAAAAACGCCCGCCAGGACCAGGGCGTAGCCCTGGACCTGGCGCTGCCCCACTACGGCACCGCGGAGGCGTTTCTGCAGCAACTGCCGGAAAAACCCTGCGAGCTGCTGGCACTGGACGGTATCACCAACCCCCAGAACCTGGGGATGATCATCCGCTCCGCCTGTGCCGGCGGCATGGACGGCATCATCCTGCCGAAGAAAGGTTGCGCGCAGATGGATCCGCTGGTGATCAAGGCCAGCACCGGCACCGCATTCAAGATGCGACTACTGCGCTGTGAAAAACTGGCGCCGATCCTGGCAAAGTTCCGCGAACAGGGGGCGCGTATCTGTGGCCTCTCCTCCCACGCCCGCGACACCCTGGCCGGACTCGACGGCCGCCAGCCGACCGTGTTCGTGCTGGGCAATGAAACCCGCGGTGTCAGCGACGATGTCGCCGGCCAGTGCACGCAACTGTTGCGGATCCCCATGCAGAATGGCGTCGAGAGCCTCAACGTGGCAGTAACCGCGGCACTGATCGGCTTCAGGCGCCAGACCTGACACCAAATTCCCTCTCTCCGTCCCGGAGACCCACGATTCGTGCTTTTTCCCGCCAGATTCCCGGCGCCTATGGGAACAATTGCCCCCGATAGACTACATATCAAGTGGAAATAAAATACCTGCCCACAAACAGGCTTTGGGAATATCCATTGCGGCAGGCTCCGCAACGAATAACGATGCAAGGGACTGACCATGAAATATGCAATCTCTGTTCTGTTCATGTGCCTCATCGCCATCCCCGCGATGGCGGAGGGACCGGACGATATCTATGTGGATCTGATGCCGGTCTTCGGAAGGATGGACAGCGACCGCGGCGCAGACAACGATGCCTATGGCGCACGGGTCGTCTACGGCCGCGGCTGGCGCGGCCCCTGGTACGCCGAAGTGCAGGGATTCGGCCTGCGCCAGGACGGCAATCATTCCATCACCGGCAATCACCTGTACACCTCCGGCGTGGGTATGGACGCCGTCTATGCCTTCCGGGATCGCACCGGCTATACGCCCTTCCTGCTGGCCGGCGCCGGCGCGACGGTCAACAACGGCTATCCCGGGGGCTCGGATGTCAACGCCTTCCTGAATCTCGGCGCGGGGATCGCCAGCGCCGCGCTCAATGACAACGGCCTGAAAATACGTGCCGAAGTGCGCTACATGCGCGATTACTTTGAAGACGACATGAACGACTGGCAACTGGGGCTGGGCCTCAGTTTCCCACTGCAGCAACCCGCACCGCCCCCCGCGCCCAAGCCGGCCCCCGCACCGGCGCCGGAGCCGCCCAGGGACTCCGATGACGACGGCGTTATCGACGATCGGGACCGCTGCCCCGACACCCTGCCCGGCGCCGAGGTGGACAGTGAGGGTTGTGTACTCGCGGAAGAGACAATCACCCTGGAAAACGTCCATTTCGAACTCGATTCGGCAACCCTCACACCCGCCGCCAGGAATTCCCTGCAGAAGGTGGTCCGCGCCCTCCGCAGCCAGCCCGGCAGCGCGGTGGAAATTGCCGGGCACACCGACAACCAGGGCAACGACGCCTACAACCTGAAACTCTCCCAGCAGCGCGCCAATTCGGTCAGGACCTTCCTGATCCGCAACGGTGTCGATGCGGACAGACTCACCGCCAAGGGTTACGGCGAACAGCAACCGGTCGAGTCCAATGCCACCGAGAGCGGCCGCGCCATGAACCGGCGAGTGGAAATGCGCTTCCGCTAACAGGTGCCAATTCACCGCCGAACAGGAAGGCGACACAGCTATCAAAGCCCGGCAACCCTGCCGGGCTTTCTATTGGCTGGCACCCACCTCCTTACCAAGACGAGCCTGTCGTCAAACCGGGGCCTCGCAGTCCACAGAATCTGTGGATATCTCTGTGAACAATGCCCGGGAAAATCCCGCCAGCCCCCATGAATCCGTTGTAACCCATTTGTGAGGAAAATTTAATCAAAACTATAAGCTCATATAAATCAATGAGTTACAACAGCCAGTAAATCGGTCTTGACAATAAAATAAGCTAACTGGCGCGCATGAAAGGGCTTGATTTTGCTGTGGAAATCATTTCAGGCGAGTGGGACTGGCACGTCACGCCAAATTATAAATCCGGCCCCAACGGGCCGGCGGGCGCGTCCCGGATCCGGGTCCCGACACCGCTATGGAGATACCGGCGAAACTACCTGGGCCATCCCATTTACCTCCCGACAGCTACCGGGCTCCACTCAGCCCAACTTCATGGGAAACCGGCGCAGGCGCTTGCCCGTCGCGGCAAAGATGGCATTGGAGACGGCGGGCGCCGGCGACACGGCGATCACGGTCTCCTCCCCCATCACCATCACGCTGATGGGCACGCAGCACTTTGCCCATCCTGCGAGAGATTCCCGCCAACGGCGGCGCCAAGCGGCCCTGAAAAGGGAAGCAAGGGCGATGCCTGAGCAAGTCAAATGGGCCGATTCGAATGGCACCAAGTCAGGGGGTGACGATGGTGTCTATCTGTTGTTGCCACAGCTCGTACCGCTCCGGCGTGACGAAACGCTTCAGCTCCTGCCCGAGCGCCGCCAGTGCCGCGAGCACCTCCTCGCCCTCGTCCCGAAACAGCTGAATGGCTCCATTTTCCGGGTCCAGCGCCAGGGCGTCGGCCAGCGCCTGTTTGGCCAGATCCAGCTGGTTCACCGACAGATAGGCCTTGGCCAGCAGTACCTGCAGCTCCATGGCCCGCAATACCTGGCCATTTTCGATGGAATCTTCGATCAGCGCTTTCAACACCACCGCGGCCTTGACCACATCGCCCTCGGCCAGGGTCAGGCGCACTTCAGCGACCCCGGTCCACTCTTCGATATCCGACCGGGTCCAGTCCGGGAGCCGGGGCAGGGTTTCCCGATGGCGCCGCCAATCGTCGAAGGCGGTCCTGGCCCGCAACGGTTCGCCCAGCGCCAGCAGCAGCCGCACCCGCTCGTGCACGATACAGGCGTGCAGGCGCGTCCAGTCGCGCGACTCCGCCAGCGCCTGCATCTCGTCCAGATAGTCGAGGGCGCCCCGGGTGTCGCCGGCGCCGTGCAGCAGCCGCGCGCGCACGCACGACACAGCAATGACCATGTCGACGGGCGCATAGACCCGCAGCGCTTCAAGGCCGCACTGGAACAGGGTTTCGGCCCGCTGTAGTTCTCCCCGCTGGTAGCAGAGAAGCCCGCTCATCGACTCCAGCAGGACCACTCCCTCGGAGTTGGGCATCACGTGGCGCAGGATATTGCCCAGTTGCTGCTCCACATACCCGGTGCCCTCCTTGAGCCGGGCGCCGGCGAGATAGACGAGCGCGGCGAGGCAGGCGGCCCAAGCCTGGTTGTAGACCTGCTTCGGAACCGTGGGAACCGCCAGCACTCCCCGGACTATTTCCAGCACCTGCGCGTACTCCCGCCGGACGTAGTGCAACATACCCGGCAGCAGCCTGAAGCAGTCGCGGAGATATACGGGCTCTCGGGGACAGCGGGGCAGCCAGGTGTCCGTCAGTTGCGCCGCTTTTTCCAGTTGGTCGTCGTAGGCGTACAGGTTCGCCTCGATGCACTGGACCTCCACCCACTGTGCCGGCTCGAGGATATGCCTGCGGCTCTTGAGCTGTTCCAGCAGCCGCCGCGCCAGAGACAACCGGTTGCAGAACACCTGCAGCCAGGCCAGTTGGATCAGCGTCCCCTGGCTCTCCCGCAGCAGCGCCTCCGGCAGGCGCCGGACCAGGCTGAAGAACCGGGACACGTAACCCTGGACCAGGAGGCTGATCCCCTGCTCATCGAGCAGCTCCAGCGCACGGCCTTCATCGCCGGCGCTGATGGAATGCTGTATGGCCTCCGCCATCAATCCGTGTTCCTCAAACCAGGCGCCGGCCCGGCGGTGCAGCTCCACCAGTTCCTCCGCGCGCACGGACTCCAGTTGCCGCTGAAGGGCATTCCGGAACAGGGGATGCAACCGGTACCAGTCGCCGCTCTCGTCCAGGCTCTGCACCGGAAGGCGGGAATCCCGCAGCCGCGCCAACTCGAAACTGTGTTCCCGGTCGCCGGTGACAGCCAGGCACAGAGGCGCACAGAAGTGGTCGAGTATGGAGATATGGCGCAAAAAACCGGCCAGGGTTCCGGGCATCTGCGCCACCACCTCCTCGGCGAGAAAGTCGGCCACGGACCCGCCGTTAGCGGACAGGGCGCTGACAAGGCGGCCGCGGTCGGCGGAGCCCTGCATGGACAGGGCGGCCAGTTGCAACAGGGCCGCCCAGCCGCCGGTGCGCTCGCACAACAGCGTCATCTCCTCGCCGCTCACCTGCAAATGGTTGACGTCGCACAGCAGGGCCCGCGTTTCCTCCCTGTCGAAAACCAGGTCGTCGTTGTCGAGCAACAGCAGGTCGCCGCCCTCGCTGTATCGCGACAGGAGGACCGGCGGCATGTCGCGCGAGCCGATAAAAAGGTAGAGATGGCCGGGCAGGTACAGCAACAGGGCCTGCAGCGCCTCGTGCACCGCGGGGTTGTGGATGTGGTGGTAATCGTCGAGAAACAGCGCGTACTGCTGAGAGGGATCCAGAAATCCGAGCAGCCAGGTAATCAGGTACCGGCCGCTGAATTCGCCGCCCTCCGCCAGGCGGCGCTCAACCAGCTCCCCGGTGATCGCCGGGTTGAACTGATTGAAGGCCGCGCCCAGGCAGTCGAAGAAAAGGCCCTCTTCATTGTCCTCTTCATCCAGGGTCAGCCAGGTGGTGGCCAGCCCCCGGCCGCACAGCCGCTGCCGGCACTGCGCGAGAAAGGTGGACTTGCCGTACCCGGCCGGCGCGGCCACCAGGCACAGGTGCGCCGCGGGAAGCTGTTCGCCGCAGGCCCGCCGCAGCAGCCGCTCGCGCGGCACGCTGTCCTCCGCCAGGTGCGGAGGCGTCAGGCCCAGGGGGTTCATGGGCGTGGAACCGAATCTGTACTCGCTGCCAGCGGACATCAGGCACTCCATTTGACCTGTCATCCAGTATAGGCAAGGGGAAAATCATGACGCGAGAAGAGCGGCCCCGCCGGGGAGACTCCCAGGCAAAAGACTTGCGCGCCATCATAAAGTCCACGGTTTTTGCGGCATGGCCCTAGTGGGCCGTGCGTAAAGTTGTGTAACAAAGGAGCACAGCCAAAACGTCCAGATCAAGGCGAGAAAGCGCTGGAATAGTGGTTCTATTTCGAGCTTTCTCAACGCAGAGCTGGGCGTTTTGGCGCAGCGAACTGTTACAGAACTTTGCGCACGGCCCACTAACCGCCTATGCAGCTATGGCAGCTGTCAGGCTGTACAGGCCACAATAATCAGCAACCACCCGCAGAGCGGGTGGTATGGTGAAAGCCCCCAGAGGGGGCTATGTCACAGCCCCGCCAACCTCATCTGCTCCTGGCGGCACTCTTCACTTTCCTGATTCTTGATGTACTCTCGAATCATCTGTTCATCTAAGCCAACGGTGCTTACGCAGTATCCCCTAGCCCAGAAATGTCTACCGGTGAAATTTCTCTTCACCTGCAGGTGTTCACGAAATATTCGTATCGCCGACTTCCCCTTCAGAAGCCCTACCGTATTAGCCACGCTGAACTTCGGTGGAATCATCAACAGCATGTGGATGTGATCCCTCATCGCGTAACCCTCTACCAGCTCAACACCCGCCTGGCGGCAAAGATCACGGAATATCGAGCCGATCTCTCTGCGTAAAGTCCCAAATATCGCCTTTTTCCGGTATTTGGGGACAAATACGATGTGATACCTGCAATAATGTTTGACGTGAGCTTGGCTCTGCCAATCTCTCATATGGCCTCCTATTAGAACTTGCCGGTTCTTGGGAGGCCATATTCTCTACCCTGCACGCCTGAACGGCAGAGCCCTGTCGAGTCTCACCGCCAGAGGCGGTGGTTTACCTATGTGTTAATTATTAGAGGTGTCAAAGAAAGTTCACCCCTCCCGCGGAAACGCCGCCAGCGGATGCGTAGTGGTGATGGCCATATGTACGCGTTCGCCGGGTTCGGCCCGGACTTCGTGGCTGACCCGTACTTTCAGCTTCGCGCCGCCGTCGATATCGACGGCATAGAGTCGGGAACAGCCCTCGTAGCGCACCCAGTCGATCGCACCGTTGCCCGCTTCCAGCGGCGTCAGCGACAAGTCGTCCGGTCGCAGCAGCAGATCCACATCGCCGTTGGCACCGTCGACGGGAATACCCGGTGCCGGCCCCAGCGCCGTCGACACCTGATCCCCCTCCAGGCGGCCCGGCAGGAAGCTGGCCTCGCCGAGAAAGCGGGCCACGAAGCGGCTGGCCGGCTCGGCAAAACACATCTCCGGCGTATCCAGCTGTTCCAGCCTGCCGCGGTTGAGAATCCCCACACGGTCGCCCACCGACAGGGCCTCTTCCTGATCGTGGGTCACCCAGATGGCCGGTACGCCGGCGGCTTTCAGGGCGTAGCGGATTTCCCAGCGCAGGCTGTCCTTGAGGGCGGCATCCAGGTTCGAGAGGGGCTCGTCCAGCAGGATGAAGGCCGGCTCGTGGGCCAGGGTCCGGGCCAGCGCGACCCGCTGTTTCTGGCCGCCGGAGAGGCGCCCGGGTTTGGCGTGACGGAAATCGTCCAGTCCCAGCAGTTTCAGCCAGTGATCCGCCAGCGACGTATCCGTCAGGCGGAAACACACATTCTGCTCCACGGTGAGGTGCGGAAACAGCGCAAAGTCCTGGAACACCATGCCCACATTGCGCTTCTCCGGCGGCACCCTTCTGCCCGGTGTCGACTGCCAGGCACCCAGTTGAATCTCGCCTCCGGAAATCGGGATCAGGCCGGCCAGCGCCTGCAGGATGGTGGTTTTGCCACAACCGGTGGGGCCCACCAGCATCAGGACCTCGTCGTCCGCGAGCGCCAGGTCCAGGTTCTCCACCACGCGGGTGGAACCGTAATTCACGGACAGATTGCTAACCTTCAGCATCAACTTTGGGGATTCTCTGTAACATCGAATTCGGCCCGGCGTTCGCCGGACAACATCAGGGCCAGTCCCAGCGCCGACATCAGTACCAGCAGCAGGCCGGGAATGGCCGCGCGGCCAAAATACCCCGCTTCGTACACGCGCCACAAGTAGGTGGCCAGGGTTTCAAAGCCGGTGGGACCCAACAGCAGCGTCGCCGGCAATTCGCGCATGGCTTCCAGGAACACCAGTGCCCCACCGGCCACCATGCCGCGCAGCGTCAGCGGCAGAGTCACACGCCGGAAGGCCTCTCCCGGGCTGGCCCCGAGCAGGCGCGCCGCCTTCACCAGGCCGGGGTCCAGCCCCTCGGCCGTGGAGCGCACCGAGCCCACTGCCAGTGGCAGAAAGCGCAGCACATAGGCTAGCACCAGCAGGCCCAGCGTCTGGTAGAGAAACGGCAATTGCAGGCCCACATAGACCAGGGCCGTGCCCATCACGATACCGGGCACACCGAAGCCGAAATAGGTCACCCGCTCCATCAGTCGCCCCGCCCTGCCGGCAATGGCGGCGTGGGCCACCGGTACTGCCAGCACCACGGCGGCCAGTGCCGCCAGGAAGGAGGCGTGAACGGAATTCCAGGCATAGCGGAATTCAAAACCGCCGGTGCCCTCGCGCAGTAGCCAGATCCCGAACACCAGCAGCGGCAGGACAATCGCCAGCAGGGTCACCGGTGCCACTGCCAGCAGCATGGCCAGTCTCTGTCCGGCGCCGGGCCAGAGTGTCAGGTGACGGCCGGGCTTTTCGGCATTGCCGCGCACGCGGGATTCCAGGAACAGCACAAGGCCCACAATCACCAGCAGTTGCAGCGACAACATGGCCGCCTGGCTGAGACCGAAGGCGTTGTACTCCACAAAAATGACGCGGGTGAAGGTATCCAGGCGCATGATCGCCGGGGTACCGAAATCCGACAGCGTATACAGGGCCACCAGCAGGCCGCCGGCGGTGATACCGGTGATCGCGCGCGGCAACACCACCCGCCAGAGACTGGCGCCGAGTGTCATGCCCAGGGTACGGGCGGCATTCACCAGGCTGGCGTCCAGGCTCAACAGCGAGGCCCGGGTGGTCAGCATCACGAAGGGATAGGAATAGAGCGTCATCACCAGGGTGGCGCCGGCCAGCCCGTCCACGGACGGCGTCGGCAACCCCGACAGGTTCTCGATCTCGCCCCCGGGACCAAAGGCGGCGTAGAGGGTAAAGGCACCGATATAGCTGGGTATGGCCAGCGGCGCCGCCAGCAGGATCAGCCACAGCTTGCGCCAGGGCAGTTGCACGTAGGCGGTGATCACCGCCAGCGGCACACCGATCACTATCGAGCCCGCCACCGTCAACACCATCAACAGCAATGTATTGGTGAGTACCCGGAGGTTGTGGGCGTCAAACAGCTGCGCGCTGTCGGAAGCCAATCCGAACAGCACTCCCACCGGCACCAGCGCCAGCAGCGCAATGATCAGAGCCAGGGGGTAGGAGCCGGGCCAGCGGGCAAGGGGCCAGCGGCTCATAGCACTCCGACACTGCGCATCAGGTCGAGCGTCGGGCGGAGATCGGCCAGGCGGGTCAGGTCCACTTCCGGCGGCGAAATCCTGTCCAGCGGCGGCAGCCCCTGCGGCGCCGCCACGCCCTCGACCAGCGGAATCTCGTAGGCTTCCGAGGCCAGGTAGGATTGCACTTCGCGGCTCAGCAGGTAGCGAATGAAGTTGACCGGCAGATCCCCTTCGCTCAACGCCAGGATCCCGGAGGCGTTCACCAGGCAGCCGGCGTCATCGTTGCTGAACGCCAGGTCGACACTGGCATCGGGCTTGCCGGATTTCAGTCGCAGGGTGTAGTAGTGATTGGCAAAGCCCAGGTCCACTTCGCCCCGCTCGACTCCCATCACCACACCCAGCTCGCCGGCGTAGCTTTTGGCGCGCTCACTGACACCTCGCAACCAGTCGGCGGTGGCCTTGTCCCCTTCCACCAGGCGCATGGCGGTAACGAATGACTGGAACGAGGCGTAGGCCGGCGCCCAGCCGATGGAGAGGTCGCTATCCGCCAGTGCCATGACACTGTCGGGGATCTGTTCGGGCGTCAGCCGCTCGGTGTTGTACGGCAGGGTGCGGATACGCCCGGTAACCGGCGCCCACTGCGGGTACTGGAAACCGGTTTTGAGCTGCCCGGTGAGATCCGCCGGCAACGGCCGGGCGAGGCCCGCATCCGAGACCAGGCCGATTGCGCCCGAATCCACCGCCCAGAAGATATCCGCCCGGCGCACACCGGCCTCGGCTTCGGCGACGATGGTGTTGGCCAGGGCGGCAGTGGAGCCGCGCCGCACCTCCAGGTTCAACCCGGGATTGCGCTTGCGGATGGCCTCGAGGACGTTTTCGTAGAGACCGCCCTCACCGCGCCCCAGGTAGAGGGTGATATCGCCCTCGAGCGGCGGCAACTGCTCCACCGAGATGGCGCCGTCGGCACCGGCAGCCGCCAGGCTGCGGCCGACCGACAGCGGCAGGCCGCCGAGCGCGCCGGCCGCCGCCAGGGTCTGTATAAAAGTTCTGCGCTGCACTTGATGCCCCTACTGCCTCAGAAAACATCCTTGCGGTCTTTTTCGGCTTCCACCAGCAGGGTCTTGGCCCTGTCCAGCTTGGCCTGCATGGCTTTCACCACATTGCGCACATCGTCGACCGACGCATCGCCTTTCAGTGCCTGCGGCAGGGTCACGTTGAAGTCTTTCTCCAGATCTTCCACCAGCGCGGCGTCCTGCTCGATCAGGGCCCCTTCAACGCCTTCGAAACGCTGCAGGTAGGTATCGTGGACGATGGTGGTGGCGGCTTCCGGCAGCTTCTCGGCGTACTTGGCCACCACACGGTCCAGGCGATGCTTGATATCTTCCAGGGTTTCCGGGGCGGTGGTCGGTTCCGTTTCGGTGGTCTGCACCTCGGCCAGCAGGCCTTTCTCCTGATACTGGGCCGCCAGCTTCACGGCACCCAGCGCCTGCCACAGTGTCCGGTCCAGCTCGGCCTGCTCTTCACGCACCTGCTCTAGCGGTGCGCCGTTATCAATGGCCTGCTTGACCCCGTAAATCCCCTGCCAGATATTGGCGTAGGTGGGTACGTGGTTGGTTTCAATGGCCAGATGGAAGTCCACCTCTTCCCAGTACTCCGCCAGCGCGTCTGAATCCGTCGCCTTCTGGCCCTGTTCCTCATAGGTATCGACAACACCGTCAAATTTGGTGACCAGCCACTCCACTTCTTCCGAATACTGGTCCAGGTGCCCCTTCAGATCGTTGACGTGGTCGCCGACGGCACCGTGGGCCAAAACCTGCCCCGCCGCCAGCAGGGCAAACAGGCCGAATACCAGCTTCCGCATTTGTGGTAAAGATTGCATAGGAACTCCCCTCCGTGAATTGGCCAGAAATGATACTCATTATCAAAGACAAGATAAAGCGCCATCCGGCAAAACGCATCGATAATGCGACAATTTGCGCCGCGGTTCCATCTGCCCAACAGACACGGCTTCGGGCGGGCCATCCTCCTTGCAACGGGATCTGATCGCCCCAACCGTCGGTCCCGCAGGCCAGGATCAGTGCACACCCCGGGCGATTCTGGATTGCAGAGCCCCCCTTTACAATGCTCTCATGGCGTCTCGATAAAAATAGCGATCAAACCGCGACGGGCTTGCCCATTCATAACCTTGGAACTCGAGATTGGAACAGGTGTTGTCCTGAGCATCCCAGAAAACCGATTACAGATCCGCCATTGCCGAGACAGGTGCGGAGCCGGTTGACAGTTTATCGCCCGCAAACACACTGAAACAGGAGCGCCTTCATGTTCATGCGACTACTCCAGCAACCACTCATCGCGGCAACCGCTTTCCTCATTGCCAGCACCGCCTTCGCTGAGTGCGATAAGCCCCAACCGCCGGAAATCCCCGATGGCAACAAGGCCAGTAAAGAAGCCATGGTGCAGGGTCAACAGGCCGTCAAGCAGTACATGGAGGAGGGCGACCAGTATCTCAAATGCCTGGAGCAGGAAAACCAGGCGGCAATGGCGGCAGCGAAGGAATCCGGCGTCGAGCCGGAAAGCGAGGAAGCCAAGCAACTACAGGCCAAGGTCGAAGCGCGGTTGGAAGAGCACAATACCGCCGTTGATTCCATGCACGAAATCGGCGATCAATTCAATCAGGAAGTGAGAAATTTCAAGGCTGCCAACCAGTAAAGGCAGGAGTCAGGATGCTACCCCCGGCCACGGACAGGGCCGACAGTTCCACCCCACTGGCGCCACCGAAGATTCCGCGCCCTTTCTCAACCTTGTGCGGGCGCGCGTCGTGAAGGATGGAACAATCCACAAGTGGCTCCCTCGCCCCGGCTGCTCAATTTTGAAGCCACCACGCCTTTTTCTACTGCGGATCCGCAGTCTTTCCCGCCCAACCGGCAAACCGCCCCGGAGAGTTATCCGCAATCTCGCGCGCCGTCCGCTCCAGCGTCAGCGTCAGGCGTTCAAGCAACCCCTCGATGATCACCGTCTGCCGGCCGGGTTCCCCAGCGTCGTGAATCGCCTCCAGGAGCCGCCCGCTGACTTCCCGAAAACGGGGATACAGTTCGCCGCGGGAACTTTTGAGGTAGGTTTCCGATAGCACTTCCTGCCACTCCCCCAGCCACCGATCGACGGCCGGCGAGCGATGATTCCGGATCAGCCGGCGCAACCGGACAGATACGTGTCCCAGGTTGAGGCCGGTGAACCCCAGGTCGGTCATATGCCTGGTACCGGAGCCACCGGCCAAATCGTAGTTGGCCAGCCGCAGCAGCCGCTCCCCCATCCGGCCATTGAACCAATCCTCCGGCTGTTCGCGACTCCCCAGATCCTTGAGATCGCGGGCAGTCGAGTGAATCAGGCGCCGCTGCAGCAGTTGGCTGTCAGGAGGTGAAAGCAGCCTGAACACCCAGAACAGGATACCGATGCCGACGAACAGCCCCAGCGCCGTGCTGGCCGCCGCAGCCGCATCAAGGATGATGTTGTTGCCAGGCTGCGTGATGATGGTAAACGAAACGGAAAAGCCCAGCCCGTAAGGAAGGGTCGGCTGGCTGGCGAGCATCAGCAGGCCGACAAAATACGGCCCCGCCAGAACCAGTACCAGGACCTCGAAATCACCGCTGCCCCGGGACAGCAGCCCCAGCCCGAAGATCAGTGCCACCGGGATGGCGACCACCACCCCGACCAGCAGGCGCGGCAGTATCGACGACAGCGCCAGCATCGAGAAGCGCGCGAACATGACCGAGAAGACCACCGGCAGAATCATCAACATGGTGGCCGCGGGACTGGCCGTCTGGATCCAGACGAAGGCCCCGATCGCAAAGACCGCCGCCGTACGGAAACCGTTGACCGCACCGATCAGCGGATCGCGATGGGTTTTCAGGCTCGGCGCATTGAGCAGGGTCCGGTCCCGGTGCTGCAAGGCGTTATAAGCCCGCAGAACAACCACCAGGTCCGCCACCATTTCCACCGCCGTCTGGCTCAGTCGGGATACAATGGCCGACTCACCTTCCCAGTCGGCACACAGCGCCGCCAATTCCCGGCGCAACCCCTGTGCCAGTCGATAGGACTCCCCATAACCGTCCGCCTCCGCAATCCCGCGGAGCCGCCGGCGCAGTATTGCCAACAGTCCGGCGAATGCCGGCGAAACCTGCTCCGCGTGTTCGCGACGGAAACGGCCGAGAATCTGTACCACCGCTAGCAACGACAGAATACGGTTGCACAACAGGCTCGCCGCCCGCCCCCTGCCCGGCCCCTCGGGCCCCTCGTAAACAGCGGCACTGGAATCGTCACTGACGACCACCAGGGTTTCCAGGATCGAATCCGTGCACTCCCGGCGCTGTGCGCGGGAGCTGCCGGGATCCAGTTCCAGTGCCAGATACTCCAGGGTCCGATTGATGGCGGTGCGGGCGTGAAAGCGCAGGTTGTCCTTTACTGTCACCGGCCACACCAGTTGGCTGACCAGCATGGCACAGACCGCCCCGATACTGATCTCACTGATCCGCGCGCGAGCGACGGCAAAGATGGCCTCGCTGTCCACCGTACTCGCATCGACCATTACCACGATAACCACCAGACCGGCAGTCATCCCCGCCATGGCAAATGCGTAGATATAGTTGATGTTGTGAACCATGGAAGCGGCGGCGGAGTTGAAGCCGATCCACACCGTCAGGCACCCCAGCGCCAGTAGCGGATAATCGGACAGGAACGCCAGGATCAGGATCCCGACAGCGCCACCGGCGACCGAACCGAAGATCTGGCACAGCGCCTTTTCGATCACCAGGCCGCTTTCCGGGCGTATCTGCAGGAACATTGCGGATATCAGTGCCCAGTAGGGGCGTTCCAACTGCAGGTACATGGCGACATACAACGCCAGGGCCATGGCGAGAACGCCCTTGCAGGCGAAAATGACCGAGCGCCGGTCGGGCATCAGCAACTGGGCGAGTACGGGAGGCAGCGTCATGGCCAGCCCCTACTCTTGGTCGAGGTAAATCGACACGGTCATGCCCGCGCTGATATTCACATCGTCGGGCAGCGGGTCCAGCGCTATATCCACCGGTATACGCTGTGCCAGCCGCACCCAGTTGAAAACCTGCTGGACCTCCGGCAACAACTGGCTGTTGCCGTTGGTGTTGCTGTCGGCAATGCCCCCGGCGATGCTGACCACCCTGCCGGTCAACCTGCGGTCGCTCCCCATCAGCCGGATACGGGCTGTCTGCCCCACGTGCACGAGCTGCAATTTGGTCTCCTCGAAATAACCGGTGACATAAAAGGAACCGGTCTCGATCAGGGACAGGACCGGGGAACCGCGCGTGACGTAGTTGCCCTCGCGCAATGTCAGGTTGCTGACGATGCCGCTCTTGGGCGCTACCACCTGCGCGCGCTGCAGATCGACACGGGCCGCCTCCAACTGCGCCCGGGCCAGGTCGTAATCGGCCTTCGCGGCCTCCGCCCGGATACGATAGACATCGATATCCTCCTCGCTGGCGGCCTCGCGCCCGGACAGGCGCCGATCCTGGCGTTTGGCCAGCTCCCAGGCCACCCGCTTCTGCTCTACCCGTGCTTCGGCTTCAGCGACTTCCGGCCTGAAACGGGCATCATCAATGGCAAACAGCAGGTCACCCTTTTCCACCCGCTGGTGGTTCTCGACCGCCAGCCGGGTCACCCAGCCGGACACACCCGGCGCAATGATGATGACGTCGGCGCGAACCCGGCCGTCGCGCGTCCACGGCGAATACAGGTAGTAATTCCAGACCCAGGTACCGGCTGCGATGGCCGCGGCCACAACCGCCAGGGTGATCCCGATACGCAACAGCTTTTCCATGGGTCAGATCCAGCTCCCGAACAGATATACCGCCAGCGCCAGGTAACAGACGAAAAGCCCGACATCGAACCAGGCCTCCCTCCAGATCAGTCGCCGCAGATCCAGTTGGTCCATTACCAGGCCCGAGATGAACGTCAGTACAAGGGCGATGGAGACGAATACCACCATCGGGCTGAACAGCATTCCGCCAAATCCCAGTTCATGCAGCATGGATGCTTCGCTCTCCCACAAAACACAGCCGGCGGCCGCAAAAGGGCACCGGCAATCCATGAAAGACTAGCAACTGTGTTGCGGGGAGAGGTTCGGGGAGACGCAGTCAATGGGAGATCCCGAACGGGGGCCGGGAAAGGAAATAAATGCAGTCGGTGGCCGTGAGCGCACACTATCGAAGAGGCCAATGCGGACTTTCTCGCCTCGACCACAGCCATTTCGGTCGGCGCCTATTTCGTCCCCGATTGGGATCGGGAAAACTTAAGTCAAATTGAACTAGTATTACGAATTGCTGAACAGCTGCCTCAAAAGCTCTCGGATAGCAAGGGCGTGCTCTTCAATAACAAGAGAATAGTGATTGCGAATTGCCGGGTTCGGTTGGTAATCGCCATTATCCAAGGCGGTTTGTACCGCCACCAAGGCTACCAGTTTGTCCACTTGGAGATAGAGGTCCTCCTCCAACCTGACCCGCAATGACGGCTCCTCAAACAGGCTGTCAGTCAACTGACGATGCATCCCCCTCCCCTCCTTTGATCAAATCCAAAACACTGGGGCTTCCTCCCGACCCGGATATCGCCAACAGGTCTATAGCCAGCAGAAAATTACCCACATGCGGGTTAGCTTCTATCTTATAACCCACATATGGTTAGCAATCAACTCAAATTTCGCACAGTCCTCGCCCGCCAGCTCCGAGCCAAGCGGGATGCCATGGGACTGGGCCAGCAAGAGTTTGCCAAAAAGCTGGCTATCAGCCAGTCCACACTCGCCCGTATTGAAAGTGGCCAGCAGAATGTGACGATCGATATGCTGGAGCTTATTTGTAATCGTTTAAAATGTAAGATATTCGAGCTATTGCCAGATCAATAGAGCTGGTGCTCAACGGTCAGCATATTTCCATTACCCAGGGGCAACCTGACTTCTACCACCTTCTTAACCATTTGATATAAGCACCTTCCCCAAGACCTTGCCGGATTCCAGCGCTTCGTGTGCCTCTGCAATATGATCGAGCCCCAGGTTCAGTCCAATTCTCGGCTTGTATACACCTGCCGCGAGGCACTGGTTGATATCCGTAATCGCCGTTTTCTTGGCCTCGTCGGACACGTGATAGATATAGACAAAACGCAGGACAACTCCCTGCATCATCGCTTTCAACATCGGCAGTGAAAGCTCGTCCCCGGCACCATCAACCGCGTATGCACTGACGACACCACCCTGCGCCAGACACCTCAAGTCTGTATCCAGATTGGATTTCACATTGACATCGACGATGCGTTCGACCCCGGCACCGTCCGTTGCATCTAGAATGACATCAGCGACATTTTCCTCAAACCGGTCAATGATCAAGTCTGCACCATTAGCACTGGCGACCTCCGCCTGCATTTCTCCAGCCACCGTCGTTGCCACCCAGGCACCCGCCCACTTGGCCAGCAGGATGGTCGCTGTTCCCACTACACCGGCGCCGCCGTGCACCAACACCCGGCGACCACTCAGTTCACCATCGGCGAACAAACAGCGGTGCGCAGTCAGGGCTGGAATCCCCAAGGTAGCGCCAATATCAAAGGGGACATTTTCGGGCAACGGCACCGCTTGCAGGGACGGGACCACGACATATTCAGCTGCCGTACCATTGGCCCCGCCATATTGCGCCTCGTAGATCCATACACGCTCTCCGATCCGCTCCGCGGATACCTGCTCACCTACCGCATCGATGACACCAGCCCCATCCTGATGGGGAATAATTCGAGGAAAGGCCATGGATGAAGAGAATCCTGTGCGCGCCTTGATATCCGTTGGATTCAGGCCTGAAACATAAACCCGGACCCGAACTTCCCCGGGCCCGGGCTCGGACACCGGTATTTCCCCCAAGACCAACACATCTCGCGCCTCTCCCTGACGTTCGTAATAAACCGCTTTCATAAAAGCCTCCAGGCTGTTTCACGATTGGCCCATCTCGGCCAATCTTTACCCGCTCAGGATCAAAGAAAGGGATACTTTTGACAAGTAGGCACAAGAATGATATCTAAGGATATTAACTATACTATAGGCCAAGCAATGAGTGCGCCACGCAAGCAATATATCTGTGCCGTCGAGGCCACCGTCGATGTCATGGGCGGCAAGTGGAAACCGCTGATCATTCACTATCTGCTTGGAGGAACCAAAAGGTTTGGCGAACTGCGAAAACTGATAGGCGGCGTCACCCAGCGCTCCCTGACGCTACAGCTGCGCCAACTTGAAGCCGATGGCATCGTCAACCGGGAAGTCTTTCCGGAAGTGCCTCCCCGGGTCGAATACTCCCTGACCGCTTTCGGAACAACGCTCGCCCCGATACTCGAAGCGATGAAACAATGGGGAGAAAATCACATCGCCAACCAGCCGCGCTAGCACGGCCGTGCGTGATACGAGATTTCCCTGATATCAGGGAACGCAGCCATGCCTTACCTGATCAGCAAGTATGGAGCGCCATGTTCGAATGGATTTCACATAGCCTGCGGGCAGATTCTCAGGTAGCTCGTCAATCGCGAACGTTGCGATTCTCTGGTGTTCATGACTGACCAGTGGCTTGAATTTCCCTGACAGATGACAACCATAGGTAGCAATGAACACATGTCTGGCCGGGATCACTTCGAACAGATAAGTGTCGATAATAACCTTTACATCAACATCCACACTGCACTCTTCCCTGAATTCCCTTGCCAGGCAGTATTCAGGATCCTCTCCAACCTCTATACGCCCACCCGGCAGCTCCCATTCATGACGGGAATTAAGTGCCAGTACCACCTCCTCCGATGGCAACAGCAACACCCCCTTAATCGATACAGGAAACATACACCACCTTTAAGTAACCAGATGGAAAATGGCTATCCAGAGCAAATGCAAGGACACACGGATTCAACTTCGGGCAGCCAGGTACTTTATGCAATCCTCTGGCTACGTAATAGACGGCTGAGCGGACCTAGTGGGCCGTGCGAAAAGTTCTGTAACAGTTCGCTGCGCCAAAACGCCCAACTCTGCGTTGAGAAAGCTCGAAATAGAACCACTATCCCGGCGCTTTCTCGCCTTGATCTGGACGCTTTGGCTGTGCTCCTTTGTTACACAACTTTACGCACGGCCCACTAGCGGATCTCCGTATGAACGACCCGGATGCGCAGAGAACTGCCGTTCCCCAGTCACAGACCGAGGGAAACACAGAGGGGTATGGTCGACCCATAGGCCACCACCTAATCCTACTTTGCAGATAAGTTTGAGAGTACGCCCTCTCAACTCAACCTCAACCTCAACCTCAACCTCAACCATGAGCATTTAAAGAGCCATATAACGGCCTTGTGGATCATAAATTACTCATGAACTTGGTATCTTGCCCAAGTTGGCCCATAATGAGCATTTAAAAGCCCACAAACCCCCTTGTGGGTCTTAAATTACTCAAATCAACGGGATGGCGATGAAACGGGCACGCAGCTACTCTCGCGTCACAAAGCAGGCGCTCTCGATCCTCGGCAAGCTAATCAAGGCCGGCCGTTTGGAGCGCAAACTTACGGCTACCGAACTGTCTGAACGCGCAGGCATCACCCGCAAGACCCTCCGCAATATCGAAAACGGCGAAGCCGGTTCTGAGATCGGCATCGTCTTCGAGGTTGCCGCACTTGTCGGCGTCCGTCTGTTCGATTTCGACGACCGGACACTTGCGATGCACAACGCCCGCCTCGAAGAAAAACTGACGCTGCTGCCTAAGAGCGTTCGCCATGGTAGGCAGGAGGTCGATGATGACTTCTAAGTTTACGCAGCACAAAGAGGCCTATGTCTGGATTTGGCTGCCGGGAGAAACGCAACCCGTCGTTGCCGGTCGCATCACACAGAACGGGGATACCTACGACTTCAACTATGGTGCCAGCTATCTGCGCCGCGATGGCGCAATCCCGATCTACGACCCCGAACTTCCGCTCCGCCGCGGCCTGATCGAACCGGCCGCCGGCCTGTCAATGGCCAGTTGCATTCGTGACGGCTCGCCCGACGCTTGGGGCCGCAGGGTTATCATCAACCATCTGGTGGGTGCCAAGGCCGCCGAGACCGAAGCCAGCGACATCACCGAGCTCACCTATTTACTTGAGTCGGGATCGGACCGGATCGGTGCACTCGATTTTCAGCATTCCGCCACGGAATACGTTCCCCGCCTCAAGGCAGAAGCGTCCTATGAGGAATTGCTGGAAGCGGCCGAACGGATCGAGAAAGGCGTCCCGCTGACGCCAGCTCTCGACCAGGCTTTGAACCACGGCACGTCGATCGGCGGCGCCCGTCCGAAAGCCCTGGTCGACAACGGCGATCACAAAATGATCGCCAAGTTCTCGTCGAGCACGGACATTTACAGCGTCGTGAAGGCGGAATTTATCGCCATGAAGCTCGCGGCTGTGTGTGACCTCAATGTTGCCCCTGTCTCGATGATCGCGGCTGCCGGCAAGGACGTGCTGCTCATCGAACGCTTTGATCGCATCAAATCAGAGGCTGGCTGGCAGCACAGAGCGATGGTTTCAGCTCTGACGATGCTCGGTCTTGACGAAATGATGGCGCGCTATGCTTCTTATGAGGACCTTGCCGAGATCATCCGTCACCGCTTCACCGAGCCAAAGGAAACGCTGCGAGAACTCTACGGACGGATCGTTTTCAATATCCTGTGCGGCAACACGGACGACCATGCCCGCAACCATGCCGCCTTCTGGGACGGCGAGATGCTCACCTTGACCCCCGCCTATGACATCTGCCCGCAGGGGAGAACCGGCAACGAGGCGACACAGGCAATGCTGATCAAGGGTGAAAACCGTATGAGCACGCTGCATAGCTGCCTCGCGGCCGCTCCTGATTTCCTGCTCAATGACCAGGAAGCCGAGGTCATCATTGAGGACCAATTCGCAACGATTGCCAGTGAATGGAACAGGCTCTGCGAGGAGGCCAAGTTGACCGAGACCGACCGAAAGCTCTTTGCCGGCCGGCAGTTTTTGAACAGCTATTGCGTCGAAGGCCTTGGGGCCGAATATAGCGAGCTACGTGAAGGGTTTGAGGCCGCTCGCGCGCAGCTGCTCGGCTAAAAAGGCGGCACGGCGAATTTTGGAGACCCAAATTCACTATGCCACTACAGCCACTACATACCAACATTAATGTCATGAAAAAAAAGTGCTTGGAGCAGCCACAAAGTGCCTGACAATACCAGACAGAAAAACCAAAAAAAGCCCGTAATTACACGGGCTTAGGCAGGATTTTGTGCTATTGACTGCCAGTCAGTGCCAGACAGGGAATTATTCCCACTCAATCATCAACAAGGGGTCTAACCCATTGAAGGTAAAGGATTTAAAAATGGCTGACAGTGAGCTTTACCGTCGCGTTTACCGTCAGAATCGCCAGCTCTTTGTTCCCGCGGGTGACGCAGCGATTTTTCCGGCGGCGGTGTTTCTCACACCATCATCAACCAGGTGACATATTAGCAGAGTTGCAAATGAGCGCGCGACCGCTTAAATCCCAGTTGAATCAAATAGTTTCATCCGTCGTTACGTGAGAGACAATTACCGTCGCAAAAATCCACGCTCGATTGGGTCGCCATCTCTTCAAATCATCCAACAACAAGGATCATTTGGTGTATACCGCGGCAACTTGTAGTGGGCTTGGATGGTGTTTCCGGCAGCACCCCCTACTGTCCAAAACCCACCTCCTTCATTCGCCTTATCCAGACATGGAAGCTTATGGGATGTGCTGATGTCGTAGCTATATATCAAAACTCATCGTCGGAAGGGTCGTAGTCCGACAAGTCATCCGCAATACGCGAGAACCTCTCGCCCTCTTCTCTATAAGACTGTATAGCGCCGACAACTGCTCTGTCACCCTTGACGACAGCGTCAACCAGGTCCTTGAGATAAGCTGTCGTTTTCGCAGTGGCGCCGAGGTAGCCGGCACGGATAAGGTCGAGAAATGGTCCCTGCCGCAAATAGCGCCCTGCAAGGCTCTCAAAGCTCACGCGGATAGCCCCACGCGGCCCTTTACATGACGGGTCAGCCCGCAGCCGTTCGAAGTGATCGATCGGCAAAACGATCCCAGCATTACCAAGTGCGCCGTCGCGCTTAACGAATTTGAGATAGAAGACCTGCGGGTTCAGACGATACTCGTAAGCGCCGGCCGGGTGTTCCTGGCTGAACTTACGCATCCGTTCTATCTCGGAGTCAAGATTTGCATCCGGTCGGTAAATCCAGTCGGTTTCATCGTCCTTGCGCCTATCGGGCTCAAGCATCTTGTATTGGACCGTGACGATATTCTGTCGCGTCGTGTTGACATAGATGAGATCGACACCGAAGACCTTTTCTAACGGCCGGCGATTGGCTGTAAAGATTTCAAGCCGTTCATGTCCCCGCTCGAATATGGCCTGGCCTGTGATATCGCTGCCAGTCAGTTCGTAGTCAGGAAAGGTGCGTGCGTCATGTTCGACGACGGAATCTTCCATAATATTGACACGAGCCAGCGCCGTATCCTGCCCTCGGACGAGTTCAACGGAATTCGCTTGATCATCGGGAGAAAGGCCGAACGCCCGCAGGGCCGTGTGCACGGCGTCTTCCTGCATTGCATCCATGCCGCGATAGTATTTAGGCGCAAACAATGACGCGACGGCTGCGCGCATTGCACCGTGATTCGACTCAATGGCTGCCAGTTGTTCGAGAAGGTGAACGCTAAGCTTGGGCGACAATGCGATTACGGACTCGCGGGTAGCCAGTCGCTTACGGAGATTACGCCCATGCGCTTTGTCAGTCACAAGCTTGATGATATCCGACTTCGACGAAGGCTTAATATGCGAGGCACGCTTGACCTTGATCCGCGATTCCAACGTCGTGACAGCGCTGCGTGAGCTGGCCAGCCCGAAGTAAATCTCGCCGCTGTCGTCGCCCCTCCCAATCACCAGACATGCCGTCGGTACGCGAACCTTCTCAAACAAATCATGCGACCGGGCGATTGTGAATTCATTGGCGCCGCGCCGTGACTCACGCAGGCGCGACCACTCCTCATCATCGAACTGAAAGACCACCAGAGGTTTCTTCTGGACGAGGCTTTTTAGATTATCGAGCCACCCATCCGCCTGCTTCTTGTCTTTCTTCGTTGAGTTCATTCACCCTCCCGGGTTCAGCACCGGGCTGGTCGAGACAATCGTCAGAGACCGAGCTCCACGAGTGAGCGCAACATACAACTCTTTCTTTGAAAGGGATGTTGCGTCAAGAACAATGGCATGATCGAATTCCAGCCCTTTAACCAGCAGTGTCGTGCCGATCAATCGGCGCCGTCCGACTGGACGGCCCTTGTGGCGAAACTCGCCGTGATATTTTTCGGCGGCTTCAGCCAGGGACAGCTCCGGATGCAATACAGCTTTGTTAAGTACACCCAAAACCCGGTAGAATAGATCGGCGCGAACGACATTAACACCGGGGGCTTGCTTCATCGCCAGTAGAAAGCCGATTATGGCGGAACTGTCGAGCGAGGCAAGACAGGCATTGGCCCAACGAGCCGCTTCGGGGTTGCGGGTGTTAGCACGGACATTCATGTGTTCACCGCGACGGGTCGCGGCCGGCAAATTCCGCGTAACGGCAGTCATGCACTGTTTGGCGAAGGCAATAACCTCTTTCAAGCGCGCCGCGTCGGTCCGCGCCCGCTCCAGCTTTCGAATAAACGAAAACAAGGCTTTACCTTCCACCTCCTCGATAGACGAGAAACGGCCTCCAAGGCTCTGCGACAACTTGTGGCACTTTGCCTTGTACTCCTGACTGCCCCGATGAATGGCAATCACGGTATGACCCCGTTCGCACTGAAAAAAACGGCATATGTTACCCTGCGACCGGATAAGCGCTTGCGGATCAGCATTGGCTGGTTTGAACGTAACAGCAGCCGGGCGGCCTGCATTCAGATCGATAGGCTGGCCCTGCTCGATACGTGTACGGACATTTTGCAGCCATGAGCCGAGATCACCGGCGCCTGCCTGAATCCAGCGATGCGGCACATCGAGCATGCCAAGACACTCAAAGTTCCCTTCAACGTCACGCGCCCAATCCACTGGATTTTGGCCTTCAAAGTCGAAGATGCCCTGCAAGGGGTCACCCAACACCCGGCTCGGTAGGTCTCGCGCCAGCTTGAGAACGATTCCGTGCTGCGCAATCGAACAGTCCTGATACTCATCAACATAGAGCCCATCATAGGATGCGCGCACAATTCTGCGGATAAATTCATGATCGATCAGGCCAGAACAGGATTCATACAGTGCGTTCCACCGCGCGTTGTTGGCGGGGCGCTCCTCGTTCCAGCCCGATGTACCTGAATACGAAAGCGAAAGTCGTAGAATCCAGCTTGCGATCGTGTCTATACGGTAAAGCCTATCACTGACACCAAGGATACGCATCTTGCGCCGTAGGGCGTTCACGCCCGCATAGGTGTGGGTCAAGATCAGTTGCCGTCCAGTGCTACGGGCCGTAGATTCAGCGATCAAGTGTGTCTTACCATATCCAGCGGGGGCAACAACATAGCCAGCCCCTTGATGCGCGGCGAGAATGGCAGACAGCTCACACATTGTCGATCCATCCCCGCAAGCTGCTGAGCTGCCGGATCAAGTCACTGTCACGGATGGTCTCGTCAGACAAATGGCCGGAAACAGCAGCCGCCCACTCGCGCCCCCAGCTTTGTCGCTTAAACCAGTCGCTGGCCTTGGCCGCCTTTCCGAGCGCGGTGCGCAATTCCGGACCGTCGGTCCATGCTACGAAGTCACGATCAAAACCTTCACCATGCTGGGTCTGCACCTGGTCAAGAAGGCGCGTATCGTCATTCCAGATAGTTCGCGCGGCTTCAAAAGATGCCGTGACAGCCGCCCACGGAAGATCCGCGAACACACGTTCCTCTATGGATAACGCGCCGTCCCATTTAACTACTGTGATGCCGATACCGCACAACGCCCCTGAATCGTCATTGGAGAATTGGTCATCCGCATCGGAGTCAACCACCACGGCTACATCGTAGCCCAGCGATTTCAGGTTCTCGGCAACCTCTCGAACCTTGCCGGCGCCACTCGCATCAAACAACGCAATCCCGCGATAGGCGAAAGACTCCTTGTCTTCAGTGGAAGTCCAGTGATCGTCCAGGCCACGAAGGAACCCCACCTCTGTAGCACCTTCACAAACGACAATCTTGGGTGCGAGAAATGCCTCCGCGCCGGAACGGATTTTACCCTGAATGGAATCCGCGATGGCCGGCGTATTCGCGGCCACTACATCGATCCGGCCACCGTCGCAATGGACGATATGCAGGTCATCAACGGTCAGTTCACGCAACACGACAGGCGAGTGAGTCGTCAGGAAATATTGCCCCGTCTCGTCATCCTTCAAATGCTCCAATAACCGGGCAATGCGATGCGGCTCAAGGCCGACTTCGACTTCGTCAAACAGGGTGACATGCGGTGAACGCAGTGCCTGTTTTTGCAGACCGGTCGTCAGCATACGTTTGGACCCGAGGCCGAGCTGACGCAAGGGCATTTCGCCATCATGCAGTGCAAGGCCCGCCATCCGCACGTTGATAGCATCGGTATCAAGGTGCGCCTTGTAGGACTCGGCTACATTGACACCCAGTGTACGGGCGGTCGTCTCAGCGGTGTCTGCTACAGCGTCAAAGCCGGTCAAATCCTCCGCCCGACGGGCCTCCAGGGCTGACTTGGCCGCCCGAGCCGCGCCTGCCAGCGATGAGGTAATGTTCTCCGTTTCGGTGAGCTGACTGAGTATCGAGCCACGCGACCAGGTAAGGTGTCGGTCGGAAACGGCGCCGATCAGGCTGACTGCCACCTTCGCCCGGTCGGTTGCCTTGAACGGTATACCTTCGTCCTCATCGTTCTTGATGACCGACCAGGACGGTTCCAGATCATCAGACACAGTGAGGCGGATGCGTAGCGCGTCTTCCAGGCCATCGCCCGGGTCATCGGTGCGGGTTCGTGTCTCGGTGTTCCAGCCGCACAGCGCATGACCATATTTTTCGAGGTCACGGAAAACGTCGGGCAGATCACCCAGGATGACTTCTATCATGATTGCGTTTGCCGGACTGCAAAGGTGGAAATCGGCGTCGTCAAACATGAGATTCCATTGCGGATGAAAAACGCGGCGCAGCGCTTCAAGGATCGTTGACTTTGTCGAATCACCCCGACCAATCAGACAGATTATTTTCGTATCGGGAACCGCCCAATCTAACTCCCGAATGCCACGGAAATTTCTTATTGAGACGTACCTTATCCGCATCATTCCCCCTTACACGGTATTCTTCGTTATATCCATTTAGTCATTTGCCCGCACAGGATGTCACGCTACCTCTACAGATATCGAAGCGGATATAAAGCAACAATTGACTATTGAACTATGATTGTCGCAGTCATCCCCTTCGCCTAATTAGATTGAGCCGTTTCCCCCTCCAACGACAGAGATTGCCAATAAAAAGGAAGAAACGGCGTACGAAAATGACGCGCAGCTAGAATCGGAAGAAAGGTCAATCCCTGCTTGCAGGCTGATATCTCCTCCGGTTTCAACGTTTTTTCCTGGACAAGTTTCATTCTATCTCTCATCTCTTCAATCGATACA
Organism: Microbulbifer halophilus; assembly: GCF_026183675.1. Lineage (GTDB taxonomy): Bacteria > Pseudomonadota > Gammaproteobacteria > Pseudomonadales > Cellvibrionaceae > Microbulbifer > Microbulbifer halophilus. Next base: position 43,264 of record NZ_JAPIVK010000035.1, read on the forward strand.
TCCAGACTCAAAGGGGCCTCAACAATTCCAGAGTCATACGAGACATTCTGCGTATACAATAAACCGTCCGTATCTTGATCCGGATACCAAATCTGCAACGTACAATCAGGAAAATCCGACTTCACAATTTTACGTATCAACTCGTAGCTCTCCTCTAAATTGAGAGCTGCACTCCACCCCACTCTGTCAGCCTAGTTGTCCAGTTGGCGATTTTGCCTAA